>JBGSWK010000086.1:0-39404 GCA_041752475.1 Pyrinomonadaceae bacterium | reverse complement strand
GACATACCTGGCCGCCGTGGGTATGACCAGCGAGCATTAAATCATAGCCGGCGAGGGCGGCCTCGGGAGCTAAATCTGGTGAATGGTAGATCAAGATATTTAACTCATCCATTGTTTCAGGGATGAGTGCGTTCAAGGCAGGCGCATCCCGAAACGGGCGATGGCTGCAAAAAACGCCGGTTAAAATAAGGCTTTGGTGATCGTGCGTCAGGCGAATTGCCTGGTTGTTCAGCCAGCGCACGGGAAGATCCTGGATCAATTTTGGGAATATGTGAGCTAAATCCACGGCTTCACTGCCATTCACGACGAATACACCCAAAGGAGCCTGCCATTGGCGGATGATCTCTTGAGCCTGTTGGATCGCAAGCGGATCCTCCACGTACGAGAGATTCAACACATCTCCTGAAAACAAGATCAAGTCTGGGGCGAGTTGGCGAATGGCGTCGTTCAGCTTCCTTTCGCGGTTTGTAATCCGTTCTAGGTGCAGGTCACCCAGGTGCATGACCCGGATAGATTTTCCGGGTTGAAATTTCGATGTTACCAGGCTTTGGCGGGTGACTGTAATCCGTTGCGGCTCAATCCAGAATCCATAGAAAACCAGGCCTGTTCCGATAATTTGCAGTGGAATAGAAAACGGGATTGGTAAGAAAGCAACCAGTGATCGAAAGATGGCTAATAACAATGTGGGTGGTTTTTCTGGGCCGAAGGAGATTTTTTTTTGTGGTAAGAGCCAGAGGAGCAGCCAATCTCCCACAAAAAATAGCCATAAGATTCCCAGGTAAATCCAGCTGCCCCAGGCAGGCAGGAGCGCCGGCAGCAATAGAAGCAGAGCAAAGAAAGGTGCAGGAATATTCTGCAGATCGTCAAACCGGCGCAGGACAGCATCGAACTGGTTGCCTTGCGTGCCGGGGAAGTTCTTGTGCCGGCTAAAATCGATGGGCTCCAATGGGTTAACCTCGCATGCGCTGTTCTGCTAATGCCTGGACCAATTCGCGGCAGAAATAGGGGATGTCGGCAACAATCCTGCCCCAGACGAGATTCCCAGAACGGATTGCCGGCTCATCGACCCAGGACGCGCCGGCATTCAGGAGATCATCTTTAATGCCTTCGCTGCCGGTGGCCTGGTGTCCGGCGACAATCCCGGCGCTGATACCTACCAGGCCGGCGTGGCAGATCATACCGATCGTCTTGCCCTGGTCAGAGATGGCGCGGACGATGCGCTTCACGGCTGGATAACGGCGCAATTTGTCGGGAGCCCAGCCACCTGGAATGAGCAACGCCGAATAATCTGAGACGACCACATCGTCAAATGAGATATCACTGGTTGCCGGCAACCCCAATTTTCCGCGAAAGGTCTCATGGGCATTGGCGCCAGCAATCACAACACGGGCACCTTCTTCACGCAAACGCATGACCGGCACCCAAAATTCCAGATCTTCAAATTCAGATGCCACCAAAACCAGGATTTGCATATCTAGCAGAGTCATTGGCCGCCTCCTACTCCAAGGTTAATCGAAAGAGAATAAAAAGTCAAATTTTGCGTCAGTGCGGGTAAGGGAACTTCGTCCTTAACCCGCACTGACGAATACGAAGCAGAGAACCGGCGGGGATTTCACCGCGCCGGTTCTCTGCTAGATCAAAGGAATAACTTGGCTAAACATATTTCCGACAGCAGGGCCAAGCAGGGCTAGAATAATTACAACAATGACTGCAACTAAAATGAGAACCAATGCATATTCGACCAGCCCCTGGCCCCCCTCTTGGGGCCAACTATTCATGGCTACCACCTCCTTTCCAATCTATTATGGAGCAAAAGAGCCAAAAAAGCAAGCGATATCAACCTTTTTTAATTTCGTTTAGTTAGGGGCAAGGTATTCCGAACATTGAATTCAAACGACGCAGCCGGTATTGACTGCGTCGTTTTGAGATTGATGTTAAGCTCGGATCGATTAAGCTTTTTCTGGGATCCAACAGCAGAGAACCAGGTCTTTGGCTGCCTTAACCTCGTCAACCCGGCGGATTGGGGTATTGTGGGGCGCCTCCTTCAGTAAGGTTGGTTGGCTGTGCGCTTCTTCGGCGATCTTCAGTAATGCCTCAACGAAGGCATCCAATGATTCGCGCGATTCCGTTTCGGTGGGCTCGATCATCAAGGCTTCGTGCACGATCAATGGGAAGTAGTTGGTGGGGGGATGGAAATTGTAGTCCATCAACCGTTTGGCGATGTCCAGGGCGCGGATATCTGGGGCGTCTTCCCAATGACCCTCAAAGACACATTCGTGCATGCAGGTACGGTCATAGGCCAGCTTATAGGTGTCTTGAAGGCGCACACGCAGATAATTCGCATTCAACACCGCGTTTTCTGCGATCTGCCGTAAACCTTCGGGGCCGTGCATGGCGATATACGTGTAGGCGCGAACCATCATCCCGAAGTGTCCAAAGAAAGATTTTACCCGCCCAATCGAACGGGTGGGCATCACCAGACCGTATAGCGGCGGAAAATCGCCGCCTCCCTCTTCTTTGATGGCAGCGATCGGGCCGGGAAGGAAATCAACCAGCGCCTCGGATACACCTACCGGACCAGAACCCGGACCACCGCCACCGTGCGGGGTTGAAAAAGTCTTATGCAAGTTGAAGTGCATCACATCCGCTCCCAGCTCCGCCGGACGCGAAAGCCCCACCAGGGCGTTCATATTCGCGCCATCCATATAGACCAGGCCGCCGGCGCCGTGGATGATGTCGCAGATCTCCGTGATGTTCTTTTCGAAGATGCCGACCGTGTTCGGATTGGTCAGCATCAGACCGGCAACTCCGCCCTCGGCGCAGAGTTCGCGAAGATGATCGAGATCGGTCAGTCCCTCGGCAGTCGAACGGATCGTTTTCACGGAAAAGCCCGCAAGCGCCGCTGACGCCGGGTTGGTGCCGTGCGCCGAGTCCGGAATGAGCATCACGCGCCGGTTATGCGCTTCGTCGCCGTCGCGCTTGTCGAGAAACGCGCGGATCAGGAGCACGCCGGTCATCTCGCCCTGCGCGCCGGCCGCAGGCTGAATCGAGACGCCCGGGAGGCCGGTGATCTCCGAAAGATCTTCCTGGAGCCGCCAGATCAGTTCGAGCGCGCCCTGCGATTCTTCTTCGGGCGCGAGCGGATGAATTCCGGTGAAGCCGCCGATGCGCGCGACCTTTTCGTTGAGCCGCGAGTTGTATTTCATCGTGCAGCTGCCGAGCGGATACATCCCGAGATCGATCGAGAAATTCCAGGTCGACATCCGCGTAAAATGCCGGATAACGTCAACTTCGGAAACTTCCGGAACGCCCTCGAGATCGTCCGAGCGGCGCAGAGCTGCCGGGATCAACTCGTCGATGTTCGTCTCTTCGACATCCAGCTTCGGCAGCGCATAGCCGACGCGTCCGGTTTGCGAACGGTCGAAAATAAGAGCCTCATTCTGTGTCGGATGCTGTGTAACTTTTTTGATAGCCATATTATTCGGTGGTCAGTGGTCGGTGGTCAGTGGTCAGTTGGGCTGTAGCCAGTAGACAACGTTGACGTCAAAAATCACGGACCGTAATAAGAAAACTGTATCTCAAATCTCATTTGCGCGCTTCGCGCAAGCCGCAAGGGCGGCAAATAGATCAGCGTCGCCTGCCAAGTTCTTGTGGCAAAACCCCGAGGGATTTTCAAACCTCCCAATCACAAATCACAAATCCCAAATCCCAAATCCCCAATCACAAATCCCCAATCACAAATCCCCAATCCAAAATTAAAATCATCCCGGCAGTCCTTTCGTCGCGATCTCTGTCATCAGCGCGCAGAAGCGGTCGAGTTCCCAGAGCGTCGTATAAACGTTCGGCGTGATGCGGATCCCGGTAAATTCCTCGTGGACGATCGGCGTCGTAAAGATCTTGTGTTTCGACATCAGATAACTTCCGATCTTTCCGGGGTCCACGCCATCGATTTTTACATTGGCGATCGCGCACGACTGATCCTCGTCGAACGAAGTGTTGAAACCGATCTTCGGAACGTCCTTGAGCTTGTTCATCCAATACCGCGAAAGATATCGGAGCCGCGCTTCCTTGCGTTTGCCGCCGATCGCGTTGTGATACGCGATCGCCTCGCCGATCGCAAGGCGCATCGCCGCCGAATGCGTCCCGATCTCCTCGAACTTGCGGATGTCGCTCTTCTGTTTGTCGTCCGACGCCATCAGCGGCCAAACCTTCGGGATCTTGTCCTTTTTGACGTACAAAAGACCCGTGCCTTTCGGCGCGTAAAGCCATTTATGGAGCGATGTCCCATAGTAATCGCACTGCAGATCGTCGCGTTTGAAGTCGAACTGGGCGAAGGCGTGCGCGCCGTCGACGATCGTCTCGATCCCGCGCGCGCGGGCCATCTCGCAAACCTTTCGGACCGGCATTATCTGGCCGGTCAAATTGATCTGGTGAGCGACCATGATCAGCTTCGTCCGCGGCGTGATCGCGCGTTCGAACGGCGTCGCGAGATCGTTGATATCCGACGGCGCGATCGGGATCTTGATCAGGTTCAGCTTCAATCCTTCCCGCAACTCGCGCTGCTTCAGAGTGTTGATCATCCGGCCGTAATCCTGCGTCGTCGTCAGGATCTCGTCGCCCGGTTTGAAATCAAGCCCGAGCAAAAGCGTTTCGAGCGACTCGCTCGCGTTGCGCGTGATCGCGATCTCTTCCTTGTCGCAGCCGAAAATCTCGGCAAGTCCAGCACGGATCGTCTCCGACTGCGGTTCGAGGATCTGCCACATCGTGTAGGCCGTTGCGTCTTCCTGCTGCCAGGTGTAGCGAACAAAGGCCTCGGTTACGATGCGTGGGCTTGGACTAACACCGCCGTTATTAAGGTTGACGATGCCGCGTGTAACCGAAAAGGACTGCTGGATAACGGCCCAAAAATCCTCATCCGCGGCGAGCGCGTCGGGCGAAAGATGTTCGACTTCACGCGTTTTCGCGCGGACGGTCTCAAGGAGCGAGGCGACGACCCCCGAGGACATTGCCATCATTCCGAAGCCTTTTCCGACCGCGCCGAGAAACTTTCGGCGGTTGAAGTCATTTTCAAAATTCATCTTGTTCGCCTCCTTCTGAATTTTAGACACCGAGCTTTTCCGACGCGCGCCGGACGCCCTCGACACGTGCCGCGATCTTCGCGAACGCGGTTTCGCGCGCCGTCGAAACATCATCGCCAAACGGCGAAAAGCCGCAGTCGTCGGTTGCCCCGAGCTGCGCGACGGGAATGAACTCCGCCGCTTCGAGAATTCGATCTTCGACCGTCTCGGCGGATTCGACCTCGGGGTCGATCGGGTCGATGACGCCGACGAACACCGTTTGATTCTGTTTCAAAACGCGGCGTATTACATCAAGCACACGCGGACGATCCGCTTCGCTCGCCATCTGAACGTAGAAATTCCCGACCTTCATCTCGAACAGATCGGGCAACAATTCAGCGTAATCAACATCCGCGCTGTGCGTCGAATCCTGATCGCCGCCCGGACAGGTATGCACGCCGATCTTTTGACGCTCTTCGGCGGAAAACCGCTCGAGCACCTGATTGTTCAACGCGATGAACTGCCGCAAAAGTCCCTTCGACGGATCGAGCTTGCACGAAAGGCGGCCCTCGGTGAAGTCGATCTGCACGTTGTACGCACCCGCTTCGAGCGAACGGCGGATGTCCCGTTCGGCCTCGTTCACGAGATCGGCAATAAACGCGTCCCGACCGTAGCCGTCGATCGGTTCGCCGGGATAGAGCAAACTCAGCGCCGACGCCGAGATCACCGCCTGTTTGACCGGAACCTTGGCAAACCGAAGGGCTTCGCGAAGATAGGAATCGGCATAAGTTTGATACCTGAACGGTCCTCCGGTAAGTCTCGGAAGCTGCCGTTGATGCCCGTCGGCGAATGGTATGACGACGCCGTCAGCCGCAAGATTGGTCGCGCCGGCGATCGGGTACGAAACGAAACTCGGCTTCGTCTGTTCGCCATCGACGATGATTGGCGAGCCCGTTGCTTCGAACAGCGCGATCGTTTCGCGGACTGCTTTTTCAAACAGCGCGTCGAGCGCAGTCTTTGAAATCGCCCCGTTTTGAAACTCGCCTACCGCCGCAATCAGTTCGGCCGGGCGGGGAACGCTTCCGATCGGTTCGGTTTTCAGCATAACTACTTTACTTCCTTCAAGACCATCCACATCTCCCGCGCGACCAGATCGTTGCCCGTTGCGTTGAGATGTACCCGGTCGGTCGTCAAAATCCCGGAAGCCTTGTTCTCCGGATTGTTTTTCAGGTTGTGATCGAGGAAAACCTTCCGAAGATCGACCAACCCGATCGAATTCCTTGCCGCGAAGCCGCGGATCCAACCGCTGTAAAGATTCAGATCGCCGTCCGAATCGTTCGAAAAATCGGTTCGCTCGCCGATCACCGCCGGCGTGCAGACGACGACCTTGATTCCGGCGGCTTCAAGTTTTTTGACGAGCGCTTCGTAAAACTTCCCGAACTTGTCAAAGTCGGTGCCGGTTCCGAGCAGGCGTTTGTGCCAGACATCGTTGACCCCGACGAAGATAACCACGATGTCGGGACTCTTTTTGATGACGTCCTCATCGACGCGGAGATAGAGGTCGTAAACCTTGTTCCCGCCGATCCCGGAACCGATGAATTCAAAGCCGTCAGATTTGCCGTCTTCCCTCGCGATCTCGCCGATCCTCGTCACGTAGCCGCCGGTTTTGACTCCGAGTTCGGTGATCGAATCGCCGAAAAACACCACCCGCCGTTTTTGTGCCGAGGCGTCAACCGCCGCGAGCGGAACTGCAACGATCAGGATTAACAGAAATCTGAGCATCCGGACTCTCAGGCCGCAGCCAAACCCGCGACGAGCGCGTCGATCTGCGACTTCGTATTCGTTTCGGTGACGCAGACGAGAATGTCGTTCGGATTGTTTTGGTAGTACTTCGACAACGGCAGCCCGCCGATTATTCCGTGATCGACGCGGATCGTTTCAAGCGTCTCCTCCGCCGGTTTCGGGCCGCGGACGACGAACTCGTTGAAAGTCGGGGCCGAAAAGGGAATCGAATAACCGTCGAGCGCGGTGATCTGCTTTCGCGCGTAGGCCGCCTTCTGGGCGTTTTGCGACGCAACTTCCTGCAAGCCCTTGCGACCCATCGACTCCATATAAACGGTTGCGGCGAGCGCGATCAGACCCTGGTTCGTGCAGATGTTCGAGGTCGCTTTCTCGCGCCGAATATGCTGTTCGCGCGTCGCCAAGGTGAGCACGAAACCGCGGTTGCCGTTCTTGTCGTACGCGACGCCGACAAGGCGTCCGGGCATATTGCGGACGTGTTTTTCCTTGCACGCGAAAAGCCCGACGTGCGGCCCGCCGAAACTCATCGGGATTCCGAACGACTGGCCCTCGCCGACAACGATGTCCGCACCGCATTCGCCGGGCGTCTTGAGCAGCCCGAAAGAGATCGCTTCGGTGACGACGACGATCAGCAGCGCACCGACCGCATGCGCGCGTTCGGCGAGTTGTTCGACATCTTCGATGCAGCCGAAGAAGTTCGGCGACTGGATCACGAGACAGGCGGTCTTCTCGTCGAGTTTGCCCAGTCCTTCATCGGAGATGCGGCCCGTCGTTTTGTCGAACGCAACCGTTTCGAAAGTCGAATCGCCGTGCTGGGTATAAGTTTTTGTGACCTCTTCGTATTCGTAATGAACCGTTTCGGCGACGAGAATCTTGTCGCGGCGCGTCACGCGCTGGGCCATCAGGACGGCTTCGGCGGTCGACGTCGACCCGTCGTACATCGACGCGTTTGCGACGTCCATCCCGGTCAGTTGGCAGACCAGGGTCTGAAACTCGAAAATGTACTGCAGCGTGCCCTGCGAAACCTCGGGCTGATACGGCGTGTAGCTCGTGAAAAACTCGCTTCGCTGGATCAGGTAGTCGACGACCGTCGGGCTGTAATGCGAATAGACGCCGGCGCCGAGAAACGAAGGCTTGCCCGCGCCGGTGTTCCGGGCAGCCATCGACTCCATAGCGGCGATGACCTCGGGTTCGGCAAGCGGGTCGGTGATCTTCAAGGCGCGGTTGAGTTGAACGTCCGAAGGGATCGTCCGAAAAAGATCGCCGGCCGAATTCAGGCCGACGATCTCAAGCATCTCCGCGCGTTCTTCAGGTGAATTTGGAATATAACGCATTTTAATTTCGGAATTGGGGTCTCAGATTTTGGATTTGGTCATCAAAAATCGAAATCCCGGGTAAAATTCGCAAAACCCAATCCGGCTCAGTGATTTCGAATCGGAACCGAAACTCGATCCGAAATCCAAAATCAAAGATCCGAAATCAGGCGTTCGCACTGAGGTATTCTTCGTACTCTACGGCCGACATCATACCGTCGGCTTCATTCGGGTTCGTCATCGTGACCTTCAGCATCCATCCGGCGCCGTAAGGATCATTGTTGACCGCCTCGGGCGTGTCGTTGAGGCCGTCATTGACTTCCGTGACCTCGCCGGCAACCGGCGTGAAGATCTCGGAAACAGCCTTGACGGATTCGACCGAACCAAACGCCTCGTGCGTCGCGAACGCATCGCCGGCGCGCGGGAGGTCGACGTAAACAACGTCGCCGAGCGAGTGCTGCGCATAGTCCGTGATCCCGATCGTCGCAACGGCGCCATCGACCGAGACCCATTCGTGATCCTTTGAGTAACGTAAATTTTCTGGGATGTTTGACATATTGTTCAGTGTTAATTGTTATTTGAAAGCCAAGTTAACGGTTCTTTAATTTGACCATTAACCGTTTACGATTAACTATTGTTCTCTCTTATAAAACGGCGTCGGAACGACAACTGCCGCCAACTTCTTGCCTCTCACATCAATTGTAATTTCTTGGCCGGTTTTTGCAAATTGAACGGGCAAAAACGCAAGTCCGATGTTCTTTTTGAGGAACGGCGCCGGACTGGCCGATGTTACCGCGCCGACCCTCTCGTCTCCGACATAAACATCAAAACCGTCGCGCGCAATCCCGCGGTCCGTCATCTCGAATCCGGCGAGTTTTCGCGTCAGACCGTCTTCCTTGAGTGTCAACATTGGTTCGCGGCCGATGAAGTCGCCTTTGTTGAGTTTGCAAATCCAGCCGAGATTCGCTTCGAGCGGCGAGATCGTATCGCCTAATTCGTGTCCGTACAGCGACATTGCCGATTCGAGGCGCAGGGTGTTGCGCGCGGCGAGACCGCATGGGAGAATTCCTTCGCCCGCTCCGGCGTCCATCATCCGTTTCCACAGCTGAACTGCCTTCGACGGGTCCGCATAAACTTCGAAGCCGTCCTCGCCGGTGTAGCCGGTTCGCGAGATGATCGCTTCGACGCCGTCAACCTTCCCGGTCGTGAAATGATAGTACTTGATCGCATCCAGATCGGTTTCCGTCAACTTTTGCAGAATTCCGAGCGCTTTGGGGCCCTGAATCGCGATCTGGCAAAAATCGGCCGACGCGTGGCGGAGTTTTATGTCGTAATTTCCGACTTTCGAGGAAATCCAGGCCCAGTCCTTGTCCTGAGTCGCGGCGTTGACGACGAGGAAAAGCTTGTCGTCCGAGAACCGGTATACCAAAAGATCGTCGACGACACCGCCCGATTCGTTGGTCAACGCGGAATAGTGCGCCTGGCCGTCGACGAGTTTGGAAACGTCGTTGGTCGTCAGGTGATTGACGAAAGCGACGGCGTCCGGGCCATCGACCCAGATTTCGCCCATATGCGAAACGTCAAAAAGCCCGGCCTTTTCGCGGGTCGCCAAATGCTCGGCGATGACGCCGGCCTCATACTGAACGGGCATATCCCAACCGCCGAAATCAACCATTTTGCCGCCCGAGTTCCGATGGACTTCGTTGAGTGGAGTTTTTTTCAAAATTTCCGTGGACATATGTTTAGTTGGAAGTGTAAAGGAAAAAAATGACACTCACAATTTGCGAGCATCAAAAAAGTTCCCGGGGAATTCCGTCCTTTTGCGAATATGACCGATCGTCCCTTCAATTATCCGACTTGTCTTTTTTCTTTTTCTCTTTCACAGGTTCGCGCGGGACCTGCGGCGCGGCCTCGGTCACCTGCCGGCACAGACTTGTCGATGTCAGGATCGATCCGCGTTCCTTGTCGGAAGTCGCCCGGTCAAGAAGCGACTTGAACTCGGCCGCGTAGCCGGCACAGGCGTCCGCCAATTTCCAGACGGCCTTCGGAAAGATTTTTTCATCCTTTTTGCGGGCGGCGACGTCATCGATGTCATCGACGGCTTTTTGAATGATCTTTTGAACGTCGGACAGGAGATCGAGGCGCGAGCCTTTCGGCATTGGTCCCCATTTTTCATTTTCCTTGCCGGGAGGCTGATCGTTCAATACCCGCAACCGCCGATCGACCGCCGACGTCAATACGCCGACACGAAGATCTAATTCCTGGGCGTCGCGGACCAATTCGATCTCGGACTCCGTCAGGTAATCGCGCCGCTGCGCGTCCGCGGTGACGAACGACGCTAGCGGCAATGCGGAAAAAATGGCGATCAGAATGAATTTTCGCATTTGTGAATCAGTTTTCTTCCGACGGTATCACGGAGTCACCGAAGAAAGGCTCGATGGCCCGCGCGCGGTTCTCACGGACGCGTCTCAAAAGTTTCGTGACGTACATACTGTATTTTTCGGGGGCGTCGCGCCGGATGTTCTCGATCCGCGGCGAAAATCTTCTAAGCGCCATCTCATACCGTTTGAAAGTATCAAGGACGCGTCCGCGCCGGTTGTCGTTTTTCGAGAGAAATTCCAGCGTGACGTCAATCACGGCGTGAAATCCGCCGAGTTCGGCGAGCATCACGTCATATTCGCCGGCCTCGTTTTTCCCCTCAGCGGCTAAGATGCGCGTTTCCATCAGTTCGAGTGCCCGCTTCAGATATTTTTTCGGTTCCCCGAGCGGCTTGAGGGCAGCGGCTTCGCTTTCAGACAATTCGATCTTCGGTGACGGCCGGAATTCGGGGAACTCATCGTCCTGTGCCGCGGCGGTCGTCGGAAGCAGGACGACCGCGAACGCCGCAACCAGGATCAGCCCGAGCCGGCGGGGCCCGATCAATCGAACGGGTTGCCCGGCGAGTATCCGAGGGTTTTGTAAACTCTGCCTTTTCATTCCTTTCTTTTTATCTGTCGTTGCAATCCCGGAAGGCGGAGATTGACCTTTTCGATCTCGAGCTTTTGCTGTTCAGGATCCGCCAGTTTCAGAAACAGCTGATAGTTCGCCATTGCATCCAGGTACTCCTTCAGCTGGTCGTGAATTATTCCAAGAAAATAATAAGCGATCGCCAGGTCGGGCCGGCGGTTCGCCAGCCACTGATACTCCCTCTTGGCATCGGCGAAGCGTTTGAGTTGGAACAGCGCGACGGCCAGATTCGCGCGAGCCGTATAGTTGTCAGGCGCGACGCCGATGATTTGGTTCATAACCGATACGGCGTTCTCGAATTGCTTCGCCTGAACGAGCGCGGCGCCAAAACCGATCACGTAGTCGAGGTTCTTCGGGTCGGCTTCGTAAGCGCGGCGGCAGTAGTCGAGCGCTTTTTGCGGATCGGCAGCCCGCAACAGGGTGCAAAGCCGACCGAGTACCGGCGCGTTTTTCGGGTCGGACTCGAGTTGTTTTTCAAGTTCTGCCGGGTCGGTCGACGCAACGGCCGTGACCCGATCCCTGAATTCGAGCATCTCGGCGTTTTTGTTTTGAATGGTTTCGATCAGCTTTAAGGATTCGGAAGTTCTGCCGTTTGCCGCCAGCGCGCGTGCCAGCAGGAACTTCAGGGACGGCGATTCGGGTGCCGCTCGGAGAAGCATCTCGGCATCGGCAACGGCACTCTTTGCATCGTTTGTGGCAAGCGCGATTTCAGCCCGTTCGGCGATCGCCGACCTGTTTTTCGGCTCCAGGGCGAGGGCGCGCTCGACACTGGACCCGGCCGATGTGAAATCGCCGAGAGCGCGTTCGAGCGAAGCCCTTGCGATCCAGATGGCGACCGGCGGGTTGGCCTTGCCGGTCAACGTCCGTAGTCTTCCGAGCAACTCCGAAAGCACCTGCGCCGGAGCTTTTGTGCGGAGTTTGAGTTCGGCAAGCGCCGCCAGCGCCGGAAAGCTCTGAGCGTCGAGTTCGATTGCTTTTTCGAGAACGGTTTCGGCCTCGGCGAATGCGGCGCGCTGAATCAGGACGGAGCCGAGTGCTGCCAGAGGAAGCGACCAATCGTCGCGAAGTTCAACGGCACGCCGGAACGCGGCCTCCGCCTCGGCCGGAAGTTCAAGCGCAAGAAGCGCATTGCCGAGTTGATACTCGGCCTCGGGAAACTCGGGCAGGTCCTTTAGCGCCTGACGGTACAGTTCAGCGGCACGTTTCAAATCGCCTTTTTCGTGAGCGTCCTGTCCGTTATTGAAGAACTCGACGGCGGATGCCACCGGATCATCCTGACCTTTGGCGATCGTTCCCAGAGCGAAGACCGCCGCCAAAACGAGCACGCCGAAACGGGAGAGATTTTTAGTATGCGCCAAGATCATCGTTTTGCTTCCGGAGTTTCACCGGATTCTAACATTTTGTTCTTCGGGACGTCTAACATTTTGCTCACCGGAGACGCCGGGATTCGCCCGGGATAGGTTGCTATGGTCAATCCGCTAAGTTAGTATTTTGGCTTCGGGCAACTCCCGAACGAGGTAACGAAACGGAAATGGCCGAGCCGCAAAAAACTGCCGCGATCACTTCGATTGACAGCAAAGAACTTAAACTTCGGGTTTGGATGCGCCGCAAAGGGCGCGTGTTGGTCGCGTATTCGGGCGGGGTCGACAGCGCGTATCTGGCGTACGTCGCCAACAGCGAACTCGGCGCCGATGCGCTCTGCGTTACCGGTATCTCGGCGAGCGTCTCTCAAGTTCAGCGAAACGAGGCTGCTTCGCTCGCGAAACGTGTCGGGCTCAATCATTTATGGGTCGAAACCGACGAGCTCGAGAACACCGATTATGCGTCCAATCCGGTCAACCGCTGCTTTCATTGCAAATCCGAGTTGTACGAAAAACTGGGAGATGTCGCGGCCCGCGAGTCTATCGGGACGGTTGTTGACGGAACGAATGCCGACGACGGGGACGACTATCGCCCCGGAATGGCCGCCGCACAAACGAAAAATGTCCGGAGCCCTTTGCGAGAGTTCGGCTTTACGAAGGAGGAGATCCGTATTCTCAGCAAGCAGGCCGGACTCCCGTGTTGGGATAAACCTGCGAGTCCTTGTCTCTCATCCCGCATCGCCTACGGCGTTCCGGTGACCATCGAACGGCTATCGAAGATCGAACGGGGCGAGGCGCTGCTTCGAAGTCTCGGATTCAGGGAGTTTCGGGTGCGCGTCCACGGGGAACTTGCGCGCATCGAGATTGCCCCCGCGGAACTAGGTAAAGCGCTGACACCCGATTTTGCTTCGCATATTTCGAACGAGTTTTCCAAACTCGGATTTCATTACGTAACCCTCGATCTGCGGGGATTCAGGAGCGGGGCGATGAATGAACCGTTGGGGGCGGCGCAAACCGCGATCACGGCCCCGGCCCCGGCCGTTCAGGAAGACATCGATTAACCCAAAATGCGCAATAGGGAAATTTTGCCCGCGAATTTCCGTGAATCCGCGCGAACGAAGATTTGGAACAAAGCGCTGCGAAAGAAGCGGGGTTTTGAAATTGGGCCGCGGGCCAAAGTGTTGAAAAGCGGTTTGCCCGAGCGGGTTTGGACAGGATCTTACTCGCGCGGATTCGCGGAAATTAGCGGGCAATTTTTCCATTGCTAATCCGGTGCGGAATCCGGGATTAACGCACGTTTTTCGGTATTCGCAGACGTCGCGGTGGGCGGCGTTGGCGGAGTCGGGCACTATCTGCGCCGTTGCAATTTGTTTTGATGTCTCAAAGCGGCTGCCGACAAAAAGTCTTCCCGAAAGAACCCGTTGTGAATTGCGACGGTCTCGGAAAGCCTTGGCCGGACATGTCGCGATCTCGCGACCGGCTGATTCGGCGTACGCCGCGCCCTGCCGAAAAGGGTTGCATAAATCCAAATAAATTCCCGCTAATGGTTGAAAATGCTTGATTTTCAATGCAATCTGAAGTATCGTTTTTAACAGGAGAGCCGTGCGTTTAGGTTTTTATTTATTGACTTTTCGCCGCTTCTCGCTTATAAATTATAACAATAGTTTGACTTGTATTGGTTTTGGTCAAGAAATTGAGTCTATTGATTTTTTGCCTGACGCAATAATTTGAGTGACCTGAACGATGTTTTGGGAAAAATTATTCGCTCGGGTCACGTGTGAAGATTGAATTTTTATTTTTCGGCGGAGGAAAGTGATGAAACTCGCTAAATGGGCGTTCTTAGTTACGCTTACCATGCTGGCAATGATGATATCAGTGTCGGCCCAAACTTTAAGATCGGAGAAAGACCCCAGAAATATCGCCCCGACTGTCGGTACGGGCGGTCCGGTTGGCGGTCCGACCGGTACTTTTACGGTCTATGACGGTCAAACCTTGAGAAAGGGCGAATGGACCTTGAGTCTCGCCTACAGCAACTTCGACCGGGATCCGGGCGATGCCGACTTTACGGAAGTCCCGGTAAGTTTCCAGATTGGTCTGAACGACTATCTTGAAATTTTCTTTAACACCGACATGTACCGCGGAGTCAAAGTTAACTCGCCGCGGAACCTTTCGTCGTTCTATCTTCCGAACTCTCAGTTCAGATTCGGAAACGCGCTGCAAACGGCTCCGGCGATCGTGATGGCGCCCCAGGGATCCGGCACGAGCCAGTATCCCGGTTGGGCGGTGTTCAGGCCGCAGGGCAATCAAACGTTTGTCGCGTTCCCGTATGTCGGCGGCAATGCCGGAACGTACAACCTGATTCCTCCGTTTTACTCGGGCCCGATCTTCGGTTTCCCGACCCCGACCACCGGCAATGCCCTTCTTGGACCGCCGCGTACCGGAGGAAACGGTGCTGACAACTTCCCGGGCATTGGCTCGATATACGGCAGCATTTTGCCGGGTATCGTGCTACAGACCGTGGCACTGACGAGTCAGACGGGAGCGCCCGCCGGGACGGCGCCGACTTCGTTCACGCTCGCTCCGACCTACTTGCCGGACGCTCCGTTCCTTAACCGGACCTACGGAGAGTCTGCATTCAGCACGTTTACGGCCGGTGCGAAATGGCGCTGGACGGGACCGAACAATCCGATCGGAGCGGGTATTGTCGCTTACTATCAATGGTACGCCGACAAGAGCAATGACATCACCGGATTCAACCAGCTGCAACGCGGCGCAAGCCCGGGCGGCAACAACGGTGACATTGGTGCGGTTTTCTTTGCTGACGCGCGTGTTCGCAAGTGGATGAACGTTTCAGCCAACGTCGGTTACAAATATACGAGCAAGGTCAAGGGAGACTTCCCCGGCGGTTCGTTCACGTTGCTTGACAGACCGGATGAACTGATGGCGGCAATCGCTTTCGACTTCCCGGTAAACAAGTATTTCCAGCCGATCGCGGAATTCCGCACTCTTCAATACGTCGGCGGACGCACGCCGAACGCGTTCGAGAACAGCCCGATTGAGGGCATCGTCGGAGCCCGCGTGTTCCCGTATCGTTGGATGAGTATCGGACTCGGTTATCGGTATAATTTCAACCAGCAGGATCGCGACAGTTTTGACACGGAGTTTTCAGGCACCACCAATGTTGTCGGACGTATCCCGTCGACGATCACCAGTGGATTCCGCGGCACGCCGCCGGGATTCAGACTTTCGAGTGATCCGCACGGATTCATCGTCCAATTCACTGCGGGACGTCGCAATAAGCTCCAGGGAGATATTCCGCGTCCGGTGGCGAACGTTACGGGTGTCAGCATGAGTTCGAAGAAGATCGTCATTCCGTGCGAACCGGGAACGGTTCCGGTTGAGGGTTCTTGCCCGGATGGCTCGAACATCACCGTCGGAACGAGCGTCGATAACCCGGGCAACGAAGTCCTTACCTACCAGCACACCGTTTCGGCGGGTCGCATCGTCGGTCAGGGCGCAAACGTTACTTGGGATTTGAGCGGCGTCCGTCCGGGAACGTACACGATCACTACGGCGGTCGACAACGGTTGCGGCTATTGCGGCAAGACCGTTACGGAAACGATTGAAGTCGTCAAATGCGACTGCAAACCGGATTGTTCGTGCGCTACGCTTAGCGTTAGTGACGGCGGCGTTGTGCAGCCGGGTGATGAAATGACCTTCGTGGCGACCGTAGGCGGCGGACCGGGAGACCTTTCCTACAACTGGTCGGTTTCGAACGGTCAGATCGTAAGTGGTCAGGGAACTCCGGCCATCAGAGTCGCGACGACCCGCGAAATGGAAGGCCAGAACATCACGGCGACCGTTGAGATCAGCGGCAGCAATCTCTGCGCTACATGCCAGAAGACGGCTTCCAACAACGGCAGCGTCGCGGGTGTTATCAAGCCGTACATCATTGACGAATTCGGCAAACTTCCGGATGACGAAGTCAAGGCCCGCGTTGATGCGCTCTATATCGCTCTCGGCAACAACCCGAACGCGATGGGATACATCATCAACTACGGAACTGACAAGGAAATCACGGTTCGTGAGAAGCAGATTCAGAAAGCGATCACATTCCGCAAGTATGATTCGAGCCGCGTGACCATCGTCAGAGGCGGATCAAATCCGAACGGTGCAGGTGTCTGGACCAAGTTCTGGATCGTCCCGCCGGGTGCTGACAATCCGAATCCGTAAACCATAGACTTGCGTTTCGCAAGGAACGCAAACTTTCGAAGGCGGGCGAAGTTCTAACGAATTTCGCCCGTCTTCTTGTTTAAGATCCGTGCCGAATTGGTTCCTCTCGGGGTGCCCGGCGCGCCGACAGTAGTCCTTGGCGGGTTCTTGATGAACTCAACTATGGGCTACAGACCGGATCATTTTGTGATTTCGCTCCCGTTTTGTATAGAATAAGAGGGGTTCCGACGGATCTTTGGCGACGGATCTTCTTCCGCAACCGTTCCTGCCGGGGCGCATTTGGGATTCTTAAGCAACAAACGGCCTAAATTTCGTCATCAGACAGATACCCGTGTTGTCGGCCGATGTGTCGGGGCATAAGGATCTATTAGCAGTTGGTGAAGCAATTATTATGAAAAGACTAAATTTGATCTTGAGACTATCACTCGGTTCCGTGATGTTGTTTGGTTTGGTGGCGAGCATCGCCGGCGTCACGCCCCCGGGGGATCCGGTCAGTTTCAGCGGTTGGGACATCGTCGGTCCCAACGGCGGCGACGTTCGCGTCGTTGCGTTTGACCCGAAATATAAGTCGCGCATTTACGTCAGCACGCTTGACGGACAACTTCACTTGTCGACGGATGGCGGAAAATCGTGGGAACTGCTTGTAAATCTCAACAAGCCGCAACTCGTCCTCGATCAGCTGTTGATCGACCCGAGAGATTCGAGCGTCATCTATACCTCAGGTCACCGGCACAAGATGCCGGGCGGTTTTTTCAAATCCACCGACGGCGGGAAGTCGTGGAAGGAATCGAAAGAATTGCGTAACGAGTCCATTCATGCGATGGTCCAGTCAAGCAAGGATCCGGACCTGATCCTGGTCGGCACCGTGGACGGTGTTTGGAAATCCGAGAATTCCGGTGACGATTGGGAGAAACTCGATTCCAAGTCAAATCCGATCAATGTCGATTCGCTCGCCGTCGATCCGACGGACACCAACATCATCTACGCCGGAACCTGGTGGCGCGCGTACAAAACGACTGACGGCGGCAAAAACTGGCGGCTGATCAAGAACGGGATGATAGACGATTCGGACGTTTTCGCGATCACCATCGATCCGCGTGACCCGAATCACATCATTGCCTCGGCCTGCAGCGGAATTTATGAATCGTTCAACAAGGGCGAACGCTGGGCGAAGATCCAGGGAATTCCCTCGCAGTCCAGACGGACGCGGGACATTCTTCAGCATCCGACGATGCCCGGTGTGGTTTACGCCGCGACGACGGAAGGCTTCTGGATGACCTCCAACGGGGGCAAGTCGTGGGCGATCACGACCCAAAAGGATCTTGAGATCAACTCGATAGCCGTTCATCCGGACGATCCGAACCGCGTGTACATCGGAACGAATAATTACGGCGTGATGGTCTCGACCGACGGCGGCCGAAATTTTAAGCAGACGAACGGCAATTTCACGAGCCGCTTTACATATACCTTGACCGCCGATGTTGAACGTCCGAACCGTCTCTATGCAACGACGCGAAATACGGCGACCGGCGGCGGCTTCGTCTTCATCAGCGACGATGCGGGACAGACTTGGAAGCAACCCGGAAACTACGACGTCATCCGGACGTCTCCCTATGCGATGCTTCAGGATCGGGTCAACCCGAACGTTCTTTATATGGGGACGAATCTCGGATTGTTCCGGTCGACCGACCGCGGCAATAACTGGGCACGACTTGCTGCGGCGAAGAAGGCTGCGGTCAAGGCGCCCGTAAGGCGCGGTGCGAAACGACCGGCAGTGACCAAAACTCCGGTTTCCGCGACGCCGGTGACCATTTCGGCGATTCAGGAAAAGGTTAAGGTCCTGGCACTTACCGAGGACGGCAAGAACGGAATTCTGGCCGGCACCGATTCCGGACTCTACCGCTCATACGATGTGACGAAGGGTTGGGAAAAGCTGAGTTTCGGTAACGGCTCGAATATGAACGTTTACGCCATCCACACCAGTCCGCTTAGACCGGAGACGATCTATGTCGGTACTGACCGGGCCGGCGTCCTGATCAGTCGCGACAACGGCAAGACCTGGGAACAAATGCCGACCATCCCCAAGGAAGTGCCGATCAGCACGATTGTGACCGACCCGAACGACGCGAATGTGATCTTTGTCGGGACGGCGCAGACTTTCTACGTTAGCCGCGACGACGGCAAATCCTGGAAACGCCGTGGCGGGAATCTTCCGCTCGGGAATTACACGAGCATTCTGATCAACCCGGCGAACACCGAAGAGTTGTTCGTTTCGAGCTCGCTCGAGTCCGACGGCGGGATCTACTACTCGTCAAATGGCGGAAACGAATGGAGACGCATCGATTCAAAGGAGATGAAGCTCCCGAGCCGACGCGTCTGGTCGATGATTTTTGACCCGGCGAATTCGGGCCGGATCTTCGCCGCGACACACTCGTCCGGTATTTACCGTTTGGAGCGGACGCCTCAGACGGCGTTGACAGGGCCGGAGCGTCCACGTGTAGTGGCGACTGGCAATTAGCTCGAATTTCTACTCATATGTTTTGACCGGCGCGGCCTGAACTGGCCGCGCCTTTTTCGTTGCCGTTGGTTGCGACCCTTCCCGGAATCGGATTCAGTCAGCCGGAGTGATTTCGCCCTGTACGACCGGTTGAGTACCTTCGACCCGATTCCAGAACCGCTTGTTTATCGACGCCCCGACATCGCGGGTCGCAACCAAAGGGCGATCGCAGTTTTGCACTTCGCACGCGGAAATCTATAATCAAACTTTCACAGGAGCTCAAAAGTAGTGAAACAAGAAATCGTCTGTCCGTGTCCGACGGGGAATGTCACACTCGGAACCGAAAGTCTTCCATTTTCCGACATTCCGCACCAGTCAAGGCTGTTCATCGACTACCAAAATGATCCGGTGGCGCTTCGTGACCTTTATCCGAACGCGATCGCAACGCATACCGATATTTCCTCGCGTATTCCGGATGTTCTCGCGAATTATGTCGCCGACCGAGGCGCGGTCTGCGATGTGCTCGAGGAAGCGAATCGAGCCGCCGGCGCGGGCGAACCGACGATGAGAAATATCGAACTTCTACGGGATCCGGATTGCGTCGCTGTTGTTTCGGGACAACAGGCGGGCTTGTTTTCCGGCCCGCTTTACACCATCTACAAGGCGCTTTCCGCGGTCAAACACGCCGAATGCCTCCGGGGGCGAGGGTTCAAGGCCGTCCCGGTCTTCTGGATCGCGACCGAGGACCACGATTTTCTCGAAGTTTCGAATGTCTTTGAAATCAACAAATCCGGTGACCTGGCGGCATTCAGGAACGAGCCGAAGCGTTGTTATGACAACCTTCCGGTCGGATATGTAAAACTGGACGAGACGATCGGCGAGACGATCGACGAACTGTTCCGGCAGCTTCCGCATACTGAGTTTACGGACGAGTTGCGGCTCTTGATCGAGCAGACCTGGGCGCCCGAAACCGACTTCGGCGACGCGTTTGCGAGCTTGATCGCCAGAATTATGGGCAAGTACGGGCTGATCACGCTGTGCCCGCTTGACGAGCGCCTAAAGCGCATTGCGGAGCCGATCTACCACGGCGCGATCGAGAATGCAGACGAGATCGTCGCCCGACTTCGGGAACGCAACGAACTTCTCGTTGAACGCGGCTACCACGCCCAGGTGTTGATCGAGGAAGATTATTTCCCGCTCTTCTGGCAGGCCAAGAACCGGCGCCGGCACGCGCTCAAAAAGACGAACGAAGGAACCTACAAGGCGAAAGACCTTGAACGCGAGTTCACCCGCGAGGAGCTTTCGGCGATCGCGAAAGCCGAGCCCCACCGGTTCAGTCCGAGCGTTGTCCTGCGGTCGGTGGTCCAGGATTACCTGTTGCCGACCGTCTGTTATTACGGCGGCGCGGCTGAAATCGCATACTTTGCGCAGAGCGCGGAAGTCTATAAGATTCTCAACCGTCCGGTAACGACGATTCTTCACCGGCAGAGTTTTACGTTTATTGAGTCCAAACACGGGAAGACGCTGAACCGTTACGGTCTTCGGCTTGCCGATCTCTTCGGCGGGATCGACGAATTGGTGCCGCGGATCGTCAGCGATCATTTGAACACTGAAACCTCGGCGCTTTTCGCGGAGGTTGAAGAGAAGATCAATATCCAGTTGAACCGGCTTGACCGGAATCTGGTCAATGTCGAGCCGACGCTTGCGGACAGTCTGGGAAATCGCCGAAAGAAGATCATCTATCACATTGAGAACCTCCGGCGCAAATTTTTCCGGGCGGAGTATCGAAAGGACGAAGCAATTCGCCGACAGATCGAAACGGCGTTTGCCGCGCTGCTGCCGCAGGCGCACCTTCAGGAACGAACGCTTAATGTTTTGACGTTCTTGAATCACTATGGTCCGTACTTTATCGATTGGATCTATCAGGCGACTGATCTTGACGATAAGGGGCATCGCATAATCAGTCTCTAGGATTCAGCGTGCCGGCATCCCTGAGCGATGAGAAAAGGGGAAAAGCCTTTATCGCCCGGTCCGCCGACGCCTAATACTCGCGAAAATGTAACCGAGGAGTTGCTTTGTCGATGAACACGATCCGTATCCTTCCGGACAACCTTGCGAACCAGATCGCCGCCGGCGAGGTCGTCGAAAGACCGGCGTCCGTCGTCAAGGAGTTGATCGAAAACTCGATCGACGCCGGCGCGTCGCGGATCCGTGTCGAGATCGAACTGGGCGGACGGCGTCTGATGAGGATTACCGATGACGGCATCGGGATGAACCGGGACGATGCGCTTCTCGCGTTCGAGCGACACGCGACGTCGAAGATAAGATCTTTGGACGACTTGGGACGGATCGCGACGCTCGGGTTTCGCGGCGAGGCGCTCGCGTCGATCGCATCCGTTGCACGCGTCGAGCTGGTCACGAAGACTGCGGATCTTGAAACTGCCGTGGGCGCGACGATCGAGGGCGGGAGGATAGGCGACGTCCGGGACGCGGCCCGCACGACCGGGACGACGATCAGCGTCCGCGATCTTTTTTTCAATACGCCCGCGCGGCGCAAATTTATGCGGTCGGAGGCGACGGAGAATTTTCACCTGACGTCGATCGTTACGCACTACGCGCTCGCAAACCCTGAGATCGCGTTCGCCCTGACCAATAACGGACGCGAGACGCTGAATCTCGCGCCGGCGCGCGACCTGCGCGAGCGCGCCTTTCAGATCTTCGGCGGTCAACTCGTGGAGAGTCTGATCCCGGTCAGCGGCGGCCGCGATTTCGTCGCGAACATCGACGGGTTTGTTTCGGCGCCGCGCGAACGGCGGACGACCCGTGACGCGCAGTATTTCTTCATTAACGGGCGTTTTGTTCGGGACAAGGTGATCGCCGGCGGGCTTCTCGAAGGGTTTCGGTCGATCCTGCCGCACGGCGTCTATCCGGTTGCGTTCCTTTTTCTGGAGATTCCGCTCGACGAGGTGGACGTCAACGTGCACCCTGCGAAGACCGAGGTGCGGTTCAGACGTTCGGAGGCCGTCAAGGAGGTCATCGCCGAAGCGGTTCGGCGCTCGCTCGCGTCGGTAGGCGTCGCGCCGCAACCGCGAGAGTCCTTTGCGGGCACTAAGAGTCCCGAAAGTCTTGAACGTCCGGTAGCGGAACAGGCGAGAATCGATTTTCAAATGCCGGAAATCGTCGAGCGGCAGGAGATCGAAGCAATGATCTCGAACGTTGAGATCGTCACGACCGATGAGCCCGGTGCGCCGAGCGTAGATCACGGCGCCGGCTTAAAAGAATCGGTTTCTGAAGAGCGAAACTATGACGCCCACGCCGCGCCGGTTTGGAATTCGGGAGCCGCGGAAACCAGCGCAGAACGCAAATTCGGCATCATGCAAACCGGTTTGACGGAGACCGGGGTCGGCAGAATCGGGGATCTGCCCGCCGATCCGGCTTTGAAGGCGGTCAAGAGCATTGAGGTCGACCAGGTATCGGTGTCGAAAATACGACCGATCGGGCAACTGCACAACAGTTTCATCATTGCGGTCGATGACGAGGGGTTGCTGCTCGTGGATCAGCACGTCGCGCACGAGCGGATCCTGTTCGACAAGTTTCGCCAAAAGGAATCTGATCGTCCGGCCGAATCGCAGAGTTTGCTGATTCCCGAGACCTTCGATCTTACCCCGGCGCAGGCCGTGGCGTTTGATGCCGTTTGCGGTGAACTCGAGGACTGCGGTTTCGAGGTTATGCGCCTGTCAGGTCGAACGGTCGCCGTCAAGGCGGTGCCGACCGACGTTTCCCCCGCCAACGCGCGAAACCTCCTCGCCGAGATTCTGGACACGGTCGATGCCGAAAAACGCGGAGGCGCGCGCGCGACAATGAGGGACGAGATCGCCGCGAGCCTGGCCTGCAAGGCCGCGGTGAAGATAAATATGCCGCTGACGATGGAGAAAATGCACTGGTTGATCGACCGCCTGTTGACGACCTCGTCGCCGACGACCTGTCCGCACGGGCGGCCGGTGATCCTGCGTCTGACGATGAAGGACATCGAGCGCGGATTTCACCGTAGTTGAGATACAAAAAAATTGTCTTCTTTTTATAACTTTTCGGGTTACAAATTCGTAGGCAGTAATGTTATATTCTTGTAACTAATTTCGCCTGTAATTTTCAAAACCAACAATAGGAGATTTCCCGGATGCTGAAGGATCTGTATCTACAAATGTCGTTCAAGTCGCTTTTGCTTTCTCTGCTGATCGGCGCGGTCAGCACGCTCGTCGTATCTGCCCAGTCGCAAGCTCTCAACGGTCAAATTGAAGGAACCGTGACGGATGCCAATGCCGCCGCCGTGGCGGGCGCAACGGTAACCGTCCGCAACCTTGGAACCGGTTCTGAGCGTAGCGTAACCACCAACACCGATGGCGGTTACCGACTTCCGCTTTTGCCGCTCGGAACATATCGCGTGACGATCGAAGCAGCAAACTTCAAAAAGTTTATTCAGGAAGGCGTGACGCTGACCACCGGTTCGACGGCGACCGTCAACGTCGCTCTGACCCCCGGCGGTGTTAACGAAACGATCACGATCACGTCGGACGCTCCCGTCGCCGATCCCGGAAAGATCGATCTTGGCCGTGTGATGAACACCCGCGAGGTTCAGAATCTGCCGAACGTTTCACGCAACCCGTATAACTTCGCGCTTCTGCAGGCGAACGTTACCGGCCGCCCGAACGCCGAGTTCGGCGTTCCGCGAATCAACGCCAACGGCTATACCCGCCGCACGAATTACCAGCTCGACGGGAACAATAACACGCAGGCCGACCGCGGCGGCATTCGTTTGATGCCGATCTCGGATACATTCGTCGCCGAGGTCCAGCTTGTGACCAACGGCTTTTCGGCCGAGTTCGGCAATACGCCGGGCCTGATCATGAACGCGGTCACGCCGTCCGGAACCAACAGTTTCCACGGTTCGGCAAGCTATCGCTTCCGTCGCACTTCGATGTCGTCGCGGCCGTTCAATATCTCGCCGACGGCGGTCAAGCCGGAAACGAAGGTCGATAACTTCACCGGCGCGGTCGGCGGGCCGATCATCAAGGACCGCTGGCAGTTCTACACCGGCTACGAATGGGTCAAGCGCGATCTTGCGGGCGAACCGCAGCGCACGATCACGATCAGCGACGCGAACAAGGCGGCTTTGATCGCTGCCGGGGTTCCCGCCAATGCGTTTCCGACCGCGATTCCGGCTGCGCAGAAGGTGAATTTCTTTATCGTCCGCTCGGACGCTCAGCTCAACGAAGCAAATCGTCTTTCGACGCGCTTCAACTATTTCACGAATCTTTCGCCGAACAATATCGGCGGCGGACTCAACACGCTGCAGCGGAGCATTGATTTCGACGACAAATCGTACTCGCTCGGAATCCAGCTCGCCTCCGTGATCTCGCCGAATATCATCAACGAATTCCGGTATCAGTATGCGAAACGCGATTCCCGCAACGTCGCCAACAGCAACTCCGGAACCGGAATCAGCATCGTGGTTACCGGCGTCGCCAACTTTGGTGCCCCGGAAAACGACGACACGATCGCGCCGCTGCAAGTGACGAACCAGTTCCAGGACAATCTGACCTGGACGCGGGGCGACCACGCGATCAAGATCGGCGGCGGGATGAATCGCATCGATGACACGCGGCGCTCGAACCAGTTCGCGCGTTATACGTTCGCTTCGCTTCCGAACTTTCTTTCGGCGCAATCGGGAATCGTGCAGACCGGCGCGACGTGCCCGAGCGGTGCGACGCGTTGCTACACCAGTTATCTCGAAGCGTTCGGCAACCCGGATATCGATTACCAGTCGACGTTCTACAACTTCTTCGCGCAGGACGATTGGAAGGCGACGCGCCGCCTGAAGATCAATTACGGCGTTCGTTACGACCTTTATGACATCCCCGACGCGTTCGCGGATTCGCCGTTCTCGGCTTCGCAGAAGTTCAACGTCGATAAGAACAACTTTGCGCCGCGCCTAGGTGTGGTGTACGCCCTTCACGAAGGAAGCCGGCCGACGGTTGTCCGTGCCAGCGCCGGGCTTTACTACGATACGGTGTATCTCGATTTTTATCAGCGCGCCCTGCTCGGCAACGGCAGTCCGCGACTCTTCAACTTCTCGTTCGCGCCGGCGACCGCCGGATCGCCGGCCTACCCGACGACGCTCGGCTCGCTGCCCGCCGGAGCGACGCTGCCCGTGCAGAGCATCGAAACGATCGCGCCCGATTTCAAGAATATGTACGCGATCCATATGAACGTCCAGCTCGAACAGGCGCTGACCAAGGATCTCGCGTTGACGATCGGTTATATCTCGTCGGCCGGCCGGTTCATCCCGCTTTACCGCAACATCAATCGCATCAATCCGACGTCGTCGCTCTCCGATGGTCGTCCGATCTTCAGCAATACGGTCAGCGCGGCGACGCGTCTCGATCCGCGGTTCAACAATATTCTGATGGCCGAATCGGCAGGGACTTCGAATTACAACGCGATGACCGTGCAGCTTTCAAAGCGATTTTCGAAGGGCTACCAGTTTAGTGTCAACTACACGCTGTCCAAGTCGGTGGACGACGCGCCGGAACAGAATCTGGTTGCGGCGACGGCGACCATTGTGCAGGATCCGACCAATCGCAGACGCGATTTCGGTCCGTCGCTGGCGGATCAGCGTCACACCTTCGTGATGAGTTTCGTCGGCCGTCCGCAGTTCAATTTTGAAAGCAAGGCGATGCGCTATCTCGTCAACAACAATCAGTTCGGGATAATCATGACGGCGAACAGCGGTGAGCGATTCAATATCGTTGCGGTGACGGATATCAACCTCGACGGTTTTACCGGTTCGGACAATCCCGTCGGCATCGGACGCAATTCGGGTATCACGCCGAACCAGTTCAACACCGACCTGCGGTATTCGCGTTTCTTCAATTTCACTGAGAGGTTCAAACTCGAGGCTTTTGGGGAGTTCGTGAATATCTTCAACGTTAACAGTATCTTTCAGATCAACAGTGTGACGGTCACGACGAACGCTCTGGGCGTCGCGAGTCAGCCGCTGCCGACGGTTGAAAACCGCCCGGTAACGTCGCTCGACAGCCGGCAGTTCCAGATTGGTCTGAAGTTTATTTTCTAAAATGGAAAATAAGGGAACCGACAAACCCGATTCGTGGTGGTATCGCGTCTATGCAGGCGTGATACTCACCACGATCATCGTGATTTCGCTGCTTTGGATGTTTTCAAGGCACTATCGCTAGGAATTTTGGATTTTGGATTTTGGATTTTAGATTTTAGATTTTGGATTAGTGTCCGTAGAACTAACTTGAAATCCTCATCGAGCCCGAATCCAAAATCCAAAATCGAATCCGAAATCTAAAATCCAAAATCCAAAATCGTTATGTCTTGGCTTGATTGGGCAGTGATTGTCGCTTACGTCTCGTTTATGGTCTTTGACGGGATCAGGATGACGAAACACAGCAAGAGCGTTCAGGGGTATTTTCTCGCGAACAGGAGTCTGCCTTGGTGGGCGGTCGGGCTCTCGGTGATGGCGACCCAGCTTTCGGCGATCACCCTCGTCGGGACGACCGGTCAGGCCTATTCGGACGGGATGCGGTTCATCCAGTTCTATTTCGGCTTGCCGATCGCGATGATCATTCTCTGCATCACCGTCGTCAAGTTCTTCCATAACGCCAACGTTTACACCGCTTACGAATATCTTGAAAAGCGTTTCGACGTTCGGGTCAGGACGCTGACGAGTTTCTTTTTTCTCGTTTCCCGAGGTCTTTCGGCCGGAGTCGTCATCGCCGCGCCGTCGATCATCCTGTCGATCGTTCTCGGCTGGAACCTGATCTACACGATCTTCGCGATGGGGCTTTCGACGACCGTTTACACGATGTTCGGCGGCGTCCAGGCGGTGACCTGGACCGACGTCAAGCAAATGGTCGTGATCTTTTTCGGCCTCGGGGTCTGTCTGGCGATCATCGTCGGCAACTTTCCTTCGGGGGTCGGAATGACCGACGGTCTTCAACTCGCCGGCGCCGTCGGAAAACTCAACACGGTCGATTTCAAGGTCGATTTCAGCGAACAGTACACGTTCTGGTCAGGGCTGATCGGCGGCACTTTTCTGGCGCTTTCGTATTTCGGATGCGATCAGAGTCAGGTGCAAAGGTTTTTGACGGCGAAATCGGTCGATCAGGGCCGGACTTCGCTTTTGATGTCGGCATTTCTCAAGATTCCGATGCAGTTCCTGATATTGCTCGTCGGAATTATGGTCTTCGTCTTTTACCAGTTTCAGGCGCCGCCCGCGATCTTCAACAATATCGTGGCCGAAAAGGCAGCGCAGTCGCAGGAATTCAAAGGCATCGAGACAAAATACAGCGCCGCGTTCGAGAACCGCAAGGCGTCGGCCGTCGATTACCTGCAGTCGGATTCGTCCGAGGCCCGGCAGAAGTACATCGACGCCAACAACGAGTTCAACCAAGCGCGGAAGGATGCCGTCGATTTCGTCAAGAAGGGCGACGAAAGGTTCAACGACGTCAACTACGTTTTTCCGACTTTCGTTCTGAGCTATATGCCCATCGGCATCATCGGACTGATCATCGCCGCGATCTTCGCCGCCGCAATGTCGTCGATCTCGGCAGAACTGAACGCGCTCGCGACGGCGACGACGATCGACTTTTACCGGCGTCTGGTCAACCCCGACGCGACTGACAAACAGTATTTGCTGGTCGGGAAACTCGCGACGTTGGGATGGGGCATCTTCGCGTGCATCGTCGCGGTCTATTCGACCAATCTCGGCTCGCTTATCGAGGTTGTCAACAAATTCGGTTCGTTCTTTTACGGATCGCTCCTCGGCGTGTTCGCTCTCGCCTTCCTGTTTCCGCGCGCCAAAGCCCGCGGAGCATTTTTTGGATTGCTCTTTGGGATTGCGTCGGTAGCGATCGCCAGCAGTTTCACCAACATCGCATTTCTTTGGTTCAACGTGATCGGGTGTCTGATCACCGTTGCCGCCGGTTTATTGATCAGCCTGACCGTTTCGGAGGTCAAGGAAGTTTCAGAACAAAATTAATGAAAAATACTGCCATTAAAAACGCCATTTCGTGTCTTTTGGTCATTGCCTTTTCCTTGTTCCCTTTGGCATTCAAAGCTCAGGTGCGACCGGTTTACGACAACGGCGCGGCCGGACTCGGACAGATGCTCAAACGTCTGCAGACGACCGCGAGCTTTATGCACACGGCCGCGCATCCGGACGACGAAGATTCGGGACTTCTTGCCTACGCCGCCCGCAATCAGCAGGCCCGCACGGTCTATCTCTCGCTCAATCGCGGCGACGGCGGACAGAACGTGATCGGTGAGGAGCTTTTCGAACCTCTCGGCGTCATCCGGTCGGAAGAATTGCTGCAGGCGCGGCGCCTCGACGGCGGCGCGCAGCTTTTCACGCGCGTGATGGATTACGGTTTTTCGAAGAAGCGTGAGGAAGCGGCGGGAATCTGGGGCGAACAGCTCACGCTCGGCGATATGGTCCGCGCCATCCGTATGTTCCGTCCGATGGTCATCGTCTCCCGATTTACCGGAACTCCGGCCGACGGCCACGGCCAGCATCAGCTCGCCGGCTACCTGACGCCGATCGCGTTCAAGGCGGCGGCCGACCCGAAACAGTTCCCCGAGCAAATCGCCGAAGGACTCAGTCCCTGGCAAGCGAAGAAACTCTATGTGTCGCAATCATTTTCCAACAACCCGAACAACCCGCCGACGCTGATGGTCAATACCGGCGAGTATGATTCGCTGATCGGCCGCTCTTATTTTGAGATCGCGATGGAAGGACGCAGCCAGCACAAATCTCAGGAAATGGGATTGCTCGAGCTGCGCGGCAAGTTTATGTCGGGGATGCGTTTGCTGGAAACTGTCGGTCAGAAAAATGACAAGGAAACGAGTATGTTCGACGGGCTCGACACGTCGATCAAGGGAATCCCGTCGATTACCGGTGACCGTTACGATCCGCTCTTTCCAAAACTGGCAGAGCTGCAGGAGACCGCCGAACTCGCGCTCAAGAGCTATGAAATTTACGCGCCTGAAAAATTGATACCGATTCTCGCGAAGGGGTATTCGCAGGCCGTCGATGCCGAATGGTCGACCCGTAATCCGGATTCGAAATTCCTTTTGCGTCAGAAGGCAAACGAGTTTGCCAAAGCGCTGCAGATGGCCGCCGGCGTCGTCGTTGACGCTATCAGTTCGACCGAAACGATCGTTCCGGGCGATTCCGCGGGCGTCGGAGTCAAGGTGTTTGCGCCGGACAACGCCGATGTGAAGGTTAAGGGAGTCTCGCTGATGGTGCCGAAAGGCTGGAAATCGGAATCGTCCGAAGAGCCGAGTCAGCCCGAGAGCGGCTTTAGGCCGCGGCGGGAGACCGCGTTTCATTCGTCTTATTTCAACGTCGCTTCGGCGAACGATGCGAAGCCGACCGAACCGTACTGGCTTGAAAGTCCGCGCAACAAGAACTTTACGTTCAACTGGCCAGATCCGGCGTCGCGAAACCTTCCGTTTCAGCCGGCGCTGATGAAGGCCGAGGTGAAGATCGAGATCGGCGGCAAGGAGATCACGATCGAACGCGATGTCCAGTATCGCTATGCCGACGACATCCGCGGAGAGATCAGGCGCGACGTCAACGTCGTTCCGGCAGTGACCGTCAGCCTCGACCAGAAGATCCTGATCGTCCCGACCGGCACCAAACCGCAGAAGAAGCGTCTCGTAGTGAGCATCACGAACAATTCGCCGCAGCCCGTCAAGGGGACCGTCTCGTTGAATTCCAACGCGGCCAAGGAGCTCAAATACACCGCGAGCGCGCCGAATTTCGATCTTAAGTCCCGCGGTGAAAAAACGGCCGTCACGTTCGACGTCGAGATCCCGGCGACGGCGAGCCAGCAACAATTCGAGATCTACGGACAGGCTTCGGTCGGCGGCAGCCTCTATTCGAGCGATATGCAGACGATCGAGTATCCGCACATCCAGACGCACCGCATCTATTCGCGGGCGACGACGAAGGTCAACGTGCTTGACGTCAAGGTCGCGCCGGTGCGCGTCGGATACGTCGCGGGCAGCGGCGATAAGGTTCCGCAGGCGATCGAGCGGCTCGGTCTGAGCGTCAAAATGCTCGACGAGAACGACCTGACGACCGGAGATCTCTCGCGGTTCGACACGATCGTCATCGGTATCCGCGCGTCGCAGGTCCGTCCCGATTACGTCGCGAACAACGGCCGCTTGATCGAGTTCGTCAAGAACGGCGGAACGATGATCGTCCAATATCAGCAGCAGGAATTCGCGCGGCTCAATCTGCCGCCATATCCGGCAAAGATGGATGGGAACATCCGCACGGTCGATGAGACGGCGCCGGTGAAGATCCTGCAGCCGATGAATCCGGTTCTCAGTTTCCCGAACAAGATCACCGACCGCGATTTCGACAATTGGGTCCAGGAACGGAATTTATACACGCTAACGTCGTGGGACGAGAAGTACACGCCGCTTCTCGAGACGCACGACGGAGGTGAAAAGGAGAGCCTCGGCGGAATGCTCTATGCCGAGATCGGCAAGGGCAAGTACGTTTACACGGCATATTCCTGGTTCAGGCAACTGCCGGTCGGCAATCCGGGCGCGTACCGGATCTTCGCGAATATGCTGAGCTTGCCGAAGGCGGTCAAGAAATAGCTTGGAGTTCCGCCTTCAGGCGGCCGCCCGTAACATCGTAGGCGACAGTCTCGATTATTACATTGGAGCGCCTGAAGACAGCTCTCCAAACACGTTTCACTTTCATTTATGCAGGAAAAATTCCCGGCCGCAAACTATAAAAAGAACGTTCTTGAGGACTGTTTTCACGATGCGAAGTTGTACTTTCTCGACGCGTTCGTCGAGGTCGATTTCGCGCACGCGGTGATGCTCGGCGAACAGGGCATCATCACAGGCGGGGAGCAAAAACAGATTCTGCACGCCTTGCGGGCACTTGATTTCGAGTCGATCCGACGTTCCGTTTACGACGGGTCGTTCGAGGATCTTTTCTATTATTTGCAGCGCGAGATCACAAAGCATTGCGGCGACGCGGATACCGCTGGAAAACTGCATACTGCCCGCAGCCGCAATGACATCGACGTCACGATCTACCGGATCTATCTTCGTCCAAAACTGCTGGAACTGATCCGGGAAGCCAACGAACTGCGAACCAATCTGCTCGACCTGGCCGCCGTGCATCACGAAACGCTGATCCCCGCGTACACGCACACACAGCCCGCGCAGCCTTCGACGCTGGCGCATTTCCTGCTCGCGATGGCCGAGGTTTTGGGCCGCGATGTCGGCCGGCTTGAACGCGCATACGACGATATCAATTTCTGCCCGCTCGGCGCCTGCGCGATTACGACGACCGGATTCCCGATCAACCGGCACCGGGTTGCGGAACTTCTCGGATTCTCGGCGCCGACCGACAACGCGTATGCATCGATTGCGTCGATCGATTATTTTACGGGAATGCTTGGCTCGATGAGCGCGATGCTCGTCAACATCGGGAAATTCGCGCAGGAATTCCTGTTGATGGCGATGATGGAATTCAACGTCGTGCGCCTTCCGGACGGATTCGTGCAGGGATCGTCGATCATGCCGCAAAAGCGAAACCCGGTCGCGCTCGAGCATATCCGCGCGCTCGCGAGCAAAGCGCTCGGCCAAAGCCTCGGCGTTTTCACCGCGGTTCACAACACTCCGTTCGGCGACATCAACGATTCCGAGGACGACATACAGCCCCTGATCTACAACGCGTTGCGCGACGCGACCCGCGCCGTATCGTTGTTCGCGGCGACGTTGAAATCGGCTACATTCAATCTCGACATCTTGAAGGAACGCGCGGAAGCGAATTTCATCACCGTCACGGAACTCGCCGATTCGATCGTCCGGAAAGAGAATCTTCCGTTCCGCATCGCCCACAAGATCGTCGGCGAATGCGTCAAAACGGCGTATGCAAACAAGACAAAGATCACATACGAGATGCTTCAGACGACGGCGAAATCGGTTGCGGGGCGCGTACTTTCGTTCAGCGAAGAAGAATTTGAGCGAACCCTGACCGCGGAGTTTTTTGTCTCGATCCGGACGATCTATGGCGGATCCGCTCCGTCCGAAACCAGGCGCGCGCTCGGCGTTCAAGTCACTTCTTTGACCGAAGATCTCGGATGGCTGGCGTCGCGCTCCGAGGGATTAAATGAATCGTCGGCGAATCTCACATCGGTCGTCGACTCGATCCTTACGTCCGCTTGAGTACCGAATAGTCGATGAGAAGAAATGACGCTGTCTGAAGATCTTTTCCCAAATGGTGCGGAGGAATCCAGCCAATAATCGACGGTTGATCAGTTTACGCCTTCGCGGCTTTGCGGGAAAACCGGCGCTTGCGTTTACAGAAGCTGGTGTTCCCGCAACGGAGCAAAGCGTGTCGCTTCGCGTTGATTGGCCGGACTCTATACCGCAATGTGGTAAGTCGCCGATCTTCCGGACATTCTCAAGAGCCTCGCCAAGCCGCGAAGCAGACGGCAACCCGAAAGGAAAGGATGTGAGGCGTCTTTGCAAATAGGAAAACCGGCGATCTTTGACGTTTATCTCTATGATCTCCCGATTGAGTTTTCCTTATGAACTTTACGAGCCGTTTTTCAAGAGTTGTCATCGCGGTCTTGATGTTGTTCGCCGTGCTTCCGAACACGTTCGCCCAGAAGCGGTTTTATATCGCACCCGACGATCATACCGATTATTTCTGGATCGCCGACGATGTCACCTATCGGCAGTCTTTTCTGACGATGATCGATTACTATCTCAACAAGATGGACGAGACGGCCGGCAACCCTTCGGATCAGCAGATGCGCTGGCAGTGCGATGGCAGCCTCTGGATGTGGGAATACGAGCGCAACCGCTCGGCGGCGCAATTCGAGCGTTTCATCAACCGCATCCGCGACGGGCATATGAGCGTTCCGCTGAACGCGCTCGTTCTCGTCAACGGCGGCGCGCCGGCCGAGGCGGTGCTGCGCGGAATGTATTACCCGGGGCTGATCGAGCGGCGCTACAACGTCCGTTTCCCGATGGCGATCGCGATGGAAAACCAAACGCATCCGTACGGGCTCGCATCGCTTTGGGCGGGCGCCGGCGCGAAATATAGCTGGAAGGGCGTTTGCGGATGTGCGAGCAACGTCACGCAGCTCGAAAACCGCGACCGCGAGATCTACTACTGCGGCGGGCGCGACGGTTCCAAGGTCTTGATGAAATGGCATTCGCTGTTCTTTAATCCCGTACTATCATCGTCAAACAAGAATTTCGGCGGTTATTCCGAGGCCTACGATCCGCTTCAGTCGATACTCTTCGCCGAAAACAATGCGGGTTTTCAGTCCAAATATCCGTATCCCGTCGTCGGCGCGTTTGGCCGCGGCTGGGACGACCTCCAGTACACGAGCGACGAATTCGTGACCGTTGCGCAGCAAAATACGACGCCGAACCGGCGGATCATCGTTTCGAACCAGGAAGATTTCTTCCGGGATTTTGAAGCGAATTACGGGAACCAGCTCGAAACGCACGCCGCCGCGTACGGAAACGAGTGGGACGCGCTGGTCGCGTCGATGGCGGAAGTATCAGCGCGGGTCAAACGCGCCGTCGAGAAACTCCGGACGGCAGATGCGCTCGCGGCGATCGTCTCGCAGAACAACCCGTCGTTTATGGATTCGCGGATCGCCGAACGGGACCGCGCGATGCTCGACCTCGGACTCTATTTCGAACACGACTGGACGGCCGACGGTCCGATCGCACGCAATGTCCGGGCGGCCTGGAACCGCCGGGTCGAGGCCGGGATAACGGCGTACGTCGACAAACTTTATAGCGACGCGAGCGCCGAACTCGCGCGGCAAATCTCGCGGGGCGGCAGCGAGCGCCGGTTCTTCGTCTTCAACCCGCTCAGCTGGGTCCGAACCGATTTTGCCGACATCCCGTTCAGACCGCGTCAAAAAGTCCACGTCGTGGAAGTTTCCACCGGTCAGGAAGTGCCTTCGCAGATCGTCAATTTCGGAAACCAGCGGTTCCTGAGAGTCATCGCCGAAAACGTGCCCTCGGTCGGTTACAAGGTCTATGAGATCCGGAGCGGCGCCGGGGCGGCGTTTTCCAACGCGGCGAGCGCCAATGGGAATACGATCGAAAACGGCGTTTACCGCGTAACGTTGGCGAACGACGGCGCGATCACGAATTTTGCCGACAGATCACGGTCGGACCGCGAAGTCGTGCGTCAGATCGGCGGAAGACTTGTCAACGATCTCGGCGGCGACCGTAGCGGGCGCGTCTCGGTCGAAAACGCCGGCCCGGTGAGCGTTACGCTCCGCGCCATCTCTTCATCGCCGGTGGAACATACGACCCGCGTCACGTTCTATCGCGATCTCAACCGCGTTGACGTCGAAAACCGGATCAATCAGAACTTCGGCGATCTCAAGACCTGGAGCCACTCGTTCGACATCGCGTCGCCGGATGTCTGGCACGAGGAGGTCGGCGCCGTCATACGCGCCAAGCTGCTCACACAGGGCGGCCATTATTCACCGAAGAACGCGCGTTACGACTGGCTCACGATGAATCATTTCGCCGATGTTTCGGACGGCGCGGCGGCAAACTTCGGCGTCACGGTCTCGAACCGCGACGCGTTCTTTATGAAACTCGGCAACAGCTCGTCGCAAACACTCGATTCGGCGACGCCGCAACTCAATGTGCTCGCGGGCGGCCAGATCGACGGTCCCGCGCTTGGCATTCCGAACCAGGGCGGGGATTCCTTTTTTCTCCAACGTTTTGCGATGCGCACGCACGGCGCGTTCGACCAGACGCAGGCAATGAAGTTTGCGCTCGAACACCAGAATCCGATGGTGGCGGGAATGATCGATGCCGGCGGCGCATCGCGGCCGTTGCCGTCAACGAGTTATTCGTTTTTGCAGATCTCGGATCCCGACGTCCTGCTGTGGGGGGGGGGTCAAACCGGCCGAGGACGGAATCTCGCGCGGAATCGTCGCACGCGTCTGGAACCAGGCGAACACTCCGCGGAACTACTTTCTGGGACTCGCGCGACCGGTCGTATCGGCGGACAGATTGACCCATATCGAAACGTTTATCGCGAACGCCTTCGTCTCGGGAGGTCAGTTGAGCGCGACCGCAAACCAGCAACAGTTGCAGACGCACCTTCTGCGGTTGGGGAACTGAGTCCGTTTATTCGGAAAGCGACTTGTTGATCAGTTCAAGGCCGGCGGCAACATCGCTCCCGATATGAACCCGCAGCGCTCGCCGACCTCGATCGAGCAATACCTGAAAGTCACCGCGCGCCTGGGCAGCCTTCACAACTCCGAAAGTGTATTTCTGACCGGGAACCGGAATATCGACAGCGTCGTCGGACGTTATCTGCAAAAACACGCCGTTGTTCGCGCCGCCTTTGAACGCCTGTCCGGTCGAATGCAGAAAGCGCGGCCCGAACTGCATCGAGGTCGCCACGCGGTAACGCCTGAGAATATCGTGCCGTAGTTTTTCAAGATCGACGAAATTCCCGAAGTTCATCTCGATATACGCCAGAAGCGCGAGATAGTCGCGCGGTCCGCAACGTTCGAAATGGGCTTTGAGATAACCGCGGAGAGATTTTTCCACCGCGAGAGCGTTGAGGGCGGCGATATTTTCGTCGTTTGAGAACAGTTTTATGCCGTTCTCCTCGTAAAACGGCGTCTCGGTCGGAAGCGATCCGGTCCGTTCGTATTCGTCGGTAATCTTTCGCGCCTCGATCTTCGCTGATTCGACATCGGGCTGGTCAAACGGGTTGACTCCCATCACCGAACCCGCGACGGCCGTCGCGAATTCCCAACGGAAGAATTCCTGTCCGAGGTTCATTCGCCCTTTGATCCCGATCGTCACAACTGCCTGCCCGCTGCGCGCGATCTCTTCGACGATCGCGTCCTGCGTCGGGTCAAAACTGTCGTCACTGCGCAGAAAGACGAAGACGCGGTCGTCGCCGGTCACGATCGGGTCGACCGAACTTTTGCGGTCGATCGGGATGATCGAAACGCCGTTTTTGCCGAGCGACTCGGCGATCAGTTGTTCGAGCCAGGCGCCGAGAGATTTGATCGACGGCGAGGTGATAAGTTTCAGTTTGTCGCGCCCGGTCGCATGCGCGAGACCGAGAACGATTCCGAGCGCGGCGCCGGGATTTGTCGAGGCATCTGCATCCCGACAGGCGTCGACCATTTCGCCCGCGTTTTCGAGAAACTCGCGGACGTCGATTCCCATCGCGGCGGCGGCGGTCAGCCCGAAAACGCTCAACGCGGAGAAACGTCCGCCGATCTGCGGTTCGCCGAAAAAGATTCGCCGGAACCCGTCACGCGTCGCCACCTGCTCCATCTTCGATCCGGGATCGGTGATCGCGACGAAATGTTTGCCGGCATTTTCGGCTCCGACGGTCTCCGCGACGCGTTCGTAGAAGTATTGCTTGAAGCAGTTCGGCTCGAGAGTCGAGCCCGATTTCGAGGCGACGATGAAGAGCGTTTTCGCAAGGTTGAGCTTTTCGTCGAGCGCCAGAACCTGCGCCGGAACGGTCGAGTCGAGAACGTGAAAGTTTGTCGTGCCGAAGGTGATCGCCAAAACTTCGGGACAGAGCGATGAGCCGCCCATCCCGAGCACGACGATGTCGTCAAATTTCGCGGTATCGGCGGCGAATTCGTCGTACTTTCCAGTGTCCGCGAATTCGCGGCCGACGATGTCGAGCCAGCCGAGCCATTTTGCCTCGTCCGTATTCGTCCAAACCGTCGCATCCTTTGACCAGATGCGTCCGATTCGTCCGTTTTTGGTCCATTCGTCAGACGCCGCCCGAACGGCGCTGTCCAACTCGAAAGGTAATGAGAAGCTGATTGAATTTAACATTTGCAACCATTATATCAAGAAAAACGGCAACGGAAGTAAGGCGCAGAGGGCTTGTCACGCCCACAAAACGAATTGCGCGACAATTTTCGGATAGATTTTGGTTTCGGCGTTGCATACACTGGACGCTATGGAAAACGAGATCTACTGGAAAGCGGTGCAGAGCAACGACAAACGGTTCGACGGAGCGTTCGTTTACAGCGTCCGGACGACCGGGATCTACTGTCGCCCGTCGTGCTCGTCGCGTCTGCCGAACCGGGACAACGTCGAGTTTTTTCCGGATCCGGCAAAGGCCGAGTCAAGGGGATTTCGCGCCTGCCTGCGGTGCCGCCCGACATCCGAAAAGCCATTGCCGCAGGTGCGGAAAGTCATCGATGCCGCGGAACTTCTGGAATCGGAAGAGACGATCCCGCTCGATTCGCTCGCCGCGAAAGTCGGGCTCAGCCCGGCGCATTTTCAGAAACTCTTCAAAGAACTCGTCGGAGTCTCGCCGAAGAAGTTCGCCGAGGCGAAACGGATCGAACGCTTCAAGAGAGGCATTCGCGATGGCGGCGGTGTGACGGACGCTATGTACGACGCCGGATTCGGCTCGAGCAGCAGATTATACGAGGGCGTTTCGCGGAAACTCGGTATGACGCCGGGAGCCTATTCAAAAAAGGGAAATAATATGAAGATCGAGTACACCGTCGCGGATTGCGAACTGGGAAAATTGCTGGTCGCACAAACCGCAAAGGGAGTGTGCGCGGTCGCGTTCGGCGACGACGAGGCAAAGCTCGTCGCCGACCTTGAAGCTGAATTCAGCAACGCCGCTATCGATTCGGCAAGCGATAGTCTGCGCAAAACGGTCGCCGCCGTCGTCGGAAGCCTGTCGGGTTCGAACAGATCGCTTGACCTTCCGCTCGATTTGCGCGCGACCGCGTTTCAGTTGCGGGTTTGGGAGGAACTCCGAAAGATCCCTTACGGCGAGACCGCTTCGTATCAGGAGATTGCCGAACGTATCGGAAACAGGAATGCCGTACGTGCCGTGGCCCGCGCGTGCGCGACGAATCGCGTCGCGTTGGTCATTCCGTGCCACCGCGTCGTCCGAAAGGGCGGTGAACTGAGCGGCTATCGCTGGGGTGTCGAACGCAAACGGGTTATCCTCAGAAACGAGAAGGAGCGTTCACGATGAATATTCAGATTCTGCCGATCAACGCGGGCATCGCCGCGGCGGCGCGTTCGCGCCGAGGTTGAGAAGCTTCTTCGCGCGCCGAACGAATCCGGCGCGGCAGCAAAACGAACAACACAAACAAGCTATTACAATTCAACGCCGACCGCTTCAGATACTGCAACCGATTCCGCAAATGCCTACTGGAATTCGAGCGCACCGATGGTCAGAAATGCGGTTGCCAGAACCGAGATTGCCGGTTTTTCTGCCTCGGAGATTACATACGACGATCCTTCGACTACCGCCAACCCCACACTGATCAAGACCTGGGATTCAACCAAAGGCGTTTTGACAACCCCATTAACCGCAGGAGCTAACGGGAATTCAATCTCAATAACCACAGAATACGATCCGACGTATCATGTTCCGACTTTGACAACCGACGCCAACGGCATTCATACACAAATCAATTACGGCGCAATCAACGGTTATTCGGGACTCTACCCGACAGAAGTAAAATCGGCATTCGGCACCGCCGTGCAGCAAACCGTGCAGACCGAATATGATTTCTACACCGGGTTGTCAGAAAAAGTCACATTCCTGGGTAACACGGCAAACGAAAATCTTGTCTCGGAATCCGAATATGACGCTGTCGGCAGGCCGACCAAAATCAAGTCGGCCGTCGGAACTCCTTTAGAGGTCTGGACGCAAACGGTTTACGACGACGTCAACCGGCGCGTCATCACGAAAGCGGATGTCGCAGCCAAAGGTGACGGCGCGAGGATCGCGACGCAGTTCTTCGATCAGCTTGGAAGGGTCAGGCTGACGAAAACGCTGGAAGACGCCGCGACGCAGTCGGCGACAAATGAAACCGACGGCATCAAGGTCCAAACGCGGTATCTGACAACGAACGGGTTCACGTATCAGCTTTCGTCAAACCCGTACCGGGCGAGTGTTTCGTCAATTGCCGGAAGCGAGGAATCGATGGGCTGGACAAGATCGAAGGCGTGGAGCACGGGCATCCGTTCCGAAGTCGAAACCTTCTCGGGAGCAGGTCTTCCG
>JBGSWK010000085.1:0-16716 GCA_041752475.1 Pyrinomonadaceae bacterium | reverse complement strand
ACTGTATAAATCGTCTTTTTTCAGTCACTTGAAAATGTGTTTCTTGAGAGCGGTCCATTCGGCAAATTGGCGAGCGGCGTGCCGAAGAAACACGGACTAAGTGATATCCCTTTGTATCAGGCACTTGAAAAGTGTGTTTCTTGCGAGATTCTTCTGATGCCGCGCCGCCGAGCCTTTTCGCTTGCACTTCAAAAATACTCCGCGGATTCTATCACCTTTGACAGACATTCTTCTTCTGAATTTTTCCACCACATAGACACAGAGAACACATAGATGCCCAGAAGATTTGATCCCGAATTACGAAATGGCGGTCTATTCGGCAGATTGGAGCAGGCCGTGCGCCAATCTGCTGAATGGGCCGCCATCGTCTTAAACATCTCTGTGTTCTCTGTGTCTATGTGGTGAATAAGTTCAGGAGGCGTGGTATCGGAAGAGTCCCTCGAGAAAAACAATTTCAATGCTGAATGAAAACGAGTTGACTTGGCCCGTCGTTCGCCGGCACGTCGTGCGCCGGTGTGCCGATTGGACCGCTATTGCGTAATTTGGGTTCAAGGCGAGTGAACAATCTCCCGACGGTTGAGTTAGAATTCTTCAAGAGGAACGGATCTGCTTTATCACGATTTGTTAAAAAATGAACTCGACGCCCAACGCGACGAATTTTCGCGCCTGGCGGATGCGCGCGCCTCGGACCTCGCTGCGTACGCCGCGAAATTCGCGGGTCTCGCGGCGGTTTCGAAAGAAGCGTTTGAATCGAAACTCGGCAGCGCGCGTGATTGCGGCGCCTTTCCTTCGAACGAGTTGCCGCGATCAAATGATCTCACGTTTTCATTCCCCGAGACCTGGACAAATCACGAGGAAGCCCGCCGTTGGGCATTTCAAATACTCGAAAACCGGACGACTTTCGCCGCCGACGGAAGTCAGCTTTTCTTTGAGCGCGAAGTCACGATCCCCGTCGCCGCGGTTCAGATCGGCTGGTTCGAAAATCCGCACCGCGCCGATTCCGAATACGAAAGGAACGCGAGGTTCATTATCCTTTCGCCCGAGGAACTGCTTTCGGCGGACGAACCCGCAATTCCGGAAACCCGGGTTTCCGACCGCCGTTTCCGCGAAGAGATCGAGAGCGCGATCGGCTTTATGCGCCGGAAAGAGGGCTGGCAGGCCCGCGGCGAACGAATGCCGCTGGCCTTTTACGACGGAACGATCTTTTTGTCGATCGCGCTCGAACGCACGCAGCTGCAGTCGCAGATGATCGACAAGCTGGTCGAACTCGTTCGCGTTTCCGAACAGATGAGAGTCCCGGTAGTCGGCTACATTGACCGCAGTTTCGCACGCGACCTGATGGCGCTCGCCGACAAACTCGACGGCCGCGAAGGTCCGGCGGTCCGGACGCTCGACGATGTCTCGGTCATTCAGAGTTTCGCGCTCCAGAACTGGGGAGACCGCTCGCCTTATTTTTACGGCCGGCGACGCGGTCTTGAATCGTTTTTTGACGAAACGGCGGGCGAGTCCGTCGCCGGATTCATTTATCTCCGGACAACTGCCGAAAACCCGCCGGCGCGGATCGACGTTCCCGCCTGGATCCATCGCGAAGGACTGTTGGACGAGGTTGCCGACGTCGTCCGCGCCGAATGCGTCGTCGGACTCGGTTATCCTTACGCGCTCGAAACGGCGGATCAGACGGCTGTCATCACGATCCGCGACCGCGAGGTTTTCCTCCATGCTTTGCAAGGATTCGCGAAAGAGAATAGTCTTGATTTTCAGATCTCGCGCAAGGCCGCGAGCAAGGGACGCCGGCGATGAGTTCAGAAATTCTCGAACAGGGCAAGAACGGTGCGGCACAGATCGCGTGGGCGTGCGTTGTCTATTCGATGGTTCCGTATCTCGGCATTCTCTTCGTTCCGTTCGCGTTCGCTTTTGCCGCGTTCGGCTATGCGGCGGCGATCCGAACGCCGGAGATCGGGGAACGCCGAAGCGCAGTTTTCAGTCTTGCAATGAGCGTCGTTGTTTTGTTCGCTCAGATATTTCTCTGGTGGCTGTTGTTCATCGTGCCGGAACTAAACCGCCATTAAGCCGGGCCGACTCGGCGCCGTTGCGGGAACAGCGAAGCGTTCAAGATGCGGGATTCCCGCAAAAAGGCGACGCCGCAAATACTTGATCAATATGAAGATCGCCAAGATCGTCAGTTCCAATTCTCATCTGGATTATGTCGCGCGCGTCGTTGACTCGCTCGACGTCGCGGAACCGCCGGGTGCCGACGATTTCGGATTCGGGCAATTCGTCGCGCTGAATGCGGATGATTCGCTGGAGCTCGTCGGAATCATATACGACACCCGCCTTATCAATCCGGAATACTCGAACTTCGGCCCGCGTCTCAGTCCGAAGCCGGATCTCGCGCATTTCAGCCCCGATTATCTGAACGAACAGGGACTGCTGATCGGCATTCTTCTGCTCGGAAGCCGTGATTCGTCAGGGCGCGCCGTCCAGGGCGTGCCGCGCCGCGCCGTCCCTGCCGGCCAGGACGTCGTCGCGCTACCACCCGATGACGTAAAACGGTTTCACGCGGACGAAAGCGGCGATATCCAGATGCATTATTATTCGCAGATCGTCGCCCACGCTCGGGCCTTTGCCGTGCCCTTGCTTGAGTCGATCATCGGCCAGCTCGATACACTCGCCGGTGAAACCGGCCGAAAGCGGCTCGAAGTGCTGAAACAATCTCTGCTCTGGCAACGCACGATGGGCGGAATACGTCTATAGATTTTAGATTGCGGATTTTGGAATTTGGATTGGTTGGAGTGCGGTTTCCGATTTGGGATTTGCGATTTTCGATTTGGGATTGGCAAGCCAGGAATCCTGTCGCTGGAATTGATTGAATTGATCGGGGTTTTATTATGAAAAGATTTATTGGACTGTTGTGCATCGCCATTGGTTTGTCCGCAGTTGCGTTCGCGCAGCCCCGGCCGGTGGAGAAAACCAAATCCCCCACCGTTGCGTTGAAACCGGCGCCGCCGTCGTTTGCCGCCAAATACGAGGGCGGGATGTTCGGCTACGGCAAAAAGGAAGAGGGAATGCTGAAGTTTGACGACGACAACGAACGTCTCGTCTTTTTCGGCAAGGATCAAAAAGAGAAGTTTGCGATTCCCTACAAGTCGATGCTCGTTGTTTTTCCGCAGTCGCAGTCGGTTCAATCAACGACCGGCAAGGTTGTCAGCGTAATTCCTTATGCCGGGCTTCTTGGCGGATTCATAAAGGAAAAGCGCCAGTATCTGATCGTCAATTTCGATGATCCGGACGTTGATGCGAAAGGAATGGTGAATTTCAAGCTTGCCGACCGCGAACTGCTCGATTCGGTGATCGCGAAACTCGCCGAAGAGGCCGAACTGAAACAGCGCGGCGAGGCGTATTATCGTCCGAAGGCCGTCAAGATCGAGGACTAGTTCAAGTCACCGAAACGGTGTTGGAGTATCGCTGCGATTGACACCGCCGCCGTTTCGGCGCGCAAAATTCTCCCTCCCAAGGTTATCACTGAAAACCCCGAGCTTTTCGCGAGTTCAAGTTCCGCATCGTCCCAGCCGCCCTCAGGCCCCGTGACCGACGTCAGCGCCTTGCTCGGCGGCAGACTGCCGAACGGCGCGCCGCCGCGCTCGGAAAAAATCGCCACCGACGCTTCTCCGTTCCTCTCGGCGCAGAATTTCGAAAATTCAACCGGTTCAGCAACGTCCATCAGTTGCGCCCGACCACATTGCTTGGACGCTTCAAGCGCGATCTTTCGCCAGCGTTCGGCCCGTTTGCCGACATCGTTCGGCTTTACGTCGGTTCGGCGGGTGACGAGCGGAATCAAGCCGGTAACGCCGAGTTCGACCGCCTTTTGCACGACGAGATCGAACTTGTCCGATTTGAGGAGCGCGACCGCCAGTGTCAGTCTGAATTCCGATTCCGGGGCTGTCGGCACGATCTCGCGAACGATCCCGAGCCGCGTTTCTTTTTTCAGGATCTCATCGATACGCGCTGCAAACTCGCGGCCGCGGCCGTCGAAAAGGGCGACTTCGTCACCGACCCGCAATCTCAGAACGTCGCGGATGTGGCGGGACTCCTCGGCGTCCAGCGTCACATTGCGGCCTTCGGCCATTTCCAGATCGGCATAAAATCTGCGCATCAGCGGTTCGACTCCACTTCAACCGAAAAACGATCCTTAAAGTCCTTTGAATTCAGTCTTAAGATCAGCCAGTTTTCGAAGATCTCGGGCGTTTGCAGCCAGAGCGTCAGCCATTCCGCGATCTCCGCGAGTTCGGAGCGCTTGCGCGGATCGACACGCGGACTCAGTGAACCATCGACCGCGCGGTTCTTGGCTTCGAGGACCCGCTCGCGAAGTCGCCGAAGTTCGTCTTTTTGTTGCGAACTCTCCAGTTTACGACGGATCGCTTCGACGGTTCGCGCCGTGGCGACCGCGCCGTCGATGCTTTCAAAATCAAACGGCAGATCGCGTCCGGCCCGGGCCTGCGCCGGTTCCCGACGGTCAACGAACAACGCGAGGATCTCGGAATGCCGGAGATCGGCGCCCTCGTCGGCAAGGAGTCGCGCGATCGCCATCGGCGAGTCGACCGCGCCGGCCCCGAATCGCGCCCCGACGGCCGTTTCGATCGCCTCGATCTCGGCGGCGCCGACACTTTCACAGTCGAGCTTTTCCCAAACCTCGATGATCAAATCGTCTTTTGTTCGTGAAACCCACATATCCGGAAAGTCAGATTCCCTTCTCAAGCGCCGCCGACGATCTTGATAAGATCCGACGACGAGTGGTCCTTCGGGTCGCCGACGATCGCGACCCGCCCGCCATATTCGCGGACTATCTCGCGTTCAGGAACGGTATCGGTCGTATAGTCTGTGCCCTTCGCGTGAATATCGGGGCGGAGTGCACGGATCAGCTCGGTAACCGTCGGTTCGTCAAAAACGGTGACGTAGTCGACGACCCGCAGCGCGGCGACGATTTCGGCGCGCTCCGATTCCGGGATATATGGCCGGCGCGCCCCCTTCAATCGACTTACCTGTTCGTCGGAGTTTATCCCGACGACGAGTATGTCCGCGAGTTCGCGGGCACCGGCCAGATAACGAATATGGCCGACGTGAAAGAGGTCGAAACACCCGTTCGCGAGGACGACGGTCGCGCCTTCCGCCCGATCGCGTGAAACGCTTTCGAGGAGTTCGGTCCGTGAAACGATCTTTGCGGATTCAGTTTGACGCTTCATAGAAAAACTAGACTGCCGAAGTTTGGCCATCAAGAGAGCGCAGAAGTTCGTCCGGCGCGACCGAAGCCGTGCCTTTTTTCATCACCACGAGACCGCCCGCGTGATTTGCAAGATTGGCGCTTTCCGCGAAATCGAGGCCACACGCAAGTCCGAGCGAGTAAACCGCGATGACCGTATCGCCTGCGCCTGTGACATCAACCGGTTCCGCAGATCCGACGGCGGCAAACGCACGCGGTGAGGTTCCGGCTTCTGCGAGGAGCATTCCGTGATTTCCGCGGGTGACGAGCAGCGATCTGAAGCCGAGCCGCTCGCACAGCGCCGTGCAGTCGGCGTCGCCAAAATCGGCCCCGAGTATCTGTTCCACCTCGTCCTGATTCGGCGTCGCCGTCGTTGCGCCCGCGAACTCGGCGAGGCGAAACCTGGAATCGACGATCAGCGGGATGTTTCTTTCGCCCGCGATTCGGGCCGCAAATTTGCCGATAGCGCCGTCTGCGGCGCCGTAATTGTAATCCGAAATGATTATTGCGTCCGCGTCGCCGGAGCTAGCGCGAAGGCCGTCTTTTATCGTTTCAACAACCCCGGCAGCCAACGGAGCCTGATTTTCGTAGTCAATACGAATCACCTGCTGTCGGACCGCGTAGTGTTGGCCGGCCAAAACCCGAACCTTTGTCGTCGTCGAAAACTCAGGCGACCGGACGACGTGTCGGCAATCGACCCCCGAATCATCTAGACGCTTGATGAGTTCGACGCCGTTGCGGTCCGTCCCGACGACGCCGATCAATACGGACCGCGCGCCGAGTGCGGCAATGTTGGTTGCGGCGTTGGCCGCACCGCCGGCGACGGTTTCGGTCTCGTCGTGACGCAGAATGAAAACCGGTGCCTCGCGCGAGACGCGGCTGATCGTTCCCCGCAAAAACTGGTCGGCAACCAGATCGCCGACAACGACGACAGTCTTGGTCTTAAAGCGTTGTTCGATCAACTCGGCGAAGTTCATTTGTAACAAAATTACTACAACTGATCCCTAAACAAAAAGGTTGAAGACCGTTGGGCCTTCAACCTCATCATTGAACTTTCCGTAATTCTCAGTGCGTGTCGTAAGCGGCAACCGGGAAATCGCTCGCCAAACCCCATTGGGTGACGTTCAGGAGCCCGTCGGAACTGCGCAGGACGTAAAAGCTTCCGTTCGAATCACGCCAAATCGCGAGATCGGTTTTGCCGTCGCCGTCGTAATCGTTCTGGGCATTCAGGTCGGAACCAGTAATTCCGTAAGTCTGGGCGGTTACTCCACCGTCAGAGCTGCGAAGAACGTACCAGACCAGACCGTCGGTCGGCGTTGCGCCTTCGCGAACGACCGCCATATCGGTCTTGCCGTCGCCGTCATAATCGCCCGGCACGACCAGATCGTTGCTGAGACCAAAACCCTGAACGGTCAAGCCGCCATCGCCGGTCCGAAGAACGTAAAACGTCGATTGCGAAGCTGCGGTTGCGCCCGGACGCTGAATCGCAAAGTCGAATTTGCCGTCGCCGTCGTAATCGCCGCACGCCGTGTAATCCGTCGCCAGGCCAAACTGTGCGGATTGAAAAGCATTGTCCGAGCTTCTCCAGACATACCAGATCATCGCGCCGTTCGTTCGGCGGACGACCGCATAATCTGTTTTGCCGTCTCCGTCATAATCGCGCGCAACCGGCTCGTCGCCGGTGATCCCGAACTGGAACGCGACGAACGTGCTATTCGAGCTGTTCAAGCGATACCAAACCCCGTCAGTATCACGCCAGACCGCAATATCGCCTTTCAGGTCACCGTCGTAATCGCCCGGTGCCATATAATCGGAATTCGCCAAACCAAAGGTCTGAAAAATGAACCCGCCGTTGCTTTTGTTGACGTACCAAACATTAGTGCTCGGACGGAAAACCGTATAATCAGCCTTGTTGTCACCGTCGAAATCAAGGGCTCGCCGCAGACTTACCTGGGCCGTCGCAGAAGCGACAAAAAGAAACAGAATGGCAAAAAGAACTCCAAATTTGCCACAGTTGGTCAAAATACTTTTCATTTTTTCTTCCTTCGTTTGATTATTCCTGCAAGAGGCTTCGACGATTGGGACGTCAAACTCCAACCAGAATGTCAAATAATACTATTTTAGTCCCTGAGTTTGCAACGTTATTTTACCGGAAAGTACGGCCGTCAAAGCATCGATTCTGCCATTTAGACGCCAACCTTGCTAATAAAGTTGGAATTCGGCGCGAAATTCTCAAAAACTAGTTTCTCGACTGAATTACCGTCAGGGTTTGCCCCCCGATTGTGATCGTTCCCGTCCTCGAAATTGTCGGCGACGTGGCGACGCGAAATGTCACGCTCCCGTTCCCGCTGAGCAGCGCCGGACTCGACACGAACAGCCAATTGTTATTGCTTTTGACCGAATAGTCGCAATTCTGCGCGGCCATGACGTTGATCGTAAAGATGCCGCCCTTGAGTTTAACGTTAAGGTTGTTTTGGGAAAGTCCGAACGAGCAAACGGTTTGGTTTTGGAGCGCGTTGGCGACGTTCAGGCGGCCGCCGCTTTTGACCAGTGTCGTCCAGGCCGCGAGCGGGTCGACGGAGTTCATCAGCGTTGCCTTGAGCGACGCCGCGGAAAGATTCGGGTTGAATCCCGAAAGCAGCGCGGCCGCCCCGGCGACGTGCGGGGTCGCCATCGATGTGCCGCTCAAAGTCCCGTAACTGCTGTTCGTGCTGAAGGTCGTGCTGAGAATGCTCGATCCGGGCGCCGCTATATCGACGCTGGTCGTGCCCCAATTGGAAAAGCCCGAACGCGCGTCAGTCGAGGTCGATGACGCAACGGCAAGGATCGTCGGCAAATCGTAGCTTGAAGGAAAATGCGGCGCGCCGGTGTCGATGTTCCGCGAGTTGTTGCCGGCCGCAAAGACATTCAGGACGCCGGCGTTCCCGAGCGCCTCGAGCGCGTCGCGCGTCGCCTGATCGTAGCCGCAAGCTTCGGGACAGTCGCCGTACGAGTTGTTGGTCACGCGGATGTTGGTGCCGCGCTCTTTCATCAGCCTGATGTAGTTGTACGCATTGACGAGCATTGCCGACGTCGAGTCGGTGGCGCCGGCGCTGTAGATCTTGATCGCCATTATTTTGACGTTCCAGTTGACGCCGGTCACGCCGAGCGCATTGTTGCCGACGGCGCCGATCGTGCCCGCGGTGTGCGTGCCGTGCCCGTTCTCGTCGATCGGGTTCGAATCGTTGAACCGAAAGTCGTAGCCGTAGTAATCGTCGATGAAGCCGTTCATATCGTCATCGACGCCGTTGTTGTTGATCTCGCCCGGATTCGTCCACGAGTTCGCCGCAAGGTCCTCGTGCGTATAGCGAAGACCGGTGTCGATGTCGGCGACGACGACCGACGAACTGCCCGTCGTCAAGTCCCAGGCGGCCGGTGCCGAGATCTTGGCCAGTCCGTACATCGTCGCGAATTGCGTGTCGTTCGGGGTCGCCGCGAGGCGGTAATAGAAGTTCGGCTGAGCGGCTTCGACGATTCCGGATTTCAACAGCGACCCGATGGCTTCGTCGACCGAAAGCCCCTGCGGTACGCGCACCCGCACCCACTCGTTGCCGACCAGTTCTTCAAGCAGCGTCGCGCCGAAGCGATCGTTCAAGGTGGCCAGCGTGTTGGTCCGGCCGGTCTTCGAGATCTTTACCAGCACCTCGTCAGGAACGTAAACATCGGTTTGTTTTTGAGCCGGAACAAGTGCGGCGAGGAACAGGAAAACCGCCGGCAGCAAAAAGAGACGAACTTCTTTCATACAGATTTCTCCGAAAGTCACGAAATCAAAATCGACGCAATTATAATGTCGGCAACGATAAGATGACAAACCCGAACCGAAGAGAGGAAGGAAAATGGGGCGACTAGTGGGACTTGAACCCACGACATCCAGAACCACAATCTGGCGTTCTAACCAACTGAACTATAGCCGCCATAAGACGATTTTCGAATTTGGATTTTGATTTTCCAAAATCAGGGGGTTATTTTACATTCACAAATCCAAAATCCAAAATCACCGATACAAAATCGATCTGGCGCCCCCGGCACGACTCGAACGTGCGACCCACAGCTTAGAAGGCTGTTGCTCTATCCGGCTGAGCTACGGGAGCTTGTGAAACAACGAACTCAAATCTTATCGACTGCGAAACGAGGTGTCAAATTAATCTTGTCGCTCCACAACAATGGCGTCCATTCGCTCGAAGACCTCGTCCAACCCGAGATCGCTGGTATCGATTTGGATCGCGTCGTCGGCGACGACGAGCGGCGAATCGAGGCGCGTCGAATCGCGGGTGTCGCGTTCGCGGATTTCGGCGAGCGTTTGGTCGAAGCCGGCGGCACGGCCTTTCTCGAGATCTTCCTCGTACCGACGCCGTGCGCGCGCCTCGGGCGCAGCCGTGAGAAAAAATTTGATATCCGCGTTCGGGAAAACGACGCTCCCGATGTCGCGCCCGTCGAGGACCGCGCCGTGCGGTGAGTTTTCGCCTAATCGCCGCTGGTGGCCAACGAGGACCCGTCTGACTTCCGAGATCGTCGAGACGATCGAAGCGGCGTTCCCGACCTCGTTCGTTCTGATCAGATCGGTGACCTCACGGCCGTCGAGAAACACCTGAAGCCGGTCCGGCTCGCCGACGAGTTTTATCTCGCAAGTTTCGGCAATTCGCGTGATCGTCGGAACGTCGGTCAGGCTGACGCCCTTTTCAAGGACGGCGAAGCCAACGGCGCGGTACATTGCGCCGGTGTCGAGATATAAAAGTCCCAGTTTCTTCGCGAGCAGCTTTCCGAGGGTCGATTTTCCGGCTCCCGAAGGCCCGTCGATGGCGATGATCATAAGTCAGTTAGCAGTGGTCGGTGGTCGGTGGTCGGTGGCCGGTAGACGGTAGTTGGTAGACAGCAGTCGGTAGTTGGTCAACATTGGTTTTCGATCAAGATCAGCTACCACTACTGCGACACCTCACCCACAACCGTCGGCTGACCGCTGATTATAGTTTGCAGCGCCGAAAGCGTCGTGTCGATATCGTCACGTGAAATGTCGCAATGCGTCACCATCCGGATCGCGGGCCCGAAGGGACTGGCGTGAATATCATCAGATTTGAGCGCGGCGCAGATGTCCGCCGACGATTTACGGGTGCCGGAAACATCGAAGATGACGATGTTCGTACGCACGTTTTCGACGTCAATCGTGATCCCTGAAATGTTCGCAACGCCTTCGGCGAGCCGCCGCGCGTTCTCGTGATCGATATGAAGACGTTTCGGGGACTCTTCGAGCGCAATCAGTCCCGCCGCCGCGAGAATTCCCGCCTGGCGCATTCCGCCGCCGAACCGTTTGCGCCAAACCCGCGCTTCAACAATGAAATCCGTCGATCCCAAAAGCATCGAACCGACCGGCGCGCCGAGTCCTTTTGAAAGGCAGAACTGGACGGAGCCGCAGGCCTTCGCGAGGTTCGCGACCGAGTCGTTTTGCGCGACGGCCGAATTGAAGATCCGCGCACCGTCGAGATGGACCGGTATGCCGAGCGCCTCGGCGTGGCGACAGATCGCGTCGGTCTCGTCCGCGCTCATCACGCTTCCACCGCCGAAGTTGTGCGTGTTTTCGAGACAGATCAGCCCGGTCGAACAGGCGTAGTACGGTTGGTTTATCTTGAGCACGGTCTCGATCTCCGGCCACGTCAGCATACCGTTGGGGTTTGCGGCGCGGACGGTTCGGACCATCACGCCGGAGACGATCGCCGGCGTTCCCATTTCCCAATTGAAGATGTGTCCGCGTTCCTCGACGACGATCTCGTCGCCCGGTTTCGTATGAAGTTTGACGGCGATCTGGTTACCCATCGAGCCGGTCGGAACAAAAAGCGCGGCTTCCTTGCCAAACACCTCGGCGGCGCGTTCCTGCAGACGATTGACCGTCGGGTCTTCGCCGTAAACGTCGTCCCCGACCTCGGCCGCGGCCATCGCGCGCCGCATTTCCGCGGTCGGTTTCGTCACTGTGTCGCTTCGTAAGTCGATCATGTCGTCGTCTGACTGGAGCGCAAGCGTCCCGCTTGCAAACGGCACGGAGCGCCGTAAAGGAAGTTTGATTTACAAAATCCCGGTTCCGCCACGCCTATTCGCGTTTTGTGCTCCAGTCGCTATCTTAAACTGTCGCAGATCGCCTTCAGGGTGTCGGCCCCGGGGCATAAGTCTCCTTCTGTCAACGAATTGAGCGGCCGGTCCGTAGTCCGTATGAAATCGTGAAGGTCCTTGCCCTCGGCATCCATATAGAGAAGACCCGTCAGGATCTCGCCGTTCTTTTTCGCGTGCTGGACCGCGTTGATCGCCGAGATACGGTTTGTCGGGTCCCAATCTTTTGCAAGTTTGCTGAGCGCGATGACCGAACCGTCGTGCATCGTCAGCATTTTCGTCGAGCCTTCCGCGTATTCGGTCTTGATCTCGCGGGCGAGCGGAACGAAATCCATCGTCGCCGTCGATTCCATATGCTCGCGGACATAGTCGTAGGATTTCGTCGAACCGACATTGTTGTTGAACGTGACGCACGGCGAAATGACGTTCAGAAACGCGAAGCCGGGATGGCTCATCGCCGCCTTGATCAACGGAACGAGCTGCTCCTTGTCGCCGGAGAAACTCTGGCCGACGAACGTTGCGCCGAGTTCGATCGCGAGACTCGAAAGATCGATCGCTTCGAACGGGTTCACGCTCCCGGATTTGTTCTTCGAGCCCGGATCGGCCGTCGCCGAGTCCTGCCCCTTCGTCAACCCGTAGCATCCGTTGTTCATCACGATGTACACCATATTCAGGTTGCGGCGGACGACGTGCACGAACTGCCCCATCCCGATCGACGCGGTGTCGCCGTCGCCCGAAACTCCGAGATATATCAGGTCGCGGTTGGCGAGATTTGCGCCGGTCGCCACCGACGGCATTCGTCCGTGGACGGAGTTGAAGCCGTGTGAATTGTCGAGAAAGTACGCCGGCGTCTTCGAACTGCAGCCGATCCCCGAAAGCTTGGCGACCTTGTGCGGCTCGATGTTCATCTGAAAACAAGCCTCGGCGACCGCCGCGCTGATCGAATCGTGGCCGCAGCCGGCGCAGAGCGTCGAGAGCGAGCCTTCGTAATAATCGACCGTGTAGCCCAAATCGTTCTTGGGCAGATTCGGATGGCGAAATTTTGAACGTACGTATGACATAAAGTTAAAACTGAGCGGTAAGCCGTGAGCAGTCGATGATCATGCTCACTGCCTACGGCTTATTACTTACTGCTCACTGCTCACTGCTTACTGCTCACTGCTCACTGCTTACTGCTCACCGCTTACTGCTCACTGCTCACCGCTTACTGCTCACTGCTCACCGCTTACTGCTCACCGCTCACTGCTCACTGCTCACTGCTCACCGCTTACTGCTCACTGCTTACTGCTCACTGCTTACTGCTCACTGCTTCCTCTTCACTTCCTCATAGATAAAGTCCGCCGTGATCGGCATCCCGTCGTAATTGAGAACCGGGATCAGTTTGTCGGGACTCGTGCCGAGTTCGATCATCATCAGGCTTCTGAACTGCGCGTCGCGATTCTGCTCGATGACGAAGATCTTTTCGTGCGAATCGACGAAATCGCGAAACGCCTTGCCGAACGGGAACGCGCGCGGGCGCATCGTGTCGAATTCGATGCCCTCGGCGCGAAGCAATTCAACCGCCTCCTGAGCCGCGTAGCTTGAGGTTCCGAAAAAGATCGCGCCGATCTCGGAACCCTTTGATTCGTGGCGAAACTCGGGCTCGGGCACGAGTTCGGCGGCCGTCTCAAACTTTCGTAGAAGACGCTCCATATTCTGCTGATACTGGCCGCTGTCCTCGGTGTAGACCGCGAACTCGTCGCGCGAACTTCCGCGGGTCACAAACGCACCCTTCGTCGGATGCGTCGCCGGGATCGTGCGATACGGAATGCCGTCGCCGTCAACATCCTGATAGCGGCCGTAACGCGTCGTCATCGCCTCGAGCGCGGCCGCGTCGCGGACCTTGCCGCGGTCATATTTGCGGTTGTCGTCCCACGTCAGCGGTCCCGTGATATGGTCGTTCATCCCGAGATCGAGGTCGGTCATTATGATCACCGGAGTCTGCAAAAGTTCGGCGAGATCGAATGACGACGCCGTCATTTCAAAGCATTCGCGCGGCGTTGCAGGAAAAAGCAGAACGTGTTTGGTGTCGCCGTGGGAGGCGTACGCGGCCTCGAGAATGTCCGATTGCTGCGTCCGCGTCGGCATTCCGGTCGACGGCCCGGCCCGCTGAACGTCGATCAACACGCACGGGATCTCGCTGAAATACGCCAGGCCAAGGAATTCGTTCATCAGCGAAACGCCCGGGCCGCTCGTCGCGGTGAACGAGCGCGCGCCGTTCCAACTTGCGCCGATAACCATCCCGATCGCAGCCAGTTCGTCTTCCGCCTGGACGATCGCGAAGTTGTTCTTTCCGGTGTCCTTATCGACGCGGAGCTTATGCGCGTAGCTTGTGAACGCGTCGACGACCGATGTCGAGGGCGTGATCGGATACCACGCCGCGACCGTCGCGCCGCCGTAGATCGCGCCGAGCGCACAGGCCGAATTGCCGTTCATCAGGATCGATTCACCGACCAGGTCGCGCCTTTCGACGCGGATTCCGAGCGGACAGTCGAAGTGTTCCCTGACGTATTCGACACCGAGTTTCAGCGCCTTGACGTTGGGTTCTATCAGGCGCTCCTTTCCCTTGAACTGGACCGCAAGCAAACTCTCAAGCACCGGAAACTCGATCTCGAAAAGCCCCGCGAGCGCGCCGACATAGATGATGTTCTTGAAAAGCTGACGTTGGCGCGGATCGGTAAAGTTCTCGTTTGAAAGCTGCGTCAGCGGAACGCCGATATAATTGATGTCGTCGCGGATGTACTGTTCGTGCAGAGGCTTCGTCGAATCATAGAGAAAATAGCCGCCCTTGCGGACGCTTTTGACGTCCTTGAGCATGCTTTGCGGATTGACGCAGACGAGAAAATCGATACCTTCGCGGCGACCGAGATGGCCCTTGTCATTGATGCGAACCTCGTACCAGGTGGGCAGTCCCTGAATGTTCGACGGGAAGATGTTCTTCGGCGTCACCGGCACGCCCATCTTGAAGATCGCCTTTGTGAACAACGCATTTGCCGACGCAGAGCCGGTGCCGTTCACATTGGCGAATCTGATCACAAAATCGTTTACTTTAAGTTCACTCATTAAAATTTAAGATTCAAGGTTCAAGGTTCAAGATTCAAGGTTCAAGGTTCAAGATTCAAGATTTCGGAATCGAGATTCGGACCCAATCAGGCAAACCGAGAACCGCGAAGGCCTGATTCGCGCAGATATCTGATCAACCCGCTCAATTGGCGGCTTATTCGCACAAGATCTTCGTAGAGTCGTTCGTAATCCGATTCGCCAAGATACTTTCTGTCAACCGCAAACGAAAGCTGAGATCTGACCTCGCCGCATGATCCCTTCGCAACGTAAAGAAAATGAATGAACTCCTTGTTCCCGTTGCGTTCGAAGCCTTCGGCAATATTCGAAATGATGGACACCGCCGCGCGCCGAATCTGATCTCGCAAAACAAAATCGCGGGCAAACTCAGGGCGTGCTGTCAGATCATAAAGTCGATTCGCTAACACCCGTGAGTCTTTCCAGACATCCATGTCTTCGAAACGTTCAAACGTCATTTCGCAAGGTGATTCCCCTTAATTTGCGGATTTCCCCAAATTCCGCTTAGTGAGTTGCTCTTCGCTCATAATCCTCGGATCTTGAAATCTCATTCTTGAACCTTGAATCTTGAACTTTGAATCTTGAATAAAGTTCTCAAATCTCCGAATACGTTTTCGTCACGTTATAATAAAATTTCTGCATATCCCACGCGGCGGTCGGGCAGCGTTCGGCGCAGAGGCCGCAGTGGAGGCAAACGTCCTCGTCCTTGACCATTACGCGAGTCGTTTTCAAAACCTCCGAAACATACAGGTCCTGCGTCACATTCAGCGCCGGGACCTTTAACTTTTCGCGCAAGGCCGTCTCGTCGTCCTCGTTTCCGGTGAATGTGATGCACGACGTCGGACAGACGTCGACGCAGGCGTCGCATTCGATGCATTTTGCCTCGGTGAACACGGTCTGTGCATCGCAGTTCAGACAGCGCTGCGCTTCCTTGAAGCCTTCAAGCGGGCTGAAACCGAGTTCGACCTCCTTTTTCCGATCCTTCAAAGTCAGCGATTTGTCGGCCTGCGGCACGATGTAGCGGACATCGTGAGCGATCTCGCTGTCGTAAGCCCATTCGTGGATGCCCATCTTTTGGCTGACGAGATTGACGAACGGCGCGAGGCGCTCCTTGACGTCCTCGCCGTGGCAGAACCGGTGCATCGAAACCGCCGCCTGGTGTCCGTGCGCGACAGCGGTGATTATGTTCTCGGGTCCGAACGCCGCGTCGCCGCCGAAGAAAACACGCGGATTCGTCGACTGAAACGTCACTTTGTCGACGACCGGCATATCCCATTCGCCGAATTCGACGCCGATGTCGCGCTCGATCCACGGAAACGCGTTCTCCTGGCCGATCGCGAGCAGCACGTCGTCGGCTTCGAAAAATACTTCGGGCTCGCCGGTCGGCACGAGTTTGCGCCTTCCGTTTTCGTCGTAAACCGCCTCGACCTTTTCAAACGTCATTCCCTTCAGGTTCCCGTCCTCGACGACGAACGATTTCGGGACGTGATTGTCGAAGATCGGAATGTCCTCGTGCATCGCGTCCTCTTTTTCCCAGGGCGAGGCCTTCATATCGGCAAACGGCGAGCGGACGACGACCCGGACGTCCTCGCCGCCGAGACGGCGAGATGTGCGGCAGCAGTCCATCGCCGTGTTTCCGCCGCCGATGACGAGCACGCGGCGGCCGATCGATTTCGTGTGTTCGAAGGCGACGCTCGAAAGCCAGTCGATCCCGATATGGATATTCGCCTTCGCGTCCCAACGTCCCGGGAGTTTCGGCAGATCCTTGCCGCGCGGCGCACCGGTGCCGACGAAAACCGCGTCGTAATCCTCCGCCAGAACTTCCTTCAGACTGTCGACATACTTGTTGAAATGGGTGTGAATTCCGAGGTCGAGAACGTAGTTAACTTCTTCATCGAGAACGGTTTCCGGAAGCCGGAACGAAGGGATCTGGCTGAGCATGAAGCCGCCGGCCTTCTTTTGTTCGTCGAAAAGATGAAGCTCATAACCGAGCGGAGCAAGGTCGCGCGCGACCGTCAGACTCGCCGGGCCGCCGCCGATCAGCGCGATCTTTTTGCCGTTCGGCGCGAACGGGCCTTGCGGCATCATATGCTTGACTTCATCCTTGTTGTCGGCGGCGACGCGCTTCAGACGGCAGATCGCGACCGGTTCGGACTCGACGCGTCCGCGCCTGCAGGCGGGCTCGCACGGCCGGTCGCAGGTGCGCC
>JBGSWK010000084.1:0-17876 GCA_041752475.1 Pyrinomonadaceae bacterium | reverse complement strand
GGCGCGGGAGTCGGCGCGGCGTTCGGCGTCGGCGCGGTGGTCGTTGAGAAAGGCAAACATGTGAAACTCAACAAACTCCAGCAACTCCGGATCAAGTCGACCTACGAGACGCAGATTCGCTGAAACTGCAATTGCCTGACTTTGGCGCAAGATTAGCTGAGCCTTGCGCCCTGATCATCCGCGGAGCGTTGTTCCGCGGATTTTTTTGCGCAAAATAAGGCTTTGAACGCCCACGCGGCGGGGCGATGAGAGCTCGTATTCGGCTGGTGTCGCCGGCCGTTTCGAGCGGCCCGCGACAATCCCGAAACTGGTGCCGGAAAAGGCGCGAAGCGCTTGTTTATCGATGCTCTGACGCACTGCGCGTCCATATTTCACCGGATATATCTTGCTTGCCGTTTGCGCTCTCTTTTGATAAATTTGATTAATAGGAAATTCTAATAATTACAAGGTATTGATCAATATGAGTACAGGAACAGAAACCACCGCCGCAACCGCCGGATTAAGGGGCGTTGTTGCCGCGCAGAGCGCGATCGGTGACGTCGATGGCGAAAAAGGGATCCTGATCTATCAGGGTTACAACATTCACGACCTTGCCGAACATTCAACTTTCGAAGAAGTCATTTTCCTTCTCTGGAACGGCCGTTTGCCGAAGCAGGACGAACTCGCGGACCTGAAAGCCCAGTTCGGTGCAAACTCCGGCGTTCCGGCCGAGGTCATCGAAATGATGAAAACGTTTCCAAAGGATGCGAGTCCGATGGACGTCCTTCGAACCAGTGTTTCGGCCCTCGGTTTTTATGACAAGGCCGCGCACGGAACCGATCGGGATACTGCGGTCAAAACGGCAGTCAAACTTACCGCTCAGATGGGGACGATCGTCGCCGCGTGGGAGCGTATTCGCACCGGAAACGAGATCGTCGCGCCGGATCCGTCGATGAGCATCGCCGAGAACTTTCTTTATATGCTTCGCGGCAAGAAAGCGGAAGCTGACGAAGTCAGAATATTCGACATCGCGCTGATGCTTCACGCCGACCACGAGCTGAATGCTTCGACGTTCACGACGCGCGTCGTTGCCGGTACGCTGGCCGATATGTACGGCGCGGTGACGGCCGGGATCGCGGCCCTTGCGGGTCCGCTCCACGGCGGTGCGAATACCAACGTGATGAAGATGCTTCTCGAGATCGGAAGCCTGGAAAAGGTCGACGGCTGGCTCGACGAGGCGCTTGAGGTAAAACGGAAGATCATGGGAATCGGCCACGCGGTTTACAAGACCGAAGACCCGCGGGCGACCTGGCTCCGCCGGTTTTCGCGCGAACTCGGCGAGAAGAAGGGCGAAACCAAATGGTACGAGATGTCGCGCCGGATCGAAGAACTGATGCACGAGAAGAAGGGAATGTTCCCGAATGTCGATTTCTACTCGGCGTCGGCGTATTACCTGATGGACATTCCGCTCGATCAGTACACTCCGATCTTTGCGGTTTCGCGAATTTCGGGCTGGACCGGACATATTCTTGAGCAATACGCGAACAACAAGCTGATCCGTCCGCGTGCCGAATACATCGGTGGCCGCGATCTGGTCTACGTTCCGATCGGCGAACGCTAGTCTGATGCAGATGTAAGAAGGCGAGGATCAGGATTGCCTCCTGATCCTCGCCTATTGTTTTTCTGCGAAAACCTTGCCGCTTTAGTTTTGGGTCGCCGGGGTTGGCACGCCGGCCTGCCGGTCACTGTCGCCAAGCGAGATTCCCAGGATCTTCGGATCATTCATGAATTCCGCCAATTTTTCGGGGCTGAACGTCGCCCGCACGACGACGGCCTCTTCCTTGTCGATCTTGACGAGCATTATCTTGAGGTTCTCACCGGCCTCGCGCATATACATATAGACCTGTTCCCGGTCCCGCGAGCGCACGCGCAGGATCGGATTCCATTCATCGCCCAGCGAGTCCCGCATCGCGTCCTGCATTTCTCGATCGAGCGAATCGCGCGAGAACCGGAGATTCTCAAACAGGGTCACGTTGAAACTCTTGACGCCGGCGGGCCGCACGACGCGAACCGCAAACCGCGCGAGCCACATAAACGGTATCCTGACCTTTTTGGCCTTGTACTTGGTTTTCAAGTGATTGACGATCTGTTCGTATTCACGTCCTTTGGCTTCAACCGGAGGCGCGGAAAAGACAACCAGAAGAAACAACAGGACCAATGTCGCGGAGGCATATTTTCGTAGTTTCATTGTTCATCCTCCCATTCAGTTCTTCGGCTTTGGATCTTTCTCGGTCTTTTCGATGTCGATTCGGGGTATGTTCATCTTTCCGCTCAGTTCAACGAGCAGATCGATATCGATCGGCCCGATGACATTGACGACCGCGATGCTTTTTGCCTCGGAAACGACAACCGCGACACCGCTCATCGTCTCGCCGGTGAACATCGTGAAGATGTCGATCTTCTGGTTATCCTTTTTACTGCGGACATTGACGACCTTTTCCCACCCGGGCGCTTGCAGCTGCGACCGGATCTCGTCGAGATCGCTCGGATTGTATTCGTTCTCTTTCTCAAAGTTGTAAACCCTGACATAGATTCCTTCGAGGCCCTTGATCGCTTCGGATGCCTTTTTGGCGTCCGCGTCATTCACCTTCGTCAAGACCCGTTTCGCCAGATCGAGCATCTTTCCTTCGATATTTACCTCGACCACCTCGTTGGCCTTGGTCTCGAGATAATTGAGCCGCTCAAAGTTCAGCCTGGCGTTTTGCGCGTGAACCGACAGCGACGTGAACAAAAACAGTGTAAACAGAATTAGCTTTAATGATTTCATAGTATTTTCTCCAATTTGGGGGCCGGGGGCTTAGTCGTCGCTCCCGTTGACCTTGTCCTGCACGAGCTTTAGTTTTGAGCCCGTTATCGAGAGCGCGAGCATAAGCTGCTCGTACGCCTCGCGTTCTTCGGCGGTCAGTTTTACGCTCGCCGCTTCGGGATTCCGATTTGACACGGTCGGTCGGCGGGCAACGCTCGCGGCCGCGAACCGGAGACGCGGTACGGTTGCGTGCGTACGAACCGGAGCCGACTGTTCCGGCTTTTTCTCTTCCGCAGGTTCAAATCCATACCGGATCTCGAAAGATCCGCCGGCCGATCTCAGGGCTGTCAACGCGATTCCTTCAGGATATTGCACCAGCAGACCGAGAACCGACACGAAAACGGCGACGCCGGCGCCAAACGCCAGCGCGAGCCTCCAGGTGAACCGCGCTCGCGCTTTCGGCTGCGCCGCGGCGTTCGCCGGGACAGCGGACACTATCGGCGGCGCGGATTCGACATGGCGAAACGCCTTGAGCGCGCTCTCGATGCGTTCGATTTCGGCATCGCCTCCGTTCTTGCTCCAAAGATATTCTTCGTTCATCGTTTGCGCTCCTCAATACCCAGCTTTTGCCGCAGCAGCACCATCCCGCGACATAGATTTACACGGACAGACTCCGGCGTCAGATTGGTCCGGTCGGCGATCTCCTGACCCGACATTCCTTCGACGAGCCGCAGGATCAGCGGTTCGCGGTAAGCTTCGGGCAACGAACGCAGAACGTCCAGGATCTCGTGCGCCTCCGACCGCGGATTGGTTCTTTCAGGCAGGTCTTCGGGCAGTTCTTCCGACGGTTTCTCGCGACGGTAAAACTCGGCCGCCTTGTTGCGCGCGATCATCGCCAGCCAGCCGCCGACGGCCCCGTGTTCGCGCAGCGAATGAATGCTCCGGAACGCCGACAGAAACACCTCTTGGACGATATCGTCGACATCCTCTCGCCGAACGCGAGCGAGCACGACGCCGTGGACCATCGGCGAGAACTTTCGGTAAAACTCGGCGAAAGCGGTCTCGTCGCCGTTTGCAACGCGTTCCACCAGTTGAACATCCTGTTCCTTTGCGCGAACCGCGGCCGCGCCGGGCGAGTTCTGTCCGGCGAAGAATGGAAGCCTGCTTGTAAGTCCGTTATCCGGCATTGGCTAAAAAGATGTTGGACGGCGAAACATCAATGAAAATGAACGAATGATGAAATGATCCGGCCGTCCAAGGCAGCAACTCGAAGCGATCGGCTGCCATAACTAAAGACGCCCGTAAATCGAAATTTGTTAACAAAAGAAAAGTCGTTCCCATTGATTAAACGACGTAGAGGCTGATTCGTTCGATGAAATACGCGATAGAGTGATAACGGCTCGCCGGCCGATCACCCGCTACGCGAAACAATTCCGCCGAATTCGCGTATTTAGTCTGACCGCAAAAATCACGAAAACATTCAATATAGGAGTTATGAAGATGTTCAAAACGTTCCGCGTCTTGGTGATCGCGATTACTTTGATTACATTTGGTAATAGTACACTTATTGCACAAACCGATATGAAAGCACCTGTTGCTAAAAAAATTCCGAAAGTTCTGAAGATCCATGGTTATGAGATCGTGGACAACTACGCATGGTTGCGCGACCGAAACGACAAGAAGGATCCCGACGTCATCAAGTATCTCGAGGACAACAATGCCTATACGGATAAGTTTATGGGTCCGCATAAAGGCTTTGCCGACAATCTTTACACGGAGATGCTCGGCAGGATCAAGCAGTCGGACCAGGGCGTACCGTACCGGCTCGGCTCGCACTGGTATTTCGTGAAGACCGAAGAAGGCAAACAGTATCCCGTTTATCTGCGGAGCAAATCGAGCGACCTCAAGGATCCGGAAGTACTGATCGACCAGAATGAGCTGGCGAAAGATTTCAAGTATTTTGCGATCGGTTCATTCGACGTCAGCGAGGACGGCAACTTTCTGGCGTATTCGACCGACACGACCGGTTATCGGCAGTACACTCTCCAGATCAAGGACCTTCGAACCGGCGCGGTTCTGCCGAACAGAATTGAGCGCGTCACAAGCGCGGAATGGTCCAACGACGGCAAATTCCTTTTCATCGGCCAGGAAGACGCCGTTTCGAAGCGATCCGACAAGATCTGGCGCCACGATATCGCGGCGAACAAGAGCGAACTGATCTTCGAAGAAAAGGATGTTCTTTTCGATTCGGGGGTCGGGAAGTCGCGCGACCGCAAGATGCTGTTCATCGGTTCGTATGCGAAAACGATGCGCGAATATCGTTATCTCGCCGCCGACACTCCGACCGGAGATTGGAAAGTGATCTCGGCCCGCCGCGATGGGCACGAGTATTCGGCCGACTTCGATTCGGGTGAATTTTACATCACGACCAATAAGGATGCCGAGAACTTCAAGGTTGTCCGCGCGCCTGCGAACGACCCGACGGAGAAGAACTGGAAGGACTTTATCCCTTACAATCCGGCGGTTAAAATTGAGGGCATCAGCTTTTTCAAGGATCACGCGATCGTCTCCGAGGTCGAAAACGGGCTCGAGTACCTCAAGGTGATGGATACGAAAACGCGCCGCGCGGCACTTCGGATCCCGACGCCCGAGAGCGTCTACACGATGGGGCTTGGCCGGAATCCGGAATACGATACGAACGCCGTCCATTACACTTATTCGTCGATGATCACGCCGGCCTCGACGTTCGAATTCGACCTCAAAACGCGGAAAAGCAAGTTGATCAAGCAGCAGGAAATTCCTTCCGGATACGACAAGTCGCAGTATGAGACGAAGCGCGTCTGGGCCGTTGCGCGCGATGGCGTCAAGGTCCCGGTCTCGCTTGTCTGGAAAAAGGGAACCAAGCTTGACGGTTCGGCGCCGATGCTGCTTTACGCTTACGGTTCGTACGGCTTTTCGATGACGCCCAATTTCTCGACGGCGCGCTTGAGCCTTGTCGATCGCGGAATGATCTACGGCATCGCACACATCCGCGGCGGTTCTGAACTCGGCGAGAAGTGGCGCCAGGACGGGCGTATGTTCAAGAAGCTGAATACCTTCTACGATTTCATCGACTCGTCGAAATGGCTCATCGCTAACAAATACACGTCGGCCGACCGTTTGGTCATCCAAGGCGGGAGTGCCGGCGGGCTCTTGGTGGGCGGCGTCGTGAATATGGCGCCTGAGACGTTCAAGGCGGCGATCGCGCAGGTTCCGTTCGTCGATGTGATGAACACGATGCTCGACGAAACTCTGCCGCTGACGACGTCGGAATGGATCGAATGGGGCAACCCGAACGAAAAGTTGGCGTGGGATTATATGGTCAAGTATTCGCCGTACGACAACGTCAAGCCGCAAGAATATCCGAATATGCTGATCGAGGTCTCACTGAACGACAGTCAGGTGCCGTATTGGGAAGGTGCGAAATTCGCGGCGAAGATCCGGGAAATGAAGACCGACGACAACATCATTTTGCTCAAGACCAATATGGGCGCGGGGCACGGCGGTTCGAGCGGCCGATACGACCGGCTCAAGGAAGTTGCGTTCGAATACGCATACGCGCTGAGTCAGGTCGGCATAACAAAGTAATTCACAGCCCGATTCTACAGGCGGTCCGGCAATCACGTCGGACCGCCTTTTTTTGTCAGTCTGACAGATTTTCGGTCAGGTTGCCGTTTGCCGGCGTCGCGGGAAGTGCCGACGATTCCGGCTGTTACCCCGCAAAGCCAAGCAATGACACTACTTACCGATATGTCTCGGGTTTGGCATCGGATTTGCGAGAGACGGGCGGAATTGGTATCCACGTATGAAAGAACTATTTTCGTTTACTGCGCTAAATCTTGTCTTTGTCGTCTCGGTCGTACTCTTCGGCACTTCGGCGCCCCCTTCTGACGAAGATTCTCGGGGTCGAAATCACGAGTGCAGTCCCTCCGAGACTGTTCGGTGCGAACCGCGCTCTGTCTCGCGCACCGGAATCGTATTGGTTGACTGACATCTGTCCGGAGTTTTTGCTTGAAAGTTCAAACAGTTTCAACATATACTAAGATTGGCAAATCCCCCAGGGCAGCATCGACCTGTCCCCATTCTTGCGAATGTTCTGAAGGCGTCCTGTCGTCTATAACGTGAACGTGACCAAAAAAGAGAAACTCATTGAGGTGCTATTGTGGACGACCGTTGCGCTCGGCGCGGCGGCCTTGGCGTTTGCGATCGTTGGATTTCCGATTCGCAAGGTCGATCTTAGCTTCTTTTTCTTCACCGGCGCGGCGATCGTTCTGACGACATTCCTACAAGTTCAAATACCGCGCAGCAAACTCCACTTTACGATTTCCGATTCCGTCATTTTCACGGCACTGCTCCTTTACGGCGGTGAGATCGGTATCGTCATCGCGGCGGTAGAGTCCGTGTACACGTCGCTGAACCTCAGACGCAAGGGAGTTACGATCCATCCGCGAACCCTGTTGTTGAATTGCGCGATCGCTGTCGTGGCGACATTCTCGACCGTCACGGCGGCCCGGGCGGTGTTCCCGAACATAACCGGGATCGGCGAATCCGGAAATCCCACCGAGTTCGTCTCCCTGATGTCGATCATGGTCGGCACGCAGTTTCTGGTGAATTCGATCTTCGTAGCCGTTTTTGCGGCTCTCAGATCCGACAAACCGATTTGGCGCGTGTGGCATGAATACTGCTTGAACGCGCTTCTAATGTTCGTCACCGGCGGATTCCTGGCGGCGATCATCTTCAAGGCGCTCCACAATCTCGAACCGATTCTGATCGTCGTTGCGCTGGGAGTCGCGCTCGTCGTTTTCCTGACTTACAAACGCTACGTCGAAGAACTAAAGTTTACTGCCGCTCAGGCTGAAAACTCGGAAAGAGAGCGCGCCGAGCAAGCGGAACACCACATCGAAGAACTTCAGCACTACATCCGGGAGCAAGAAACGACGAGTTCGGAGCTTCGCGAAAGCCGCGAAAAATATCGCCATGCCGCGTTTCACGATTCGCTGACCGACCTTCCAAACCGCACCCTTTTCATCGAAACGCTCAAGTTCCTTCTTGAAAAGTACAAGCGGAACCCAAAAGGCAGTTTTGCCGTGCTTTCGCTCGACTTGAACCGGTTTAAGACCATCAACGAAAGCCTCGGCCACTCAATTGGAGACCGGCTGATTTTGCACGTCGCCAAGCGCCTGACCACGTTGATGCGTGAAAACGATATGGTCGCGAGGTTCAGCGGTGATGCGTTCGGTATCATCTTGACCAAAATACAGATGGCAGACGATGCCGTGCAACTGGCACAGATGGTTCAACGGACGCTGCAAAAACCATTTACGATCGCCGGCCGACAGGTCTTCACCGACGCCGCCATTGGCATCGCGGTTTGCAACGGCAGCTACGAGGATGCGGAGGACATTCTGCGCGATGCGGATATCGCGATGTATCACGCCAAAGAGAAGGCAAAGGACCATATCGTTTTTGACCAGACGATGCACACCAAGGCGGTGACGCTTTTGCAGCTTGAGACAGATCTTCGTTCGGCGATCGACCGCGACGAACTATCTGTCAATTATCAACCGATCATCGACCTGGGGACGATGAGACTGGTCGGTTTCGAGGCGCTGATGCGTTGGAACCACCCTCAACGCGGCATCATTCCGCCGTCCGAATTCATCCCGGTTGCGGAAGGAACCGGAACGATCGTTCCGCTCACTCTTTGGATACTTGAAAAGGCCTGCTCGCAGTTAGTCGACTGGCAGCACCGGTCAGCGGACAACAATGGTTTGATGATGAGCGTCAACTTGTCCGGAAAGCACTTTGCTCACAACGACATTGTCGAGCAGATCCGTCGCATTATAATCCAGACGACCATCAGTCCTTCAAATCTGAAATTGGAGATCACGGAAAGCGCCGTTATGGAAAATGCCGAATCGGCGATCGCGCTCCTTAAGAATCTCCGATCGCTTGGTCTTCAACTGTCGATCGACGACTTTGGAACCGGTTATTCATCGCTTAGCTATCTCCATCGGTTCCCGATCGACATGCTCAAGGTCGACCGTTCTTTTGTTGGAACGATGGAGGACGGCACTGAGAATGGCGAAATCGTACGCACGGTTATTGCTTTGGGCAAGACACTTGGGCTGAATATTGTCGCCGAGGGAATCGAAACGATACATCAGCTTCATCAACTAAGAATTCTGGGTTGCGAGTACGGCCAGGGGTATCTTTTCTCCCGGCCCGTTCCGGCGGAGGAGGCGACGGTGATCCTCGACGATAAGGAGCGCTGGCGAAATATCATTCCAGACAACAATCCCGAGGTCGTCGTGCAGAACCGGGAGTTTTCTCGCCTGCGGCTGGCAAAATAATCACACTCAATTTGTAAAAAAAAGGCGACCGGTTTGGGCGCCTTTTTCCATTTTGTCGTAACGGATATTCACTTTAGCCGGCAAAAACGGCGGGCCTTCCTTCGACCGGAAATGCGTTTTGGTAAACATGCCCAAGGTTCAGCAGCAGACCTTCCGCCCAATGGTTGCCGATCAGTTGCAGTCCGATCGGAAGTCTCTCGGACGACAGGCCGCACGGGATAGAGATTCCCGGCACGCCGGCGAGGTTCGCCGAAACCGTGTAAATGTCGCTCAAATACATCGCCAACGGATCATCGGAGCGTTCTCCGATCTTGAATGCGACCGACGGCGACGTCGGCGTCAGAATTGCGTCGCAGCGCGCAAACGCCTCCATATAATCGTTTTTCACCATCGCGCGGACACGTTGGGCCTTCGAATAATATGCATCGTAGTAACCGCTCGAGAGCACATATGTTCCGAGCATAATGCGGCGTTTGACCTCCGCTCCGAAACCTTCTTCCCGTGTTTTCCTGTACATCTCGCGGAGTTCGTGCGATCCCTCCGCCCGGAAACCGTAACGCACCCCGTCGAACCGCGCCAGATTCGATGAAGCCTCGGCAGTGGCGATGATGTAATAAACGGCGATCCCGTATTTTGCGTGCGGCAGTTCGATATCGACGATCTCGGCACCGAGACTTCGGAAGTTTTCAATCGAGTGTTCGACCGAATCCCGTACCTCGGCTTCGAGTCCTTCGCCGAACAAAGCGCGTGGAACTCCTATCCGGCGGCCGGCGATGTCGTGGTTCAGCGTCGCCGCGTAATCAGGAACCGGAACGTCGGCGCTGGTCGAATCGTTCGGGTCGCGCCCGGCGATGACGCCGAGCACCCGGGCCGCATCTTCCGCGGTCTGCCCGAAGATTCCGATATTGTCTAGCGAAGAGGCGAAGGCGACGAGTCCGAACCGCGAAATCCGTCCATAGGTCGGCTTCAGTCCGACAATGCCGCAAAGCGACGCCGGCTGCCTGACTGAGCCGCCGGTTTCGGAACCGAGGCTCGCACGGACGACGCCCGAAGCGACCGCGACGGCGCTGCCGCCGGAACTGCCGCCGGGTACCCGCGAGACGTCCCAAGGATTGCGGACTATTCCGAATGCCGACGATTCGTTTGATGATCCCATCGCGAACTCGTCCATATTGGTCTTGCCGACCAGAACGGCACCCGCCTCGTTAAGCCGTCTGACCGCCGTCGCGTCGTAGTGCGCCTTGTAGTTGTGCAGAATTCTCGAACCGCAGGTCGTTTGCAGATCCTTGGTACAGATGTTGTCCTTGATCGCGACAGCAAAGCCGCGCAACGTTCCGACGGTCGACGACGCGTCCAATTCGGCGGCCCGAGCAAGGGCGTGATCGCGCTCGATCGACAAGAATGAGTTGAGTTCGCCGTTCAGTTTTTCGGCATTCTCCAGAACTTTTGAGATATCTTCCCGAATTGTCATAAATTAATACAAGATCTTGTTTATCAGCCATTTATCGGCTTGTTTGACGACCTCGACGTGAATCTTGCGTTCCTCGCTGCGCGTCGTATCGCGCCAAAAGAGAATAACCTCGAATTTCGTCCGCTGCGGATCGGTCACCTCGCACCCGCCGACGCGAAAGGCCTTCGGAATGTCGGCGGTATTGGTCGTAAAAACATCCGTGTCCGGCGCGGTCCCCTGAATCGAATCAATGAGTTCACGGGTCAAAAACTTTTCTTTCGGCTTCAGGCTCTCGGCGGAGAATTTCATCTCGTTCCCGAAATGAAACGAATAGAATTCCTTGACGGTTCCTCGCGACGCGGTGCATTCCGGCGCTTCGAGACTGGGCAAACTGCATCCGGCAAACGCAATGCACACCCAAAAAGTCATTGCGATTCGGAACGGTCCAATTTTCCGATAGCCTTTTGATTTCATTGCGAACACATCCTTAAGCAGAGATTCTAAGTTGTGGATTCCAAATTCCAACATACGGATTCGAAATCGCAAATCCGAAATCCCAGATCCGAAATCCCAAATCCGAAATCCCGATTCACAGCACTTTCGGTACCTGAAAATGGCCTTGGACAGAAGACGGGGCCTCTTTCAAGGCATTTGCCTGGCAGAGGGAGTCGTGCGGCTCGTCCTCGCGCTCGGCGAAGGTCGCTTCGCCTTCTTTCGTCAATCCTCCGAGCATCGGCTCGACGTCGTTCGTGTCGAGTTCGTTGAGCTGCTCAACGTAGGCGACGATGCTCTCCATCTGCGGCGTGTAAACGGCGACCTCTTCATCAGTTATTTCGAGGTGCGCCAAAGTGGCTATCTTTCTTACATCCATAAGTTCTATTCATCCAACTTGCGCATTCGTTTCCGCCGGGCCAGGCAGCTTCCGGCGGCAAGCAAGAATTGTGACCGCAAATTCTCGTCGCGGATCGAGTCTGCCGAGCTGCGCATCTTGGCGTTTACTTCGTTCAACGCGGCCTCGATATATTGTTCGTCGGAAAGAACGGGCTCTCCCGAAGACATCCGTGAAGCTTCGATCGTTTTGGGATCAACGCGAAATTCGATGAACGTCACGACCGCCTGTCCGAGAACCGAGTTCAACCTGAAGATCATCTGACCCGCGAGCTGTTCAAGATGGCTTTTCCAGGTTTTGTCGGCAACGGCGACGATAAGCTGATTCTTGAAAAGCCTCAGCGGAATCGCGTGCCGTTTAAGGCTCTCGCCGGCAATCTTCCGCCACGCCGCGAAAGCGACAGCTTCACGGACCGGCTCGTTGTCCTCAAATTCGCGGAGCAGCGCCGGAAGGGCGCGAAAAAGTTCGTTCACAAGTCGCGGCGATTTCTTAACATTTTCAATTTAACAAACTACAATCATAGTCGAATTTATGAAACTTCCAAAACTGATCCTCGCGTCCGGGAGCCCGCGCCGCGCGGAGATTCTCCAAAGCGTCGGCTGGGAATTTGAAAAGGACTCGGCCGATATCGACGAATCGGAGCGTCACGGCGAATCGCCGGACGATTATGTCCTCCGTTTGGCGCTGGAAAAGGCAAACGCGGTCGCCGCGCGATACTCGGGCCGACTGGTGCTCGGCGCCGACACGACGGTCGTGATCGACCATCAGATCGTCGGTAAGCCGTCCGACCTCGCTGACGCGCGCCGGATGATCCGGATGCTCGCCGGTAATTGGCACGCCGTGCTTACCGGTGTCGCGCTCTTAAACGGCGGCGGTTCGGCCGTGGGGCTTCAGCGTACCGAGGTGAAATTCGCGCCGATGACGGAAAGGGAAGTCGATTTTCTTGTGGAATTCGGCGAACCGCTGGACAAGGCAGGCGCCTACGCGGTGCAGGCTCAGGCGGCGCTTTTCATCGAGGAAATCCGCGGCGATTACTGGAACGTCGTCGGTCTGCCGGTCAGCCTCGTTTATGAATTGATCCGCAAGTTCCAATAGATCCGAATACCCAATATCGTTCGCCGATCTGCCGAACGGACCTCAATTGCGTATTTCAGGATAAAATCTCCTGAACATCTCTGTGTTCTCTGTGCCTATGTGGTGAAGAATCTCTGAAGAAACACAATTTCAAGTGCCTGATGCAAAACGATGTAACTTAGCCCGTGTTTCTTCGGCACGCCGTCCGCCAGTCTGCCTTGGACCGCCATCGCGTAATTCGGGATCAAATGATCACCCGTCGGCGAGTGGCCGGATTCTATCGGGAAATTTTGCCCGCGAATTTCCGCGAATCCGCGCGAATGGAAATCTGATCCAAAGCGCTGCGAAAGAAGCGGGGTTTTTGAAATCGGTCCAACGGACCAAACTGTTGAAAAGCGGTTTGTCCGTGCGAGTTCGGATAGAATCTTATTCGCACGGATCCGCGGAAATTCGCGGGCAATTCTTCCATTGCGGAATCCGGAATAAAACACGGCCGTTTGTTGAAAAACGAAAAAGGCCGGCGGGTTGCCGGCCTTTTTCGCGCTCTGTGCAGGTCTTAAAGGAGTTTGTCTATCGCTTTTGAAAGCGGAACCGAAAGATCGGCCTCAGGGTCGATCCCGCCGAAGGCCGAACCGGACATCTTGCCGGACTTGTCGAGAATCACGAACGACGGCAGTTGATCGATCGAGAACTTCTTGAGCGTCAATAGTCCGTCGGAATCGCGAAGGACAGGGACGCCGAGTTTGTTGCGCGACGCAAACGCCTTTATTTGTTCGTCGCTCGCATAGTTCTTTGATTTTGCGTTCGTCGAGTCGGTCGCGACAAAATAGATCAAGACGTCGCGCCCGGCGTATTTTCTGACGAGTTTGTTGGCGATCACGACTTGATCCTTCGAGAGGGGAAGCCAACTGGCGCCGACCGCGAGAACCACCACCTTTCCGTTCTGACCTTCAAGATTGATGCTCTCCCCGTCCAAAGACGTAAGCGTTTGCGCCGAGACGGCGAAAGCCGAAACAATCGTTAGCGCGATAACTGACAGGATCATTCTTGTGTTTTTCATAATCTTTACGAGTTTCAATTGTGAACCTCGCTAAGTTTGATGCAAGTTTGAGTCCAGATTACTGCAAAGAGTTGATGACGACGTTGTCGATCAGCCGAATCTCGCCGAATCTGACCGCAACCGCGATCAAAACCGGCCGATCGCCCACTTTTTCGACCGGTTCAAGCGTTTCACCGTCGACAAGCGCGATGTAGTCGATCTGCGCCATCGGCTCGCTCTCGAGTCTGCGACGCACGATTTCGTGGAGATTTGCCGTATTTCGTTCACCGTCGCGGGCGACGACTTTGCCGTCGCGCAGTGCTTTGTAGATGATCGACGCCTTCTCGCGCTGCTCGGGCGTTAGCCTTTCGTTGCGCGACGACATTGCAAGCCCCGATTCTTCGCGAACGGTCGGCATCACCACGATCTCGGTGTCAAACCCGAGGTCTTTCGCGAGACGCGCGATGACGGCGACCTGCTGCGCGTCTTTCTGGCCGAAGAACGCAAAATCCGGACGGATCGTGTTGAGAAGTATCGTGACGACGGTCGCAACCCCGCGAAAATGGCCCGGACGCGAAGTTCCCTCAAGCGTTTCCGTCAAACCTTCGACGTAGACATAGGTCGCGAAATTGGGCGGATAGATCTCCTCCGAATCCGGTGCGAAAATGTAGTCGATCTGATATTCGGCAAGCATCGCCGCATCGGTCGTCAGATCTCGCGGATACTTGTCGAAGTCCTTCTGCTCGTTGAACTGGGCGGGGTTGACGAAGATCGAAACGATGACGACATCCGACATTTGACGTGCTTCCCGCACGAGGGCAAGGTGGCCTTCGTGAAGCGCGCCCATTGTCGCGACGAACCCTACGGTCTTGCCCTCGCGCCGTAGTTTTCGCGCGAGCGATGCCATTCTTTGTCTGCGGTTGATTATTTCCATCGACTTTGAATCGACCCGGAAGCGAGTTTAGACGTGTACATTATTGCCCAAATACTCAGAAAAATCACATATTTTCAAGCTCTTTCTTCGTATCGTCCGTCAAGCCGTACGATTCCTTATCGTTCGGATAGAGCCCGTTCTTGACGTCGCTGGTCCAGCTTTGGATGGCGTCGGTCATCACCTGGCGGACGTTCGCGTACTGGCGGACAAAGCGTGGCTGGCGGCCGAAGGTCATTCCAACGAGGTCGTGCAGAACAAGAACCTGTATATCGCATTCAAGCCCGGCACCGATGCCGATGGTCGAGATAAACAGGTCTTTCGTGATAATCTCCGCGACTTCGCGCGGGACGAGTTCGAGGACGATCGCGAACGCGCCGGCATCTTCAAGCATCTTCGCGTCGTCGATCAACCGTTTGGCGTGTTCTGCGGTGCGGCCCTGGACCCGATATCCGCCGAGTTTGTAAACAGACTGCGGCGTCAGTCCGATGTGCGCGCAAACCGGGATCTCTTCGTCGACGAGCCGTTTTACGAGATCGACGCGATTGCGTCCGCCCTCGAGTTTGATCGCTTCCGCGCCCCCGTATTTCATCAGTCTGAGCGCGTTGCGGACCGTTTCGTCCGGATTTACGTGATAGGTTCCGTAAGGCATATCGGCGATGACCATCGCGCGCTCGGTCGCTCGCTTGACGGCGATGCAGGCCGAGGTGATCTCGTCGAGCGAGACCGGGATCGTGTTTCCGTAACCGTGGATGACGTTTCCCATGCTGTCTCCGACGAGGATCATATCGACGCCCGCTTCGTCGACGATGCGCGCCGTCGGATAGTCGTAGGCGGTCAGGCAAACGAGTTTCTCGCCCTTTTCCTTCGCCGCACGGATTGCCGGCAGGTAAACTTTTTCTGGTCTGTCAGGTTGTAGATAAGCCATTGGGATTTTGGATCGGCGATTTGGGATTGCGGAATCTTGTTGACCACGGAGACGGTATCTGTGAAGCACCAAGATCCGAGATCATAATTCACAAATCCGAGATCGCTATGTCATTGTTTTCAAGAACACCCTCATCTGCGAGTCCTCGATCACGATGTTCGCGTTCGGACTCCAGCGGTGAACCGCCCAATCGTCAGGGGCATTTGCGAGCAGTTCCGACATGGTTTTCTGCAAGCGGGGATGAACCGCGTTCGGCGCGATCTCGACCAGCGGAACGAGAACGAATCGACGCTCGTGCATCTGCGGATGCGGTATCTTCACAAGTTCGGTATCGAGTTCGATACCGTCGAAGAGCAGAAGATCCAGATCGACCGATCTTGGTTTCTGAAGAAACTTGTCCTTGCGGCCCAGCAGATATTCGATGCGCAGCATCCTCGTCATCATCTGCGACGGTGTGATCCCGGAGAGATGTATCTCGGCCGCCATATTCAAGTAACGGTCGTGGTCGGTCACTCCGACCGGTTCGGTTTCGTAGATCGCAGACAGTTTGCTGACGCAAAAACCGGCTTCCATCAAGCCGCGGATCGCCAGCAGAAGATTGCCTGCCCGGTCGCCCAGATTCGATCCGAGTCCGACATAAGCTGTGATTGTTTCAGAGTCCACGTGTTTGTCCTAAACTGCTGAAATCTCCGATTTGCATCGATTTGATCTGATTAGAAAGACACAGAAACATTACTCAAAACGAGCCGAAATTACAAATCAATCGGAACGCGCCCGTCGGACGGTGTCGATAAATGCCCTGGCGCCGGTCCGGAGTTTGCGCTCGTACGTGTCGCGGTCGACCTCGTACAGGCCGAACTTTTGCGTGTAGCCCTCGGCCCATTCGAAATTGTCGAGCAGCGTCCAATAGTAGTAACCGCGGACGTCGCGCCCGTCGCGGATGGCCTTTGAAACGGCGTAAAGACTTTGCCGGATATATTTGTCGCGCCGGTCGTCGCGTGAGTCGGCGATGCCGTTCTCCGTGATGATGATCGGCTTTTTCAGCGTCGCCGCGTCATCGATCGCGCGCACGATGCCCTCGGTGTAGATCGTGTACGGCATATCGGTCAACTCCTCGCCGTCGACCGGAAGGCTCGCCGTCGCTTTCTTGAAATCGACGTCAAACCGGAACGCGTAGTGCGAATAGTAGTTGATGCCGATGAAATCAAGGGTTTCGGGCGCCGATTTGTCCGCATAGTTGACGTCGGCCTCGAGCGGAACATTGAATCTCATTGTCCCGTCCCGAAAGAAGCCGAGAACGGATTCGTTAAAGGAGTTCGACGAAACCCGCGCGATCGCCCAATCGCCCAGATGCCAGCGACGGGCCGGTTCGAACTGGAAAATGCTCGTGGCCAATCCGATTTCGGACTTCTGATTCGTGAATTCGGAATTTTGATTTTCGATCGATTTCAATGCCCGATAGGTTTCAACGTGGGCTATGAGCAGATTTTTCAGCACCTCGCCCGCGAGTTTCGGATCGGATTTTCCCGGCGGAAAAGCGGTGTTGAAGTATCCCGACGTGACAAAGACGTTCGGCTCGTTGATCGTTACCCAATACTTTACGCGTCCGCCGTAACGTTTGAATACGAGCTTGGAAAACTCGACGAAATAGGCGATGTTCTCTTGCTTTTCGAACGCGCCGAGGCGTTCAAACCAAAGCGGATGGGTAAAATGATGAAGCGTTATCATCGGTTCGATCCCGTTCGCTTTCAGTTCGTTGATCAACTCGTCGTAATGTCTCAGCGCGTCTTCGCTGATCGCTCCTTTCTCGGGTTCGATCTTGTTCCAGGCAAGCGAAAAACGATAGGAGTTGACGCCGAGTTCCTTCATCAGACGGACATCGTCCTTCGCTCGGTTCCAGCCGTCGACGGCTTTCGACGCATCGCTTCCGTCGCGGATCCGCCGCGGATCCTTTTCCCACTCGCCCCAGTTCGTGTTTTCGTTGCTGCCTTCGATCTGATGGGCCGCGGTCGCGGTTCCCCAAATGAAATTCTTCGGAAAGGAAACGTCGCCGGTATCGATCTTCGACCAGTCCCAACGGGTTTGCGGGTATTGGAAATTGAAATAGACGGTTGCCGCGGTGTAAGCCGTCGCGGCGAGAATTGCGATCGTCAGGATGTATTTTAGAAGCCGTTTCATTTGATTTTTGTCGATAAGTGCTCCCGTCGCAATCTGCCGAACCGCTCACCGCTCACCGCTCACCGCTCACCGCTCACCGCTCACTGTCCACTGCTCACCGCTCACCGCTCACCGCTCACCGCTCACCGCTCACCGCTCACCGCTCACCGCTCACCGCTCACCGCTCACCGCTCACCGCTCACCGCTCACCGCTCACCGCTCACCGCTCAC
>JBGSWK010000083.1:0-10670 GCA_041752475.1 Pyrinomonadaceae bacterium | reverse complement strand
TATGAAGCGAAGCGAATCCTACGTGACGTCGCGCTCCCGTCTTCGTCGCTGTAAATGAACAACTATCATCGATTTATGTTCGTCTCCTTCGGAGACCGAAGACGAATTCCGATCCACACGTAGCGATTCTCGCTACGCTATGTTGTCCGTCACCTTCGGCGACATTAGGGACTTTTGAGACGTCCTCCCGAGCCTTTCCGCACATCCGGGCGGCAAGCCGCACCAGCGCCGGAAGTTGTTTTCAACAGTGGAATCCGCGCCGGTTTTCAATCCGAAATCCAAAATCCCAAATCCGAAATCCGAAATCCCAAATCCGAAATGGAACCCGCGTTTACTTCTTTACGAAATAGCCTTGTCGCGCGCGGACGCGAAGGGTTGGTCCGGAGGTCAGGCCGACTTTGAGATTGATGAACTGATTCTCGGGATAATCGGCGTCGGAATAGTATTGGACGAGATACTGCGCACGGAGTTCGTTCGTCAGTTTGGCGAAGATCTCGGTCAGAATGTCCTGGTTCTTTTTGCTGTTGTAAGAATTGAGGATCGGGTCTTTGAGCGTCAACGGCTGAAATTTGGGCAGAAACGCGGTCCCGCCCGTGTCGTCGGCAAAACGCTGCAGGTTTGACTGGCCGAAGACGCTCGACGGATTGAGTTTGTAGGAATTCCCGCCGGGATTGATCGAGTAAAAAACTGCGTCAGCCTGTTGGATCGATTTCAGGACCTTGACCTGCTCGCGCGACTTGGCCGCTTCGCGGGCCTTCATCCGAAAATTGCGCCGCTCGTCGAGCGAAAGCTTGTCCTGGACGAGCTTTCGTTCGGCCTCGATGATCGCTTTGACCACGCCCGAGCTGTTCGTATCGTCGCCGTCGGTAATTGCGAGCAGGACCTTGCGCGTGCCGGCCGGCGCGTTGATCTCAAGATAGCTCGCCGCCTCGCGGACCGAATCGAAAAACGCCGTCTGCTGATTCGTCGACGTGATGCTGCGGATCGCGATCGCCGAACGGTCGGCGGTGTCGCGCGGCTGCACCAGCAAAAGACGCTCGCCGATGGTGAAGATCGTCGCCCGGTCTTCGGGACGCATCACATTCTGCAAAAACTGAATCGCCGTGTCGAGTTCGTACTGAAACATCGAATCGGTGCTCGCTGAAATGTCGAACAAAAGCGCGATCTCGAGTGGTACTTTGTCGGCGCTCGAAACTTGCGCGATCTCCTGGGGGCGGTTTTCCTCGCTGATGATAAAATCCCGAGCCGTTAATCCGGTGACCGGCTGGCCGGTCGAATCGGTGACCGAAACCGGCACGACGATCAGGCGCGATTCGACCTTGATGACCTCGTTGTCGTCCTCGACGCGCGGCGTCGGGGTCGGAGTCTGGGCAGCAACGGCAAATACGGAAAAAGCGATCAGAAGCGCGGAATTGCGTAGGGATTTGAGCATCGTGGTAAGAAAAAAGGGCAGCGGGCGAAACCGCTGCCCGCACTGCCCTGTCTGGTTCGAATGTTACTTATCGTCCGTCTGCGGATTCTGGCGAACCTCGACGTTCTGGTTCAGACCGCGGTTGACAAGCAGTTTGATCTCGACCCGGCGGTTCTGCTCACGGCCTTCTTTGGTCGAATTGTCGGCGACAGCCTGCAATTCGCCGAAGCCGTAAGACTGTCCGATGCGCCGCAATGGGATGTTATGCGTCTCGACGAGATAGTCGATCACGGCCTGCGCGCGCTTTTGGCTGAGCACTTTGTTCTTCTTCTCGTCGCCGTCCGCCGAAGCGAATCCCGTGACCTCGATAACATAGCCTTTCAACTGCATAGCCGCTTGGGCGACTTGATCGAGCGACGATTTGCCTTCCGGCGAAATGTCCCATTTGCCGACCTTGAAGTTGACCGTCGCCGTCGACTGAACGACGTAATCGTCGAGCGCCGTGATGCGCTGATTCGTGGCGTTCACGCCCTGCACCGCGGCGTCGGCCGTTTCCTGGGCCGCCTTCGCGCCGCCCTTAGCGGCGTTCGAGATCGCCATCAGTTCGTCGATCTGACCCGAAAGACGCTCCTGATTCTGTTCGGTCTGCGAGACGCGGTCCTCGGTCGGTGAAACGCGGGTGTCGATCGACTGCGCGACCCGGAAATCGGTCTTGCCGAAGCGGATCTTTTCCGCCGCCAAGCTTCCCGAAGCGTCGCCGCGTCCTTCAAGCTCCATATTCAGCCCGCGAACGATCTGGCTCGACGCGATCTTGTCGCCACCGCCAAAGAAACCGCCCTTAGTTTTGATGCTCGTCGTCGGCGAGATCACGACCTTGGTATCGACGCCCGTGCCGTCCCGAACGACGAAGCTCGTGTCGTCCTTGGCGACGACGACGCCTTTGATCTTGTATTTTTGTCCGGCCGTCAGCGAACGAAGCTGCGCATCCTGCGCAAACGCGCCCACCACTCCGATCAAAACTGCCAGCAACATAGCAGAAAACTTCTTCAACATAATTTGACTCCTGATAGTATTTTCAATCCTAACTGCGGAAAGCCGACCGTATAGACGTATGAAATCCCGCATTGGTTGTCGGAGATCTCTTCGATGGTTCAATTAACGTCATCAGAATCTTTGCATATTTCCGTAAAAAACTTCAACGCTAATCTTTAGTGCAATTCGCGTGCCACAGTTTTGCGGATTCAAGATCGAACAAATGATCGAAATGCGTGAACGGGACCCTCTGGCCCGCGAAATACGCGAAAAACGCGAAAAGATCTTACTTTCCGGCACGTATTCGTGGATTCGGCGGGTTTCGCGGGAAAGAAATTCCAACAGGTATTTTGCGGAAAACGCTGGATTTAATGGTTCGCGGAAAGTGGAAAGACTGTCCGCTTTGCAGACAGTCTCCCATTTCGTGTCCTTTAACCGTGCGGTTTGGTTCAACCCAGATGGCGCGTGAGAAATCAGTTTACCCGCGAAAACGCTAAAAGACCTTTTCCCCGCCGTGCTTACGATGCGCCAGAACGATAGCACCATGCGTAACGAAAGCGGAGCATGGTTTGGTTCACGATATCCGAACGGAGCGTGTGTCATGCGTAACTATCGCTTTTGCAGATTGTTACGCGTGTTACACACGCTCCGATCCGGCGTGCCGCCCACCACGTTTCGCTTCGCTTCACGTGGTGCTATCATCCTTGCGCGTGTTATACACGCTGAAGATTCTGGTCTTGATGCCTCATATAGGTCACTGACTTTACACACAGCCTTCACTGTCGCTGGCCGTCTTCGATGACGAAGAAAGTTCGATTCAAACATCCACCGATACGCGCGGGATTATTTCCAATCGCATTATTTGTTCAAAGGCTGAATTCGGTCGTTTCCAGATACTGCTTGAGAAACGACAGGTAACGCTCGGCATCGGCGCCGTCGACGATGCGGTGATCATAAGTCAGCGCGAAATATGCCATCTGGCGGATCGCGATATAATCGTCGCCGTCGGGCGTCGTCAAAACCTTCGCGCGTTTTTCGATCGTGCCGACGCAAAGGATCGCGACCTGCGGCTGGTTGATGATCGGCGTGCCGTAAAGTCCGCCGAAAACTCCGGGATTGGTGATCGTAAACGTTCCGCCCTGAACCTCGTCGGGCATCAGTTTCTTGGTCCGCGCGCGATCCGCAAGATCGTTTGCGGTGATCGCGAGGCCCGAAAGCGAAAGCGTGTCGGCGCGTTTGACGACCGGCACGATCAGTCCCCAGTCAAGCGCGACCGCCATCCCGAGATTGACGTCGCCTTTGTAGATGACATTCTCGCCCGAGATCTGAGAGTTGACGACCGGGAACTTGCGAAGCGCCTGCGTCACGGCTTGGAAAATGAACGGCATAAACGTCAGTTTCGTGCCGAAACGCTCCTGAAACGCCGCCTTGTTGCGTTCGCGGAACTTCGCGACGTTCGTCATATCGATCTCGTAAACGCTCGTGACGTGCGCCGACGTCTGTTTCGACATCGTCATATGGTGCGCGATCTTCTTGCGCATTACCGACATCGGCTCGACGCGATCATTGGCGGATGTGGGAATCGGGATTTCGGATTTCGGAATTGAAGGCGCGCTGACGCCCGAAGCTTTTCCGACGAGGAGGTCCTGCGGGCGGAGCGCGGCGCCGGTTTCGATGAAATTCAGGATATCCTTTTTCGTCACGCGGCCCGAAAGTCCGCTGCCGTGAATGCGCGTGATATCGATGCCGTGTTCCTTTGCGATGTTGCGGACGAGCGGCGACGATTTCGTGCGGCGAAGATCGTCGAGGGTCGTCGGTTGGCCGTTTCCGGAGCTTGCCGCGACGGCGCGAACCTGCGGAACTTCGATCGGCACAGGCGCGGCCGGGGCGGTTTCGGCCTTTGGAGCCTCGGGAGCTTTCGGAGCCTCAGGCGCCGTTGCGCCGGCAAGCGAGGAGCCGACGAGCGCGACAATCGCGCCAACTTCGACGGTCTCACCCTCGGCGACACGAATTTCGAGCAGTTTGCCGGCGACCGGCGACGGGACTTCGGCATCGACCTTGTCGGTCGAGATCTCAAGCAGCGGCTCGTCCTTTTCAATGTCGTCGCCGACCGCTTTGAGCCATTTCGAGACGGTCCCTTCGGTGATCGATTCGCCCATCTGGGGCATCACTACTTCGGACGATTTTGGATTTTCGATTTTGGATTTTGGATTGTCGGGCGCCGCGGCGATTGCCGCCGGCGGTTCTGGCGCCGCAACCGGGGCAGGGACGTCGACCTTCGGCTCAGGAGCGGCGGCAGGTGCCGCGGCGGCGACTGCGCCTTCCTGTCCGATGACGGCGACGACGCTGCCGACTTCAACGGTTTCGCCTTCCTGCGCTCGGATTTCGAGTAAAACTCCGGCTCCCGGCGCCGGAACTTCAGCATCGACCTTATCGGTCGAGATCTCGAGGATCGGCTCGTCCTTTTCAATTTTCTCACCGACCGCCTTCAGCCATTTCGAAACGGTTCCTTCGGTGATCGATTCGCCCATCTGGGGCATCACAACTTCAACGCTCATAACTTCTCCGGATAATTGCTTAACAGAAATCTCAAATAATTAGGATACTAGAAAACGCCCCGAAATGTGAAAGCGCGCGGATTTGTTCGGTGATTGCTGAGCATTGAAACGGATCAATTCCCCTGGACGTCGCCGTTCCGAACCCGGGCGGTCTCCGCCGAGATGATCGCGGCGATGGCGTCGAGCCGGTCGATCGCGGCCGGCAGCTCGATCGAGGCACCGTCCTTTTTGTTTATCTTAAGACCGTAAGCACCGCGCTCAACATCGCGAATGTCCTCCCAGCCGGCGCGAACTCCCTTGAACTGAAATCCCTGTTCGTAAACCTGAACCGTCCGGCGGCGAATCGCTATCCAGCCGAGGAGAGTCAGGATATTCACTACGAGAAACGCGGTCGCAAGCAAGAAATATCCCATATTCTGCCGCCAGTAAAACCCGCCCATCATCAGCAGGAAAAAGACGAAAGACAGCAGCGAAACCGCCGCCGCCCGCTGCATAACCGCCGGCGAAATGCCGAAAACTCCCTTCAGTTTTCCAAGATCCGTCGTCGGCATCCGTCTATTCCTTGTTGGCGTGCTGAGTTTTGCCGGCTTCCCGCGTCGTCGTTCCGTTCTTGAGAGCCAACGCCTTCGGGATCGCCGAAAAAAGGTCCTTTTTCATCGGATCCCGGACGAGATGCGGATAGCGCTCGCCGCCTTCGTAAACCAGCGTCAGCGTCGATTGCTCGCCGCCCGACTGGGCGACCACCGTGATCTTCGTCTCGCCGCGGCTTGTCGCCGCGACCGCCGCGCGCAGCGTTTCGAGCGAAAACTCGGCGCCGTTCACCGTCCGCACGAACATCCCGGGCGCGAGTCCCGCCTTTGCCGCCGCGAGATCCGGATTCGTGTCGAGCACCTCGCCGTCGGGGCTGACCAACAGACCGATCGAGAACATATGATCGCCGACGATGGTAGCCTTGTTCGGGACGGCCGTGTAGTCCAATTTCCAGCCGCCGTTCGTGATTCCGCCGAGTGGCGCGCGCTTGTTGACCCTGTAAACGCGGTCGACGAAAAAAGTCCTCCAGTCAAACGGCTGCACCTCGTTCAGCGTGCGGACGATCTCGTCAAGATCGTAGGTAACGACCTTCGCTCCGGTCGATTCGCCGCCGTGAAACCGTTGCAGAAAATCGTTCAGGGATCTTGACCCGCCGCTCATTTCGCGGATCGTCACGTCGGCGTCGAGCCAGACGAGCGCGCCCTCGTCGTAATAATCGGCGCCGCGGCGCATATTGCGTCCGGCACGCGGCGAATCGTACGTAAACTGAACGGCGCGCGACGTGTCGACGAGCGGACGCCAGCGACGGCCGGTCTGACCGTCGAGTTCGGCCGCGAGTTCGGCGAATGACTCGCGAAACATCGTTTCGTTCCAAAGTCCGGAACGGGCCGTCAGAACCTTGCCGAGATATTGCGTCAGCCCCTCGTAGACCCAGAGCAGTTCCCCGTGCATCGGCTGTTCGAAATCCGGCGTCGCGAGCGTCGCCGGTCGGCGATATTTTCCGTTCCAGGAATGGACGTATTCGTGCCCGAGGAGTTCGCTCAGGTCGAGCAGTTCGCCGGCGTTCGAAAGCGCGTCCTCGCCGACGCCGTTCTCGCTCGATTCGTGATGTTCGAGCCCTTCGTAACCGCCCACGCCGCTCAGTGTCAGCAGAAAATCGTATTTGGCGTAATGCCTCGCGCCGAAAGTGAGTTCCGACTGAGCGACGAGATTCTTCCAGCCTTTCAGCGTTCCCGGCTGATACTTCAACGCGGCTTCGCTTTCGGCGACGATGTCCATAAATACCGGAACCGAACCCGTGCCGGCGCTTGCCAGCGGAACACGCTGAAAATAGCGGCCGACGATCGCCGGCGAATCGATGAACGTCGTCAGGTTTACCGGTTTGAAATCGATCCCGTTGCCCGTTTCCTTGTCGACCTCAAGCGCGGTCGCGAATTTCCAGCCTTTCGGCAGACGGAGCGATGCCGTGACGCTCACGTCGTCGCTCTTCGCGCCGCGCGGATAAAGCACGAGGCGGTTCCACTTGAGACGGGCAAGATTCGCCGTCGCGTGCGTGAACGGCTGATAAACATAGTCGAAAGCGACGTCGATCTTCGTCACGCCTTCGGGAACATCGACGTGGAACGCAAACATCTCGACATCGTCGCGCCGCCATTCGAGCGGTTTGCCGTCAGCCGTAAAAAAAAGGTTGACGATGTCGTTGAGCGTGCCCTCCGGCGCGTGCTCGCCGGGGATCCACTTCGGATAAAAGAGCGTGAACTCACCCGGCGAAACCGGCATCGACTCGCGCACGTGAACGATGTTGCGCGGCGCGTCGGTCGCGTCAACATTGAGATTTATCTGTCCCAACGCCGAAATGGCGAAGAGGATGATGATCAGTAAGATTCGGATGGTCATTTTGGATTAACTCAAATTAGCCGATGACATTGAACGACGGACTCCGGTATCGTCGTATTTCGACCTCGAACTTGACCGCGAAATACGCGACACACGCCAAAAGCAGATATCAAGAAACCGAACGAAGCAGATCCGCGATGGCAAAAACCGTGTCTTTACCCTTTTTCAGCAGGTACGCGATTGGTTCTGTCTTGCGCTTTTCGCGTATTTGGCGTTTTTCGCGGGAAGACAACTTTTGGTCGCGCAACCGAGCTTCAAATACGCCACAATTTGCACTCCTTTTATCAACTGGATTCTAGCGCAATCCGTTCATTTCCCGAAATTCTTTGCCGGTCAAACTCACCGACGTTTGTCCGCTACGCCCCTTAGCAGTTAAAATCGCGACTATGAACAAGTTCCTGCTGAAAAACGCCGCATTGCTTCTGATCGTTTTCGCGATCGGAGTTACCGCCCAGACATCTTTGACCGCCAACGATTACGCCCGCGCCGAGAAGATGCTCGGGTACAACACCGCGCCGCTCGTCGACCGCGCCGGCGTCCGTCCGGTCTTTCTGCCCGACGGCCGTTTTTGGTACCGCGTTCTGACCGCGACCGGCTCGGAGATCGTCATCGTCAATCCGGCCGACGGCTCGCGCGTCACCGGAACCGACTTCGCCGCGCTCGGCCTGACGCCTCCCGGTCCGCAACGGGGTTTTCGAGGATTCGGGGAACAGGTCAAATCGCCGGACGGCAAAAAGGCGGTCTTTATCCGCGACTGGAACCTCTGGGTCGTCGATCTTGAAACGAAAAAAGAGACTCAGTTGACCAAGGACGGCATCAAGGACTTTGGCTACGCGACCGACAATGCCGGCTGGAAAAAGAGCAACCGGCCGATCGTTATCTGGTCGCCGGATTCGACGAAGGTCGCGACGTTTCAGCAGGACCAGCGCAACGTCAGCGATATGTATCTCGTCTCGACCAACGTCGGCGCGCCGCGGCTCGAAGCCTGGAAATATCCGCTGCCGACCGACAAGGAGATCATCAAGATCCAGCGCGTGATCGTCAATGTCGAAACTGCCGAGATCGTTCGGCTGAAGATCCCGGCCGACGACCGGCGCGGAACACTGTGCGACGACATCGCCTGTTCGGGCGATTTCGACGACAATGAATGGAGCGAGGATTCGTCGAAACTCGCGTTCGTTTCCTCGACCCGCGACCATAAGTCGGCCAAACTCCGGCTGGCGGATGCATCGACCGGCGATGTCCGCGAGATCATGGAAGAGACCGTTGCGACGCAGTATGAATCCGGTCAGGGCGCGGTGAACTGGCGTTATTTTTCGGGCACGAACGAGTTTATCTGGTATTCGGAACGCAGCGATTGGGGTCATCTTTACCTTTACGACGGAAACGGCAAACTCAAGAACCAGATCACGAAAGGCGACTTCGTCGTGACGCGCATTACCGAGATCGACGAGGCCAAACGCGTCATATTTTTCGAGGCCAACGGTCGCGAAGCCGGTCGCGATCCCTACTTCAGCCATTTCTACCGCGTCGATTTCGACGGGAAGAACCTCAAGCTTTTGACGCCGGAGGACGGCAATCATCAGGTAACGATGTCGCCCGACGGCAAGTATTTTGTCGATAATTTCTCGAAACCCGACGTTCCGCCGGTCGCGACGCTCCGCGATATCAACGGAAAGCTGGTCGCGACGCTCGAAACGGCGGATGTTTCGAGACTTGCGGCGACCGGTTGGAAGGTCCCGACGCCGATCAAGGTGAAATCGCGCGACGGCCGCTGGGATCTCTACGGACTGATGTACACGCCGACGAATCTCGACGCGAAAAAGAAATACCCGGTGATCAACTACATCTATCCGGGTCCGCAGGGCGGCGGCGTTGGAAGCCGTTCGTTTTCGGCGGGACGCAGCGATCATCAGGCTCTCGCCGAACTCGGATTCGTCGTCGTGATCATCGACGGCACGTGCAATCCCGACCGCTCGAAGTCGTTCCACGACGTCTGCTACGGCAATATGGCCGACAACACGCTTGAGGACCAGATCGCCGGCCTCAAAGAACTCGCTTCCAAAAACGCGTATATGGACCTCGACCGCGTCGGGATCTGGGGACATTCCGGCGGCGGTTTCGCGACGGCGGCGGCGATGTTCCGCTTCCCCGATTTTTACAAGGTAGGAATCTCGGAATCGGGCAACCACGAAAACCGCAATTACGAGGACGACTGGGGCGAACGCTATATCGGCCTGCTGGTCGGCGACAACTACGAAAAACAGGCGAACCAGAACTTTGCCGCGAACCTGAAAGGCAAACTTCTGATCGCACACGGCGGAATGGACGACAACGTGCCGCCGTACAACAGTTATCTGGTCGTCGACGCACTGGTTAAGGCGAACAAGGATTTTGATCTGATCATCTTCCCGAACGCCCGCCACGGCTACGGCGCCGACAGCCCTTATATGATGCGCCGCCGCTGGGATTACTTCGTCAAAAACCTGCTCGGGATGGAACCGCCGAAGGAATACAAACTGACGCAGAAACCGGACCCGAGAATGACGAGGTAATTTGGGAATTGGGATTTCGGATTTGCGATTTGGGAGCTTTGAAAAACCGACATGAAGAGCACCGATCGCGTTTTTGACACAGATGAACACAGATTTATCGGATCGAGCGGATTTGTTTCACTCAGTAAAGACAGAGTAGGTCTCAAGAAACGCTGAGTTCGAAGCATCAGCTTCTATCCGATTTATCTGTGTCCGGTTTTGGGATTCGGGATTCCGGGATTCCGGATTTGGGATTGGCGATTTGGGATTTGGGATTTGGGAATTGGGATTTCGGATTTGCGCCACCCAATGCGGCTTGCCGCCCGGATGTGCGGAAAGGCTCCGCCTTTCCGAGAGCACCTACCGTTCGCGCGGCTGCGCCGCCAATCGCCGATGTGCGGCATAGCCGCAGGATCGCGGGAACGGCGTGCGGAAAGGCCGAGGAGGATGTCTCAAAAGTCACCGAATTGAGTCTCCGAAGGAGACAAAGAACATAGCGTAGGGTGAAGCGAAGCGAAACCCTACGTGACGTTGCATTCCCGTCTTCGTCGCTGTAAGTGACCAACAATCATCGATTTATGTTCGTCTCCTTCGGAGACCGAAGACGAATTCCGATCCACACGTAGCGATTCTCGCTACGCTATCTTGTCCGTCACCTTCGGCGACATTAGGGACTTTTGAGACATCCTCCGGAGCCTTTCCGCACAT
>JBGSWK010000082.1:0-2916 GCA_041752475.1 Pyrinomonadaceae bacterium | reverse complement strand
TTCCGACGTCGGAAGCGGTCGCGTTCCCGCTAAACAGCCGGGCCGTATTTGTCCGATCGACAAAAGACCGGTTGCCGCTTGAGTCTGTCCGTTCGGTTTGTTTGAATAGTATCAAAGATCTATGCACAAAAACCTGCGTTCGTTCATCAGGCAGCTACACGACGAAAACGAATTGACCGAGATATCGGCCGAGGTCGATCCATACCTCGAACTCGCCGAAATCCACCGGCGCGTGATCGACTCCGGCGGAAAGGCGCTTTTGTTTAAGAACGTGAAGGGGTCGACGTTTCCGGTTCTGACGAATATGTTCGGGACAGCGAAACGGATCGACCTCGCATTTGGCGCGAAACCTCAGGAATTGGTGCGGAGGGCGGTTGAGGCGGTCGAGGTCCTGTTGCCGCCAAAACCGAAAGAACTCTGGAATTACCGTGACCTGGCCTTTTCTGCGCTCAAACTCGGGACAAAAAAGGTCCGCCGGGCGCCGGTTCTCGAGGCGTCGCAATCACCCGTCGATCTCGAAGCGATCCCGCTGCTGCAGCTCTGGCACGAAGACGGCGGCCATTTCGTCACGCTCCCGCTCGTTTACACCGAAAGTCCGGTTTCCGGCAAGCATAATCTCGGGATGTACCGCATCCAGAGATACGACAAACAGTCGACCGGAATCCACTGGCAGATCGGCAAGGGCGGCGGATTTCATTATCACGAAGCCGAAAAGCTCGGCCGGAATCTGCCGGTCTCGATCTTTCTCGGCGGTTCGCCGGCGATGATCCTCGCGGCGATCGCGCCGTTGCCGGAGGACGTTCCGGAACTGGTGCTCGCCTCGGTCCTCGCCGACGGCAAGATAGAGACCGTCGAGAACCCGCTGGCCGGACATCACCGATTGATCGCAGAAGCGGAATTCGCGATCTGCGGCCATGTCGCGCCGTTCGAGCGCCGCCCCGAGGGGCCGTTCGGCGATCATTACGGCTATTACTCGTTGGTCCACGATTATCCGATCTTCAGAGCCGAGGCCGTTTATCATCGCAAAGACGCGATCTACCCGGCGACGGTCGTCGGCAAACCGCGCCAGGAGGATTTTTTCATCGGTGATTATCTTCAGGAACTGCTCTCGCCGCTGTTTCCGCTGGTGATGCCGGCAGTCCGCGATCTTTGGAGCTACGGCGAGACAGGATTTCACTCGCTCACGGCGGCTGTTGTCCGCGAACGCTATGGGCGTGAGGCCCTGTCCGCGGGCTTTCGAATTCTCGGTGAAGGGCAACTCGCGTTGACGAAATTCCTGCTGCTGACTGATAAGCCGCAAGATCTGCGAGACTTTCCCGCGGTACTGGAATCGGTCCTCGAACGCGTCGACTGGGCGAGCGATTTCTTCATTTTCGACCGAACGTCGTTCGACACGCTCGATTACGCGTCGGGCAAGATCAATCACGGCTCGAAGGCGATCCTCGTCGGCGTCGGCGAGGCGCGGCGCGAACTCGTCCGCGAGTTTCGCGGCTCGCTGCCGCGCGGAGTTCGTTCGGCTCACGTTTTTTGCGGCGGATGCCTTGTGCTTGAAACCGAACCATACGCATCCGACGAGGATCTGGCGGCGCGGATCGCCGGAGACGATGCCTTCAGGGAATTTCAGTTGGTCGTGATGCTCGACGATATAGAACTCGCCAAAACGCCGGACAAATTCCTCTGGGCCACGTGGACGCGCTTCAATCCTTCGACCGATGTTTACGCGCGCGCAGTCGCTGTTAAGAACAATCACCTGGCGTACGAGGCGCCGGTCTTCATCGATTCCCGGATGAAACCCTGGTATCCCAAGGAGGTCGAGGTACGCGACGACATCAAAAAGCTCGTCGACGCCCGATGGGGTGAGTATTTCCCTGAGAAATGAATCGAACCCGCAAGATTATTTTGGCGGCGCTGACAGCGGTCGCGGTCACCGGCGCGGTCTGCCTGATGTATGCCTATTTCGTTGAACCATTTAGACTTGTGGTCAATGAAACGCGACTGCCGGTGTCCAATTGGAATCCGGCCTTCGACGGTCTGAAGGTCGTCTCCATCAGCGACCTCCACGGCGGTTCGAGAGGCGCGACCGAGGAGAAGTTGCGGCAGGTCGTCGAGGCCGCAAACAGTCAAAAACCCGATCTCATCGTTCTCCTCGGAGATTTTGTCGCGGAGCAGCGCGGCGACCGTGCGCGGGTCAAGATGAGTCCGGCAACCATTGCGGAGAACCTCAGGGGGTTCAAGGCACGGCTCGGAGTTTTTGCCGTTCTGGGAAATCACGATGGATGGTACGACGATGCCGAGGTCGCCGCAGCGCTCCGTTCGGCGGGAATCAGGGTTCTGGAAAACGAGGTCGCCGTGGTCGACCGGAACGGTGCGAAGCTTCGGATCCTGGGCCTGAAAGACCATTTGAAACTGACTCCGAATTGGGAGAAATTGTCGAACGAATTGAAGGAGTTGGTTGCGGCAAGTCCGGAAGGCAGTGATCTGATCGTCCTCGAACACAGTCCCGACGTTCTTCCGATGATCACCGGCGATCTATTGATCTCGAATGATTTGCGACTTATCTTGGCGGGTCACACTCACGGCGGACAGGTTTGGCTGCCGTTGCTTGGCACGCCGATCGTACCGTCGAGTTACGGCCAGAAATACTCATACGGGGCGATCCGCGAGAACGAGGTCGATATGTTCGTCACGACCGGAATCGGCACCAGCATACTACCGATCAGGTTTATGATGCCGCCCGAGATCGCCGTTCTTAACATCTACCGATTTTAGATTTTAGATCACTAGCGTTGCGTTAAGCAACAATACTGTTCTTTGAAATTATTGTAAATAAGTAGCTTACGGCCATTTCTGAGTTAAACGATTTGAAATTGTTCGAGATTTGTCGGATTCCTTACTATCAGGGAGATCGATATGAAC
>JBGSWK010000081.1:0-72561 GCA_041752475.1 Pyrinomonadaceae bacterium | reverse complement strand
GATCAACTGGTCGCCATCGCGAGCGTCCCTGAGAGGTGAGCATGGGAGCGTTGGCCTGTTCATCATGATGACTGTAGACCCGACTGGACCCGCAGATATTCGGCTGCGCATGGCGGATGATTACGCGATGGTCACGCTCTTATCCAAGTACACATCCTGGATCGCATGCAGGAGGGCCGCGCCTTCTTTCATCGGTCGCTGGAAGGCCTTTCGGCCGGAGATCAGACCCATGCCGCCGGCGCGCTTATTGATGACCGCGGTGTAGACGGCGTCGGCCAGGTCGTTCTTGCCGGCCGCGCCGCCGGAGTTGATCAAGCCGATGCGCCCCATGTAGCAGTTGGCCACCTGCCACCGCGTCCACTCGATGGGGTGGTCCTTGGCGAGCTTGTCGTAGACGAGTGCGCTGGTGTGGCTGAACTTGACGGCGGTGAAGCCGCCGTTGGTCTCGGGCAGCTTCTGCTTGATGATGTCGGCCTCGATGGTGACTCCGATGTGGTTCGCCTGCGCCGTGAGGTCGGCCGAGACATGGTAGTCGACGCCGTCCTTCTTGAACGCCGGGTTGCGGGTGTAGCACCACAGCACCGTGAACAGGCCGAGCTCGTGGGCGTGCTGGAACGCCTCCGAGACCTCCTGGATCTGCCGGCGCGACTCGGCGGAGCCGAAGTAGATCGTTGCCCCGACGCCGGCGGCGCCCATCTCGAACGCCTGCTCGACCGAGGCGTACAGCGTCTGGTCGTAGGTGAGCGGGTAGGTGAGCGTCTCGTTGTGGTTGATCTTGACGATGAACGGGATCTTATGCGCGTATCTGCGGGCGACTGAGCCGAGCACGCCGTAGGTCGATGCGACCGCGTTGCAGCCGCCTTCGATCGCAAGTTCGACGATGTTCTTCGGATCGAAGAGTTTCGGGTTCGGGGCGAAACTCGCGCCGGCGCTGTGTTCGATTCCCTGATCGACCGGCAGAATTGACAGATAGCCGGTTCCGGAAAGCCGTCCGTGGTTGAAAAGCGAACTCATCGAACACAGAACCTGAGGCGTTCGGTCCGAGTCCATCCACACGCGGTCGATGAAATCTCCGCCCGGCAGATACAAATTGTCTTTTGCAATCTTCGGACTTGAATAGCCCAGAAGCGTATCGGCGTCGCCGCCCAAGAGTTCCTGAATTTTGCTGTAATCGAGAGCCATCTGATATCTCCTGAAATAAGAATTAATAAGTAAAACGTTAAAATTTCGTCTAATTATATCATAACGAAAAGTCTTGCCGAACCAACTTGGGTTGATGTAATATTCCCGTGTAAATCGCAAATGGCAACCACCGGCAAGCGCAGCTTTGCCAAGTTACCTTAACTCCTTTTCCGTTTTCACGGTTCGCTATCGAGGTTTCCAAATGTCGTTCAACTTAAAGCTCAACTCTCTTCTGATTTCTCTTTTCTTAGTCGCCTTGCTTCAGACCGTCGGTTCCGCTCAGGACAAGACGTGGCGCGAGATTTCATCCGCGGAACTCCAACAGAAAACACCAATTGTCGAGGCCGGTGCCGATGCCGAGGCGATCTTCTGGGAAGTCCGGATCGATGATTCTTCCTCGGAGGATCTGTCGCAGCGCCACTATGTCCGGGTCAAGATCTTTACCGAGCGCGGACGGGAGAAGTTCAGCAAGTTCGACATTCCGTTTACCAAGGGAATCAAGATCAAGGACCTCGCCGCGCGAGTTATCAAGCCCGACGGAACGGTCACCGAGATCACTGAAAAGGACATCTTCGAGCGGGACATCATCAAAACCGACAAGGCCAAGGTGAAGTCGAAATCATTCGCGGTCCCGAATATCGAACCGGGCGTCATCGTCGAATACAAATACCGCGAAGTGATCGAAGACGCCGGAGCCAACGGGATGAGTCTTGAATTTCAAAAGGACATACCGGTTCAGACTCTTTCTTATTACTACAAACCTTACAACAAGCGGGAACCGACGCCGCGCTCGTTCAATTTCGAAGACACGGACTTCGTCAAGGACGAAAAAGGATTCTATCTCGCACAGCGCAAGAACATTCCGGCATTCAAGGGCGAGCCGTGGATGCCGCCCGAAGGAATGGTCCGGCCGTGGATGATCCTTCAGGGAATCGGGCTGAATGTCACCAGCGTCTCAGCCTTTTCGATTTCGTATTCGATCAAAGTTCCGGGTGTTCCGAGCCTTTATTGGGGCAGCGTCGCGGCCGAACGTTCGGTCGTGACGAAGTTTATGAACAAGCCGAACAAAGAGATCGCGCGGGTGGCGAACGAGGTCGTCGCCGGAGCGAATTCGGACGACGAAAAACTCAAAAAGCTCTATGAATACGCGCAATCTATCTCGAACACCGGGTTCGACAACACCCTAACGGATGAAGACCGCAAGAAATTGCCCAAGATCAAGGAACTCGACGACGTTCTCAAATACCGGAAAGCGTCAGCCGGCTACATCGATATGCTGTTCGGAGCGATGGCCCGATCCCTTGGATATGAAACCAGCATCGCATACTCCGGAAATCGAAGCCGGATGTTTGTGACGCCGGAAATGACGGTCGAATCGTTCCTCCATCCGGCGGCGATCGCGATCCTCATTAATAATGAATGGAGGTATTTCAATCCCGGAACTCCGTTCTTGCCGTATGGAACGCTCGTCTGGTACGAAGAGGACGTCTGGGCGCTGCTTGTCGGCGAAAAGAAATACAATTGGGAAAAGACGCCGCTGACCGGTTACGACAAGTCGGTGGCGAAACGGACCGGCAAATTCAATCTCAGCGAGGACGGAACCCTTGAGGGCGACGTTTCGATCGAGTACACCGGGCAGTCCGCGATTCAAAGGCGGATCGACATCTACGAGGATTCGCCGTCGAAACGTGAGGAAGACCTGATCAAAGAGGTCAAGGACCACCTCAGCGCGGCAGAAGTTACGAGCGTCGCGATCGAGAACGTCACCGAGTATTCGAAACCGCTCGTGATGCGTTATCGGGTAAAGGTCCCGAATTATGCGCAAAAGACCGGCAAGCGTCTGTTTATGCAGCCGGGCTATTTCACTCAAGGCCAGGAAGCGGTGTTTTCGAGCGCGACGCGGAAGTATGACATTTATTTCAAACAGCCCTGGTCCGAGATCGACGACATTGAGATCAACCTGCCGGCCGGTTACGCGCTCGACAATGCAGAGCGTCCGGCGGACGTCGCCGACCCTGACAAGATCGGATCGCTGAAGATCTCGATCGGTGTGAATCCCGATCAGACCTTTATGAAATACACGCGCAAATTCCACTTCGGCGGCGGCGGCCGGATACTTTTCCCGGCCGGCGTTTATTTGCCGCTGAAGAATTTGTTTGACGCGTTCGACAAGTCGGACAGTCACACGATTACGCTCCGTCAAAAGTAGCGGTCGTTTCAGGAGAGTTTATGCGCATCTTGTTATTTTGCGCCCTCACGTTTTGCCTTTTCGTTACGGGTCAGACGGTGTTTACCCAAGTCGAATGGGCGCCGGTCTCACAATCGGATCTGGACGCCGTTGCGCCGGTTGTTGAACCCGACGCCGACGCGGAAGCGATCTTTTGGGAAGTCCGTCTCGACAACGAGAAGCGAACCAAGTTGTTCTACAACCACTACGTACGCGTCAAGATCTTTACCGAGCGGGGTCGCGAACGGTTTGCCAAAATCGATATCCCTTTCACCAAAGGCAAAAAAGTAGAAGACGTCGCGGCCCGCGTCATCAAGCGCGACGGGTCGATCGTCAATCTTTCATCCACCGACATTTTCGAACGCGACATCATCCGTGCGGGAAAAACCCTGATTCGCGCGAAATCTTTCGCGGTCCCGGGAATCGAGCCCGGCGTGATCGTCGAATACCAGTACAAAGAAACGTTCAAGGGCGACACGGCGGACAATGAACGACTCATTTTCCAGCGCGATATTCCGATTCGCCGCGTGACGTATTTCGTCCGGCCTTACAAAGGGATGACGATGAGCGCACGTTGGCGGAATATGTCGGCTGTCCGTTTTGTCGATGCCGGCGACGGTTTTATGAGCACGACCGTCGAAAACGTCCCCGCCTTGCGCGAGGAACCCCAGATGCCTCCCGACGACGAAGTGCGGCGTTGGGCATTGATCAAATACACCGGCGCGTTCTTCAATTGGCGCTGGGTCGGGAACGCGTTCGGACTGTTGTTCGCCGAGGCGACCAAGGTCGATGGTGATATCCAGTCAAAGGCCAACGAACTTACCGCCGGGCTCAGCGATGACGACCGAAAACTGGAAGCGATCTATACCTTTGCCCAGTCTAAGATTCGGAACGTCAGCTACGACCGTTCGATGACTGAAGAACAGCGGGAAAAGATCAAGAATAAAAAAGCTACGGACACGCTCAAGCGCGGAATGGGACATTCCGACGAGATCGATCTGCTGTTCGCCGCGCTCGCCAAGGCGGCCGGTTTCCAAGTCGATCTGATTCTTGCCGGGGATCGCAGTGAATCCTTTTTGGATCCGAAGACCGCCGATAATCCGCGTGCGGTCCACTGGACGGGAATTTCGGTGACCGGAAAACACGGTTCCGTACTCTGCAGTCCCGGCGCTCCGTTTATGCCGTACGGAATCGTTGACTGGTATGAAGAAGGCGTTGGCGCGCTGATGGCCAACGAGCGAGTCTATCGTTGGACGGTAACGAACATCAGCCCGCCGAACCGGAACCTTTCGACGCGGACGGCAAAACTCAAGCTGCTCGAGGACGGAACGCTTGAAGGAACTGTCAGGATTCAGCACCTTGGTCATGAGGCGACGTCGCGGCGACGGGGTCAGTTTGAGCGGTCGCCTGCCGAACGCGAAGATGCGATCCGGAAGATCGTCCTCGCGAATCTGGGAAGCGGTGAGATAACGTCTGTCGCGATTGAGGACTTCGAAGATTCGACGAAGCCATACACATATTCCTACAACGTTCGGATTCCGAATTACGCACAAAAAACGGGCAAGAGGCTCTTTCTGCAACCCAATTTCTTCCAGTTCGGAAAGTCCCCGTTGTTCGCAAGCTCGGAACGGCGTTACAGCATATATTTCGAGTTTCCGTGGTCGGAAGAAGATACGGTCGAGATCGAATTGCCAAAAAACTACGAGCCGGACAGCATCGCCGAACCGAATGAGATAAACGAGAAAAGCGATCTTGGAAATCTGAAGAACAAATACGATTTCAACCCGGAGACGGGCATTTTCAAGGCCGAGCGTCACTTCTATTTCGGCACTTCCGGACGGCTTATATTCCCCGTCAGCGCGTACAAGCCGCTGAAAACTTTGTTCGACCTTTTCCATTCGGCGGACTCGCATTCGATCGCTCTGAAGCAAAAACAGTGAGGTCCCTATGGCGGCTTTGAAATCTCTGATCCTGATCCTGATGATGGCTGTCGTGGCGGCGTCACAGTCGAAGGACTGGGAACCTGTGCCGCAAAACGAGCTTCAGATGGCAAAACCGCAGGTCGAGGCAGACGCCGATGCCGAGGTGTTGTTTTGGGAAGTCCGCATAGCCGACGAAAACATCAACCGGGCCGGATGGCAGAGCGTCATCAATCACCACGTTCGGATCAAGATCTTTACCGAACGCGGCCGCGAACTCAACAGCAAGATCGACATTACGTACGGAAATCTCGCAAGCTACAGTGCACGCGTGGTCGTCAAGGACATTTTCGCGCGAACCATCAAGCCTGACGGGAAGATCATCGAGCTCAAACCGGAAGATATCTTCGAACGCGACGTGGTCCGCGGCAACGGCATCAAGGTCCGCGCCAAATCGTTCGCCGTCCCGGGAATCGAGACCGGCGTGATCATCGAATACAAATGGAAAGAGATCCGGGAAGACATCTATAACTACTCGCGGCTCGAACTCGCGCGCGAGATTCCGGTCCAATACGTCAAATACTACATTCGTCCCGCGAGCAACACGCCGCTCGGGATGAGGCTCCACTCAATCAATACGACCAGCGGGTTCGAGGACGAGGGAAACAGGATTTACAGCACGACGATGCGCAATGTGCCTGCCGTGAAAGACGAACCGCGAATGCCGTCCGAATACGAGGTAAAGCCGTGGGTTCTCGTTTGGTATGATGACAACCGAGTCGATCAAAGCGCCGCTGATTATTGGAAAGAACGCGGACGGGCGACCTACGATTTCTACAAGAGTCAGCTGAAGGTAAACGGAGACATCAAAACCGCGGCGGCGAAAGCAATCGGCGATGCATCGGAACCGCTCGAAAAGATCCGCCGGATTCGCGCATTCTGTCTGGCGAGTATTAAGGACATCGGCGACGACGCGCTCGGTCTGACGCCGGATCAGCTCAAGGCCATCAAACCGAACAACTCGCCGCCCGACGCGCTGAAACGCGGAACCGGCACTTGGCACGATGTCGCAATGGTCTTCGGATCGATGCTGATCTCGGCGGGATTCGACGTTCGTATCGCCGGTACGACGATCAAGAACGACGCGGCGTTCGATCGGAATATCGCTAACGATTACTTCATTCGGACCGTTGTCGTCGCTGTGCGTATGGAATCGGGCTGGCAGTACTTCGATCTTTCCAATCGCTACCTGCCGTTCGGGATGGTCTCGTGGCCGATCGAGGGTCAAACGGCGTTGATCTACGATCGAGAGCCGACGTGGGACACGATTCCGGTTTCGACACCCGAACAGTCGGTCCGGCGCCGGAACGCGAACCTGTCGCTCGCGCCGGACGGAACGCTCGAAGGAGACGTTGAGATCGAGTTTACCGGCCATCTCGCCGACTTTTACCGTGAATACGCGGACGACGATTCTCCGGCCGAGCGCGAGAATTACCTGAAAGAGTTGATAAAGGGCCAGATCGGCAATCAAGCTGAGATAACCGGTGTTGTCATCGAGAATCTATTCGAATCCGAAAAACCGTTCCGGTACCGGTTTCATCTGAGGGTCCCGGCCTATGCCGAACGGACCGGCAAGCGTCTGTTTTTCCGGCCTGAAGTGTTTGCGCGCAACACGTCGGCGTTGTTCGTCTCGGGAAGCCGTCGTTACGACATAATCTTTCAATATCCTTGGTCTGAAACCGACGAAGTTGCGATCGAACTTCCGCCGGGATTTGCCCCGGAAAGCGTCGACGCGCCGCCGGGTGTGAGCGATGTCAAACGCGGCGTTTCATATACCGCGGAGATTTCGCTTTCAGACGACCGGAAGACGCTCAGGTTCAAGCGGAATGCGACGATCGGAACCAACGGCGCGCTGAGTTTTCCGAGGAGCAGTTACAATGTTCTCAAGGGTCTGTTCGAATCAATCCAGGCATCCGACTCGCAGTCGGTTGTTCTGCGTGAGAATTAAGGGGTAATTATGAAGTACAAACTTTTCCTTTCAATGATCTTGGTTTTCCTCGGAGGCGCGGGCCAGGTATTTGCGGGTGACACACCGCCGGCATGGCTTCGTCAGGCTGCCTCGACACAGGTCGGGACCTACGACAAGGAAGTCTCGGCGGTTGTCCTCTTCAACGAGCAGCAGGTGTCGCTTGGCGGCGACGGGATGCTCGTGACAACCGAAAACCACGCGGTCCGGGTGCTCACACGCGAGGGCCGGCGGCACGCCGTTGCAACGGCGCTTTACCTTGTCAGTTCGGGACGTGTTCGCGATATCGAAGGCTGGCTGATCAGGCCCGACGGGTCGGTAAAGAACTATGACAAGAAATCCGTCCTCGACGTCATCTCCGACCCGGATGACGTTTATAACGAGTACCGGTTGAAAGTGATCGACGCCATTAACGATTCGGACACCGGGAGCGTTTTCGGCTATACCGTCGTTTCCGAGGAAAAGCCGCTGTATTTTCAGGAAAAGTGGTTCTCGCAGGAAGGTCTTCCGACGCTCGTGTCGCGGTATTCGCTGAGTTTGCCGTCCGGCTGGAAAGCGTCCGGGATCACCTTCAATCATTCGACGATAGAACCGCAGGTCGCGGGTTCGACCTATACGTGGGAACTTAGAAACCTGCCTTACATCAAGCGCGAGCCGATGAGTCCGTCGGTCGTCAACATCGTACCTTGGGTCGCGATCAATTATTACCCGGAAGCGAGCTCGAAAAACCCGGACAAGTCATTTGCGAACTGGGCCGACGTCGCCCGTTGGACGAGCGCCCTCTACGAGCCGCAGGTCATTGTCGACGACGCCGTCGCCGCGAAGGCGCAGGAGTTGACGATGAATGCCAAAACGGAGCTCGAGAAGATCCGCGCGATCGCCGGATTTGTTCAAAATCTGCAGTATATTGCGATCGACATCGGGGTCGGCAGCGGGAACGGCTATCGTCCGCGGCCGTCGAATCTGGTCTTGAACCGCGGCTACGGCGACTGCAAGGACAAAGCGAACCTGATGCGCGCGATGCTCCGGTCGCTGAAGATCGACGCGTATCCGATCGCGATCTTTTCGGGCGACCCGACATTCGTCCGTGAGGAATGGGCATCGCCGGCACAGTTCAACCATTGCATCATCGCCGTCCGGATCAGCGACGCGACCGAGGCTCCGACGGTCATCATTCACGAGAAACTCGGTCGCCTGCTGATCTTTGACGCGACCGATCCGTACACGCTGGTCGGCGATCTTCCGGAGTCGCTTCAAGGGAGTTACGGACTGATCATCGCGGGAGAGAACGGCGGACTCGCGAAAATGCCGGTGACGCCATCAGAATCGAATCTGCTGGACCGTCTGATCGAGGTCGATCTCTCGGACGACGGCGCGATCTCGGGGACGATCAAGGAACGTTCGACCGGACAGTCTTCAAGCCGCGAACGCGCGATGCTGCGGCTGCTGTCCGCGGTCGACTACAGCAAGATGCTCGAAGTATGGCTGACGCGCGGAGCGACCGGAGCAAAGCTGTTGAAGTTCACGCCGACGGACAAGAAGGACGATCTAAGATTTGACCTCGACGTGGAATTTTCGGCGCCGCGCTACGGACAATTGATGCAGAAGCTTTTAGTTTTCAAGCCGACGATCGTCGACCGGCGCAACGCGTTGTCGCTAACCGAAGCGACGCGCAAGAACCCGGTCATCCTGGGTTCCGGCTCGGTCCGTGAAACGATCGTTTTCAATCTCCCGGCGGGTTACACCGTCGACGAAACGCCTGAGAATCTGAAGATGGATATGCCGTTCGGGAGCTATTCGACGACTTTCGAGATCAAGGATAACAAACTGACGTTCACGCGGCTGCTGAAGATGAACCGATCAACCGTTCCGGTCGAGAAATACGACACGGTTCGGGACTTCTACGCAAAAATGCGCGAGGCCGAGCAGTCGCCTGTCGTGCTGATTAAGAAGTGAAGTTCTGAGTTTGGAGTCCCGCCTTCAGGCGGCCTTCGCGTAATCATCGCGCGCCGTATGACAACGTCTAAGCCGCCTGAAGGCGGGACTCCAAACTCGGAACGTCTTATTTCGCCGGTGCAGGTGCCGGGAGATTGCCTTCGATCTGGAGGACGACCGTGATGTTGTCCGAAAGCGTCGCGACCCCATTCGGCATATTTCCGCCGTAATTGACGCCGAAATCACGGCGATTGACAACCGTCTCGGCCGTCACCCCGATCTTCGTTCCGCCGCGCTGATCTTTGACGAATCCGGCGACGTTGAACGGAAACGACACCGCTTTCGTGACTCCCTTCATTGTCAGGTCGCCGTTGAGCGTCAGCACTTTTCCCTTTTTCGTGACACTCGTGCTTTTGAACGTCATATCCGGATATTTTTCGACCTCGAAGAAATCCACAGAGCGAAGATGTTTGTCGCGGGCCGCGACTCCGGTGTCGACGCTCGTCATTTTGGCGGTAAATTGAACCGTCGATTTGGTCACATCCGTCGCGTCGTAATTGAGGGTTCCTTCAAAGTCGCGGAAATAGCCCGGAACGTCCACAAGTCCCATGTGACGGACCCTGAAACCGATCGAACTGTGGGCCTTGTCAAAGCTGTACATTCCGCTTTCGCCCATTTCCTTTTTGACGCCGCCGGCGAAAAAGTTCTCTTCAAAACTCAGATTTTTTGCGCTCGACTGAAAACCTACGACCAGTACAAGTGCGAAGATGGCGGTGATCGCCGCCGAAAAAAACAACCGATTTTTCATCTATTTCTCCTCTAAAACGAAACTTCTTTGAATTTGAACGATTTTGGAATAAATTGTAACTGCCTGACATATAAATCACAAAGACGCGTCTGACGTCAAAATAATGAATTGGGAATCGATTCAAAATTGGTTTCTCTCGCTCGGCGAGAGTTACGGCGTAAATCCGCTGATCTTCGGCGCGATCTACGTCGGCGCGATCCCGTTCTTTTCGGCGTCGATCGCTTGGCTCGTTCGGAACTACCGGCGCGGCAAATCGGTCGTTCCGCCGTTGCTTGCGGCGATGTTCTTTTTTATATCGGCGTATCTTTATCTGATAATCGCCGGGAAAAATGTGCCGCTTTGGGTTTACGGATTCGTCGTGCTGCTGCTTGTTGTCGGGGCCCGGTCAACTTACAAAAAGGTTCGCCGGCAGATCGGCGAGGATCCGTCCTGAACTCCAAGCGCAAAACTATGTCTGAAAAATATGATCTCATTGTCATCGGCGGCGGGTCCGCCGGACTTGTCGCGGCCGGCGGCGCGGGACTGCTTGGCGCGCGCGTCGCGTTGGTCGAAAAGAATCTGCTCGGCGGCGACTGTCTTTACACCGGCTGCGTGCCGTCGAAAAGCCTGATCCGTTCAGCGAAATTCGCCGCGGATGCCAAGCGGGCATCCGAATTCGGCTTCAGCGTCGCCGATTTTGGATTCGCGAACGGGAAGTTCGCGTCGGTGACGCAGCGTGTTCAAAACGTCATCAAGGCCATCGAACCGCACGACTCGCCGGAGCGCTTCGAAGCAATGGGCGCCGAGGTGATATTCGGTAGTCCGCGATTTCTGAATCCGAACGAGATCGAGATCGCGCTCAACGACGGTGGGACGAGAAACTTGCGGGCCAAGCGCTTTTGCATCTCGACCGGATCACGTCCGTTCGTTCCTCCGATCGATGGATTGGCCGATGCCGGTTTCATCACCAACGAGGAAGTCTTTCATCTCGAGTCCCTTCCTGAACGACTGATCGTCCTTGGCGGCGGCGCGATCGGCGTCGAACTCGGACAGGCCTTCGCGAGACTCGGCTCGCGCGTCACGCTGATCGAAATGGCGGAGCGCATCCTGATCAAGGAAGACGAAGAGGTCTCAAACTTTATGGAGTCGCACCTGCGCGCCGAAGGACTCGAGATAATCACGGGACGAAAAGCGGTCCGCGTCGAGGCGGCCGGCGCAAAGACCGTGATACTCGACGACGGGACGCGGGTCGAGGCCGACGAGATTCTGGCGGCGATGGGACGACGGGCGAATGTCGACGGTCTCGATCTCGAGAAGGCCGGCGTCAGATATACGCCGCAACGGATCGAAACCGACGCGTATCTCCGGACCTCGGCGAAGCATATCTTCGCCGCCGGCGACGTCACCGGGCATTTTCAGTTCACGCACACGGCGGATTACGAGGCGCAGATAGTTTTGCAGAACGCTTTCCTGTTTTTCCCGCTGACCAAAAAGACGGACTTCAGCGTCGTGCCTTGGGCGACGTTCACCGAACCCGAGGTTGCGCGCGTCGGGTTGACCGAAACCGATGCGCGCGCCAAATACGGCGACGTCAAGGTCATCCGGGTTTCGTTCGAAGATAACGACCGCGCCCACGCCGAGGGCGAGATCGAGGGTTTTGCGAAAGTGATTCTGAAAGGGAAACGCATCGTCGGCGCTCACATCGTCGGTCTGCGCGCCGGCGAACTGATCCACGAATTCGTCCTCGCGATGCGCCACGGACTCTCGCTTGCGGATCTCAACAAAGCGATCCACGTTTACCCGACGCTCTCGAAGATCACACAGGCGGTCGGAACCGAAGCGACGCTCGAAACGCTCCGGTCCCCGTTCGTCCGAAAATGGATCGGGCGATATTTGAAGTTCTGGCGGTAGGGCGGGGAGTTTGGATTTTGGATTTTGGATTTTGGATTTTAGATTCTGAGATTCCGAGATTCCAAAGTGAACAACGGTGCGCTTTTTCAAAGCTTTCGGGTTAGCAATTATCCAAGACCTTTGGTTATCATTTGCAGGTGAAGACAATCCTTCCAAATTCGACCATCGGAGTTTTCGGCAGCGGCCAGCTTGGCCGGATGTTTACGATCGAGGCCCGCAAAATGGGCTACCGCGTTCACACGTTCTCGCCCGACAACGACACGCCGACCGGACAGATCGCGGATTTTGAGGTCGAGGCCGACTACAACGATCTCGACGCTGTTCGCAGATTCGCATCGAATGTCGACGTCGTCACATTCGAATTTGAAAACGTCCCTTCGAAAACAGTCGAAACCGCGGCGGAGTTTGTCGATGTTCATCCGCGCGGCGAGGTTCTCCACACCACGCAGAACCGGCTGCGCGAAAAGACGTTCCTTTCGTCAAAAGGATTCCCGGTCGCCCCATATCGGCATATCAAACTTTTGGATGATCTTTACCGCGGTGTTGCCGAACTCGGCACGCCGTCCGTCCTGAAGACCGCCGGTTTCGGTTATGACGGAAAGGGCCAGCAAAAGATTCGCGCTATCGGCGAGACCGAAGCCGCGTTTGAAAATCTGGCCGGGGCCGAGGCGGTCCTCGAGGCGTTCATCGAGTTTGAAAAGGAAGTTTCGGTGGTCTGCGCCCGTGGTCAGGACGGCGCTTTCGCGCATTACGGCGTGATCGAAAACGCGCACCGCAACCATATTCTCGATGTCTCGTTCGCGCCGGCGCTGGTTTCGGAACTGGTTTATCGAGAGGCCGTCGAAATAGCCGCGAGCGTCGCCGAAGAACTCTCATACGTCGGCACGCTTTGTGTCGAGTTCTTTCTGACAAAGGACGGAAAGCTCCTGATCAACGAACTCGCGCCGCGGCCGCACAACTCCGGACATCTGACGTTCGACGCCTGCGTCACTTCGCAGTTTGAACAGCAACTTCGCGCCGTCTGCGGACTTCCGCTTGGCGCCACGGATTTCTATCGTCCCGCGGCGATGGCCAATCTGCTCGGCGATGTCTGGCAAAACGGCGAACCGAATTGGTCCGCCGCGCTTCGGTCGCCGAACGTGAAACTTCATCTCTATGGTAAGAGCGAACCGCGCATCGGACGAAAAATGGGCCATTTGACGGCGCTCGGCCGGACTTCCGAAGACGCCGTCGCGCTTGTATTGAAAGCCCGCGAAAGTCTCGTTTGAGCTATCTTGCGCCGCGATTGCGCCGACGTCGCATCCATCGCGACAGTCGAAAATAAAGATCGGTCCGGCGATCGCTAAACATTCGTCAAAAGTTGACGTATATTGACATCAACAAAGCACTTAAAATTTCGCTTACCAAGGAGATTCCAAAATGACGCGATTCAGGTTTTCTGCATTGACAGCCCTTTTTGTGTTGTCCGCATGCATCGCCGCAACTGGTCAGAATGTTTCGAGCGACGCCAAGCCGTCGATCACCACGGCGACGTCGAATCTGTTGTGGCGCAGCATCGGCCCGGCAAATATGGGCGGACGCGTTGCCGACGTCGAAGGCGTACCCGGGAATCCGAACATCGTCTATGTCGGGACCGGTTCCGGCGGCATTTTCAAGACGACCGACGGCGGAATAACCTGGAAGCCGATCTTTGATCGCCAGTCGACCATCTCGGTCGGCGACATGGCGCTCGAACCGGGAAATCCGGACGTCATTTGGGTCGGCACGGGCGAGTCGAACGTCCGCAACTCGGTCTCGTTCGGCGACGGCGTCTATAAATCGACCGATGGCGGAAAGACTTGGAAAAATATGGGTTTGCGCGATACGAGCACGATCTCAAAGGTCATCGTCAACCCGAAGAACCCGAATATCGTTTATGTCGCGGCGATCGGCCACGCATTCGGCAAGAATGAGGAACGCGGCGTGTTTATGACGACCGACGGCGGCAAAACTTGGAACAAGACGCTTTATATCGACGCTGAACACGGAGCTTCGGACCTCGACATCGACCCGAACAATCCGAACATCCTCTATGCCGGAATGTGGCGCTTTGAACGCAAGCCGTGGACGTTTACGAGCGGTTCCGACAAGGGCGGAGTGTTTCGCTCGATCGACGGCGGTCTGACTTGGAACAAGTTGACCAACGGCCTGCCGAAAACGATCGGGCGTATCGGACTCGCGGTCGCGCCGAGCGACGGAGACGTCGTTTACGCGATCCTCGAGGCAAAGGAAGGAACGATCTACCGTTCGGACGACAAGGGCGAGACGTTTCGCTTGATCAATCGCCAGCAGCAGCTTGTCAGCCGCGGCTTTTATTACACGACGGTCCGGGTCGATCCGACGAACGCCGACAAAGTTTACGCAGTCGCTTCGAGTCTTTTCCAGTCGCTCGACGGCGGGCGCAATTTCCAGCGCATTTCGCCGACGACGCACATCGACTTTCACGCTTTCTGGATCGATCCGGCAAACCCGAAGCGAATGTGGCAGGGTCAGGACGGAGGCGTTGCAGTTACATACGACGGAGTTTCGTGGGAATACGTCAATAATTTCGCGATCGGCCAGTTCTATCAGGTTTTTGCCGATAACGCGCTGCCGTTTTACAACCTTTCCGGAGGGTTGCAGGATAACGGAACCTGGGTCGGACCGAGCCGCAACCGCGAACCGGCCGGAATTCTGAACGACGACTGGCGGATGATCAGTTTCGGCGACGGATTTTTCGCGATCGCGCATCCGGACAATCCCGATCTGTTCCTGACCGAATCGCAGGGCGGCAGCGTCGTCCGCACCGATATGAAGAACCGCGAACAGCAATCGGTGGTGCCGTATATCGGCATCGGCGGCGCGGCCGGGAACAACAAGTTCCGCTTCAACTGGAACGCGCCGCTGATCCTCTCGCCGCACGACAAGAATACTGTCTATATTGCCGGCAACGCGGTTTTCAAATCGACCGACTTCGGAAAGCGCTGGACACAGATCAGTCCGGATCTGACCACCAATAACCCTGACCGGCTGAAAGACGCGGGCGGTCCGCTGTTTCCCGAAAACACCTCGGCGGAGTATTACTGCACGATCATCAGCCTTGCCGAATCGCCGATTCAGGCGAATCTGCTTTGGGCCGGTTCCGACGACGGCTACGTTCAGGTCACGAGCGACGGCGGCAAGAACTGGTCGAACGTTTCCAAGAACGTTCCGAACCTTCCGGCCGATTCGCCCGTCTCGCACGTTGAGCCTTCGCGGACGAACGCGGCAACCGCATACGTTGCGTTCGACCGCCACAAACTTGACGACAACAAACCGTACGTCTTCAAAACGGCCGACGGCGGAAAGTCATTCAGTAACATCACCGGAAATCTGCCGGCGAACGCTTACGTTCACGTCATCACCGAAGATCCGCGCAACCCGAACCTGCTTTATGCCGGAACCGAGCTTGGACTCTATGCGACCTACAACGGGGGCGGGAACTGGATCGAGCTGAATATGAAGAATCTGCCGCGCGTCGCGGTTCACGACGTGCTCGTCCACCCGCGCGAGAACGATCTCATTCTCGCGACTCACGGACGCAGCCTTTATGTCTTTGACGACGCGACCGCGATCCAGCAACTGAATCAGGATGTGCTCGATTCGCCAGCCAACCTGTTCGACATTCGCCTCGCTCACCGATACGCGACGCGAATGACGCGCTATGGCGTCGGTGACAAGGCCTTCCGCGGTCCGAACCCGCCGCAAGGCGCGCTTATAACCTATTACCTGAAGGACAAGCCGGATCCGAAAACTCCATTGAAGCTTGAAGTCTTTGATTCGGCCGGAAATCAGGTTGTTGAACTCAAGACCTTTCCGCGCGAAAAAGGTTTGAACCGGACAACGTGGGGCCTGACATATGAAGGCGCAAAACAGCGCCGTCCGCCGACGCCCGAGCAGTTGGAATTCGGTTTCGTTCCGCGCGGCCCGCAGGTCCTGCCCGGCACATATACGGTTAGGATGACGGTCGGTGACAAGAAGATGGAGAAGACGGTCGAAGTGCGCGTCGATCCGACGGTTCAGGTGACATCGGCCGAACTGGCGCAGCAGCTCGAACTGGCGCTCAAGCTCCGCGATCTCGTTTCGCCGGTCAACGACGGCCTGCGCGCGCTTGACAGCATCCGCCAGCAAGTGACGCAGATCGAAGCCGTCGGCAAGGACCGCCTCGGAAGCGTGCCGACGGATGCGGCAAAGGAACTTGAAGCCTACAAGAAACGCCTGACCGAGGTTCTCCGCAGTCTGGCGAACGATCCGGACGAGGGCTTCCGCAGCGGCGGACGTTTTGCCGACAGGTTGAACGGTATTTACGGGGCGATCGCCGGTGGAAACGCGGGACCGACACCGGCGATGCTCGAAAACTATGAGTCGCTGAAGGCGGAAACGCCCGGCAGGATCAAAGAGATCAATAAGTTCCTGACCGACGATACCCGGGAGATCAATAAGGCGCTCGAAAAAGCGGGACTACCGATCATCGTTCCGGGCAAGTCGTTGGACGCGCCGAAATGATCAAAATTGACGCCCCGGGCCTTGTTTGCGCGAGGCCCGGGGCGTCTTTTTGCTATAGCTTTCGAGCCAAACTAACTCCGGCGACGACGCCTGCGAAACCGACGGCGACGCTGAGAAAGAGATAAAGAAACGCGGTCACGAACTGATTCTCTCTGATCAATCCCCAAATCTCGAGTTCGAATGTCGAAAAAGTCGTGAACGCGCCGAGGAATCCCACCATCACCGCGAAACGAAGGTTGTCATTGACCTCGAACTTGTCGGTAAACAGTATTAGCAGAAAGCCGATCGCGAACGATCCGGTGACGTTGATGACAAATGTCGGGAAGGGGAATTTACCGAACAAATTCTGCAACGGCGAAACATTGATGAGATAACGCGCGACCGAACCGAGCGCTCCGCCCGCCGCGATCGAAAGAACCTTTTGCAAAGTTTCCATATCCGGCAACTATCGTATCGCTTTGTAGCGTTTCGCCAAAACGCGCGGCGGAACGCCGATCCAGTACAATCCCTGAAAGACCGACCATTTCGTGAAGGTCCAGATAAACGAGTCGTTTTGAAAACGCCGAGACGAGGTCGTTGCCGGCAGTCCGATGAAGTCAAAGACGCCTTTCTTGCGGAGACGTTTGTAAAGATCGACGTCTTCAAACAGCGCGTAATCGCGGAAACCGCCGACTTCTTCATAGGTTGAACGCCGCACGAAGATCGCCGAATCGCCGTAAACGAGACCGATCGACCGCAGATGCGGATAGAGCCAAGTCAAGAACTTCGCCCAGCGACTGCCGCCGTCAAAAATGATCGCGAAACTGCCGCCGACTATCTCGTCGTACCGCAGCCGCTGTTTGATCATCCTCGCCGATCCCTGAACCGGCCGCGTGTCGGCGTGAAGAAACCAAAAGATCTCGTGCTCCGCCAGTTTCGTCCCCTCGTGCATTTGAAGTCCGCGATTCGCGGTTTCGAGTTTGATCAGCTTGAGCGGCTTGGTGATCGCCGTTTCCTCGATGATGGCGACCGTCTCGTCCGCGCTACCGCCGTCGACAATGATGATCTCATCAACGTTCACGAGCCGCGACACGGCGTCAAGCGTCTTCCGGATCGTTAGCTCCTCGTTGAATGTCGGAATAATTACAGACACATGCATAATCGAATGTTTCCTGATTCGGAATAGTTGATAGCTGAGAGGTGATAGCCGATAGATTTCTCAGCTAGCAGCTATCCGTTTTCAGCTACTCCGAAAGGTTCCCTTGTTTGGAATAGTTGACAGCTAAACACCAGCAATTTCAAAATTCAACCGTGCAAATTCGTCCAAATACGCAACGCGCTGCTGCTGCGGGCCCGTAATTGCGCGCTTCGGAATATGGGACTATACTTTATCCTTCTTTCGCAATGGACTTACAGCTCACAGTTACTTTTATCATATTGATCGTCGCGCTGATCCTGTTTTTTACGGACAAGATTCCGAGCGATCTGACTGCGCTTCTGACCATTGTCGCCTTCGGGTTGACCGGAGTTCTGACGCCGCAGGAGGCGTTTTCGGGGTTCAGTCGTTCGGCGGTGATCACGATCATCGCGATCTTCATCATCGCCGAAGCTTTGCGCCGGAGCGGCGTCAGTGAACAGGTTGGCAATGTCCTTTTGAAAGTGGGCGGAAAAAGCGAACTTCGGTTGATTGTCACGACGATGTCGGCCGGTGCATTTCTGTCGCTGTTTATGAACAACATCGCCGCGGCGGCGGTGCTTCTGCCGGCCGTTTCTGGCGCGGCTCAAAAATCGCGCGTCAACGCCTCGAAATTGATGATGCCGCTTGCTTTCGGGACGACGCTCGGCGGAATGGCGACCCTGCTGACGACTGCCAACATCATCCTCAGTTCGATGCTCCACGAAAACAATTTCAACGGTTTTAGTCTGCTTGATTTCGCGCCGGTCGGCTTGCCGCTGGCGCTGATCGGCATCGCTTATGTGGCGTTCTTCGGGCGCAACTCGCTGCCGGGCGGCGCATCCCTGCTCGAGCGAACGCACGCGCCGAACGCGCAGGAGCAAAGCGATCTCATCGAAACCTATCATTTGGACCGTAAACTTTTTCGCGCGCGGGTTCCGAAAAAGTCTTTCCTGACCGGGAAAACGCTTGCGGAATGCACGCTCCGCGAAGATTTCAGGGTGAGCATCATCGCCATCGAACGAAATGGCAAGCGGTTGCTGACGATCTCGGCGGACACCGTGATCAAGGACCGTGACGTTCTGATCCTTGAAGGCGACGAAGACGATTTCCGGCGACGCGATGTCGAGCCGTTTATGGAGTTCTTGCCGGCGACTGAATGGCACGAAGAAGACCTCGAATCGCGCGCCGCGGTGGTGATCGAGGCGATCATCGCGCCGCGCTCGCGGCTGCTAGATCAAACGCTCCGGACGGCTCACTTCCGCGAGAAATATGGAATGAACGTCCTCGCGATCTGGCGCGGCGACCAGGAGTTTTTCATCAATCTATCCGAGATTCCGCTCCAGTTCGGAGACGCGCTGCTGCTTCAGGGCCCGCGCGAAAAGCTTTCCGTTGTGCGCGACAATCAGGACCTGATCGTCTTGTTGTCGAAAGATAATCAGGGCATAACGGTTCCGAACAAAGGGCGGGCGGCGATCGCGATAATCGTCGCAACATTGGCGTTTGCCGCGTTTTATCCGGAGTTGACCGGCGCGATAATGCTCGCCGGCGCGGTCGCGATGATGCTCACCGGCATCGTTACGACCGAGCAGGCATACTCGTCGATAGGCTGGACTTCGGTCTTCCTCGTGGCCGGATTGTTGCCGATGGGAATCGCGCTGACCAAAACAAACGCGGCGGGTATCATCGCCGGCGGGATCGTTTCGATGCTTGGGCCATTTGGGCCGCTCGTCATTCTAGCCGCGATCTTGCTGATAACCATCTTTCTGGTTCAGGCGATGAACAGTGCCGCGGTTGCGGCGATCATCGGACCGGTTGCGATTCAGATCGCGAGCCAGGTCGGGATCGATCCGAGATCCCTCGTGATGGGCGTTGCGCTCGCGACCTCGATGTCGTTCGTGACGCCGCTCGGACATCCGGTCAACATTATGGTGATGAGCCCCGGAGGCTATAATTTCCGAGATTTTATGAAGATCGGGCTTCCGCTGACGATCATCCTGTTTTTCGCGATCATGCTGTTGTTGCCGATCTTCTGGAACTTTCGCGTCCTGTAAACAAGAATTTTGCGATCAATTCGAGTGATTATTTAAGTTGAAGTTCCGCGCTTTGCGCCTTTGCGTCTTCGCGAAAACCGGCATTTGTCATCGGAAGCGCGGGTTTTCCCACGAAGGCGCAAAGTTCGGCCTAACCTGAATTACTCAAAAGCGGTCCATTCGGCAGATCGCACGGCGTTCCGAAGAAACACGGGCTAAATTCGTTTGCACAAGGCATTTGATATTATTTTTCTTGAGGGTTTATTCACCACATAGGCACAGAGAACACATAGATATCTACGATATCTACGAGGTTTGATCCCGAATGAAAATGGCGTTCCAATCGGCAGATTTTCGCGAACGGTCTATTTTCCGGCACGTTTTCGCGTTTTTCGCGTTTTTCGCGGGAAAGAAATTCGCTAAAGCGTGATCTGCGTTTAAGGATCGGGAGATCGTTTCGAAATGTCTCAATCGCGCTTTTCCGGAATCCGGGATGAAACCCGTCTGTTGCGGTCCGAAAAGGATCAGCTGCCGAGTCAACCTCGCTTCGTTATTCGTTCAATCGTTTTCGCGCTTTTCAATTCGCGGAGTGCGTCCGACGCGATCCAGCGTGCGGACCTCGTGTTTTGTGCCTGGATATGTTCCGCGCATTTGATCGCCCGACGGTTGAGCCCGAGGCTGCGCTTGCCGATTGTGCGCAACGACCAGTTCACCGCCTTTTTTACAAAGTTTCGGTCGTCATCAGCCTTTGATTCAAGCATCGGCAGAAATTCGGCGATCCGTGCGTCATCGGCCTTTTTGTCGTGCACGGCAAGCCAGGCCACGAGGACGATCCCTGCACGTTTGACGAATTCCTCTTCACGTTCCGACCATTCAAACGCTTTTTCGTAGGCAAGAGCAGTCCGGCAGAAAAGATGTCCGCAGGTGCCGTCGCAGATCGCCCAGTTGTCGAAATCGGCGACCCAATCTTCCATCTGCGACTCGGTCACCTGTTTCGGATCGTCGATCAGATAGGCGACCGCACGGGCTTCGTGAATGCCGGAACTCCATAGTTCCAGCGCCAAGGCGTGCCTGTCCGCCGTTACTTTTTTGATCTGCTTTGCGAGTTCCTTGAGTTGTGGTGCCGAGACTCCGAAGGCTCTCTTCGTGACGATCGCATAGCGCGCCATTCCGGCGACGTTTTTCGGATCGCCGAGCGATTCGAGGCGATTGATGATGTCCGAGGAAATCATTGACGTCTTCAACGGGCGTTTATTTGTTCAGGTCAGAATCCGACGCCAACACGCCGGCAGTCTGCCGCGCCCGGAAATCGTGGAGTCTTGCACGCAGTTCGGGACGCGAGTTGGCGAGGATCGAAACCGCCAGCAAAGCCGCATTCTTGGCACCGGCGGTGCCGATTGCCAGCGTTCCGACCGGAATTCCGGCCGGCATCTGAACGATCGACAGCAGTGAATCCATCCCCGACAGCGCCTTGCTCTGAACCGGAACGCCAAGGACCGGAAGGACCGTTTGCGATGCGCACATTCCCGGAAGATGGGCCGCTCCGCCGGCGCCCGCGATGATCACTTCGACACCGCGCGATTCGGCCGACTTGGCGAATTCAAACAGCAGGTCCGGCGTCCGGTGGGCCGAAACGACCTTGCACTCGTGCGCAACGCCAAACTCGTCGAGAATCTCCGCCGCGTTCTTCATCGTTTCCCAATCCGAGGTGCTGCCCATAATGATCGAGACGATCGGAGGTGTACTTTCGGTGTTATTCATATCGATTGTTTGAGCCCGGGCATACCTCGTTACGGCTTCACGCGGCGCTTTGACCCGAATACGCAATAGAAAGCTGTTTGCCCGCGAAATACGCTAAAAGAGATTACTTTCCGCCACGTTTTCGTGTATTCCGCGTATTTCGCGGGATAGAAATTCTCTAAAGCGCAATCTGAGTTTAATTTTAGACGGAAAAATCTTTCCGGTCGATTACGGAATGAAATTCTGAACGAAAAAGGGACGAAGCGGAAGCCTCGTCCCGATGGGCCGCCTGAAGGCGGAACTCAAAGCGCCGCCTGAAGGCGGAACTCCAAGCGTACTCCGAACCGTCACCTGATGAAGGCGCCGGGGACCGGGATGTCGCCGGCCGCGCCGAACGGGATGATCGTGATGCCGGCGGTCGAACGCCGCAGATACCACTTGCCGTCGGACGGCCGGAAGACGGCGGCGTCGAAGACGGCGTCGCCGTCATAATCGCCGGCCGCCGGGATGTCTCCCGCCGCGCCGAACGGGAACGAATAGTAGGTGTAGTCCTCGCTTCTGAGGACGTACCAGTTATTGTCGGACGGCCTGAATATCGCGACGTCCGCCTTGCCGTCACCGGTGAAATCGCCGGGGACGTTGTAGTCGGCATCGTTGCCGAAGGTATGGACGATCAGTCCCTCGTTCGAGCGGTTGAGCCACCACTGGCCGTTCGACGGACGGTAGATGGCGATGTCGACGCGGCCGTCACCGTCGTAGTCGGCCGGGACGGGCTTGTCGGTCGGGAAGCCGAAGCGTTCCTGACCGAGACCGCCGGTCGATCTGGCGATGTACCAGGTTCCGGTCGAAGGCCTGTAAACGGCCGGGTCGGCGATGCCGTCGCCGTCATAATCGGCGGGGACGGCGATGTCGCCGGTCGTGCCGAACGGGAAGGAGTAGTACGAATAGTCCTCGCTGCGGAGAATGTACCAGTTGCTGTTGGACTGGCGGAAGATGGCGACGTCCGTCTTGCCGTCGCCGGTAAAGTCCTCGGCGACGATCTTGTCGGTCGGATCGCCGAACTGCGCCGCCCAGTTTGAGCCGTTCGAAGACCTCAGCGTCCACCACTCGCTGCCGGTCGCGCCGGCGGGCCGGAAGATCGTCAGATCGGTCGACATATCGCCGTCGAGGTCGGTGTTGGTATTGCCGGCGGCGCATTTGCCGAATGCTCCGGCGCCGTAAAGCGCGGCGATCTCTTGCTCATTCAGTGCCCGGTCATAAACAGTAACCTCGTCGATGATTCCGTTATAGGCTCGATTGCCCTGAAACCAGTTTCCGATTCGGAGGTTCTGCGATCCGTCATACGGGATGTCGCTTTCCGAGACAAAGCTTCCGACAAACGAACGATTCAAATAGCCGCGCGTCACCCGGTTCGAGTCGCGCGTGATCACCACGTGATGCCAGCGATCGGGTGCCATATCGAACACGAGTCCGATCTGCCCGCCAAAGTCGCCTGACCACCATTGGAAATTGGTTCCGGTGTTGAGATTTTCGAGGACCCAGGCTCGGTTCGGAGATGTCGAGTGGTTGTTGTCGACGATGTTCGCATACTGCACCTGCGTCGCGCCGGGTTTTACCCATATTTCAATCGTGAACGTCTGAAGATTGAACCACGTGCCCATATCGGCGCCCTCTCCGCCGCCGGTAAAGTTGAGGCCTTTGCCGGATCTGCCCGGAACAAACGAGGTCCCTGGAAGCAGTACGCCGTGGTGCGCCTTCCGTTGATCGAGGAGATTTCCTTCCGCCCGCCACCACGAATCGAGCCCGGCAGGTTGGGCGGCACACGCCGGCGAGGCGATGGATTGCCCGCACACGCCGCCGCTTCCGGCGTTGAAGATCGATCGGAGTTCGCTTACTGAAAGAGCGCGTCCGAAGATCATCGGTTCGTCGATCAAGCCATAGTAGAACTGTTGACCGACGTCGTCGCTGCCGATGCGGAGGTTAGAAGTCGTGTCGGCGACCGTTACCGGCCCGACCGGCGTCGAACCGACCTGCTCACCGTTCTGGTTAACCGCCAGAGTGTTGTGGTCATAGGTGCAAGATACATACGACCACGAGCCGACCGGCAGATTGCCGCCGGTCACGGTATGCTGCGGCCAGTTGTTTCCTCCCTCGTTGAAGCCGCACCAAATGACGTTATTGACGCCGTTGTTCGTCAGCGCCATCTGAAATCCATTCAAATTCGACAAACCGCCGATTTTCGAGATAACCAACGCGGCTTGCGGATAGTTCGGAATTGCCGACGGCCGGACCCAGGCGCCAAGCGTGAACTGGGTCGTTACGTCGAGTGTCGGGTTATCCGGGACTTGGACCACGGCGGATGTTCCGTTGAAACTGAAGGCATTGCCGACGATTCCCGGCGCGAAGCCGACACCACCGATGAGCACGCCGAAGTTCCCGCCGGCCGCATCCTCGGCGTTGTTCTCGCCCGGCCACCAACTGATCAGATCATTCGGCAGTGTTGCGCAGGCGCGGCAGACTCCCTGACTTCCGGCGTCGTAGATCGATGCGATCTCTGTCGCGCCGAGGGTTCGATTGAATATCGCGACCTCGTCGATCAGACCCGGGAAGAACACCGACGGGTCATTGATGAAACCGAAGCCGATCCGGCCATGGCCGGGAACGTAGTTGAAATTCCGCGGACGGCTTTCGGCAAAGTCGCCGTTCTTGTAGAGTCTTTCCGTCGTGCCGTCCCAAGTGTAAGCGAGAAATGTCCACGTATTGGCGTCAACCGGTGTGCTCGTCTGCCAGTCGAAAGGATCGGTGTGATGGTAGATACGCACGTTGCCGTTGATTCCCAGGCCGACTGTCTCACCGTCGGCTCCGCTGCCGAACGCCGCGATCATATCGAATTCGCCGATCGCCGACGGCCTGACCCAAGCCGTGATCGTGCCTGCAGAGTTGTTCAGGAGTTGCGACGATTGATCGGGCAGCGAAACGAACTGTTGGTTCGATTGGTTCAAACTGAACGCCTGGCCGACCTTTCCGGTGGAGTAGGTGACGCCGTTGACCAATGAACCGTCATTGCCGTTGGCGACGTCGTACGGGTTTCCGCTGCCGGGCCACCAGCCGACCATTCCCGACGGCCGCGTTACGCATTCGCTCGCACACTTGCCCGAACCGTCGGCGGCGTAGATCGCCGCGATCTCAGTTGCCGAAAGGGCTTGGTCATAAACGGTCGGTTCGTCGATCTGACCGGTCCAGAAAGCACCTCCGGCACGATGTCCGATGGTGATGCCGTTCGAGTCGATGATCGTATTCAAAGCCATCGGTGCCTGATTCTCCAGTTGGCCGTTCACATAGAGTTTCAGTGTCGTCCCGTCGTAGGTCACCGCGCCGTGATACCACGTATTCGGCAACAGCGTCGTCGTCCCCGCCAGATCCGCGGAGTGCCCGTAAAAATAGAGCTTTCCGGCCGCGTTTCCGGATGTTATCAAGCCGAACATATTGCCGCCCGACGCGGTTCCGTACTGGAAGATGCCGGATTCGGTCTGCGATGTCAGATCAACCGGCGTCTTGAACCAAACCTCGACCGTTCGCGCTGCAGCGCCGACCGGCAATGACGAGGGCGATGCGACTTGCGCGAAATCGCCGGCGCCGTCGAAACTAAAGGCCTGGCCGACCTTTCCGGCGACGAAAGTCGCGTCTCCGAGCATCGCTGCATCATTGCTTCCGATGCGGTCGTTTGAGTTGTCTTCGGCCTGCCACCAACTGACGATCCCGGCCGGCGGCGGCAGACACGGTTGTCCGTACGCCGGGCGTTCCAAAAGGATGCCGACGACGGTCAAAACTGTCACAAAAACAATTAGTCGTTTGAAAAGTGTATTTAACATTGGAGCGCCTCCTCGTTGTCAAAGAAGAACGAGAGTCAGAGTTTCAAATCGATTCGTCGAGACGTTCGATCCGGGCTCCTGAAGCGGCTTTTCTGAGCAATCAAGCGAAGTCGTCAAGCCAACTCACGCCACGGACCAAAGATCCACCGCTTTCATCATTGGCAAATCATGAGCCATTCCGTTTGGTCGAGTTTTGGGCGTGGGAATGTTCGCGGAGGGGGTCTTAAATGGAAAGGAAGATAAATATGCTCAACGCAGTGGGAAATTTCACCCGCTCGTGGCGGCTGGAATGAAAAAAGGACGGAGCCGGCGCTCCGTCCAATCCAAACTGCCCGAAAGGCCGAATTTCAGGATCCCGAATCCGAAATCCGAAATCCGAAATCCCAATTCCTACTGTCCCTGTCCGAGCTGGAATCCGGCGACGCCGTCGAAGGTGCAGAGGTGTTCCGTCTTGATGAAGTCGAAACCCGCCGCGTCGATGCGCGACAAGAGGTCGATGACCTGTTGGTGCGTGACGACCTCGTTCTCGTTGTCCGACATATAGCGGCAGCGCCAGTGGTCGACGCAGAATGTGTCCTCGAATCCATTCGGGTAGACCTTCGTGCCGCGGTTCGAGACCATCACAAGTTTCAACCCGCCGCCGTTGGCAGCCGCTTCGAGTTTCGGACCGAGGTCGTTGCCCGCGCCGTAAAAATTGCCGTTCCACCAGTGGAGAAAGACGTCGACGCCGACGAGTTCCTTTTTGGCAGGCTCGCGGATCGAGTAGATTGGCTTCTTGTCGGCTTCGGCGATCGGGTCGGCCTTCCTGTATTCGACCGGCTTCAAGGTCTCCGGCTTTTGGCCGAGACGCGCGACGACCGCTTCGGCGAATTCCTTCGTTCCGACCTTTTCCTTCGAAACGCCGTCCTTAAAGATGTCGTAAGTGTGAACTCCGTCCTCGACCGTCCGGAGCCAGGCATTGTGCGCGAGTTCCGCGACGTCCTGCTGATTGATGTGGTTGAGCATCAGGATCGAACCGAGGAACAGTCCTGACGGATTGGCCAGGTTCTGGCCGGCGCGGCGCGGCGCGCTGCCGTGGATCGCTTCGAACATCGAGATGTTCTCACCGATGTTCGCCGATCCCGCAAGTCCGACCGAGCCCGCGATCTGCGCCGCAACGTCGGAAAGAATGTCGCCGTAAAGGTTTTCCATCACGAGGACGTCAAAGTTCTCGGGCGTGTCGGCAAGTTTCGCGGCGCCGATATCGACGATCCAGTGATCTGCCTCGATCGACGGATACTCGACCGCGATCTCGTCAAAAATACGGTGAAACAGACCGTCGGTCTGCTTCATGATGTTGTCCTTCATAAACGCCGTCACTTTCTTGCGGTTGTTCGCAAGGGCGTATTCGAAAGCGTATCGGACGATCTTTTCGCAACCCGGACGCGAGATCAGCTTGAGGCACTGCTCGACCATATCGGTCTGGCGGTGCTCGATGCCGGCGTAGGTGTCTTCCTCATTCTCACGGACGATAACGACGTCCATCACCGGGTGCTTTGTCTTGATGAACGGATGATAGGAGACGCACGGACGGATGTTGGCGTAAAGACCGAGAGTTTTGCGTACGGTAACGTTCAGCGACTTGTAACCGCCGCCCTGCGGCGTGGTGATCGGAGCCTTCAGGAAGACCTTGGTCCGCCGCAGGCTGTCCCACGATTCGGGGGCGATACCGGCTGAATTTCCGCCCAAATAGACCTTTTCACCGATCTCGATCTCTTCAATATCGACCCGCGCCCCCGCTTCCTTAAGGATATGCAGGGTCGCGTCCATGATCTCGGGTCCGATTCCGTCCCCTTTCGCAACTGTAATAGGTACATTCGACATAATTTAATAGGCTTCCTCTGTTAGTGATTTGATATCTCGTCTAAACGTATGATTCTAGCGAAAACCGAGCGAAGTGGCAAAACGCTCGCGCTCGGAGTTCCGCCGCTCGGAGTTCCGCTGCTCGGAGTTCCGCGTTTACGCGGCGGGTCCGCAACAGACAAGATCAACAATCAACGGAAGGCCGCCTGAAGGCGGAACTCCGAACTATTTCATATACTTGTCAAGGAACTCAGCGACCAGTGGGTAAAGTTCGAGGCGATTCTTGAGCTTCGATATGCCGTGGCCTTCGTCGTCGAAGAGTTTGTATTCGACCGTCGCATTCCGGTCACGCAAGGCTTTGACGACCTGCTCGGCTTCCGTGTAGGGAACTCGCGGGTCGTTCTTGCCGTGGATCACGAACAGCGGCGCTTTTATCTTGTCCACCTTCCGGATCGGCGAAATTGAGCGCAGAAAATCGAGGTCGCGGTCGAGCATTCCGTATTCGACCTCGCGCTGGCGACGGCGATAACCCGAAGTGTTCTTCAAAAATGTCTCCCAATTGACGATCCCGACGGTATTGACCGCTGCGGCCCACAGTTCGGGATAGAGCGTGATCGCGGCCATCGTCATATAACCGCCGTAACTGCCGCCCATAACGGCGATGCGCTTCGGGTCGGCGCCGCCAGATTTCTTGAGCCATTCGACCGAATAGGCGAGATCCTTGACCGAATCCTCACGCTTGCGGACATCGTCGAGGTGCGTGAACGTCTTGCCGTAGCCGGTCGAACCGCGAACGTTCGTCGCGAGGACCGCGTAGCCGCGCGACAGATAATACTGGTAAAGCGGATTGAATCCCGGGCGTTCCTGGCCTTCGGGACCGCCGTGGACGCTGACGATGACCGGTCGGCCGCGCCCCGACAAGATCCGACCCGCGTCACCGACCTGTCCGACCTTATCCTTGACGGTCCGAACAACGTCGCCGACCACCTTTTCAACCGTCGAAACGACTTTATTGTCGCTCTTGATCCAATCAACGGCAGGCTTGTAATACCAAGCCGAAATTTCTCGGCCATCGAAGCTCTTGTACTTGATCAGTTCCGGCGCCACGAACGAATTGGCGTCGATGCCGGCGCGGTCGCTTTTCGTTATCTGTGACAACGATTTGGACTCAAGATCGTAAAGCCAGACGTCCGAATTATGCTTCGACGAATTGAACGTGAAAACGAGTTTCGAGCCGTCCGCGGAAAAATTCAGACCGCCGACGATGCCTTGCGCCGGGAGTTTGACGGTCTCTTCATCCGGCCGGATATTCGTGATCAAGGGCTTACCGGCGACCTCATACTTGCGCAGACGCAGTTCGGTGAATCCCTCGCGGTTGAGCGTGTAAGCAAAGCGCGAGCCGTTTTCGGGAAAAGCAACACTTTCGACGTCCCATTTCTCTTCGGGCCGGATCGTGAAGGGAACCGGGGTGCCCTTCGGCCAAAGGTTGTCCATTTGTGTCAGGGCGGCGAATTCGCGGTCCTTGTTCGAAGTGAAGATCAACGAATCGCCGTCGGGCAAGACCTCGACATCGCCGAACTGACTCGCGTCGGTGTGCGGCGTCAGAAGGGTTTCGGTCTTTGTCCGCATATCGTAAAGATAGAGGTTATTGTCGAGACTAAGTTCCGTGCCCGAGCGCGAGATGATCAGATGTCGACCGTCTTTTGAAGCCGCCGCGAACGAGTTCGACCCGTCGAACTGATAGACAAGCTCTTCCTCGCCTTCCGCGACGGTCATCGCGTAAATGTCGAAGAATTGCCGGTTCCGCTTGTTCGAGGCATAGTAGATCCTTTTTCCGTCGTCGGACCAACCGCCGAAATTGTGCCGGATGTCCGTTTTGAACGTCAGGTCGCGGAAACTCGAACCGTCGGTGTTCATCAGAAAAAACTGCGTATTCTCGTCGCCGCCGCGGGCCTTGCCGAAAACAAGCGCGTCGCCTTTCGGTGAATACCTTACGAAACTGACGTTGTCGTCATAATCCGTGATCTGTTTTGGCGTCCCGTTCGGCAGGTCGACCATCCAGACCTGCGACGTGCCGGAGACGTTTGTCAGGTAAAACAATCGTTTGCCATCCGGCGAAATCGTCGGGGACGACGCCGAACGAATGCTCAAATACTGCTGGATCGTGTAGTTTTGCGCGCCGGCAAATGCCGTCAGCGAAACCAAAATAACGAATACCGCAAAAAGTCGCTTCATTTTTGAATCTCTCCTGAACTGAGCTGTTTCGGCGATTATAAACCAAAAGTCGGGATTTCGGATGTCGGATTTCCGGTTTCGGATTTGGGGGAACGAACCGATTGCCAGAATCCGGACTGCGAAACGCGCCGGGATGGGTTACGCTCCGAAATCAGAAATCACAATTCCGAAATCGGCTAATGTTGACAAAAATGTAAAGATTAATAAACTTAAGTATTCAAAGGGTTGTACAAAAATGCCGAAAATTGCAGATATACAGGAAACGCCTAATCCGAACGCCGTGAAATTCATCTTGAAAGAACCGGTGTCGCACGGAACCTCGCACTCGTTCAAGACACAGGCGGACGCCGAGAACGATCCGCTGGCCAAGTCCGTTTTTGACGTCGGGGATGTGGTCTCGGTGTTCTATATGGACAAGATGATCACCGTCGAGAAGACCGACGATGTCGACTGGGACGATATTCTTCCGGTGCTGGCGGTCCCGATCCGTGCCGCGGAATCCGTGTCGAACGGCAGCGGCGCGGCGGCAAAAGAGATCGGCGGCGCCATCGGCGCGGCGCTAAGCGACGATCCGAAGATACGCGAGATCGAAGCGATTCTCGACGAGCGCATTCGTCCGTATCTGGCGAGCGACGGCGGATGGCTTGAGATCGTCGGACTCGAAGACAAAACTCTCAAGATCCGCTATGAAGGCGCCTGCGGAAGCTGCCCGAGCTCGCTCACCGGAACGCTGATGGCAATTGAAAATATGATCAAGGAAGAGATCGATCCGGAGATCGATGTGATCGCGGTTTAGCCGCCGTAATTCTCCTCACGCGATTCGGTGCGCCGCGCGGCGAATCCTCTGCAGAACTTCGATTTCGTTGACTTCTTCGTTTCTGGCAGGAAAATCGATTGGGTTTCCGGAGCTCACATTCCGGCCACCTTTCGTAGCTAGCTCAGAGGAAAAGAATGTCTTGACATCGTTCCGCGAAATTGTTCATAATTTAGGGGCGGTCGAGTTTGAGACCGCCATACTCGACACCTTTATTAAGTAATCTGCACGAAACCGCCAGTCTTTTGTCCCGTCCCAAAATGTGTTGTGTTTCCATTTAACGGAGGAGAAATATTGTGAATAGCGAAGAACTCGAACAGAGTTTACGGACCGAATTCGAGAGTTATCTCAAAAACGTGATCGCTGAGATGCGTCAGGAAGTCTCTGATTTCCGGACGATGGTCGATGCCGAATTTGAAAAGCATAAATCCCAGATGGACGAGGCCTTTCGCAATTTCGGCGAGCGTTTCGACTCGGACCGAAATCTCGACGCCGCCTTCACGGATACGGTCATCGAACATCTCCGCCTCGCCCGCGACGAAGGTGCGCGCATCACCGCAACCGCCATCGCCGAAGCCGAGGAACTCCAAAAAGAACAGGTCGCGGCGACCGATTCATCTGTCGTTGTCAGCGAGATTCGGGACGCGATCCGGGACATAAGCAGCAAGACGACACAGTCGGCGATCCTGAAGTCTCTCGTGGCGCACGCTGCGAACTTTACTCCGCGCGGCGCATTTTTCATTATCAAGAACGAGCATCTGGTCGGTTGGCGCGTTTTCGGAAGCGAAGCCGATGTCGATGATAAATCCGTTCGCGAAGTTTTCTTCCCGGCTGAAAACGATACATTGCTTGGTTCGGCTGTAAGCGGACTGAAAACCGTCGAGGCGGCTTTCGGGTCGCACGGCGACGACAATACGTTTCTTTCGGGACTCGGTTTCGGCCAGCCCGACAGAATGTACGCGATTCCGCTCGTTGTTCGAGAGAGGGCGGTTGCCGTTCTTTATGCCGACTACGGAAACGAAGGCGTCAACGTCAATGTCGAAGCCTTGGAATCGCTCGTGCAGGTCGCCGGATTGACCGTCGAGATATCTGCTTCGGCCCGCGCGGCGAAAGCGCAACCGGAAGCCGAAACGCGTCACGAGGTCGAACAGCCCGAGCCGCAATCGTATGAGGATGTCGAGCGATCCGAACCCGTTGGCTACGACTTTGAGCAAGGGGAAACTGAAGTGCAGCCGGAAGCGTCTGCGCCGGAAGATGCTCAGCCGGAAGAAACCGTTGAGTCGTCGGCGAGTTTTGAAGAGAACCAATTCGATTCGACTTATTCGTTCACCGCGCCGCAGTCTGAAGAATCCGTCGAACCGGTCGAAGAAGAAAGTCATTCCGTGTCGGAGGTCGAGGAGACTTCTGAGGACAACGAATTCACTGCAACGTCTGAAGTTTCCGGGTTCGAGACCGCTGAATTCGAGTCGGCGACCGAGTTTCAGATGACTGAGACCGCTGAATTCGAGTCGGCGACCGAGTTTCAGATCACTAAGACCGCAGAATTCGAGTCGACAACCGAGTTTCAGATAAATGAAACCACGGAAACTGCCGACGTCAGTGACTTCAGCACGGCGACCGAATGGAGCGACGCGGTTTCCGTTTCGGACGACTTTTCGAAGCCGGAATTTGAAACGACCGGTTTCGAGTCCTTCGAACCGACCTCGTTCGAAACCGTGGAGGAACCGGTTGCGGAGTTTTCTTCTCCGTCGTCAGTCGAGTACGAGTTCGAAAGCGTTCAGCCCGCGGGAACTTCGAATGTTGAATTCGAGACCGTCTCGCCCGCATTCGAAGCACCGCAGTCGTTTGGGGCGGACGAACCTGTCGTGACGCCCGTGGTTGTGGCAGAACCGGTCGTCGCGCCGCCGACGCAAGCGCGTTCGCGTCTCAGCGAGCGGAACGTCGATCTGCCGATTGAAGTTAGCGAGGACGAAAGGCGATTGCATAATGACGCCCGCCGCTTTGCCCGGCTTCTTGTGTCGGAGATCAAACTCTACAACGAGCAGAAGGTGAAAGAGGGTCGTGATTTGAATGCTCTTTACGAAAAGCTTAGGGAAGCGATCGACCGTTCGCGCGAAATGTACGACAAGCGCGTTCAACCGCCGGTCGCCGCCAAGTTCGACTACTTTCATTACGAACTCGTCAGCAATCTCGCGGAAGGTGACGAGGGCAAGCTTGGGGGTTCTTATCCCGGCACGTCCGTCTAACGTCGCGATACCAAATCGAAAAGGGGAGAAAGCAATTCACGCTTTCTCCCCTTTTTGCATTTCGGGACCTGATCTTAAATGACGCCGTGGGAAGCCATATGTCCCCACATCCAGTTTCCCGACCCGGCATCGCCCTTTGTGCCGCCCTCGGTTCCGGCAATTCCGCCGTGGGTCGTGTTGAATTTACCCGCAACATAACTTACACCCGGTGCGAATTTCTTCGCGCAGGTCGGGAACGCCGTCGCCCAAACGCCTTCTTTGTTGAGTGCTTCGGCGTGATAGCAGTTGGTGACATTGCTTGGCACGAGATTCAGAAAATCGGCGGTAGAGCCATCCTGATCCACCGGATCGAAAAGAAACATACCGTCGATGTTCCGGTCAAAGCCGGATCTTTGCAGATCAAGCGCAACCTGTACGCATGCCGCCGCGCCGCGGCTCCAGCCGACGAGAAAGACCGGACCGGACGACGCGCGGATGAAATTGGTCGCATTGTCCGCCATCGAACGGATGTTTATCGAGCTCAGACTCCAGGAAATCGTCGCCGGCCCGGGAATGTAGATCTTGCTCGTTTGCTTGGTCTGATTATACGCAAGCCAGACATAGTACTTATAGTTATTTTCACCGCGAATCGTCGGTGAACTCCCCTCCATCGCAATCAGCATAGTTCACTCCTTAGTTTATTTTGTTGATCGGGAGCATTGAAAACCCCCGGAGTTTTGTCCGACGTTCCGGACAGCAGGCCCCGTTCGTTAGTCAACAATCAGAATTCACAAATCGAAAACCCCAAATGCCGAACGGAGGCTTCATTCAGTAACCTCGAACTGAACAAACTGGGTCGAGACCCGGCGTTTTTCTTTCGCGAGATTATCATAAACAATGATCTGCAACAGGTAATCACCCGGTTCCATCTTGACCGGAAGAGTTATCGCGCTGACCGACTTGACCCGCGCAAAGTCCGTTTGGTTGGTCAGGTCGATCGGCGACGCTTTTCCCTCCAGAATAAGGCTCCGTTCCCTGAACACCCTGATCTGACTGGTCAGATTCGGCCGCTTCGTATCGCTCAGTTTAGCGTTATAAACCTCATATCCGTAGCGCAGAACCGTTCCGCGTTTGAACCTGCGGGTCGATGTATCAGTCATCGGATCGGTCTCTTTTACGTTTTCGGCGCCCGTCGGTGATTCTGAGGTGAAGACCTTCCATTGTTCGGGCGTGAAGTTCTCAAGGACGATTCCGGAGATCGTCAGGCGGCCTTTCTTCAGGTTCGGAACCTCGATGAACTGCGAGGCGGAGCCGACTTGATCGGATCGGCTGTCGCGGATCGCGACGCGGAACTGATACGCGCCCGGCTTCTTGATCGGGAAGGTAAAATGGTAAACGAACCCCTCGCGTCTGATCCGTTCGTAGACCTCACCTTTGGCCCGCAAAGTATAGGTTTTGGCGATCTGATCGACCGGCGCCCCGTTGTCGCCGAAACTGACCGCGAGAAGATCGAAGACCGCCTGCTTAACACCGTCAGGTTCGTCCGTGAACTTCAGATCGTCAGCCTTGACGTGAAGCAGCGAACGAACGAAGGCTCCCTGGGTTTCATCGAATCCGAAAAGCGTATTGAGCCTCATCGAGATGTTGTTGACGGCAAACGGCGACATCAGGGAATTGAGCAGACGCTGGACCGGAGTTTGAACAACCGGCGCGCGTGGCGTCGATTCGTTTGCGACGTTGATGAATCCGCTCCGGTACCGAACCTTCAAATCGGACCGTTTGACGCGAACCTCGAGTTTGTTGAACTTGCGTTTCTGCTTGTCGAACGTGTCGTCGTCCGGCAGATACCCGATCAGGTAATAACTTTGGTCGTCGAGAATTCGCCTGACGCCGTCGCCGAGGTCGTTGTTGTTGATTATGACCAATCCGCCGGTCTCGCGCGCGAGAAATGTCAGGCCTTCCTGCGTGTCGAACAGCTCGCGGCTTCGGCCCGTGATCGTTCTCGAGATCGACTCGGCTGTTGGAGAAATGATCTGATCCGAGGCCGTCGGCGCCGTCGTTTGCAGTCCGCGTGCATCAAGCGTGTAAATGACGACTGACGAACGGTTCGCGAGATCCACCAACTGCCGCACAAAATCGAATACCCGCCCGCTGTCGGTCGTGCCTTGCTCATCGCGCGGAAACAGCCGGATTCCGTCGGAGAAAAGGACTACCGATTTGCGCCCCGGAAGTTCGCCCATCGCGCCGACAACGTAGCGAAGCGCACCGAGCGTTCCGACCGCGAACGACTCGTTTCTGAAATCGTCGAATGCCTCAAGAGATTGACGTTCGGCCTCGAGATCCTCTTCCGACACCGTCCTGTCGCCGTTGGCCGCCGCCTGTTCGAGCGGAGTCGGTTCGATCGGGGCGAAGGCGCCGATGTTCCCGCGGCCAAGCGGATACCATTTTACCCGTTCGATTGCGGCGTAAAGCTGCGCTTTGTTGGAAGTGAACTGCTGCAATGCACCAACCCCGGCGCTCGTCCGCAAGATCGCGACGAGATCTCCATCGCGCATCTGCTCATCGACGTACCTTTTGAGCGCGCGGCGAACGTAGTATGTGCTTTGGAATGAGAGCGAAAGATCGTCGACGACGAGCGCGATCGTGCGCCGGATCTGTTCGGGCCGAATCTCAAGCGTGGGCACCGGAACATCGGGTTTTTCGGTCTTGCGGTCGGGTTCGGTCGTTTCGCGAACGCTCGAAACGAATGAAAAATTCGAGATCGCCTGCTTTTGCCCGTTCTCGAAGATCTCAAACTCTTCGGGGCGCAGATCGCGGACGATCTTGCCCTTTGAATCGGTCACGGTGACGTCGATCTGGACCAGCGTCGTCGTGATCTTGACGACGTCGTTGTCCGGAGGCGGGGTCGGCGATGCCGTCTGTGCAAATGACAGCGCGGTGAATGCGAAGAAGAGGACCAGCGAAGCCAGCGGTTTTGACATAACGACCTTACCAAGCAACGGATTCGGAATTCCGATGTTTCTTGCTATCATATAACGAAGCCGGGTTCAAACACGAGGTATCGGAACGACCCGGAGTCGCTGCCGACCAAGCTCGAATCATTTTTTATTTCGGACATTCCTTGCGGATGTTCGGACAAATCCCTGAGAAAAAACAGCATCGAACAACCGGAGTTTTATCAATGCCGATTCTGATGATTAAGACGCGCAAACTGAGGTCAATGGCGACCTTTCTTCTTTTTGCCTGCGGACTTCTCGTGATCCCTTTGACGGCGAGTTGTTCCGCGTTCGCGCCCGATATGACCGAGGCCGACGCGCTCAAGGTTCTCCGCGATATGACCCGCGGCGACAAACTGCCGCCCGAGGCGCTCGTGCTCGATATCGAAAATCGTTTTTCACGCGTTCGCACCGGCGTGCTTGCAAAGCTCTTGCGGGCGCGGATCAAATTCGAAAACAAGGATTTTGAAGGCGCGGCCGCGATCCTCAACTCCGACGCGTTCAAGCAAAAGACGCATCTCGCCGATTATGCGCTTTGGCTCCGCGGCCGGTCGCTCCAAAATGCGGGTCGACACGCCGAGGCGATGACCGTTTTCGCGAATCTGATCAAAGAGATGCCGACCTCGCTCCGTGTTCGTGAATCGAAGGTGCTCTGGGCAAACTCGGCGATCGCCACCGGACAGGCGGCGCAGGTTCCGTCGTTCCTTAAAGAACTAAACGACAAAAACTATGCTGACGCGCTGCTCGCGACGGCAAAAGCATATGAGTCGGCCGGCGACCAGGCCGGTGCGGTCACATTTTATCGCCGCGTCTATTTCTACGGTGCCGGATCGAGCGAGTCGAAAGAGGCCGAAACCAAGTTGACGATGCTCGGGCAGTCGCTGGCGCCGCAGAACGCGAACGAGGCGGCGACCCGTGCCGACAAGCTTTTCGACGCGCGCAACTACACGGGCGCCGACAAGGCGTATGCCGAACTCGTTTCCGGTTTTCCGGGCGCTTTGTCGGCCGAGATCCAGTTGAACCGTCTGAAGACGCTGGCCAACGTCAAGAAGATGCCGGAAGCCGCGCTTGCCTTGGCGGCAATCCCGTCGAACGCGAAAGAAAAGGAAGAGGGATACTACGAACTCGCAATGGGTTACGCGCGCAACAAGATCTGGGCGACGGCGAAAACAACGGCCGACGAAATGCGTGCAAAGTTTCCGGCGGGAAGTCTGACGCCGAAAACCTTCATAGATCTTGGGATGGCGGCGCGGGATGCCCGCAACAAACTCGACGAGAGTTACTATCTGCGGACGGCGGTCGCGGCTTATCCGAATGCGGTCGATGTCGCCCAGGCGCAGTTTGAACTCGCCTGGCTGCAGCACGAAGGCAAGAACTTTCCGATGTCGTCCGATATGTTCGTCGAGCATCTGGCGCGCTATGTCGATAAAGATTCGACGAACCGCGGCAAGGCCGGATACTGGGCCGCGCGGGATTCGCAACTTGCGGGGAAGACCGACGCCGCGTGCGCGCTTTACGATGCGGTGATCTACCGCTACAACGCGAACTGGTACGGGCATCTCGCGACGCAGCGGATAGGCGAGATGCGCGCTCAGGGCCAATGCCGCACGGCGACAAGGTTCGCGGCCGGTTCGCCGGTTACGAAAGCCATCGCAAATCTGAAGATCGTCACCGTCGCTGCTGAAACGGCCGGCGAACGCGAACTCGAACGCGCGGGGAAGTCCGACGATCTGAGCGTCGTCGGGCTCTATGAATGGGCGACCGACGAACTCAAAGAGGCCCGGCGGACGACGCCGAACTCACCGAAGATCAACCTCGCACTCGCGCGTTACTACCGGCTGCGGGGCGAACAGGCGCCGGCGCTGCTCGCGCTCAAGAACAGTTATCCCGACTACGCGCAGATGTTCCCCGAAGAAATGGGCCGTGATGAATGGGACATCTTCTATCCGCTGACGAACTGGAACGATATCAAATACTGGGCCACGCAGCGCAAACTCGATCCGTTTCAGATCGCCGGCTTCATCCGTCAGGAAACGATCTTCGACGCCCGCGCCAAGTCTTCCGCGAATGCTTATGGACTGATGCAGCTTCTGCTTCCGACGGCGCGGTCAATGGCGAAGAAATACAACCCGGAAGTCGGGACTGTGACCGTCGATATGCTGTACCAGCCGACGCTCAACATCGAGCTCGGCACGGCTTACATTCGCGACCAGTGGGACAAGTTCGGCCGCGTCGAGTTCGTCGCCGTCGCCTACAACGCCGGCCCGGGCCGCGTCCCGCAGTGGCGCGCGACGCTTCCGGCGGAGATCGACGAATTCGTCGAGCAGATCCCGTTCAAGGAAACCAAAGGCTATGTTCAGGGGATCATTCGCAATACTGCGCAGTATCGGCGGCTTTACGACGAAAACGGCAACTTCAGAACCAATGTCGGAACGCGCATCCTCCGCGGCGAGATCGATTCCAAACCGCGCGACCAGTTCACCGCCGAAAACCCGGACATCGTCCTCGACGAGAGCCGAAACGGCGAGTAAATTTGTACGAGTAACGCGTTTACGCGTGACTCCCGTTGCGGTTCACTATTGCGGTCCTGCCCGAAAACCGATCTGCACTGGATCCGACTACTCCGAATTGCGCGATTGCCACGGCGGTCGCGCGTAAACGCGCAACTCTTACGGGTTCACTCAAACGTGAACCGCATCGGCGAAACGACGGCTTTGGCCTCGTCGTTGTAATAGTCGTAAACAACTGATGCCGGGGTTTGGGCATTGATCGCGTAGCGCGGCCGGAACGAGAAATTGAACTTCGTGCCGCCGGGCCGAGCCCACATATAGACGATGATGCGGTCGGGCAGAATGTCGTACCGGCTAAAGCTCCAATCGTCCTTCAACGCCTTGTCGAGCGCCTCGCGCGAAACGTCGGCACCCGGCGGGATGCCGATCTCGGCGAGCAGCATACCGTAGCCGCGGAAGCCGATGCGTTCCGCCTCGACCGAGCATTTGACCGGATCCAGTATCTTTCCCGTCGTTTTGTCGCATTCGTAATCGAGCCGGATCGCGCGCGATTCGTTCACATCGCGGTTCGTGCTCACCGAGTCGTTCCAGTCGATGTAGTGCGTGCGGACGATCTGCGCCATCAACTGCGAATCGCCCGCACCCGTGACGACGACCCCGGCGCCGGGCATGATCTTTCCCGTCAGATCGATGGTTACCGGTTCGATCTGATCCGCCGGAATGTCGATCGTTCTTAAAGTTTCGCTGCCGACAGCGACCGAGATCTTCTGCGAAACGCTTTTCGTCAGCGATGCGAGAAACGCGTCAAGGACGTTGATCGTCGTTTGCGTTGAATACCAGACGCCGTGACGGTCTTTGTTTTTGAGCAGAAATGTCGTCGCCCCCGTTATGAGTTCAATCGATTCCGGGTTTCCGTTGTTGGCCTTGATCAGAAGCTGCAGAACGAGCGCGGTCGTCTCAATTCGTCCCGGCGTTCCCCAGCCGTAGAACGGCGTGTTGGTTTCGAGATTCCAATAGACCGATTGACCCTCGCGCTTCGCGAGAGATTCCAGTCTTTGCGCGGTTTCGCGCGCGGCTTCCTGATTGCCCGCGTCGAACGCCACGAGTCCGTAAAGCGCAAGCGTGTACGGTTCGTCGATCTCGGAGTTGCGCGTTTTGAGATATTCAAGCGCTTTGGAAAGCGAGTCAACCGACGGCTTCGAGTCAGACTTCGTCATCGCCAGCACGCGCGTCACATAGGTCGTGATCATCTTCGTCCGCCGCAGATCTTCCACCTTCTCCCAATCGTACTTCTTCGTCCAGCTTCCATCGGGCCGCTGTTGTTTGATGAGATACTCGCGCGCCCGTTCGATCAGCGATCCGTCAACGTCGATAAACGCCTTCGTATCGCTCAAGAACCTGACTGCGTAGGCGCTCAATGCGATGTCCGATTCGGAGCTGCCGCCCCAGTACGAAAAACCGCCGTCGGCCGATTGATAGCCGACGAGTCGTTCGTAACCGCGTTGAAGATACTTTTGGGCCTTCGTCTCGAGCGCGGATTTCGGGTCCTTGGCGTCCTTCGATCCAAGACTTCCGTTCCCCGATCCCGAATTGAATCGCAGGATCATCAGATTCGGGTAGGTTGACGAGATGGTTTGCTCGCCGCATCCGTAAGGTCTCTGGAGCAATCCTTCGACGGATTCGGAGACGTGCGCCATCAGGTTCGGATAGATCTTCAGTTCGGCCTTTGAAGTTTTCGGGAGCGCATTCGAAGGGAAGTCCAGATCGAACGCCGAAGTTCCCGCGAATATCCGCGATTCGGTGCGGACGATCTCCTCGCCGTCGGGCCGCACCGTCACCGGTTTTTCGATCGCGTCGGATTCCTTCACGGCTACCGCGGTCACGCGCTGTTTTCCTTCCTCGATCGCGTCGGTCGCCTTGAAACCGAAGATCGCGTTCGACGATGAATTGGTCGGGACTTCGACGATGCGCCGGCTGCCGGGCGTGCGCGTGCCTGGCGTTGAAACGAGCGTGTCGGCGTTCGGTTCGATGAACGTGAACCAATCGGCGCGGTCCATCGTCACCTCGACCTTTTGGGTTTCCGGCGTGTAGTTGCGCACCTGTACGGGAAGCCGGAGCTTGTCACCGACGGTCAGGAATTTCGGCGGATCGAGATCGATGAAGAACGGCTGAAAGGCCTTGACGCTGGTCTCGGCGAACCCGACGCGCCCCTGTTTGTCGGATGCGACCGCATAGATCTTCCACGTCGTGATGTTGTCGGCGAGGCGGTATTTAATCGCGATCGTGCCATCCGTTTCGGTCACGAGCTCGGGAACGAACAGAAGGGTTTCGGGGAAATACTCGCGAATTCTCGGAGTGGCGCGCACGGGCAAATTCTTGTTTGCATTGAGCGTGCCGCTGCGGAGATTTGCTACTCGCTGACCGTCGATAGTAAAGACGTTCTCTGAACCGGCCGCGCCGTCGATTTGAAATCCCCCAGCTCGCGGTTCGACTCGCAGCGAAACAACGCCGCCGGAGATCGTCCTCGGCACTCCGGGAAGAACGGTAACGGTCCTCGTTATCGTCGTTGAGACCATTGACGCACTCGTGTCGATCGTCACGCTGGACTCGGCCGCGACCGTCACGACCTCGCTGACCGCCCCGGCTTCGAGCGTCACGTTGACCTCGATCAGTTGGCCGGAGTTGAGCGAGATCTGGTTGACGATCGTGTTCTTGAATCCGGGAAACGCGACGCGGATCGAGTACTTCCCGGCCGGAAGTCCGGTCTGAAGATAAGCGCCCTCGGCATTCGTCTGCGAAACGAATTCAGCGGCCGTTTCGGCATTGATGACACGCACAGCGGCGCCCGGCACGACCGCCTTGTTGGCGTCCGTAACGACGCCGAACAGCGCGCTTTTGCCGTTCGCAAAAACCGCGCGCGGGACGACAAGCTTCGGTTTCGCGTCCTCACGCGCCTGTTCCGAGATTATTCCGGCGAAGGCTGCTATGTAGACGTCATAGTATTCGTCCTTCGTTCCGTTGTCGCCGGTGCTCATGATCCGGAACCTCCCGATCCGGCGCGTAACGGGCTTGATTGAAAGGGTTTCGCGTGGTTGCTCGCCCGGCGTTGCGACGCTTTCGATTTTTACACTGTCCGCGAACTGCGAAACCTCCCCGTATACAAAATAAAATGGACGCCCCCAACCGTCGCGGAGCGATTCGAGGTCGATTCCGTTCGATTTGATCAGGTCGCGAAACTCGGCCTCGCTTTTGGGATAAGTCTTGGTTTCGACCGTGTACCGCCCGAGAATCTCGTTGATCCGTTTTTCGGTTTCGGCGAAAAAGTCTGAATAATGCCTGTGGACGACGAAATCGTCGTACGAAACGTCCGTCTTTTCGCCGTCGCTTTTGATGGTCACAAGAAAATTGCGGTCATAAACACCAAACTCGACCCGATACGGGCGTCCCCAGCGGTCGATCAGCGAATCGAGCGCGATATCCTTCTCGGCGAGCGCCGCACGGAGCGCTTCGACGTCGCGAACGAAAGTTCCGGTTCTTGCTTCATAAGCCTTGATCGCTTCATCGATCGCGATCCCGGTCTTCTTGAAGTAATCGAAACCGATTCCGGCGGCGCTGAAATCGTCCGCGTCGCCAATCTTTTTGTTCGGCCCCGAGGATTTAATCGCGACCAGATTGTCGTCGCCCGAGATCTGAAACTCCGCCCTGAACGGCATACCCCACGGATCACGGAACGCGTCGATGTCGATGCCGGCGTCGCCGAGGATCCGCCGCAGCGCCGCATCGTCGGTCGGATGATCGAAGTCCCTCTTGTAACGTTCCTCAAGCGCTTTCAGAAGCGTTTCGAACTGCTGTTTGTGACGGGCTTCGAAACGATATGAAACGTTGCCGTAACCGCCGCCTGAAACGTCGTAATCGACCGCCCATTCGGCAAATCTCATCTCGGCGAAAAGCTGCATCCGCGGCGTGATCTCGGCTTCGGTTAGTTCGTTCCACGTGCTCGCGTCGAAACCGCGAAGGCTTGCAAAGATGTCCGGGATTTCGCCGGAACGTGAATCGGTTCGCGCCCGCTCTTCAACCGCTTGATCGACGATGACGACTCCGAGCGCGGCCTGCGCGGCCTTTTTGTCGAATCCCGCAACCTCGAAACCGAGTCCGGCCTCTTCGTTTGGCCGGTACGTTTCGCGTTCGGACTTCGCCGTTACCTTCAAACGCCGCGGGTCCGGAAAGACGACGCGCCAGGCACTTTTGGCCTCGTCGCCGCTCTCTGCATTGGCGGCAATCGTCAGGTAACCGTTGAACTCCTTACGATACGGAACACGCAGCGATGCGTGTCCGTTTTTGGTTTTGACCCGGTACGAGATGAGCGTCGATGATTCCTTTAGGATATCGACGACGATCGTCTCCTTCGGTTCCGAAGAAAGCAGCTCGAGTTTGAGGGATTCACCCTTGCGATAGATCGAACGGTCCGCCGTGACGCGGATCTGTTTCTCGTCTTCGTCGAGCTCGTAATCGAACTTCTCCGTCCCGGTACGGTTTTCGGCGTCGCGCGCCGCGATCTTGACCTCAAGGTCGTCGTAATAGGTGTCGTCCGCGCGTTTCGGAACCGAAAACTCGGTTTTTCCGGCGCCTTCGGCTGTCGTCCGCAGCGTCGCGATCGGGCGCGAAGTCGTTTCGTCCTCGTATTTCCCGGTGACCTCGACATCGCAGGCGACCGGTTTGCCGTCGGCGGTGTAGGTCGAGACGTAAAGCCGGTACGGAATCTTCGGATTGTGATCGACATAGCGTTGCGCCCTGTTGAAATAAACGTGGATCGGTTCTTTCGAGATCCGCAGATCGAACCGCTTCTGCTCGGTGCGGTTTGTCGAAGCATCGGTGAAATACGCCGTGAAATTGAGGTCCTCGAACTTCGAATCCTCGTCCTTCTTGAACTTTTCCTGCGCCGGTCCGAGATCGATCTTCGCCTTGTATTTGCCCTCGGCATCGGTCTCGCCGTTGTACACGGCCTCTTCCTCAATGTCCCACTTCTGCTCTTTATAGTTCCAGTTGCGGCTGCCCTCGCGTACGACCCGCACCGTTCCCTTCGAAACCGGTTTGCCGAAAAGATACATCCCGTCGACCGTGACCACCGCTTCCCGCTGGTCGGGAAGATAAAAGTCTTTATCGGGTTTGGTTTGGACGACGAAATTCGGCAGATCGTAGCGCGAGACCTTAAAAGTCTGATTGTCGATCAGGAATTCGACACCGTCGGCGTCAGCTCCGATCGAATAGGTTCCGATCTTCGCGTTCGCTGGGATCTGCCATTCGATCGCGGCGATCCCGTATTCGGAGGTCGTGACAACCTGGCGGTTCAAGACGGTGCCGTCCTCATCCTTGATCGAAAGCTTCATCTCAAGCCCCGGAACGACCGTATTTGTCGCATCCGCTTTTCGTTCGCGCATGACGAGCGCGCGGGCGTGAAACGTTTGGCCCGGCTGATAAAGCGGCTTGTCGGATGTGAAATAGACGTTAGTGCGCTCGTTGCGGGCGTTCGGGGTTGAATTATTTGAGTCGCGGAGCCCGTTCTTTTCGCCGGCGACATCGATACCGACGCTGGAGTATTCGTTGTCGAACTTAACCCCTTCCGGGATAAGGAAAACGATCTCGGCGAATCCCTCGGCATCGGTTTGGCTTTCGCCTTTGAGAACGAGTTTATCGTCGTCTTTTTCCGTATCGATGTCGATCTTGAGTTCAACGCGGACGTTAACGCCGCCGACCGGTCTTCCGGTGATCGGATGATAGGCGTTGACGCGGACCGGAAGCCGGGCGCCGGCGTGGATTTCTTCGATACTCGCAATCCTGAGGGCGAAGAGTTCGGGATCGATCTCTGAAACCGAAACGATGCCCTCGCTGTTCGTTCCTCCGGAGAAGATCGAATAGCGGATGCGGGCCCAGATCAAATCGCTGACGTTGGCGTCCGTGTCGATCCGGAGCGGCGCCTCGATCCTGTTCGGGCCGCTTCTGAGTTTGTGCACTGAATTCGATTGGTCGAGAACCTTGTCCGACGGATCCAGAAGTTCGACCTTTAGCCGCGCTTCACTTGCGGTTAGGCCCTCGACGGGCACGCTGACGATCATCCGGCCCGGCTCGGTCCTGGCAGAGATTTCCGCTTCGTTGATCTTGATCGTTTGCGCGCCGACGGATCCGGCCAGAATAAGGCAAATAAAAACCGCGAGGAAATATTTCACGCTCATTGCGAAACTCCGAACTGTTAAATATCTAAATGTGAACCACTTGTCGAGTGGGATGAGACGAGAGAATTATTTGGTTGCTTTTGTGGTAACGATATCTGGAGCGCAAGCGTCCCGGACTGGAGCGCAAGCGTCCCGGACTGGAGCGCAAGCGTCCCGCTTGCAATGAGCGCGAAGCGCGAACGGCCGCCGGGGAATAAGGTTAAGATGCGACACGGCTTTACGGCGCTCGGCGCCGTTTGCAAGCGGGACGCTTGCGCTCCAGTCTGACCACTACAGGTTTTTCTCGATAAAGTTCGTCATCATCTCGTACATGTGTTTCGCCTGAAACGGGTTCGTGACGCCGTGGCGTTGGGTCGGATACTTCATAAATTCAAACTGTTTGCCGGCTTTCTGAAGCTCGAAAATCAGTTTGGTTGCATTCTGCATATGAACGTTGTCGTCGATCGCGCCGTGGATGATCAGCAAACTGCCGTTCAGATTCTTGGCGTTGGCGATGACCGAACCCTTGGCGTAGCCGTCCGGGTTGTTCTGCGGCGTGCGCATATAGCGTTCGGTATAGATCGAATCATAGAGCGCCCAGTCGCCGACGAGACCGCCGGCGATGCCCATCTTCAGCGTCTTGGTGTGAGTCATAAAATAACTCGTCATAAATCCGCCGTAGCTCCAGCCCCACATTCCGAGGCGCTCGCCGTCGACGTACGGAAGCGTTTTGAGATAAGCGAAACCGTCGTCGAGATCGCGCGTTTCCGTCTGGCCCATCGATCTGTAAACGGGCCAGGTCGATTCGACGCCCTTGCCGCTGCCGGTGCGGTTGTCGCAGATCCAAATGATGTAGCCTTTCTGCGCCAGCATCTGGTGCCACATCAGGCGCGACCCGCCCCACTGGTTGCGGACCTGCGGCGCATGCGGGCCGGAATAGGTGTAGGCGAAGACCGGATATTTCTTGTTCGGATCAAAATCCGGCGGCAGGATGCGCATCGCTTCCATCTCGAATCCGTCGCGTGTTTTGACCTTCAGGAATTCAGGCTTGCCGAGTTTGAAGACGTCGAGTACCGGGACTTTGTTTTCATCGAGCAGCTTTTCGAACGTCCCATCGGCACGGTAAAGACTGGTCTGCGCCGGCGTGTTGACGTCGCTCCAGACATCGACAAAATGCGTGAACGTCGAATTGAACATCGCGCGGTGCGTTCCGGCGGTCTGCGTCAAACGCGTCATTCCCGAACCGTCGAGTTTGGCGCGGTAAATATGCGTGTCGATCCAGTTGTTGCCTTCGCCGATCGCCGAAAAATACGCGTGGCCGTTCTTTTCGTCGACGCCGTAAAACGACGAAATTTCCCAACGGCCGTCCGTTATTTGCCGGATCAGCTTGCCGCTGCTGTCGTAATGGTAGAGGTGCTGGAATCCGTTGCGTTCGGACTGCCAGATCGCCGTACCGTCGCTGAGAAACTCGGGATTGTCGATCGTCGAGACCCACGCCTTTGAGCGTTCGGTGAAGAGCGTCGTCACCTTGCCGTTTGCGTCGGCCGAGTTCAGGTCGAGGAAAGTCTGTTCGCGGTCCTGGGTTTGAAAAACGACAGCGCGCGAGTCCGGCGACCAGGCGACGCGCGTGATCAGGAAGTTCTTCGGATCGTATTTTCCGAGATCGACGAATTTCGCGACGTCCCCGAATCGGGCGACCGATCCCGGAATCCGGTCGCCGACCTTCGGAATCCGCGTAATGTTCGGAATGATGCTTGTCTTGGTGACATCAGCGATCCCGAGCGTAACCAGCGGATTCGGATCGCCTGCCTGCGGATAGTCCGTATTCTCGACGCGTTGGTCGGTTTCGGTATCGTCAACGATGACGAACTTTGGAACCGGAGCTTCATCGGTGCGAAGGAACGCGATCCTCGTCGAATCCGGCGACCACCAGTAGCCGCGCTTGTTCCCACGGCCGTAAAGTTCTTCTTCGTAAACCCAGTCGAGATAGCCATTCAGGATCTTCTCCGCTCCGTCGCGGGTCAGTTGTTTCTCTTTGGCGGTCGCGACGTCCGTGACGTAGAGATTCATCCCGCGGACGAAGCTGACCATTTTGCCGTCGGGCGAGAAGTCGCCCTCGAATTCCTCGTCCTTCGGCGAGTTGGTGACCTTTTTTACGGTACCGGCGCCGATGTTGTAGATCCAGAGATCTTTGTTGTGGTTGATCAGGATCGCCGTCTCGTCCTTGTTGAACTGCGGCAGAGACTGACCTATTCGATTGGCCTCGTCGAGCGTGAATCCCGGAGTTTGGGTCAGGATCGACACCAGTTTTTTCGAGTCGTAAAGCGGCGAAGTCTGTCCGGTCGCCGGATCGACGCGCAGCATCTGACCGTTAACAAACTGGAGATACGACGAGCCGTCCTTTGACCAGCCGCGGATCTGTATCGGACGTCCCGAAAAAGGAACCCGCTTTTCCGGATCGAAGATGTCGTCGATAGAAAGCATCTTGTCCTGCGCGTTCGCAAACGACGCGCAAACGATAATGGCGACTAAAAGTAAATGGATCTTTTTCATAGTTTTAAGATTTGACTGGAGCGCAAGCGTCCCGCTTGCAATGAGCGCGAAGCGCGAACAACCCCTTGGGCAATAAACAACTTCAATTTCCGCGTCCGTTACGGCGCTTCGCACCGTTGGCAAGCGGGACGCTTGCGCTCCAGTCCGCGCTCCGGTCACGCTTTTGGATGCGCTTTGTCGTAGACCTCGATCAGTTTTTCCATCGACACTTGCGTGTAGATCTGCGTCGTCGAGAGCCTTGCGTGACCGAGCAACTCCTGGATGTCGCGAAGGTCGGCGCCGGAATCGAGCAGGTGCGTTGCGAAACTGTGGCGCAGACTGTGCGGCGAAATGCCGCGGTTTATCTCGGCGCAGAGCTTGATGTATTTGTCCACCATCCGCCCGACCGAACGCGTCGTGATGCGCGTCCCCTGATAGTTCAAAAATACCGCGTGTTCGTCGCGTTCCGTCGGCGGGCAATTGTTCAAAAACGTGGGACGCGTTTCGGTCAGATAGAACATCACCGCCTGAAGCGCCGGATCGCCAAACGGCAGGATTCGCTGTTTCTTGCGCTTTCCGGTGACGCGGACCAGTTTTTCGCGAAAGTCTATGTCGCGAAGATTGAGATTGACGAGTTCTCCGACGCGCATTCCGGTCGCGTACAGAAATTCGAGAATCGCGCGGTCGCGGCGTCCGAGATCGGTGTTCAGGTCGGGCGTTTCGATGAATCGGACGGCGTCCTCCATCGAGAGATGCGTCGGCAGTTTGCGCTCGATCCGCGGGGTCGCGACGAGTTTCGCCGGATTGTTCTCCTGCACGCCCTCGCGGATCAAAAACTGAAAAAAGGTCCGCAGCGATGCGAGTTTGCGCGCGATCGACGTCTTCTTCTTATTGTCGCCGTGGAGCGATGCCATCCACTCGCGGATCGTCAGGTGATCGATCTCGGTGACCGTGATATCCGAGACCTTCGATTTCGAAAGCAAATGATCGCGAAACTGTCCAAGATCGCTCGAATAATTCCGCAGCGTGTGTTCGCTGACGTTGCGCTCGTAGCGAAGGTGCTGCAGGAATTGGTTCAGATAAGTTTCAAGCGTCATCGTTTCGTAATTGTTCGATCGTTGATCGGGAATTGTCAACCGGTAGACGGTGGACGGTAGACCGTAGACGGTAGACAGTATTCCCAAATCTCAAACGGAAGCCAATATGATCCGGGCGGTTCTCCCGCGGCCCGATATTCACAACAGATGAACACGGATGAAACGGATTCTATGGATAGAAATAGAAACCGTGCACGGGTCCCCCTATCTCAATAATCCGCAGCTATCCGTGTCCATCTGTGAAAGAAAACCCATCGCCAAGCTCCATAGACCACCTCGGAATCCTGAAATCGCAAATAATGTAAATGGTAAATGGTTGATTGGGACTTGTTCGTTGATAATCGCGCAAATCCCAAATCCCAAATCCCAAATCCCAAATCCCAAATCCAAAATCCGAAATCCGAAATCCCGATCATCTCCTCGGCACGTAATAGCCTTTTCTCGTCCTGACCGTCAGATCGGCGCGGCTACGGACGGTGACGTCGATCGACCTGAATTCGCCGCGTTTTTCGGGCTCGGGCTCGGGATAATAACTGAGAACGTACTGCTGCGCGAGATCGGCCGAGACCTGATCGAAGGCGAGGTCGAGTTCGTCCTCGTCGAGCGGCGACCACACCGCGCCGCCGGTTTGCTTGGCGATCTCCTGCATGCGCCGTTCCGCAGACAGTTGTCTGAGATTCGCGCTGCCGCGCCGACCGCCGGTTCGTTTGGAGTTTTCAAAATCCGTCGTCTTGACGACGTAAACCTGGACGTTCGCGATCTGCAGAGCCTTGATCGTCTCTTCAAAACTCGCGTCGCTGATCGTGTCGTCGCCGTCCGAGACGATGACGATCACGCGTCGGCCGCTCGCCTCGCCGAGGTACTTTGACGCCTCGATGATTCCGTCGAGCAGCGACGTCGCGCCTTCCGGCTGGGCAAAGCCCTCGATCGCCGAAATTAGCGATCCGATGTCGGTCGTCAGCGGTTGTTCGAGTTTCGAGACGGTCGCTACGCTGAACAGCGCGACGAGGTCCTTTTCAGGACGAATAACGCGCTTGAAGAACCTGATCGCGGCCTTTTTCTCGAACTCGCGGGCGATCGTCACGCTCGATGAATTGTCGAACAAAAGCGCGAGGCGCACCGGCGCTTCGGCGCGCGAGAGTTCGCCGATTTCGGCGTCCTTGCCGTTGATCTTCAACATAAAGTCTTCGAGTTTAAGATCGACGACCGCGCGTCCGCGGGGATCGAAAACCGAAACGGGAATCGGCACGAGGCCGGCGTTAACGCGGATCGTGTCCGGGTCCTCGGGATCGGTTGAAGGTGTCGGGGTTGCGGTCGGAACGGTCGCCGGGCTGATTTTCTCGGTGGGTTCGTAAACGCCGATGCGCTTCGGAGTAGGGCTCGGCGACGGCGATTCAACAGTCTTTACCCGCCCGCTCTGAGCAAAGGCAGGAAGCGCGCAGGCGAACGTCACAATTATGAGAAAAACTCTTCCGGACATAACGGCTCAGGCGTTCGATGCGCGCGGGTCGCAATTAGTTTATCGCCGTTCCTCCGATCATTTCCAATTTGGCGGCATTCCGCCGAACTGCTGTGCCTGCGACATCCCGCCGTCGAAGATCTGCTTGACCGATTCGCGCGACAAAACAAGGATCGAAAACACGCCGAGAATCGTGCCAAACGGAACGAAAGCACAAATGATGCACGCGAAAATAAACGAAAACATACGTCCGTTAAGCCGCGTCATATTGCGTCCGGACTTGATCGCCGCGAGGCCGATCGCAAGCGCGACGCCCGAGATCGCCAAGCCGATCAAAACGAAAATGCCTCCGAAAAGAATACCCGGCGGCGCGTTGTTGTGGCGCGTGTCTGCGGCCATCATCGCGCCGACGAACACGCCCATAAACAGATAAATGAATCCGTAAAGAAACGGAAACAAACACATTCCGGCGAAAACATAATGGCAGATCGACAAGATCTTCAGATGTTCGCGGTCCTGATTCACCTGGTTGTTCATATCACTCCTATACAAAGAACAGCTTTATCCCGGCGACGACCAGCACGGCCGCCAATACGCGGCGCATTGTCAATGAATCAAATCGGCGACTGCCGAGCGTCGAGCCGATTATACCACCGATAACCGCCGCAATTATCCAGACGTAAACCGCGCCCGAAAGTTGCGATAATTCGCGCGACCCGCCCGCCAAAGCCGATGCTGAATTCAGCACGATGAACAATGCCGAGATCCCGGCGGCGGTTTTTGTGTCGGTCCAGTTCATCAACAGCAATACCGGCGTCAGGAAAATTCCGCCGCCGACTCCGACCAGTCCCGAAACGAATCCGAGCGCCGCGCCGATGATCAATGCAAGCCAAACCGGCGGCGCTTTCGGCTCGCTTTCGGAAGTTAGTTTGATCGACAGTCGGACCGCCGCGACGATCAGCCACGCGCCGAGGATGATCTTGTAAACCGGTTCCGCAAGTTGGACGCGTCCGCCGAGATAGGCCAACGGCACAGATGCCGTCGCGAACGACAGGAAGATGCGCCAGTCAAAACCCTTCGCGCGATAAAACTGCACAAATGCGATCGAGGCAACGAAAACATTCAGGATCAGCGCCGCCGGTCGCGTCACCGTCGATGAAACCGAAAACAACGCCATCACCGCCAAATAGCCCGAAGCCCCGCCGTGTCCGACCGAAGAGTAAAGAAGCGCCACGACGAAGACGGCGCCGACGATCATAATTTCGGTTTGTTCCATAGTTGCTGAGACGATAACTCGGAGTAACTGATAACGGATAGTTGAGAGCTGATAGTCTGACGATCGTTATCACCTCTCATCTATCCGTTACTACCTATTTCGGAGTAAGGCTGATCGCGCTTCATACTTCCGAGATCCACTCGTTCCAATCTTCAAGCGCGCGCTCGACCTGAATCATATGTCTTTCTCGTTTGTTGCGGTGTTTCTTCCGCAGTTCGACGGGCAGTTCCTGGAGCAGCCCGAATGTTATGTTCACCGGCTGGAAGTTCTTCGTTTCGACATTTGAAACGTATCGGCAGAGCGCGCCGATCGCCGATGTCGCCGGGGCGATGATCGGTCCACCGCCGTTCAAAACCCGCGCCGCGTTGACGCCCGCGAGCCAGCCTGTACCGACCGATTCGATGTAGCCTTCGACGCCGGTGATCTGTCCGGCGAAGAACAGATTCGGATTCTTGCGCGTCTGGAGAGTCTCGATCAAAACCTGCGGCGAGTTGATGAAAGTGTTGCGATGGATTTGCCCGTACTGCAAGAACTCGGCGTTTTCGAGACCGGGAATCAACTGCAAAACGCGCTTCTGCTCACCGTATTTCAAGTGATTCTGAAATCCGACAAGACTGTAGGCGTCGGCCATCAGATTCTCTTGCCTGAGCTGTACGGCGGCATACGGCTCGCGCCCCGTCGACGGCAGCGGGAGGCCTTTGGGCTTCATCGGCCCAAACCGCAACGTGTCGACGCCGCGCCGCGCGATCTCTTCGATCGGCAGGCACGATTCAAACCAGTGCGTGTCTTCGAACCGCTTGAGCGGAACCGACTTCGCCTCGATCAGCTCGTTGAAAAAACGCTCGTACTGATCGCGGTCCATCGGACAGTTGATGTAATCGTCCCCGCCCTTGCCGTAACGCGCGGCCTTGAAGGCGATCGACATATCGATCGAATCGGCGGCGACGATCGGCGCGATCGCGTCGTAGAAATAGAGCTGATCGTCACCGGTGAGCTTCATTATCTCGAGCGTCAGGGCATCGCTCGTAAGCGGTCCGGTCGCGATGATCGCTATCTCATCGGCCGGAATGGTCTTGACTTCTTCGCGGACGATCTCAATGTTCGGATGCGCCGCGATGCGTTCGGTGATGAGTTCGGAGAACTTTCCGCGGTCAACGGCGAGCGCGGCACCGGCCGGAACTTTTGTCGCTTCGGCGGCCTCCATCACGAGCGACGCCCCGCGTCGTAGTTCCTCTTTCAGAAGAAACGGCGCCGAGCCGCGTTCGTCGGATTTGAGGGAATTAGAGCAGACGATCTCCGCGAGCAGGTCCGTCCGGTGTGCCGGTGTTTGCGTCACCGGACGCATCTCGAAAAGCCTTACACGCGCCCCCGCCCGGGCGGCCTGCCACGCCGCTTCAACTCCGGCAAGGCCGCCGCCGATAACGTTAATGAATTTCATAGTCGAAGATTCACTTTAACATATCGGCGACGGCGTTTGAACGACCGCGATCCCGACGGGAGCAAGACCGTTTTTCTCACACATAAGTTGCCTGGCGGCGCTTACTTTAACGCGTCTTTCCAGGCAGCCAAAATCACTTCCGTCTCGCGGTCCGATGTGTTTTCAAGCTTTAGTTTCCACGTTCCGGCGGTAGTCTGCCGGTCAACGAAGATCGACCGGAACAATGCCCCCGATTCGGGCGTTTTCGCGAGATTCTTTCCGGCGACCGCGCCTGAGCCGTCGATCAGCGTCGCCGATACGTCGTTGATCGCCATAAATGTCAGGCCGAAATTTCTCGCCTTGGAAACGGGGATCTCGATCTCGGCCGATTGCTTCGGGCCGAGCTTGACGAGTTTCGCGAAATCGATATCGGACGTCGCCGGTTCGTATTCGGATGGTCGATAAGCGGCGTTGATGAATTCGAATTTTGAACCAACGAGTGCATTCGCACCGGTCGGTGCTGCCGGCGTATGATCGCCTTTCGGGCCGATCGCGAGACGCGGCCGGACGAACGACGAGAAGTCCGAAGTACCGGTCAGGTCCGTATGAATACTCGACGATTCGGCGTTGTCGGCGATTGTCCATTTGGCCGACGGCACCGGTACGACGCCGTCATTCGGGACGATCGATTTGCACATCGTCGGCAGCGGATTTCCGGCAAGAACGGAAAATTTCACACCCTTGCGCTGCGTGTTGACGCGGTTGAAGCCGGCGACGTAATCCTGTTGAAGCTGGCGAACGGCCTCGACCGATTTCCCGATCATTCCGAACGCGATGTCCATCACGTCCGCGCACGGCGATCCCATATTCGGCGTACCGAGCATCACCAGATGCGAAACCTTTGGCCGTCCGTCCGGCGGATTCGCGTCCATGATCTGACTAATGAAGTAGCGCGAAATCAGTCCGCCCATCGAATGTGCGACGATGTCCACGTGCCAGGCGTTGCGGTCTTCCTGCGCATAGCGAATATATTTTTCAAGTTCGCGTGCGTTTTCGCCGATCGAGTTCGTGCGGTCGGTCGAAAGGAACGCACCGCCGGTATTCATCCGGCCGTGTTCGGGTTTTTCGCCGACCGGGAACGCCTTCCAATCATAACTATGCGTCGTGGTCAGAATGTTCTGCCAGGATTCCCACGCCTGCCAACTGCTCCAGAGCCCGTGAACCAGGACGATCGGTTTGGGCGCGACCTTGAGGTTCTTCGTTATCTCGTCGATCTTTTTGTCGTTTTCCTCGAGTTCGGCCTTTATTCGCTGCAGAAGCCGCGGCCGGCCATCGTCGAACCACGCATAGCCGGATGAATCCCAAACCATCTCGACGGTCTCTTCGCTGTTGGCATCGACGCGGACTGAAAATACCTGATCCTGGAGCGGAGCATCGGGTCGCGCGCCGTCCCATTTGTCGCCTTTGTATGTCTCTTTCAAACGCAGATCGGCGTACTTGGTCTCGCCCGAAGTGTTGAGCACCTTGACTTTGATCTTCACCAGATTTCCGTCGATCGTTCCTCTCTGTTCGGAAATCTCATGCCAGTCGTTCCAATTCGGAAACTTCATATCCTCGAATTGAATATCCGAGATGCGCAATGGCGCGCCGCACTTCCGGAGCGTCCAGGTGATCGTTTCCGTGATGCCGAGGTTTGTCTGCGACCAACTGCCGGAGATTCGGTTCGGATCTTTCGGATCGACGCGGTGCGACCCGTCGGTGGTCATCGAATTGCCGTCGATGTTGGTCGGTGTGCCCGGGATCGCGGTGTTTTTTCCTTCCTTCGGCTGACACTGGCCCGAGTATTGGGCGGATTCGGTCCCGGAGATCATTCCGCGGATCTGCGGCAGGCCGACGCTGACGGTGTACGTGCCGTCGGAATTGACGCCGACGCCGACCGAGGCCTCGACGCCCGAGGCATTCGCGGTGGCCTCGCTTTTGTTGACGAAAACGCCGGTCATCACCTTGAACGACTTTCCGCGGTCGCACGAATTTTCCTCCTGCGCGACCGTCGTTTCGGTAGTGGTGAATTTGTGTTCGATCCGGGCCTTGCCGATATTCGATCCGTCCATTTCCGGAGCCTCGAGAACCGCGACCGACGCTTTGTAGTTGTAACGCATCTCCCAATCGCGCGTGTCCTTGCCGCGATTGCTGACGCGCTCCGTGACCTTGTGGTCCGACAAGGTCTGCGTCCGCGAATACGTGATGTTACCGGTCCAGGCTCCCGAACAATTCGACTTCGGCGTCGGAGTCGCGCGCCGGGTCTGAGCCTGAAAACCGCCGACGAAAACCGTCAGCAGCAAGAAAATCGAAAAAGCCTTGTTGAACGATCTGGAACGCATAATTAATTCATCTCCCGAACCGTTAACGCGCAAACCGCGCGAAGAAGGGATCAACTCCGGAATCGTGGTTCTGCAGATCGCAAATCGGGAGATTTTGAAGAATTGTGAAATCAGTCGCATTCACCTGCGCCTCCCGACTCGACGCAAGTTGCGCCTTATCGATTTCGGAACAGATCCCAATCCGAAATCCGAAATCCCCAATCCCAAATCCCCAATCCCAAATCCGAAATCCCCAATCCGAAATCCCAAATCCCCCATCCGGTGATACTTGTCACAGTAATCGCGGAACGATTCTCTTAAACTGAACATTCAATAGGTTGGTACGATAGAAATGACTTTTCTTAAAACAGATCTGACCACTCAGACAGATCTACAACAACACGGAACCGGAACCGGCCCGACGCGCACCAAGAAACCCGTTTATGTGGATTTCTTTCCGCCGTGCAACAACGCTTGCCCGGCGGGCGAGAACATCCAGTCGTGGCTGAACTTTGCGCAGGCCGGCGAGCACTTCGAGGCTTGGACTCGGTTGACCGAGGACAACCCGATGCCCGCCGTTCACGGACGCGTTTGCTATCATCCGTGCGAAACGTCCTGCAACCGCGGCGAGCTCGACAGTTCGGTGAGCATTCACGCTGTCGAACGGTTTCTCGGCGACCTTGCGATCGCCGAAGGCTGGAGATTCGCCAAACCGAAGCGGCTGACGAACAAACGCGTGCTGGTGATCGGCGCCGGTCCGAGCGGGCTTTCGGCGGCGTATCATCTGGCGCGCCTCGGCCACAGCGTGAGCGTTTTCGAGGCCGGGCCGATCGCCGGCGGGATGATGAACTTCGGTATTCCGGCCTATCGTCTGCCGCGCAACGTTTTGCAGGCGGAAATAAAACGGATCGAAGATCTGGGTGTTGAATTCAGGCTCAATTACAAAGTTACGGATGTTCTCGGCGAGAAGAACGAAGGCGGATTCGATGCGGTATTCATCGCCATCGGCGCGCACATCGGCAAAAAGACGGCGATCCCGGCGCGCGATGCGGGGAAGATCCTCGACGCCGTTTCGTTCCTCAAGGACGTGGAGCTTGGAAACGCGCCGCACATCGGCCGGCGCGTCGCCATCTATGGCGGCGGCAACACGGCGATGGACGCGGCAAGGACCGCGAAACGGCTCGGCGCCGAAGAAGCGCTGATCATCTATCGCCGGGACCGCGAGCATATGCCGGCCCACGATTTCGAGGCCGATGAAGCCTTGAGCGAGGGGATCAAGATCCATTGGCTGCGGACGATAAAGAACCTCGAATCGACATCGATAACGGTCGAGAAGATGAACGTCGTCGACGGCAAACCGGTTCCGACCGGCGAGTTTGAAACGCTCGAGGCCGATTCGGTCATTCTCGCTCTTGGTCAGGATACCGAAACCGACTTTCTCAAGGGAATTCCGGGAATCGAATTCAAGGACGACGGCACGGTCGTCGTCCATCCGAATATGATGACCGGTGCCGACGGGATTTTCGCGGGCGGAGATATGGTGCCAAGCGAACGCACGGTGACGATCGCGACCGGACACGGCAAAAAGGCGGCGCGCAACATCGACGCATTCCTGCGCGGAACGACGTTCGACAAGGAGCCGAACAATCCGCTGGTTCAGATCGATCGTCTGCACGTTTGGTACCGGACGACGGCTCCGCCAAAGCCGCAGGTTCATCTCGAACCCGACGTGGCGGCCACGGGCTTTGACGAGATCGTCGCCGGCTATACGCCGGAAGAGGCGAGTTACGAGGCTCAGCGCTGCCTCTCTTGCGGAAACTGTTTCGAGTGCGACGGTTGTTTCGGCGCCTGTCCGGAAGACGCGATCATCAAACTCGGAAAGGGAAAGCGATACAAGTTTAACTACAACGTGTGCACCGGCTGCGGCACGTGTTTCGAACAATGCCCGTGCCACGCGATCGATATGATCGCGGAGACTTGAGCAGTGGTCGGTGGTCAGTGGTCGGTGGTCGGTGGTCAGTGAGCGGTGAGCGGTGAGCAGTGAGCAGTGAGCGGTAAGCGGTGAGCGGTGAGCAGTGGTCGGTGGTCAGTGAGCAGTAAGCAGTGAGCGGTAAGCAGTGGTCGGTGGTCAGCTTTCCGCTATACCCTATCAGCTTTCAGCTATTTGGGAATAAGCCGTTCAGCGACGCGCAACTGTTACTCGGGAGTAAGCGTTCAGCGGCGCGCTACGGATCTTCGGGAATAAGCCGTTCAGCGGCGCGCTACGGCGCATCGGAAGTGAGCAACAAGCACCGGAGTTAGCGGAATCCGAATTTTTGGGATCAAGGGAATCATGGAATCAATTGCAAATCGCAAATCGCAAATCGCAAATCAAAATGTCGTGACGCTCGACGGAAACGAAGCGGCGGTGTATGTCGCTTATCGCGTCAACGAGGTTTGCGCGATCTATCCGATCACCCCGTCTTCGGCGATGGCCGAATTTGCCGATGAATGGTCGGCGAAGGACATCAAGAACATTTGGGGAAACATCCCCGAAGTGATCGAAATGCAAAGCGAAGGCGGAGCTGCCGGCACGGTCCACGGGGCGCTGCAGACGGGTTCGCTGACGACCACGTTTACGGCGTCGCAGGGATTGATGCTGATGCTGCCGAATATGTACAAGATCGCCGGCGAACTGACGTCGGCGGTATTCCACGTCGCGGCGCGTTCGCTCGCCGCGCAGGCGCTGTCGATCTTCGGCGACCATCAGGACGTGATGGCGGCGCGGACGACCGGCTTTGCGATCCTTGCGTCGGCGAGCGTGCAGGAAGCGCACGATATGGCGCTGATCTCGCAGGCGGCGACGCTCCGGTCGCGGATTCCGTTCATCCATTTCTTCGACGGTTTCCGGACCTCGCACGAGGTCAACAAGATCAACTTTTTGTCCGACGAACAGATCCGCTCGATGATCGACGACGATCTCGTCATCGCGCACCGAATGCGCGGACTCAATCCCGACAATCCGTTCATCCGCGGCACGGCGCAGAACCCGGACGTCTATTTTCAGGGCCGCGAGACGGTCAATCCGTTTTACGCGGCAGTGCCGGGAATCGTCCGCGAAGAGATGCGCAAGTTCGGCGAAATGACCGGACGGCATTATTCGCCGGTCAAATACTACGGCGCGGCGGATGCCGAAAACGTCATCGTGATCATGGGTTCGGGCGTCGAAACGGCGTCCGAGACGGCCGAGTTTCTTGCCCGCGCGGGTGAGAAGACCGGCGTGGTGCAGATCTCGCTTTTCCGGCCGTTTCCGTCGGAAGACTTTATCGAAACGCTTCCGAAATCAACGCGGAACATCGCCGTTCTTGACCGCACGAAAGAATCGGGCGCGACCGGCGAACCGCTTTATCAGGACGTGCTCGTCTGCTTGATGGAAGCATTGTCCGCGGGCAAGATCGCCTCTATGCCGCGCGTCGTCGGCGGACGCTACGGGCTGTCGTCAAAAGAATTCACGCCGGCGATGGTCAAATCCGTGTTTGACAGTGTCGCGTCGGAGAATCCGAAGAACCATTTTACGGTCGGGATCATCGACGACGTCTCGCATACGAGTTTGCCGCTCGATCCGTCGTTCAAACTCGACGAATCGACGTGGACGCAGGCCTTGTTTTTCGGTCTCGGCGCGGACGGAACGGTCGGCGCGAACAAGAATTCGATCAAGATCATCGGCGAGAACACCGATCTTTTCGCTCAGGGATATTTCGTTTACGACTCGAAAAAATCGGGCGCGAAAACCGTTTCGCATCTGCGGTTCGGGAAGGACCCGATCCGCGCCCCGTACCTGATCGAGAAGGCCGATTTCGTCGCGTGCCACCAATTCAACTTTGTCGAAAAAGAGGAAATGCTCGGGTTCGCCAAAGACGGCGCAACGTTCTTGCTCAACTCGCCGTACGCGAAGGACGCGGTCTGGCAACATTTGCCGCAGCATGTCCAGCAGGAGATCATCGAAAAGAACATCCGCGTATTCGTCATCGACGCGACCGACGTCGCGCGCAAGACCGGAATGGCCGGTCGCATCAACACGATCATGCAGACCTGCTTCTTCAAACTCTCCGGCGTTCTGCCGCCCGAAGAAGCGATCGCCGCGATCAAGCACGCGATCGAAAAAACGTATTTCAAGAAAGGCCCGGCAGTCATTCAAAAGAACTTCGTCGCCGTCGACCAGACGCTCGAGAATCTGTTTGAAGTACAGATTCCGCAACAAGTTACGGCGCGCCGCGAACTGCCCGTTCTGATTCCGGAACGCGCGCCGCAATTCGTCAAGGAGGTGACGCGGATGATGATCGAGGGCCGCGGCGATCAGATTCCGGTAAGCTTTTTGCCGGTCGACGGGACATATCCGAACGGTACGGCAAAGTGGGAGAAGCGCAACGTTTCGAATCGTATCGCAGTCTGGGAACCCGACGCCTGCATCCAGTGCGGCAATTGCGGCTTCGTCTGCCCGCACAGCGTCATCCGCGCGAAGTTCTATCACCGCGATCATTTGAAGAACGCGCCCGACGGGTTCAAGACCGCGCCGATCAACGCCCGCGGATTTCCCGAAACCAAGTATTCGCTCGAGGTTTATCTCGAAGACTGCACGGGCTGCAATTTGTGTTACGAAGCCTGTCCGGTGACCGACCGCGCGGATCCGAAAAAGCGCGCGATCAATCTCGCCGACAAACCGGCCGACCTTGAACCGGAACGCGCGAAGATCGCGTTTTTCGAGGACCTTCCGGTCAACGAAAAACCGACGGTGAATTACTCGACCGTTCACGGCGTGCAGTTTCTCGAGCCGTATTTCGAGTTTTCCGGAGCCTGCGCCGGCTGCGGCGAAACTCCGTACATCAAAGTTCTGACGCAGCTTTTCGGCGACCGTTTGATCGTCGCCAACGCCACCGGCTGCTCGTCGATCTACGGCGGAAATCTGCCGACGACGCCGTGGACATCAAATTCGAAGGGCCAGGGTCCGGCGTGGTCGAACTCGCTGTTCGAGGACAACGCCGAGTTCGGGCTCGGAATGCGCCTGACGGTCGATAAACAGCTCGACACGGCGCACCAATTGCTCGATCGGATGCGGCCGCAGCTCGGTGACGAGTTGGTCAACGAACTGACGAATGCGCCGCAGATCCTTGAGAGCGAGGTCGAAGCGCAGCGCCGGCGGGTCGCGATTCTTAAAGAGAAGTTGAACGCGGTCGGATCGATCGACTCCAAGCTGCTGATGTCCGTCGCGGATCAGCTTGTTCATCGCAGCGTCTGGCTGATCGGCGGCGACGGCTGGGCGTACGACATCGGCGCCGGCGGGCTCGATCACGCCTTGGCGACGGGGCGCAACGTCAACGTGCTGGTACTCGACACCGAGGTTTACTCGAACACCGGCGGGCAGATGTCGAAGGCGACGCCGACGGCGGCCTCGGCAAAATTCGCCGCGGCCGGCAAGCGTGTCGGGAAAAAGGATCTGGCGCTGCAGGCGATCTCGTACGGAAACGTCTATGTCGCGCAGGTCGCGATGGGCGCGAATCCGCAGCAGACGCTGCTCGCGCTGCGCGAGGCCGAGGCGTACAAAGGACCGTCGCTGGTGCTCGCCTACAGTCATTGCATCGCGCACGGGATCGATATGGAAAAAGGCCTGCGCCAGCAAAAGATGGCGGTCTCGAGCGGTTATTTTCCGCTGATCCGATATAACCCGGAACTGCGCAAGACCAACGGCAATCCGTTCGTGCTCGATTCGCCGAAACCGACGATCAAGTTGCGCGACTACGCCTACAACGAATTGCGCTACAAGGTTCTGACGCAAACTGCCCCTGTAGAGGCGGAACGCTTGATGGTGCTCGCGCAGGAGATCGTCGATCTGCGCTGGAAGACCTATGAGGAAATGGCAGGTTTTGGCGCGAGCCAGTTCCAGCCAAGCTTCTGATTTGGGATTGGGGAATGCGGATTTGGGAATCAAATCCGTTCCCCGATCAGAAACACTGATAATCGGGACGGTTTGTCGGACGCAAAAATCCGAAATCCGAAATCCCGAATCCAAAATGGCAATGTCTGACCTAACTACAACTTATATGGGCTTGACGCTGCGGTCGCCGTTGGTCGTGTCGTCCAATCCGCTGTCGCAGAAGATAGACAACATCGTCGCGATGGAGGACGCAGGTGCCGGCGCGGTCGTTTTGTTCTCGTTGTTCGAAGAGCAGATCCGGGCCGAGACCGCGAATTTCGAGCGCGTTTACAAGACCGCGTCGAGCACGTTCGCCGAATCGTCGGACTTTTTCCCCGATCTCGACGAATATCCGGTCGGGACCGTGCAGTACCTCGAACTGATCCGCGAAGCCAAACAACGCGTCGATATTCCGATCATCGCGAGCCTCAACGGCATCACGCCCGAGGGTTGGATCGAGTACGCCCGCGACGTCGAGCAGGCCGGTGCCGACGCGCTCGAGATCAACGTCTATTTCATTCCGGCCGATATCCGGCTTTCGTCCGACGACGTCGAACAGCGTTATATCGACATCGTGCAGATGATTCGCGCCGCGGTCAGCATTCCGATCGCCATCAAGATGAATCCGTACTTTTCGTCGGTCGGGAATATGGCGACCCGCTTTGCCGATGCCGGCGCCGACGGACTCGTCTTCTTCAACCGATTTTATCAGCCCGATTTTGACATCAACGAACTCGCCGTGGTGCCGAATCTGAACCTCAGCGTACCGGCCGAGATCCGCCTGCCGCTGCTCTGGATCGCCGTGCTTTACGGCCGCGTTCCGGCGTCGCTGGCGGCAACGACGGGCGTCCACGGCGCGCGCGAACTGATCAAATACATCCTCGCCGGCGCCGATGTCGGAATGGTCGCTTCGTCGATTCTCAAACACGGCATTCCGTGGATCGGGGAGATCATTACCGATCTCGAACTTTATATGCTCGATCAGCAGTTTCCGAACATCGATTCGTTCAAGGGCCTGATGAGCCAGCAGCACGTTCCCGATCCGACGGCGTACGAGCGGAGCAATTACATCCAGATCATCGAAAACAAGAACTGGAGATAAGGGGATTTGGGATTGCGGATTTGGGATTGCGGATTCTGGGTCAATTGCGTCCTAAACGATTTTTGAATTCGAGGATAGTGAGCAATGATTGGCGGCGCTTTATTGCTCGTCAACTATCGGGGTTTGCTTTTTTTTTTGCCTTCAATTCGGGACGGTTCGGTCCTCCCTGAAAGAGAAGCAGACATTAGCGTCGGGAGAATCCCGACGATGCGGGCCATTCCGGAATTTCCGAGCGATTCACTCGGTTGGCTGCGTTGCCTCGATAACTTCTTCGATCCAAACCTGATATTTCGCCACTTGATTCGGCACACCACCGCTTAGCTTGATATCAGATTTTCTGTCAATTTGCTCAGCTAACGAATATCCTTGATCAAAACCTGCGTTCAGGGCAGGGCTCCGGCCCTGCCGCAACCTCGCAACCAACGAATCGCGGGCTATCGCTCGCAATTGCAATGATTTGCGATCGTGCCATCAGCGGGCAGTAGCGCTTTTCGATTTAGACCGGACGATTCGGCAGGGCCGGAGCCCTACCCTGAACGATAAACCGGGAATCTGATCATCGGAAAGGTCGTCCGTGCGCGCGGCAAGGTCGGAAGCGCTCTCGATTGCGATTCAGTAACCCTTTTCAAACGTGCTTGAGAGTGTTTCTTGAGAGTTAGACACTGCTCTCGCCGAGAAGAATGCTGATCGTTGCTTTACCGAAATTAGGACGAAACCGAACCTGCTCGATCAAGTGCGGAGGCGAAAGTTAAAGGCAGACTCACGAGTCAAAGAAGAGCAGACCGGGGAAAGCCGCACTGAGAATGTTGCCGAAAAGAATAGTTTCTTGACAGGTGTTGTAGACAGGTGCTATTAATTGGTTGCGACTCTACGGCGGAGGTGCCCATGGCAATCAAGTTTTCTGAAGATGTAGTTCCTCTTTCTGACTTAAAGATCAATCCCGGCCGGGTTGTGAAACGGACCAAAGAAACCCAAAGGCCAATTCTTCTGACAAGCCGCGGCCGGGGTGTTGCGGTCGTTCAAAACCTCGATGACTATGAAAAAGATCAAGAAGAACTGGCTTTTGTCAAAGCCATTGCTCAAGGGCTGATGGATATCAAAGCGGGCGATACCGTTTCGTTATCCGATGCAAAACGACGGTTGGGCGTCAAGTAGATGAAGATCAGCGTTTCCAATTCGGCCGTCAATGACCTGGAAAGCATAAAAGAGCACTACAAAGACGAAGGCGCACCTCACATCGGCGATAGATTTGTTCGGGAAATCATCGCGCATTTCGAGCATTTATCCGATCACCCTGATCTGGGTAGAATCGTTCCCGAATTTCAGATCCCGCATATCCGCGAAATCATTCATCCGCCGTTCAGGGTCGTCTATTTTAGAGACACGAATGCGATCAGTGTGATTCGCGTTTGGCGTAGCGAGCGATTGCTTTCTTAGCTCGGTATCACTCCGAGCTTGCTGGCAGCGATCGATTGGTTTACTGGTCGATCATCAAGTATCGCTTTAACCCGGATTACTCAATGGAAAGCTATTTCCCGCGAAACACGAGGAATACGCGAAAAGTATGAAACGAGCCTTTCTATCCGCGATCATTGCGCTCACGCCGTTGATCGCCGCATTTGGTCAAGAACCCGGCGAGAAGAAACGTGTTTACAGTGTCCCCGATCTTAACGGTCGGGCGGTTCTGCTCGTGCGGCCGGAAATTCCGAGCGATGTGGCCGCAAATGAGGACGGAAAGACGCTGATCGTCAAGGTCGTCGTTGACGAGAACGGCGACGTCTTTTCGGCAAAATGTTCGCTGGACTGCCCCGGCGCGACAGCCGGACTGGCGGAGGCGGCGGCGAGGGCGTCGAAGTTCCGCCCGCTCTTCGTCGAAGGACGGGCCGTAACATACGATGGGACGCTGATGTATACCATCGCGATGGGGAAGGTGAACTGGTACCGTTTTGCGGCGGCGCTCCAATCGACATACATCTTCGACAATCTCTCGCTTGGCCCGGTTGCGGCGATGCTGACAAACGAGTTCGCCGGCGAGAAGGGCAAGCTGCAGAGTCTGGGAAATGGAGTCGAACTGTCCGATCGTTGGGAAACGATCAGGAGCGTCAGAGATTCAATAAGGGGAAGGCTTCAGGGCAAAGAGGCGTGGTGGTTCGATCTCGGATTCGCGATGCGCGAGGTGACGTCGCCGTTCCAGAGCGACAAGAAACTCGACCTGGCCGAGGTCCAGGAGGCGATTTCGAATCTCGCGAAATTCGTCGAGTCGGCACCCTCCGATGTGCCGCCGGCGATCGTCAATAATCTGCGCGCGCTAACGATTTACAAAATTGACCCGGCGATGACGCCACAGGAAGTACGTGAGGCAATCTTCAGGCTCAGTTCCGGTGTCGGCCCCGAAGAATCCGCGCGCCGTTAGGTGATTCGAAAGATGTCCAACGCAAGGCCTCAGCCGTGCGCAAGAGCGCCGGATCGATGCTTTGCGGACTCCGCGGACTTTGCGTGAGATCCCGCGCAAAGTTCGCGGAGTCCGCAACGAAACATAAACCCAGATTGCGCGTTAGAAATTTCTTTCCCGCGAAACACGCAAAATACACGAAAACCGGGCGCAAAATAACATCTTTAGCGTATTTCGCGTTTTTCGCGGGCAAACAGCTTTCCAATGCGTAATTTGGGATAATTCGCAAATCGGGAACTTTGAAACGGCTTTGCGGAGCCCACGAAATCCGAATTCCCATCGCACATCGGCATTCGCAAATGCTACGGCATTCTTCCCGGCGTGATCGGCGCTCCGGCGGCTTCGAGTTGTTTTTCGAATGCCGGAAGGTCGGTGTCGACGAGTTTCCTGAGCCTCGCGAGAACCGGATTAAAGAGCGACTCCGAAAGCGCGAACTGATCGAGCTGCGTTTGCGTCGGGCGGACCGTCGAGAGCCGGATCGCACCGGCGACGTATCCGATGCGTTCGCTGATCGACGGCGGAGCGATCTCCGAATCTTCGCGGCCGCCGCGTAGTTCGTTGATCAGCGCGTTGACCTCGCGCGTCAGGGCATCTGCAGTTTCGAGCAGTTTTCCGTTTTCGACAGGCGCTTCCTGAGCAGAGCGCTTGAGCAGTACGAGCCTGGCCTTGGCTGAGTTCGCCGTGTCCGACGCGGCGCTCGCCGCCCGTTGCAGCGCGAAGACCTTCTTTTGGAATGCCGAAAGGGCGTCTATTTCATCCGCGTTCATTTTTTCGCGCCCCTCGACGACGATATTGAAACTCTGCGAACCGGGAATCGCGGTGACGGCCCCACCGACGCGCAGCGCCATCGAAACCGAGTATTTCCCGGGCATCACGTACGGTCCTTGCGGTCCGAACGAAAAGCCGGCGGGCGCTCCCGGTGGGGGCTGCGCCGGCGCGGCCGTGATCGCCGGCGTGACATAACGCATATCCCAAACGACGCGGTTGACGCCGGCGAGGGCAGGCGCGCTGAGGCGGCGTACTATCTTGCCGTCGGCGTCGGTTACAGTGAACAAAAGAGCCGGCGGTTCTTCCTCGGTTTCCGCGCGGAGTTCGGCGATCGACGGATATTTGAACGGTTGTTTCTTCTTCTCCGCATCTTTTTCGGTGTCCTGCCGCTTCTGTTTGAGGGTCTTTGGCGCGTCCTTCAGAAAATACGTAAACGTCGCGCCGTACGGCGGATTCGGCGCGGTGTAAAACGACGCGCCCTGAAAGCCCGTCAGCGGAGCGTTGGAGCGGACATACATCAGCGTGTCGCGGACCGGAAACAGTATGGACGACTGCTTGACGGCGTCCTTGCTCGTTTGACGAAGCGCGCTGTAATCGTCAAGAACATAGATTCCGCGGCCGAACGTCGCAAGCACGAGGTCGTTTTCCTGTTTCTGGATCGCGATGTCGCGAATCGCAACCGTCGGCAGGCCGGCCTTGAGCTGCGTCCATTTCGCGCCGCCATCGACGGTGAAGAACAGACCGAATTCGGTACCGACGAAAAGCAGGTTCGGATTGACGTGGTCTTCCGCAAAACCATATAACGACCCGCGCTCGGGCAGATTCGCCGTGATCGACGACCAGGTTTTCCCGGCGTCGGTGCTTTTGACGATGTACGGTTTGAAATCGCCGTTCTGATGATTGTTGAAGAGCGCGTAAACGGTGTTCGTCTCGTGCTGCGACGCGGCCACGCGCGTCACGTAAGAGAGTTCGGGAATTCCCGCGATCCTGTCTGCCTTGCGCCAGCTTCCGCCGTCGTTTTCTGTGACCTGGATCAATCCGTCGTCGGTGCCGACATAGATCAATCCCTGCTTCTTCGGCGATTCCGAGATCGCCGACGCGTTGCCCCAGAGCGCCGTCGATTGATGTTTCGCGATCGCGTCCGGCCCCCAGATCTTGCCCATCACGGGCAGCGTGTTGCGGTCGATGCCCCGCGAAAGGTCGCCGCTGATCACCTTCCAATCGTCGCCGCGGTTGTCGGTCTTGTACAGCTTGTGGCCCGCAAAATAAAGCCGCGTGTTCGAATGCGGGCTGATGATGAACGGCGAGTCCCAGTTGTATCGTTGGGATTCGATTCCGGCGCCTTCGATCGGCGCGATCCCGACTCGTTCTCCCGTCCGTTTGTCGAAGCGGACGAGACCTCCGTTCTGGCTTTCGGCGTAGATCGTGTTCGGGTCGAGCGGATCGACCTGCGCCTTGAAGCCGTCGCCGCCGTTGGTCGCGAACCAATCGGAGTTCATAATTCCGGCGGCATTGCGCGTTTTCGCCGGTCCGCCGAGTGAGTTGTTGTCCTGCGTTCCGCCGTAAACGTTGTAGAACGGAAGGTCGTTGTCGGTCGTCACGTCGTAGAACTGCGCGATCGGCAGGTTCGCCTTGAAGTTCCACGTGGCGCCGCGGTCGAAACTCTCGTAAACGCCGCCGTCACAGCCGACCAGCAGATAATCCGTGTTGTTCGGATCGATCCATATAGTGTGGTTGTCGACGTGCTTTAGCCGTTCGCCAAGCGCCCGCTGCGTCCGGCCGCCGTCGTCGGAGACTTGAAAAACAACGTTCGGGATGTACACACGGTCGACGATCTTCGGATCGGCGACGATCTGTCCGTAATACATTCCCTGCGCGATCGACGAACTTGTCTTTTCCCAGGTCGCGCCGCGGTCGTTCGAGCGAAAAATGCCGCTCAGATTGCCGCTCGCCTCGACCGTCGCGTAAACGACGTCCGTATCGGCGGGCGAGATCGAGAGTCCGATGCGTCCGAGGTCGCCCGGCGGAAGTCCTGAACGCAGTTTCGCCCAGGTGTTGCCGCCGTCGGTCGATTTCCAGATCGCGCTTTCCGGTCCGCCGTTGATCAGCGTGTAGAAATGCCGGCGGCGCTGCCACGAGGCGGCGTACATTATGTCCGGATTTGACGGGTCGATGACGACGTCCGTCACGCCCGTGTTCTCGCTGATCGTGATGACGGCCTTCCACGTCTTTCCGCCGTCGGTCGTTTTGTAGAGCCCGCGTTCGCCGCCGGGCGACCAGAGCGGACCCTGTGCGGCGACGAAAACTGTGTTCGAATCGCGCGGGTCGATGGCGATGCGACCGATATGTTCCGACGTTTTGAGCCCCATATTTTTCCAAGACTTTCCGGCGTCATCGGAACGGTAAACGCCGTCGCCGTAGCCGACGCTGCGCTGCGAATTCCGCTCGCCCGTGCCGACCCAAACCGTCGCCGGATTCTTCGGATCGAGCGCGATAGCGCCGATAGAAAAAGAGCCCTCGCCATCAAAAACCGGTGTCCAGGTCGTGCCGCTGTTGACGGTTTTCCAGACACCGCCCGAAGCGACGGCGACATAGTAATTCGCGCGGTCGTTCGGGTTAACGGCGAATCCGATGACGCGGCCGGATGTCACGGCCGGTCCGATCGAACGGAATTTGAGACCGGAAAAGAGGGTTGGGGGAATCGTATCCGGTGTCGGCGTCGGGGTGACGGAAGAGGCCGGCGACGGTGTCGGTGTCTGTCCGCCGACCGGAAGACTCACCACGAAGAATACGAATACGGAGACGAAAAGCCAGAACGATTTGCGCACGATTAACTCCTGAAAAATGGGTTTGGAAAATCAGATTCAAAGCATTATGTTCCGATTCGCGGCGACTATCAAGCAGGGTCGGCGACGGCACATCGAACCCCGCAGCCTACGCTGATTTACGTGAATTCCTCGCGGCTTGCCGCCCGGATGTGCGGAAAAGCCTGCCGCCCGGATGTGGGGAAAAGCCTGCCGCCCGGATGTCGGGAAAGGCCTGCCGCCCGGATGTGGGGAAAAGCTTGCGGCTTGCCGCCCGGATGTGCGGAAAAGCTTTGCTTTTCCGTGAGACGTTCCCGCGTTCCCGCGGCTATGCCGCACGCCCGAGATCCGCGGCGCAGCCGCGGAGACAGTATGGCCTTCCCGGAAAAGCAAAGCTTTTCCGCACATTCGGGCGGCAAGCCGCAAGCTTTTCCCCACATCCGGGCGGCAGGCTCTTCCGCAAATCCTGGCGGCAAGCCGTTCCGCACATCTGGGCGGCAAGCCGCATTCGCTTAACCGTATATGACGTTCACTTCATCTTCTCGAGCAGCGCATCTTCGATCGGCGATTTGATCTTGACGACCGCGTCGACGTTTTCATTCGGGACGGTCATCGAGAGAACATACTGCTTCAGCTTCCATTCGCCGTCTTTTCGGACAAGTACGCCGGAACCGCGGCAGATCTTCATCTGGGTTGAAAGCAGTTCGTCGAACCAGGCGACGGTGCCTGCCGCGTCAAAGAAGACGTTGCGTTTCACGGACTTGAACTTCCAGGTCTTCTTGCTGTCGAAATACGGTTTCGCCCAAGTCTTGAAACTCGCCTTGTCCCAATGTTCGGTGGCGTCGGTACCGATGAAGATGGCGTCTTCATCGAAAAACGCAAAATACTTCTCAAACTCCGCGTTGGCGGCAGCCTCGTTGAAGGCGTCGAGCGTCTTGCCGATCTCCGTCTTCGCCACCTCCGCGTTGAACTCGGGTTTCGGCGCCGCATTGGTTTCGGTCCGCACCGCCTGCTCGCGCCCGGCGCATCCGATGAACATCGCCGTCGCGGCGACGATCGTGATCGTTATCAGTTGTCTCATCATTGGTCTCCTTTTTTTTGAGAACCATTCAAACACAGAAACGCGGTTCAGGGAAATTCGATGAACCGCGGCTGTTCCATTCACAGATGAACACCGATGAAGCGGATAAACGCAGATCGGGCCTTTTCCGCGAAATACGCGAAATACGCGAAAACAAACTCGGGAAATGACATTTTCGCGTCTCTTCGCGGAAATTCGCTTTGCGTAATCCGGGATCAATCCAATTCAGGAAAGAGGTTTCGTGAAGGTGCGACAAACTGGCAAAACATGAGAAGTTGCCTCTGCCTCGTGACACAAAGCAAGGGCGATTCGGGCATCAGCGTGACTTCGACGTTTGAGCGCTTAATAAACATTTATTATTTATTTTCATTGACAATCATATTTCGTTATAGTAGTCTGCATTCGTTTGAAGTTATGAATGCCGAAAATCAAGGAAAGTTTGAACTACGTGCGACAGGCCGGAACGGGCTCGGGGCGCCGATTTCGATTTTCAACTTTGTGGTCGTTATTACGTTCGCGTAATGACATCGGACGGCGTGCAGCGAGATGTCATTACCTGAAACCGGGTGATGACCCTTTTTTGTTTTATGTCGAGCCAAACAGATGAAACAGCAGCGAAAACCGGCGCGAAACTGCTCTGTGAAGCGCTCGTGAACGAGGGTGTCGATACCGTTTTCGGTTACCCGGGCGGAGCCGTTCTTCATATTTACGACGAACTCGTGAACTTCCGCGACTCGATCACGCATATCCTCGCCCGCCACGAGCAGGGCGCGGTCCATATGGCCGAGGGTTACGCGAAGGCGACCGGGCGGGTCGGCGTCTCGCTCGTCACGTCCGGACCGGGCGCGACCAACACCGTCACCGGAATCGCCAACGCGTATATGGATTCGACGCCGCTCGTCGTTATCACCGGGCAGGTTCCGACGCATCTGCTCGGGACCGACGGATTCCAGGAGATCGATATCGTCGGAATCACGCGCGCCTGCACGAAGTACAACTATCTGGTGCGCAGCGCGGAGGAGATTCCGGAGATCGTCCGCGAGGCGTTCTATATTGCGGCGTCTGGACGGCCGGGACCGGTTCTGATCGATATCCCGAAGGATCTGACGGTCCGCAAGGCGGTTCACAAGATGCCCGAGAAGCTCAATATCCCGGGCTATGCTCCGCACGCTTTCGCCGAACAGGGAAAGGTCGAAGCGGCGATTGAAAAGATCGTTTCGGCAAAGCGGCCGGTGTTTTACGTGGGCGGCGGCGTCGTTCACTCAGGCGGAACCCGGGAACTTGTCGAACTCGTCGAGCGGCTGGCGATCCCGGTGACGATCACACTTATGGGACTGAGCTGTTTTCCGTCGGCGCATCCGCGCTCGCTTGGAATGCTCGGGATGCACGGCAGCTACGCGGCGAATATGTCGATCTCGGAAGCCGACGTGATCATCGCCATCGGCGTCCGCTTCGACGACCGCGTCACCGGTGATCTCAAGAAATTCGCGCCGAATGCGGAGATCATCCACGTCGATATCGATGAATCCTCGATAGACAAAAACGTTAAGACGCATATATCGATGACCGGCAACGCAAAGGACGTGATGCGGCAGATGATCGATATTCTTGAAACAAGACCGGCGCCGCCGGCGGGGCGGCTCGATGCGTGGTGGGAGAGGATCGCGGCGTGGAGATCACACGCTCCGACGGCATATGAAAATCACCCCGAGGTGATCCGCGCCCAGTACTTGTGCGAGGAGATAAGCCGTTTGACGGACGGCGAGGCGATCATCGCGACCGACGTCGGACAGCATCAGATGTGGCTCGCGCAGTATTACCGCTTCAAGCATCCCCGTTCGTTCCTGACGTCGGGCGGGCTCGGGACGATGGGTTACGGGTTTCCGGCCGCGCTCGGTGCGAAGATCGCGTTTCCCGGCAAACAGGTCATCGCATTCGTCGGTGACGGCGGGTTTCAGATGACGATGCAGGAGTTGGCGACCGCCGTCCAATACCGCGCAAATCTGAAGATAATCGTGATGAACAACGGCTTTTTAGGCATGGTCCGGCAGTGGCAGGAGGTCTTTTACGACAACAACTACTCGGAGGTCGATATGCAGTTTCAGCCGGATTTCGTGAAGCTCGCCGAGTCTTTCGGTGCCGTCGGCCTGCGTGCCGATCATCCGTCGCATTTGGCCGAGGTGTTGACGAAAGGATTTGAAACCGACGGCGTTGTCGTGATGGACATCGTCGTCGCACCAGAAGACAACGTTTACCCGATGGTGCCTCCGGGCGCGGGACTTAAGGAGATGATTCTACGATGACGCATTACATAACGGTCGAAATGGTGAATCGCTTCGGCGAACTGGCACGCGTGGTCAACCTGATCAGCGGGCGCGGCTTCAATATCGAAAAACTGCTGGTAAACACATCTGGCAAAACAGATATATCACTTGCCAAACTCTGCCTCGACGGCGATCGCGACAAGGTCGACGTATTGATGAAGCAGATCAACCGGCAGGTTCGCGTGACCGAAGCGCGGGTTCTGAGCCGTGACGAGGTTTCGGGCGACGAGTTTTTCGTCAGTGAGGACAAATAAATGAAAGTATTTTATGACAACGACGCTGATAGGCAGCTGATCAAGAGCAAGCGAGTGGCGATCATCGGCTACGGTTCGCAGGGATACGCGCACGCGAACAACCTGACGGACTCGGGAGCAGACGTCATCGTCGGACTGCCCGAAAGCAGTCTCTCGTGGGACAAGGCGCGGGCCGCCGGGCTTGAGGTGATGCATACCCGGGACGCGGCGGCCGCGGCCGACGTGATTATGATGCTCGTCCCCGACGAGTTGGCGCCGACGGTTTACCGCAACGAGATCGCGCCGGTCTTGACGGCCGGAAAGTATCTCGCCTTCGCGCACGGTTTTTCGATCCATTTCAAAAAGATCGTCCCGCCGGCCGACGTCAACGTTTTTATGGTCGCGCCGAAAGGTCCGGGCCATCTCGTCCGCAGCGAGTATGTCAAAGGCGCGGGCGTTCCGTGTCTGCTGGCGGTCTATCAAGACGTCGCGGGCGACACGAAGGCAGTCGGGATGTCGTATGCCTCAGCCATCGGCGGCGGGCGCGCTGGGATCATCGAAACTAACTTTCGTGAAGAGACCGAGACCGATCTTTTCGGTGAACAGGCGGTGCTCTGCGGCGGGTTGACGGCATTGGTCCAGGCCGGATTCGAGACACTGACCGAAGCCGGATACGCGCCGGAGATGGCGTACTTCGAATGCCTGCACGAAATGAAACTGATCGTCGATCTGCTCTACGAGGGCGGCATCGAGAATATGCGCTATTCGGTTTCGAACACTGCCGAATACGGCGATCTCACGCGCGGGCCGCGGGTCGTCACGGACGCTACGAAAACGGAGATGAAGAGAATCCTTGCCGAGATCCAGAGCGGCCAATTCGCCGACGAATGGATGAGCGAGAACGACAACGGAAAGCGGAACTTCAAACGGCTTGAAAACGAAGGACGCGAGCATCCGATCGAGGAAGTCGGCGCGCGCCTCCGGGCGATGATGCCGTGGCTGACGAAGAATCGTTTGGTGAATACGGCGAAGAACTGATTGCGGATTGCGGATTGCGGATTGCGGATTTGGGATTTGGGATTTCGGATTTGTGAATTCGGAATTCGGATTCGGGATTTCGGATTTCTGAGATCGCAAATCTCAGCTGGGAGGTTTGAAAAATCTCCCGAGTGCTGAACGGGAAGGCGGCGCTGATTTAGTTGCAATCATTGCTACTTTCCGCCCGATTGTGCGGAAAAGCTCGATGTCGAGCGGCGCGGCATAGCCGCAGGAACGGGGGATCGTTGAACGGAAAAGCAAAGCTTTTCCGCACATCCGGGCGGCAAGCCGCATTAGGTGGTGCAAACTGCAAAAACTGAAATCGGAAATCCGAAATCGGAAATCGGAAATCACTAGCGTTGCGTTAAGCAACAATACTGTTCTTTGAAATTATTGTAAATAAGTAGCTTACGGCCATTTCTGAGTTAAACGATTTGAAATTGTTCGAGATTTGTCGGATTCCTTACTATCAGGGAGATCGATATGAAC
>JBGSWK010000080.1:0-55756 GCA_041752475.1 Pyrinomonadaceae bacterium | reverse complement strand
GAAATTCTACAGATTTTGAGCATCAACATTTTTGACAAAACCCCGATAAACACACTGTTTCAGAGATCTTATTTACATAATTTCAAAGAGCAAGACTGTAAACAGTTGACACTATTCGACTTTTAACGCAACGCTAGTGCTGAGAAACTGCCGATCGACCTGGTGGCGATGCTGATCATGGGGTCTTTGCTGATCCTCGGAATCATCTCGCCGCACGAAGCAATCGCGGGTTTCAGCAGCAGCGCCACGGTTACGGTAGCGGCGATGTTCGTGATCAGCGCAGGGCTTTTCAAGACAGGCGCGGTAAGCTATTTGGGCAAGATCACAACTCTGGTTTTCAAGCGGAATTACTGGCTCGGATTGATCACCGTGATGGTGGCGGTCGGCTTCTTTTCCGCCTTCATAAACAACACGCCGGTCGTTGCGGTTTTCATTCCGATAATCCTCGGAGTCGCGAAGGAACTAAAGACGAGCGCGTCCAAACTGTTGATGCCGATGTCGTTTGCCTCAATGTTCGGCGGAGTCTGCACGCTCATCGGAACATCGACAAATATTCTTGTGAGCTCGATCGCAGAAGAGCGGGGACAGCCGACGTTTTCGATGTTCGAGATTGCGCCGATGGGGTTGATCATGTTCGCGGTCGGTTCAGCCTATATGCTTCTGATCGGAATTCGTCTTATTCCCGACCGACGTTCCGGCGGCGATCTGATCGAATCTTTCGACCTTCAGGAATACATCGCCGAGGTTGTTTTGCTGAAAACGGCGCCATCCGTCGGCCACGCTATCATTGACGCACCGATCGTAAAGGAACTGGACGTTGTGATCGTTGATGTGCAGCGCGAAGGCGAAATCATAGCTGTCTCGCCGCCGGACCTTGTTCTGCTTGAAGGCGATGTTTTGCGCATCCGCTGCGATCTTGAGAAATTCCACAAGATCCAGGAACGGAGCGGCGTATTATTCAAATCCCAACACAAATGGCAAAACGCGGATATCGAGTCGACTGAGGTAAAACTGGTCGAGATCGTTGTTTTGAATTCAGAACTTGCGGGCAAATCGCTGGCGTATCTTCAGTTTCGCGAGCGTTTCGGCGCGATTGTTTTGGCTCTGCGCCACCGCGGAAGACTGATGCGCGATAAGATCGCCGACACCAAGATAAGTGCGGGCGACACGTTGCTCGTCGAAGTCAAAGCCGATCGCTACAACCAATTCCGCCAAAACCCGGCCTTTGTTGTCATTTCAGAGACCGCCCAAACTACTTATCGGCGGCGGAAGTTGATCCCGGCGCTGATCGTCGTCGCCGCGGTGATCTTTTCCGCGACGACCGGAATCGCCCCGATCGTGGTCAGTTCCGTTGTCGGCGCGATCGTTTTGGTCTTACTCGGATGTCTTAAGATGAGTGAGGTTTATGAGGCGATCGAATGGCGGATCATTTTCTTGCTGGCAGGTGTTCTGACGCTTGAGGCGGCGATGGAAAACAGTGGCGCCGCGCCGCTTATATCATCGACGATAATCTCGGTGGTCAGCAGTTGGGGCGGTCTTGTCGCACTTCTTTCGGCGTTCTACTTTATGACCTTCATTTTCACGGAAATGATGTCCAACAACGCCACGGCAGCGTTGCTGACGCCGATCGCCATCGCGACCGCCAACACCTTGAATGTCAGTCCGCGTCCGTTTCTGGTCGCGGTTATGTTTGCCGCATCCGCCAGTTTTATGACGCCCGTGGGCTATCAAACGAACACATTGATCTTTGGTCCCGGTCAATACCGGTTTTCTGATTTTCTTCGTGTCGGCACGCCGCTGAATTTGATATTTTGGTTGCTGGCAACGATTTTCATTCCATATTTTTGGAAATTCTGACATCCGAAAGGCAAGTTGAGTCGATATTCCTGTTTGCCGACCAGCAGGTCGATTGAATGTTTCAGTCACTCGGGCAACGTCGCGAATTCGGGGTCTTTCGAATATCGACCGGCATATGGTTCCTCTGCGGGTTAACCCAGATCGGGCGAACCGGTCCGGTCCGGCCGGCGACGTTGCGTTGCCGGTTGTATTTGCGCCGCAACCACGCCCAGCACCTTTTTTCAGGAGCCTTTTTGTGCTAATACTTTACTTTGCTACAAGGATTGGACGCTCTGTATTTTAAGGGTAATAAGGATCGGACGATGCGAAAACATAAGTTTCTTTTTTCAGGTGCGTTCGCACTTGCCATTCTCTTTGCGTTCGGGACCAAACCGTCGGTTACGGTTGGCGCCCGGCAGAATCTTGTTTCACCGAATATCGTGATCAGCCAGTTTTACGGAGGTGGAGGAAATGCGGCGGGATCGCAATTCACGAACGACTTTGTTGAACTGTTCAATCGAGGTTCGTCGCCGGTCAGTCTTAACGGATGGTCGGTACAGTACGCTTCATCGGGCGGCACCAATTGGCTTGTGTCGCCGCTCACCGACGTGACGCTGCAGCCCGGGCAGTACTATCTCGTCCAGTATGCCTCGGGGGGCGTGAACGGCGCTCCGCTGCCAACACCCGACCTGATCGCCCCGTTGGTGACGGTCAACGGAAACACCTTCCAGCCCAATCTTTCTGCAACTTCCGGGAAACTTGCGCTCGCAAACTCGACGGCGCAGTTGCCGGCTTCGACCTGTCCGGTCGACCCGTCGATAGTCGATCTCGTCGGTTACGGCGCGGCGGCCAGCTGTTTCGAAGGAGCCCGCACGGGTGATATGAACAACACGACGGCGTTTGCAAGAAACGGCGGCGGGTGTACCGACACCGACAACAATCTTGCGGACTTCACGTCCGGCTCGCCGGCACCGCGCAATACCTCGACCCCAGCCAATTCGTGCAATCTCGGAGGAGACCTCCAGGCCGGGATCCTGGCTAGTCCGAACACGGTCTCCCCCGGAGGCAATACGCTTCTCATGGTCACGGTGCTTCCGGCGACGTCGCCGCCGAGCACCGGCATCACCGTAGTCGGAGACCTCTCGGACATCGGGGGGCCGGCGAGTCAGACGTTCTTCGACAATGGGACGAATGGTGACGTAACGCCGAACGACAATGTCTTTTCTTACCTCGCGATGATCCCGAACGGATTGCCGGGAGGAACGCGCGTCGTGACGGCGGTCGCCGCCGACGCGCAGTCGAGATCGGTCAACCTGAGCCAAAACCTGACGATCAACGCTCCGCTGCCAGATGAAGACCCGCTGATCCTTGGAAATCCGACCGGCGCTACCGGCGATATCGCGAACGAGAACAACTATCTAATGCTCAAGCAGCAGTATTCGCTCGCGTACAACCGTAGCCGCGCGATTCCAAACTGGGTTGCCTGGCGGCTCGACAGTTCCTGGATCGGTACGGCGCCGCGGCAGGACACTTACCGCCCTGATCCGGCGCTTCCGGCGGGCTGGTATCAGGTCCAGGCGAACGACTATTCCGGTTCCGGCTACGACCGCGGACATATGTGCCCTTCGGGAGACCGCACACGGTCGGTTCCGGACAACGACGCGACTTTTCTGATGACGAACTTCATTCCGCAACTCCCGGCCAACAATCAGGGTCCGTGGGAGAATTTTGAATCCTACTGCCGGACGATCGCCGGACAGGGAAACGAGATCTATATCTTCTCGGGCGGACACGGCACCGCCGGAACGATCGCCTCAGGGCAGGTCACCGTTCCGCTGGTCACGTGGAAGGTGGTGCTCATTCTTCCAAACGGGAGCAACGACTTGCAACGCGTCAATAAAGGGACACGGACGATTGCGATCGTCGTTCCGAATCAAGCCCCCGTTTCGCAGAGCGCTCCGTGGCGGGATTTTCGGACGACTGTTAAAGCAGTCGAGGCGCTGACGGGCTACAACTTCTTCTCTAATGTTCCGAAGAACACGCAGGAATTAATTGAGCGCCGGCGCGATACACAGTAGAGGGATAACCTGACCGGGAAAAGATCGATTGATGATCTTTCCCGGTTTCTTATTTTGCCGTATCAGTCATAACCATTCTCATTCGAACGCGAGACGGGACGCGGGAAGCATTACAAAGCTCAAACTCGCGCTGGGATTGACGTTCGTTTATATGCTCGCCGAAGCGGTCGGCGGCTGGCTGACTAACTCGCTCGCGCTGCTCGCCGACGCCGGACATATGTTCACTGACGTCGCGGCGATGACTTTGACCATTGCCGCCATTTGGTTTGCAGCTCGTCCGGCGACCCCCAACAAGACATTCGGTTACTATCGGCTCGAAATTCTCTCGGCGTTCGTAAACGGGATCGCACTTGTCCTGATTTCCGTTTTTGTGATTTATGAGGCCGTCGAACGTATCAGCGTTTCGCCTGAGATCAAGGGTTTCGAACTGACGATTATCGCGGTCGGCGGTCTGGTTGTTAACTTGATCTGCGCGAAACTCCTTCACGGCGATCATCGGAATGATCTTAATCTTCGCGGCGCGTGGCTCCACGTCATCGGAGACGCGCTCGGTTCGGTGGCAGCGATCATCGCCGGGGTTCTCATCGTATCGTTCGGTTGGTTCTGGGCCGACGCGGTCGGCAGTATTTTCATCAGTCTGATCATCGTTTACGGCGCCTGGAATTTGATTCGCGAATCAGTCAACGTCCTGCTCGAAGGGACCCCGTCGCATATCAATCTCACTGCGGTCGAAGACTCGATCCGAAAGACCGAACACGTGGCTGACGTTCACGACCTGCATGTCTGGACGATCACTTCCGGCATCGAGGCCCTGAGCGTGCACATCGTCCACCGTGCCGAAGTTTCGCAGCGGGATCTTTTGTCGGGACTCAGAAGCCGGCTGCACGACGAGTTTGGAATCGACCATCTCACGATTCAAATGGAAATTCTCGAGGATGATCCGGCGGTGCCCCATTTGTGCTTCTCGGGCGCGAACTGTTTCGAGTCGGAATTGAAAGTAGAGGTATCGAATCGGCCACACTAGCGCTATGCAGTTCAGTCTTCGTTACGGTATATCTCAAATACAAGTTGAAATTCCGGGCGATCGTTTCGAGATTCTCGGCACCCGGCCGGAAGCGCCAGTTCTGAACGACGCGGCAATCGGCAAACGACTTGACCGGCCGATAGGTTCGCAGTCTCTTGAAGACCTGATCAACCCAGGTGAATCGGTGCTCATAGTGGTTCCCGATGCGACGCGCCTGACCGCGTGTGATTCGATCGTAAATTTGCTCGTTCGGCGATTGATCGCGAATGGAACAATGCCGTACGAGATCAGTGTCATTTTTGCGACCGGCATTCATCGCGCCGTCACCACCGAAGAAAAACGCCGGTTGCTGACGCCTTTTATCTTCCAACGAATCAAGACATTGGACCACAGTTCACGCGATCTGATGCGTTCTGCCGGTTTTGAATCGAAGGTTTTTGCGGGTTTTGGCGAAATAAACGGGGAGCCGGTCGAACTCAACCGGATTCTCGTCGAAAGCGACCACGTGATCATCGTCGGCGGAGTAACCTTTCATTATTTTGCCGGGTTTACCGGAGGACGGAAATTAATTTGTCCGGGGCTCGCATCGGCGCGGACGATTGCGGCGACTCATCGCCTGGCATTCGATTTCGAGAAGAGGGCGAGACGAGACGGCGTCGGACCCGGAAAACTCGATGGAAATGCGGTCCACGAAGCCTTTGTCGAGGTCGCTTCGAACGTCCGGACCGCGTTTGCCGTCAACACTATCGTTAATGACGTCGGCGAACCGACCGAGATTCACTGCGGGGACTGGCAGAAATCTCATCTCGCAGCGTGCGCGAGTTTTGCGGAGAGTCATTCGATAACATTGTCTGAAAAACGGGACGTCGTTATCGTCAGTTGCGGCGGCGCGCCGTTCGATCTGAATATGATCCAGGCGCACAAAGCTCTCGACGCGGCGTCGCGTGCCTGCAACGAAGGAGGCACCATAATTCTCGTCGCCGAGTGTGCCGAGGGCCTTGGGCGCAGCGACTTTCTGAAATGGTTCAAGGCGGGGAGTTCAGAGGGTATCGCTGAGATGCTTTGTGAAAGCTATGAAGTCAACGGGCAGACCGCGTGGAGTATTAGCGACAAGGCGGAGCGATTCGATATCCGGGTCATGACGTCACTGGGGCCAGAAGAAACGAGTTTGATGGGTTTGAAGAAAGTTGATTCGCTCGGCGGATCAACTGCGGGACGTTCCGGTTATGTTTTGCCTTTTGGTTCCAAGTATCTTCTGAAATGAGAAAAGCCAGCGTGTTTGCCGGCTTTTCCTTTAGATCTGCTTGATCTTAAACGTTCTGGCGATCGAATCCGTTTGATTCCGTATCGCGATCAGCTTTTCTTTTAGTCCCGTAAAGCGAATCAAGTAAACCGTCGTCGGATCGGCTTTCAGAAAGTAAATCCGGCCGCTATGATTTCTACCCGACCTGATGTATTCGTAATTGAAGACCGTTCCGCGGAGATTTCCGGCAAACTGTTCTTCCTTCCCGGCCACATAACCCTGGATGAACTTCAGCTTCGTTTCTTCATCCGCGATAACGTCAGCCATTACGCTATCGGCCTTGATTGATAGTTTGCGAATTTCAAGATAGCCGCCCGAACGGTCACCATAAACATATTCCACATTCGGCTTGATCTTCGAGGGTTCCGCGACGATCTTCCATTTCTCGTCGGGCAGATCAAACGTGTAATCGACATTCTCATTGCTGAACGTCGTCCCCTGCGCATTGGCTGCAACAAAGAACGAAAGTCCGATCACAATCGTATATAGAAATGAAACGGTTACTGATTTCATTAAATCTCCTGTCTTCGACAAAAAGGTCATTATAGTTTATTTCGGGTCGAACTTCGACAGGTTGGATGCTCTCGCGATGGTTGTTCGTTGTCTCTGCAGGCACTTTCGCCCGCCGAACCGCGCCGAGCCTTCCAAGAACTATTAGACAGTGGCGCTGTAACTCAACGTCGTATTTATCGTCTCCAAAAAGTAATTCGATTCCGCCGGCTATCTCTGGATTGGTGTAGAGCTACAGACGGTTTCCACAGAGATTCCGTCGGGGACCATTTCGAAGCCACACGAAATCCAAATCGTCATATCCGGAGCGGCATAACGATATATTTCGAATTGTAAGAATTGTCACCGGCGACTTTCATTTCGGTTTGAGCGTTGCCGTCCTTGAATTCAAAAGCAATGCGCGGACGAACTGAGCCTTCTTTGACGCGGACAGTGTCACCGTCGTTCTCTTGCTCGTTCACGCTTTCCGCCGACTCGGCCGCCGCATTCACGACATTGAGGAATTCCTGCAAGTATTGCGCGTTGAAGCCGATCGAAACTTCTTCGCCCGAATACTCGGCCGCGACACGTTCGTTCGCTTCGCCCTCCTCCGAACTCTGAGCGCCGATTTCGATCTCGTTTTCGCGTATCGTCATCCTTATCGAACGCGTTCGTTCGTCCGCCATCAGCGCAACACGCCGAATCGCGTTCTTCATATCGTCAGCGTCGAACGTTGCCAATTTGTCATTGTCCTTCGGCAGGACCATTTCATAGTTCGGAAATGTCCCGGAAAGTTTCCGCGTAATGAGAAGCCGGCCTTCGACCTCGAAGTAGATGTGATTCGGATCCTCTCCGAAACTGACTTCGCCATCTGAATCGCGCGAGATTTTCACGAGTTCAAGCAGCGCCTTTTTTGGAATCAAAGCGTCCATCGGTTCAGTCTCTGAATCAGGCGATTCAATATTCTTTTCGATGAACGCCAACCGGTTACCGTCCGTTGTCACCATCCGCGCAACGCCGCCTCCGAGCATAAACTTCGCCCCCGAAAGCGTGAACCGCGACTGTTCGCTGGTGATCGCGAAACTCGTGTATTGAATAAAGTGATTAAAGATCTCGGCTGACAGTTTCAACGGCGCGCTTTTGAACGACGGAACCTCCGGAAATTGATCGCGCGAAATGCCGGCCAAGCGAAACTTCGATTTGCCGCAACGCATTTTCACCCAGTCGTTTTCTTCTTTTTCGAAATGCACGTCGCCCGCATCAAGCAGTCGCACGATGTCAAAAAGCTTGCGCGCCTGGATGCACATCGAACCCGGTTGCTTGATGTCGGCTTCGGCCTCGCACCGGATGGTGACGTCGAGGTCCGTTCCGACAATACGGATATTGTTCTCACCGACCGACTCGATCAAGATGTTCGACAGCACCGGAATCGTCGATTTCTTTTCGACAATCCCCTGTACAAAACCGAGTTCATCTTTCAAAACGCTTTGCTTGATAACAAATTCCATCACTTAACTCCTGCGCTGATCTTTTCTGAAATTATATCCCAGGTTTTGGTCGGGCGCCTTTTACTAATCCTAATAATTATTAAACCAATTTAGATCTCTAGTAGTAGTAGGTGCCTGTGGAAATGTGGAAAAGCCAGTCAATCCATAGACACCGTTATACTTATTCGTCCACAGCCGCTGTGGGAAATCTTCGGAAAATCCACCGCTAACTACGACACACGAACTTTCTCAGGTTTTTTCCTCAACTTCCACAGGCAACTTTTCAGAGAACCTGTGGAAACTGTTGAAAACTTCTTTTAAGTATTCTGTTCAAACAACATAGCCGTATTACCGACTGTGGACGGATTTTCGTTAAAACTAATTTAACTAACTGCAAAGATTGTCAATTAGCTCGCTGACGACCCTGTGGAAATTTCCATCGGTCTTGATCAGCGAATCGATCTTGTCAACCGAGTGCATCACCGTCGTGTGGTGTTTCCCGCCGAACTCGCGTCCAATCTCCGGGAAACTGTGTTTGGTCAAACGTTTGCAGAGATACATCGCGATCTGACGCGGAACCGCGATCTGACGCGAGTTGTTTTTTGACTTTATTTCCTCGACCGTTAATTTGTAATGCGAGGCAACCGTCTTGGCGATACGCGGCATTGTCACGCCTTCGTCGTGATCGATCACATTGCGCATCGCATCCTGCGCGAGCATCTTCGAGATCGGCAGACCGCGCAGCGACGAGATCGCCACCAGCCGAACCAGCGAACCTTCGAGTTCGCGAATGTTGCTCCTGACCTTGCCGGCGATGAACATCGCGATGTCGTCGGGAAGTGTAAAACCGTCAAGATCCGCCTTTCTCTTCAGAATCGCGACCTTTGTTTCAAGATCGGGTGGTTCGATGTCGGCGATCAGCCCCCATTCGAAACGCGAATGCAGCCGTTCTTCAAGCGTCGGAATCTCGCGGGGCGGACAGTCGGAACTGATGACGATCTGCTTCTGGTCGTTATGGAGCGCATTGAAGGTATGAAAAAATTCCTCCTGCGTTCGTTCCTTCCCGGCCATAAACTGCACATCGTCCATAAGCAAAACGTCGATCGAACGATATTTTTCGCGAAATGTCTGAGTCTTGTCATAACGAATAGCGTTGATCAATTCGTTCATGAACTTCTCAGACGTAATGTAAGCAACGCGCAGGTGTCGATTTCTTTCCTTGATCGAATGGCCGATCGCGTGCATCAGATGCGTTTTTCCCAAACCGACGCCGCCGTAAATGAAAAGAGGATTGTAGGTCTTGCCCGGAGTTTCTGCCGCCCCGAGCGCTGCCGCGTGGGCGAACTCGTTACAAGCGCCGACGACGAACTTCTCAAAAGTGTATTTCGGATTGAGCGAATTCTCGATCGGTTCGATATCAACGAAGTTCGCTGAAACGCGCCCCGGACGGACCTCGGCCGCGGCGGTCGAATGATCGGAAAACGATTCGTCTTCCTCTTCCTCGGAAACGGGATATTCCTTTTCGACTTTTTCTATTTCCCAATTGATCCGGTAGTTCGGAAGTTCCAGTTCCCGAAGAGTATGCTTGATCAATTCGGAATATGTTGAATTGATCCAATCGATAGTTACGGCACTCGCTTTCAGATGAAGGACACCTTCATTTTCGTCGCATCCTTCGAATTGGATTTGCCGAAACCAAGAGTCGTAAATATGTTTGTTGAGGCGTTTTTCAACAACGTGAAGGATGTTGTTCCAAACATTGTTGTAATCAGCCGAGATTTCCATTAATCACTCCGAAAAATACCGTCAGTTTTTGATAAGGGGACTTTTAAGCAGAACGTCTGTTGAGTGTCCGGTTAAAGCAATTTGTCAGCTCGCGAGAAACCTTTTTGTTTATGGTGCTTTTCGGGTTTTTCAAGGCACCGTGATAAAGTTTTCCACAGAGATTTCCACAAACATGTGGAAAGATGCTTAAAAGTTAAAGTAAAACTTTAAGTCCAATGTTTTCAATACTTTACAAGAATCTAATTCATCGGAAACGGGTCACAGACTAACACAATAAAAATGGGTTTGCAAGTGATTTCCACAGCAGTTCGGGACGTGCGCGAAAACGTCCGTAAGGTCGTTTTATGACAGTCACTTGGAAGAAAATCGGCGTGATGAATTCGAGAAATACCGCGCGATTCGAGGGAAAAATGGGCGAAAAATCATGAAAAAAAATTCAATCGGTCAAAAAGAAATTTTTTGGCCAAAGACATTCGAACTTTCACTGGAAAAAGCAATCGAGGACCTCGCTTTTATGAGCGAGACCGACGCCGAGATCTTCCCGTTTTTCGTCGCGAACGATATGCCGGAAATGCCGGTCGGTTTGTTGCTGAAGACCGCCGGTAGACCTTCCGATTCTCAGGTTGAGCAACGCGGTTTTGACGAGTTCTTTGATCGTCTGACCCGTGTCTACGAAAACTCAAACGAAATGGCGAAATTGGCGGCCGCGCGATTCGCAGAGCTCCGTGAGCTGCTGAGATCGAACCTGACTGCTTTGTGCGTTTTCAAGTTCGGATCGATTCAGTTGGATGTTTTGGTCGTCGGTTTTGACCCCGAAGGAAATGTCCGCGGGATCAGAACGACAGCGGTTGAGACCTAGAAAAACAGAATCCACGGCGCGATCCAGGATCGTTTGCCGCGGATTTTGATTCTTATGGTTTTTGCGACCAGCGATTTCCAATTCCCGAGACCTGCGATTTGCGCTACCCAATGCGGCTTGCCGCCCGGATGTGCGGAAAAGCTTGGCTTTTCCGTTTGAACGTGATGAGGGGCGCAACCGAGCGGATCGAGCAGCCTCTCTCGGAAAGGCCGAGCCTTTCCGCAAATCCGGACGGCAAGCCGCAAGAACTGAAAATAAATCAGCGTAGGCTACGGGGTTCGTTGGGGGGACTGCCGAAGCTTTTCAAATCTCCCGACTAGTTGCCGGTGACCGAACTCGCACCTGAAACGTTTTTGACGACATTCTGCGGGTTGCCGCTGTAAGTGACCTTACTCGCGCCGCTGAGATCCGCCTTCAGATCGCCTGACACGAACAAACTTACACGGCACGCGCCGCTCGCATCGACATTCGCGTTGACGGCTTTCAAATCCGATCCTTCGACCTTGCTGGCGCCACTGATGTCGATTACCAGCTCTTTCGTCTCACCGTTGACTTTGATCTTCGAAGCGCCGCTTGACTCTATTCGCAGAGCGTCATTGTTCACGTTCGAGAGACTCAAAGTCGACGCGCCTGAGGTGTCAACGCTTTCAATATCAGGTGCACCGATGCGGATCTTGATACGGTTTTGAGTTGAAAACCGCTTTTCGCCGCGAATCTTCAGCGTGTCGCCGCGAACCTCGGTTTTGATCAATTCGAGAAGGTTGTCGTCGCCTTCAACCTGAACTGAGAATTCCTTCTGGGCGACGATCTCGACGTCAAATACGCCGCCGACCTCAACCGCCTTGAATCCGCTAAGATCGCGCGATTCGGTCACGACGTTGCCCGAACCCTTGACACTGCCGAAGTTGAACTGGAAATTGAACAGCTTCGAGGTCGTTTTACCAAAAGAGAAAAAGTTCGCGAGCGAGATGCCGACCACGATCGCGACAACAAAAATTAAAATACCTACTTTTTTCATTAAAGCCTCCGGGAATATGAATGATCCAAAGATGAGAACGGTTTCCCATGCGGAAAAGTTCTAGGCAATTTCACTTTTCGCGGATTTCTCCGGCGCCGACGATGTTTCGCTTGATCGTCTTCGGGTTGCCGACATACAGAACGTTGCTCGCGCCGAGGGATTCGGCAACGAGTTCTTCGCTAACGGCGAGCGTAACGGTACTCGCCCCGGAGGCCTTTACCACAGCGTTCCTGCACCGCAGATTCTCGCCGTCGATCTTGCCGGAACCGGTTGCGTTGACCTCTATCGCTTCGCTTCGACCGTCGATCACAATGCTCGACGAACCGCCGGATTGAAGTTTAAGGGAATAGCCCGAAACATTGGACACCGTTGCGTTCGATGATCCCCAAAGTTCGAGACTGCGGAGTTCGGGCATTGAGATCTTCAGACGAAGTTTGTTCGCAGGGCTGATCTTGTCGGTCGTTTTGATCACGAGAATCTCATCGTTAACGCCGGTTTTTACCTCTTTCAGCAAATCGGTCTGCCCCTCCACAGTGATCGAGAATTCTTCTCCGACAACAACAATCAGCGAGATTGCGTTGCCGGCATTGATACCTCGAAATCCAAAATCCGATCGGGACTCAGTTGAAAATTGCGGTTGAACTTCGGTTGATTTCCGACAACCTGCGGCGACGATTACCAACACGATAAGCGGAATCAAAAACTTCATTTTCATACCCTCTGATGAATTCAGGAAAAAACACCGATGAACTTGAGGTAGTCGAGCAGCGACTGAACGACGCCGATTATCATCCCGAAAAATGCGCCGAAAAGCTCGATCGTCCGAAGATGTTCCTTGGCGACCGACAAGATCAGAGATTCAAGTTTTTCGACCGGATATTGGTTGATCTTCTCGCGAACGACTCCGCCGACGTCGAATTCGCGGATCGCCTCCGGAAGCTTTTCCTTTGCCGCGGAGATTATCGTTTCGGTCAGCGACTTGCCCGTTCGCCGGACCTGGTCTTCCGAGATATGATTCGAAAGCTTGCCGATCGGGCGCGAGAGGAGCCCTTCGATCTGGTTCGACAGGACAGAATTGATGATATTTGTCGTTTCCTCGCGCGACAGGATTCCAAGAAGTCCCTTCGAGAGCATTCGTTTTAGTTTTTGCTCGGCGTCCGGGTGAACGGTCTGAAGGATAGCCCCGATGCTCTGCGGCCGGATCGCCTCGAGCGTTTCGTTCAGATAACTCGAAACCGACGACATCATCTGTTCGCCCTGCAATAGCGCGAGGACGTTTTTGTTGACCTGCGCCTTGAGGCGATCAAGCTGGTCGGGAGCGATACGTCCTATCAGAACCGGCAAGGGTTTGCCGAGCGCGTTGTTGATCGCGCCGTCGAGAAACGCCCGCGCTTCGACGGCGAAGAAATCGCCCCGCAGGGTTTCCTCGATCCGTCTCGGAAGACTTTCGTTTACCAGGTCGTCGACGTCCTTCAGGAGGTTATCGCGCGAAACGAAAATTTTCTTGAAGAACGGCAGATTCTCGTAGTATTCGTGAACTTCTTTTTTGATCAGCGCACTGATCTGATTACGCGTGCGCTCGGCGGTCGCAAGTTCTGTAAGCTCGTGAACAAGTGGTTGGATCTGTTCGCCTGCCTTCTCTTTCAAAAGATCGATCGATTCGGGGGTGAATAAATTGCCGAGCGGTGTTTCGAGATTGGCGAGGTCATCAACCCGCCGCCCGATAAACTCGCGGATCTTCTGTTCGAATGTTTCCGACCGCAGTGCGCCGGCGATTCGTTCGTTGAGAAATTCAAGGGTCTTGTTGAAGTCTTCTTGATCGATGACGTCCGAGAGTCGCTGCGACATCGCTTCGTCGACGCGGCGTTCGACGAATTCGCTGATCGAGTCGATGGTCTCTTCGCTGCTGAGAACTTCGTCGATATGTTCGGCGATTCTTAGTTGGAGTGTTGAAATCGCGTCGAGCACCGGCTCGCGGACGTTCGCCGGCAAAGCCTCGATCAGCGACGGATAGTTTTGGGAGACGAGATCCTCGGTGTAGGAATCGACCACCCCCTGGATCTTTTTACGAAGGAATTCCTTTCCGAACAGTTCTTCGACGATCGTCTCCTGGGAGACGAGCTCTTCACCGACCGCTTTACCGATCGCTGTCGCGAGCCTCTCGCGATGCCGCGGTACCATTCCCTGCGGAAAAATCGTCAGTCCGAACAGCTTGACCGGCCGCCGTGGGCGAAAGAGCATTCTGACGGCGAGCCAGGCGCCGAAATATCCATGAACGGTCGCAAATGTAACTAAAAGAAGAACCTCGATCCAATTTTGCTGCAGGTATTCCATCAAAAAATCTGAAAGCCCTTCGATTTCAGACAGAACTCGGAAAATTCCTTAAGCCAATCGTGCGTTGCCGAATAGTTTTTCCACTGTTCGTCCCCATCGCGGTAGAGAGTGCCGTCATCGGGTGTATCGGTTATCGACAAATCGGCGAAGATGCGTTTGTCCGGCGCGAGCCGCGGGAGTATTTCGTCGCGGATCTTTTCACCGATCATCTGCGCTTCGTCGCGGTCAAGCTTGAAACCGGTCCCGTTGTATGCCATTTGCCGCACTTTGCCCTCGCTGAGAACATCAAAGCTCTTGATGATCTCGAGCGCGGTCTTCCAATGCCATACGTTTGTCTGAAACTCAAAGTTTTCAGAACTTAGATCCATCAATGTGAAACTCATCGGACATTCTCCATTTTGTTTGATCGAAACGCTACGAGAATGCTAAACGCGGGCACAACCTAAGTCAACGATGCTAATCGTTCTCGAAGCTGAGCGTTTCGATAATCTCGTTGACAAATTTCTTTCCGAGTTCGATGTCCTCCGGTTTGAGCGAAACCGCGCCGACCACGGCATGTCCGCCGCCGCCGTATTTCTCGCATATTTCGGCAATATTGTGCAGCCTCGGCCGCGGCGACCACGGATTTGAACCGACGGAGATCTTGGTCCGGAAACTGCTCCGCGTCAGCGAGACGTTATAGGTCGTCTGCGGGAAGAAGTAATAAGGGATGAATTTGTTGTAGCCGTCGATGTCGGTGTCGGTCAGATCGAAGTAAACAACTCCTTTCGAATAGACGGCGCGCTCTTTTATCAATTCGACGGTTTCCCAGTGGTGTTTGATGATCGGCTCGAGCTTCGCCTGAATCTCGGAACTCTCGAGGATCTCGTCGAGCGACCTTTCCGTAAGAGAGCGAATGATGCGCTCGACGAATGTCGGATCTTTCTCGCCTTCGATGACCTGCATCAATTTGAGTGCCGAGGATCTGAGCTCGACGCATTGAGCGGGCGATTCGTACAACGCGCCGTCAATGATGTGCGCCCAGTGTATGAGTTCCGCCATCGATTCGTCTTCAAAGCCGAACTTTTCCTTCGCGATGCGCGCGATGAATTCGCAACAGGATTTGCTGGTCGTGTCGAGGAACTTCTTCCCCGATGAATCGGCGTTGAAATGTTCTTCGTCCGATTTCGTCAAAAACGCCGACTGGTGATGGTCAAACCACCAGGTAAGCCGCGGATCGGGGGAATACTTGAAATCGACGATCGCATTCTCGTCGCCGTCGAACTGCTCCGAGTCGAACGCGTTGCCGGCCCGATGCATCGTCGGCGTGTAAGCGACCTCGGCGTTCGGATCCACCGTGGCCTTATAAAATTTGGTAAAAAATGCGGCCGAAGAAACGCCGTCAAAACAATTTCCGTGATAAAGAATTCTGAGTTTCATAGTGTAGGATTCGTTCTTGCAAGCGAACAAAACATTCCAGAGTAGTTTTTCGGTCGGAGGTTCGTCAAGCGAAACCGAGACGGATATCGGTACACATATTCGGGCGGGTCGAAAAAGCGCCGTGTCCGGTTCGCGATTGTCGGCATTCGTTTTCAATGCAAAAGAATCCGCGATTCGGAATGACATGCGAAGGGTCGAATCAACTCCCCAATTCTTCTCGATTGCACTTCCGACTGATATAATTCTCACATCTTATGAGCGCTTCAATATCGTATTCCGACGCCGGAGTTTCTATCGACAACGCGAACATTGCCGTCGAAAGAATCAGGAACTTCGCGAAATCGACCTTCAACGACAGGACGCTGACCGAGATCGGCAGCTTCGGAGGAATGTTCTCCGGCGCGTTTCCGCAGATGAGCGATCCGATTCTCGTCGCTTCCGCCGACGGTGTCGGAACGAAACTCAAGATCGCATTCGAAACCGGAATCCACAACACTATCGGCCAGGATCTCGTAAATCACTGCACCAACGACATTCTGGTTCAGGGTGCACGGCCGTTGTTCTTTCTTGATTATTTTGCGACCGGTCGACTCTCGCCCGACGTCACGGCGTCGGTCGTTGAGGGAATATCGATCGCCTGCCGCGAGAACGGCTGCGTGCTTCTCGGCGGCGAAACGGCCGAGATGCCCGGATTCTACGCCGACGGCGAATACGATCTGGCGGGATTCATCGTCGGTGTCGTCGATCGGCCGAAGGTGATCGACGGAAAGTCGATCGCGCCCGGCGACATTGTTCTCGGTTTGCCTGCAAAGGGTCTGCAGACGAACGGCTACTCTCTCGCGAGGAAATTGTTTTTCGAGGTTGCGGGTTACGAAGTCGACACGTACATCGAGGAAATGGGAACAACCGTCGGCGAGGCGCTGCTTGAGAAACACGGCAGTTTTCTCAAACCGCTCGACGGCTTGCTCGATTCGGGCCGTATCAAAGGCCTGGCTCATATTACGGGCGGCGGTTTTCTCGAGAATATTCCGCGCATTCTTCCGGAAAATGTCGGCGTCGAGATCGAACGCGGTTCGTGGACCGAACCGCCGATATTCGAGTTGATGCAGAAGATTGGCAATGTCACTGAGTCGGAGATGTTCAGGACGTTCAATATGGGAATCGGAATGGTCGTCGTTTGCGCCCCCGGCGACGCCGATTTCGTCAAATCAGGAGTCGGCGAGTGTTTTGAGATCGGCCGGGCGGTTCCGGGCGAGAAGCGGGTTACGGTCAAATAGCGATGAAGCTCGGAATCTTGATCTCGGGACGAGGATCGAATATGGCGGCGATCGCCGACGCGGTTCAGCGCGGCGAGATTCCCGGCGCGGAAGTCGCCGTTGTGGTCAGTGACAAACCGTCTGCGGAAGGTTTGCAGAAGGCGTCGGAGCGCGGGATCGAGGCGATAACCGTCACCCGTGCCGGTCGCTCGCGCGAAGATCACGACCGCGAGATCGTCTCGGTTTTGAAAGGACGAGGCGTCGAACTTGTTTGTCTCGCCGGTTATATGCGGCTTCTGTCCGGTGACTTTGTCCGCGCGTTTCCGAACCGCATCATCAACATTCATCCGAGTCTGCTGCCGTCGTTCAAAGGATTGGACGCTCAGAAGCAAGCTTTTGAATACGGCGCGAGGATCACCGGCTGCACCGTTCATTTCGTGGACGACGAACTCGACCACGGAGCGATCATTATGCAAAGGGCGCTTTCGGTCGAAGACGGCGACTCGGCGGACACGCTTGCGGCTAAAATTCTTGACGTAGAGCATTCGTTATACGTCGAATCGCTGCGTCGAATCGTTTCGGGAAGATATCAAATCGAAGGCCGTCGCGTAGTTTTCGCCGAGGAAGCTAAAAGAAATGCTTGAATAGGTAGTTTCCGACATCCCGGAGTTTGAACTGATCCTGAAACTCGCGCAACCCAGCCGTTAGGATCAACAATCCGACCGTCATCACGAGGCAACCCGCGGCCAGGGCGGCGAGGATTATCTCGCGGATTATTTCGCCGATACCCATTTTGCTTGCACGCCCGATGCGGGTTTTGGTTGCATGCGCGGACGAGCGGACACCTCCAAAGCTCGCTTTCGTTTTGACAGACCAAACATTTTTCCATAAAATCGAAGTTTTCACTCTTGAGTGGAGGATGAGTAATAGTTATGCCAAAAAGAACTTTCCAACCGAACAACCGTCGCCGCGCGAAGAAACACGGCTTCCGGGCGAGAATGGCGACCAAGAACGGCCGCGCCGTATTGAAGCGCCGCCGAGCCAAAGGACGCAAGAGATTAACGGTTCATCATTATTAAACTTTGGCTTGCCGAAGGATTCGCGGCTTCGAAAGCCCGCCGAGTTCAAGCGCGTTTACGCGTCGGGCCGACGCTTTGAAGGACGATATATGACGGTGTTCATATTGCCGTCCGACAAACCGGTTCAGCGACTCGGAATTACGGCCTCGAAGAAGATGAGCAACAAAGCTCACGACCGGAATCGGGCAAAGCGTCTGCTCCGGGAATCTTTTCGTTTGAGCAAGTCCGAACTTAACGGACTTGAAGCGAATTACGATTGGGTTTTGAACTCGCGGCGCAGTCTCTTGCAAGTGAAACTCGAAAAACCGCTCGCGGAATTTCGGCAGATCATCGCCAAAGTCAAAAATCTTGAATCGCGAAAAGGCGAAAAGACGTTTGAGTAAAGTAGAATGAAGTTTTTGGTGCTAGGTTTTCTGCAGCTTTACAAAACGTTGGTTTCGCCTTTTTTGCCGCCTGCCTGCCGTTTTGAGCCTTCTTGTTCAACTTATATGAAAGAAGCTGTTGAAAAGTACGGCGCGCTGACCGGGTCTTGGATGGGCGTCAAGCGTCTTTCCCGATGTCACCCGTTTTGCGAGGGCGGCTACGATCCTGTGAAGTGATCGTTTGAATTAATGGAAAATCCGAAACAACAAAATCAATCACGTTTTCTGACGGCCGCGGTCCTTTCGTTCGCGGTTCTTTTTGGCTGGAGCTATTTCTTCGGACCCAAGCCGCAGCAGAACGCGAACAATTCGAATACGGCGGCAAACACCGAAGTTGCGGCGACCCAGTCACAAGCGACGCCGACACCGCAGCCGCAAACTCAAGCGACCCCGGCGACCGCGACGCCGGACAATGTTCCGAATCGCGTCGTCACCGTAAAGTCGCCTCTTTACGAGGTAAAACTTGACTCGAAAGGCGCGGTCGCGTCGAGCTGGATTTTGATCAAGGACAAATCTCCGAACGGTGAAAAGGACATTTGGGCCGACGGCTCGAACGATTCTGAAAAGAAACCTCTTCAACTCATCTCGGACGAAGCGCGGAATCGACGCGAGCTTCCTTTCCGGCTTTCAACCGACGATCAGGCATTAAGCGCATCGCTGAATGACCGGAATTATTCGGTTCAGGGCGACGACACGGTCACGCTCGCGCGAGGTGAGGAAAAGGAAATCACTTTCACGCTTACCGAAAACGGTGTCGAGGCGACAAAGAAGTTTCTGTTTCGCGCGGACAACTACATTGCGGACCTTTCGGTTAAGCTGACCCGGAACGGCGAGGAAGTTCCGAACACAAAGCTGATGATCGGAGCGAGCGTCGGCGATGCCGGGATCAATCACCACAATTTCTATCATATTGAGCCGGAATCAGTTGCCGCGATCAATCAAAACATACTGCGGCACCAGGGATATTATTCGTTCACATACAAAGGCGAGGAAAAGTCGAGTACGCTGAGCGATGCCGGACAGTTTGAATGGGCAGGCGTGGCCGACGCATACTTCGCGATGATCGCCGTTCCCGCGACGTCCGGCCAGAATCTTGAGTTTCGTTCCACGAAATACGATGTCGAGATCAAGCCGGTTTATGACGGAATTCTGAGTTGGATACTGCGTCGCGAGAAGACGACCGAAACGCGGCATCTCGTGACGACCTTGATGCCGATCAAGGCCGACGGTTCGGTGACGCGCGTTTACACCGGAACAAAGGATTACTTCGCGCTCAACGATTACAACAAGAAGCTCACTGAAATGGTCGGGCGGCCGATCGATATTGAAGACACGATCAACTTCAGCAACTATTGGTGGCTCCGTTGGCTGACCAAACCGCTCGCGGTTCCGATCCTTTACAGTCTGACGTTTCTTAATCAGTTCACGAACAACTACGGCATCGCGATCATCGTCTTTACGTTCCTGTTCTATTCGCTTCTCTTCCCGCTGCGCTGGTCGCAGTCGAAGTCCTTTAAGAAGGCGGCGTCCAACGGGCCGAAGATGAAGGAACTTCAGGAGAAGATCAAGGATTTCCAGAAGAAGGGAATTCCGGCGGACGATCCGCGGATGCGCCAGCTTCAGATGGAACAGTTGAAGATGACGAAAGACGCGCTGCCGATCGGCGGCTGTCTTCCGATGCTTCTCCAGTTTCCGCTGCTGATCGCGTTCTATACGGCGGTGACCGTCCTGCTCTCGCTGCGGCAGGCCCATTTCCTGTGGCTGCCGGATCTTTCGGCGGGCGACCCGTACCATTTCCTCGAGTTTGCGTTCGCGTTCTCGATGATTCTTTCGATGAAATTCACGCCGACATCGCCGGCGGTCACGCCGGAGCAGCAGATGCAGCAGAAGATGATGACGTATCTGATGCCGGTGATGATGCTTTGGGTGATGTGGAGCGCGCCGGCCGGCCTTTTGCTTTACTGGTTCTTCGGAAACATCGTCAGTTTCGGACAGCAGATGCTGATCAACCGCTTCAACAAGACCCAAGAACCGCCGAAGGAAGAGATCGTCAATTCTGTTCCGACGAACGCGAAAAAGGTAAAATCAAGTTTGCCGACTTAACCGGAGGCCGTTGACCGTGACATTTGACGATTCGCGGTTAACACTAAACAAAAATATGACCGAAACCTGCCAACAAGCTGAAACCTTTTTGACCGAATTGGTCAGTGACCTGCGGTTTGATCTGAGTGTCTCGTCAGAATGGAACGACGAAGGCTGTCTCCTTAATTTGGGTGGCGAGGACGTGCCGTTCTTGCTGAGCGATAACGGCGAACTGCTCGACGCGTTCGAAGTTCTTTTGTTCCAGATCTACGGCCGGTCGCTCGACCGTGAGCATCGGTTCGTCTGCGATGCGGACGGTTTCCGGCGTACGCGCAAGGCCGAACTCCAAGCGATGGCGCGGTTCGCCGCGATGAACGTCCGCAAGGAAGGAAGGCCGTTCACGTTCGGCGTGCTGAACTCGACCGAGCGCCGCGTGATCCATCTGACGCTGCAGGCCGAGGAAGACCTTGCGACCGAGTCGGTCGGTCAGGGCCGCGACCGCCGTCTGCAGGTTCGGCTGAAATAATAATTGTTAGTTGTAAATGTTGTAAATCGATAATGGTTAATTGTTATTTGGTTGCGATCGACCATTAGCGATTGACCCTTTTCTATTTTCGGCAAATCTATGGACACGATCGTCGCGCTCGCAACGCCTGTCGGAAGAAGCGGAATCGGAGTCGTTCGATTGAGCGGCCCGGGCGTTTTGTCGATCGCGCGCAGATTGGTCGGCGATGAGACGCTCGATCTACAGCCGCGGCGCGCGACCTTGCTCAAGATCAGCGACGGTGAATCCGTTCTTGACGAAGCGCTCTTCACATACTTCAGATCTCCGAATTCATTTACAGGTGAAGACGTGGTTGAAATTGCGGGCCACGGGTCGCCCGTAGTCTTGCGGCAGGTCATCGATCTCTGTTTGCGTTTCGACGCGCGGATGGCCGAACCGGGCGAATTTTCATTGCGGGCGCTGGCGAACGGACGAATGAACCTCTCGCAAGCGGAGGCGATCCGCGACCTTATCGACGCGCAGACGGTCGCCGCGGCGCGGCAGTCGGTCAGGCAGCTCCAAGGCGAACTTTCGAACCGGCTGCAGCCTTTGAATGACGATCTTCTGGATGTGGTCGTCGTCCTCGAATCGTCGCTCGAGTTTGTCGAAGACGATCTTCCCGAGTTTCAAAATGAACAGATCAAGCTTAAGTTAAGGTCGATCGCGGCGCGTGTGCGCGAGTTCGGCGCAACATTTCAGGCCGGCCGGCTCTTGCGTGAAGGTTTGAAAGTGGCGCTCGTCGGCCGTCCCAACGTCGGCAAATCGAGCCTTTTCAATGCGCTGCTCGGTCACGAGCGGGCGATCGTCACCGAGATCGCCGGCACCACGCGCGACCAACTCCACGAGAAACTGGTCATCGACAACATCCCGATATCCTTGATCGACACCGCGGGTTTGCGCGACACTGACGACACTGTCGAAAGCATCGGAGTCGAGCGTTCGCGCCTGACGATGGCCGACGCCGACCTGGTGATTCTGTTGCTCGACGCCACGGTCGGATTTACGCCTGAGGACGAGGAGATCTGGCAGTCGATCGAAACTCTCAACCACCTCATCGTCGTCAACAAGATCGACCTGGGAATGTCGGAAAATACAGATTCCGAAATCCGAAATCACAAATCCGAGATTCTTTTGGTTTCCGCCAAAACCGGAGAGAACCTAGATAAATTGGAACGCGCGATCATCGATCCTTTTCGCCCCGATTCGGTCGAAGCCGGCTCGTTCCTGATCTCCGACGCGCGTCATTTCGACCTCCTTGAACGCACCGCCGCCGAGATCGAAAACTCGATTTCCCTGCTCGATCAGAAGATGAGCGAAGAAATAGTCCTCATCGGCCTTCACAATGCCATCCGCTACCTCGGCGAGATCACCGGCGAAACGACGACCGAGGATATGCTGACACGGATCTTTTCTACTTTTTGCATCGGGAAATAACTTGAATCGCGAAACTCCGGATGTTGCCGTCTTTTGGCAGAGACGTGCCGCTTAAACCCGGATTACGCAAAGGAAAGTTTGCCCGCGAATTTCCGCGAATCCGCGCGAGTAAGATTCTATCCGAACCCGCACGAACAAACCGCTTTTCAACACTTTGGCCCGTCCGGTGACCCAATTTCAAAAGCCCGCGTCTTTCGCAGCGCTTTGGACCAGATTTCCATTCGCGCGGATTGGCGAAGATTCGCGGGCAAAATTTCCATCTAAAGAAACACAGTTTCAAGCGCCTGATGCAAAAGGATTTGACGCAGTCCGTGTTTCTTCGGCACGAAGTGCGCCAATCTGCCGAATGGACCGGTATTGCGTGATTCTGGATAAACTGAATTGCGTTTTTGTCGATCGACAAATTGGGGACTGAAACCAATTTCAATCGGAATATCGGTCGAAACGCGACGCCACGCAACACCGAATCCGGCACTCGTTTGCGGCAGCTTCCCGCCGCCGTCATAATCGCCCGGCACCGGAATATCGCCGTTTACTCCCCAATGCACCGCGCGTTGTTGAAATTGAGCCGAACTCAAGGCATACCAACAATCGCCGATAAAGGTCGGAAGACTGCCGGATCGTTGTTGCCGGTTACTCAAAATGGCCCCGGAATAATCAGTTTTTTGCCGAACAATTCAACTGGCTATGTAGTTTTTGAGTTGTTTGATTGTGAATTGCTGTTCGTCGATGATCGCCTTGACGAGATCCCCGATCGAAAGGACTCCGACGATGTCCTCTCCATCAAGAACCGGCAGATGTCGAATTCGATTCTCGGTCATTAGTTCCAAACACTCATCGACTTTTTGGGATGGATTTGCCGAAATTACTTTGGCCGACATGATGTCCTCAACGGGGGTGTTTTCGGAAGACCTGCCTTGAAGTATCACTTTTCGGGCATAATCCCTTTCGGAAACGATCCCACTAAGTCTATTGTCATCAATCACAAGCAATGCGCCAATGCCTTTTTCGGACATCAATCTAATGGCATCCAACACCGATTCGCGCGAACTGACTGACCAAACATCGTTGCCCTTTGAGGCTAATATATACTTGACTGATTTCATCCGTTGCTCCTTTTTTGAAAATCGCCGCAACTCGAAATTGGTTGAGCTCAAATGCCGTCATAGTAATTCATTTCTTGCTCTAACATCAATCATTTTCGGTATGGTCCCGCGAACGGGGGCGATGAGCGTGAACAAGCTGACGGCAATTTTCTCGACGTTTGCATCGCGATGCAGCAGCGCTCTCGGTTCGACGCATCTGAACAAAGGTTCGGTATAACCGCCTTCCGGCCAATCGGTTTGGCGCCAGGCAAACTCGTCGTTAGAGAAGAAAATGAAATCCCATTCAACGGGTTTGCCCATGTCCGTCAGACGCTTCTCGTTTTTTATCCAGATTACGCTTTGAGAGAATTTCTTTCCCGCGAAATACGCCAAATACACGAAAACATGCTGGGAGAACGTGTCTTTTTAGTGTTTTTCGCGTAATTCGTGGGCAAACATCTTTGGCCGGCAGATTGTCCGGCCACGAAAGGCGTCGACGTTAGGATGGTAAGTATCGAAAAAAAAGGAAATAAACCCAGTTTTATAAACCTGCCTTCAGGCAATCCTGACATCCCGATCCGGAGGGATCGAAATGCGCCGGCTTGGTTGTCGACTCCTCGTAAAACGGGCAATTTCTTTTGTTCAAATTCGGAAAATGTATATAATTCTCGGGCATGAGCTTGAAAATCGTCTGGTCGGCGCCCTCGTTAAGAGCGGCATAATACTGAGTTAGGTCGATTCTACCTTGTCAGACCGCAAATCGCCGCGAATGCTACTCAAGTGCAAATTGCAGAGCGTAGTTACGATCCATCAAAGCAGGTTTTGGTTCTATCATCCGACCGACGAAACTCGGCCAATTCAAAAGGCTTTGCATATTACTCAGAGGCAAGCAACCGGATCTTTCGGTGGCGAACAGCTAATGGGAGATTCAAAATGGAAATACTGAGTCGAACGATTTTGCCCATAAACGGAATGATCGCCTGGATTCTGGCGGCCTCTATCGTCCTGACGACCACGGTCGTGACCGACAGCCAAACGCGCGGCGTCGGAGTCGTGGTCAAAACCGGTGCCGGACAGACGAAGGAGATCAAACTCTATAACGCCAGTTACGCGCTTGTCATCGGCAACAGCCGATACCAATTCTGGGACAGTCTTCCGGGCGTCGGTTCGGACGTTGTCGCGGTCCGCGCGAGTCTAGAGAAGCAGGGCTTTAAGGTCGAAACCGCCGAGAATCTGACGAGCGAAGCGTTCAATCAGACGATGAACAAGTTCATCGACGATTACGGTTTCGAACCCGAAAACCGCTTGCTGATCTACTACGCCGGCCACGGCCATACACTGGCTTCGAGCGGTGACCAGCGCGATCTGGGTTACGTCGTTCCGGTTGACGCCCCGAACCCGAAAACCGACGAAATCGGTTTCAAGCGCAAAGCGATCACGATGGACACGATCCAGAATTACGCCAAGCGGATCGAATCGAAACACGCACTCTTCCTTTTTGACAGCTGTTTTTCGGGAAAACTCGTCACCCGCAACGCGATCACGATACCGCCGATCATCGAGGAAAAGGTATCACTCCCCGTTCGGCAGTTCATCACCGCGGGGGCGGCGGATCAGCCGGTTCCGGACGAATCGTACTTTCGCCGCTCTTTCGTCAACGCCCTTGAAGGCGACGCCGACCGCAACGGCGACGGCTATGTGACCGGGACCGAACTCGCCGAATACCTGAAAGAAAAGGTCACGAATTACAGCAACCGGACGCAAACGCCGCAGTACGGCAAGATCAACGATGTGAATCTCGATCGCGGTGACTTTATCTTCGTTACGGGAACCCCTTCGACGCCGAAGCCGGAGATCCCCGTACCGAACCCCGATTCGGGTGAATCCGCTTTCTGGAAGACGATCGAGGACAGCACCGACGAACGCGACTTTGAAAGCTATCTGGAGCGATCCGCACGCGGCGAGTTTTCCGGATCTTACACGGCGACGGCTGACATCAAGTTGAAGCGCTTGCGCAAAGCGAATGCACTCACGCGGTGGGAGAAATTCAAAGTGACCGCCAAGTCGCTTTTGAAATATGACTTCATATACTCGTTTAGCGAGGGCCTGGCACCGGTCGGCGCAGGCGGAAAGACCGGCTTCATTGACGAGAGCGGCCGCGAAGTGATCCCAACGATTTACGAAAGTACCGAAGGCGGTTTTTCGGAAGGTTTGGCGGCGGTCAAGTCGGGCGGCAAGGCCGGATATATCAACAAATCCGGCGAGGTCGTGATTCCCTTCAGCTTCCAGGTCGGCTTTCCGTTTTCCGAAGGTTTGGCCGGCGTCGGGATCGACGATAAGTACGGGTATATCGATAAGACCGGCAAAGTCGTCATCGCGCCCGACCGGTTTGGTCCGGGTTCATTTAAGGGCGGCCTCGCTCTGGCTATCTGGTGGGAGCGTCCGGCCGAGTTCATCGATCGCACCGGCAAGGTCGCGATATCTACGCCGTTTGCCATAAAGCGGGCTTTCGAGTTTTATGAAGATCTCGCGGCGGTTATGATCGACGGCGAGAAGTGGGGATATATCGACCGCACCGGCAAGGTCGTCATCCCTTTCAACTATACCTTTACTTCCGGGTTCCAGGGCGGGCTCGCTACTGTACAAGTCGATGGACGAAAATGGGGGATGATCGACAGGACCGGCAAGATGATAATTCCGCCGAAATATGATCTTTTGCAACGTTTCTCCGAAGGGCTCGCGATTGCCTATTTGGACGAGAAAGTCGGATATATCGATCAGACCGACAAACTGGTAATTCCGTTCGACTATTCGGTTGCGAGAAATTTCTCGAACGGAATGGCCTTGGTCAGGATTGGCGGCGGATACGCTGGCGGCGGAAAATGGGGCGTCATCGACCGGACGGGCCGTAAACTGCTGCCGGTCAAGTATGACGAGATCTGGTGTGAGGTTTTGGCCAAGGAAGGCATCTTTGGTGTGATTCTTAACGGCAAGAAGGGATTTGCCGATATTTACGGCAATGAGTTTTTTGAATTTTAGTTCGGCGGCCGACAGTCCAGTTACATTCAGGAAGTAATTTGCGGGATCGTTTGATCTGGCCGCTTGCAATTTCAATCCGAGAACCGACCGCTATCTCGGGCGTGAGCTGTCTGCCGTCACTCGGTTTGGAAGTCGCAAGACTCGAAACGAATTCGGGTGCAATCCGAAATGGCTTATGAGAAACTTGATCATCTTTTTTCTGCTTTTCGTGCTGATCGGCGCGTTCACGGTAGACGGCGCGGATCGCGCATTGGTCGTCGGTGTCGATTTCTACGGCGATCCGACGATTTCCCCGACTGACGGTGCGGTCGAGGACGCGCGTGCGATGCAGAGATTGCTGATCGAGAAATTCGCGTTCGCGCCGGGTTCGATCAAGACGCTGCTCAACGAGCAGGCGACGGCGCGGAACATTACCGACACTTTTCAATCTTGGCTGATCAACGGAACACGCCCCGGAGACCGCGTCTTTTTTTACTACGCCGGCCACGGTTTTCAGGCTCCTGACGACAATGGCGATGAAGACGATAAACTGGACGAACTTGTCACGCCCTACGACGTGAAGATCGGCAGACAGAACGGAAGAATTTCCCTCACGGATGAACGCACGTTTATCCGTGACGACCGATTCAACGACTTCATCGCTGAACTGTCGGGTCGCCGTGTCGTTCTGATGTTCGATTCGTGCAATTCCGGAACCATCTCACGCGGGGTCGGCGATGATCCGAAGATCTTGGCGAGCCGTTATCTGCGGCTGAAGCCGACGCGCAGTATTGCCGACCGCGGGTACTCGGAAGTTCCGAAAGACGGACAGCCGCGGGATAGGTCTTTGATCAGAGAAGAATCGTTGACAGGCAAGATCAACGGCGTCGTGGTTTTGACGGCGGCCTCACCTTATCAGCAGGCTTTTCCGATAGTTACGCCGGAAAAGACCGTCCGCGGCGCGTTTACATACACGTTTGAACAACTGGTTCGCCGTAACTCTCAGGAAAAGCTCTCGGACCTCGAAAACGACCTCAAGCGTGAGATGAAATCATTGGCCGAGACGGGAGTCATCGGGCGCAGTTCGAACGGTGAATTTCAGGTCCCCCAGGTGGATGTCATCTCCAAAACCGATCTCGCCGACAAACCGCTTTTCGCTGCATCATCCGATGAAGACTTTACGGCCGCCGCCGAGTCGGCGCTTTTCAACCCGTTATCCCCGATAAAGGTAAAACTCGAAATCGGCAAAAGTCGGTATCGGATCGGCGAAGAGATCAATTACACGGTTGATGTCGGAGAGGACCTTTTTCTTTACATCCTCGTTTTCAGTGCCGAGAACAAGGCGTTCTGTATTTTTCCGACCGTTATCGGCGGGGACACGGACAACTTTGTAAAACGCGGGAGAATTGAATTCCCGCGCGATAAATATGTGACCGAAGCGATGGAACCGGCGGGAAAGGACGTTTGGGTGGCGCTGGCTTCGCGGAAGAAGCTAAAGCTCGGCGAGAAACAGGAATACACCTGGGATGAGATGTTCGAACGGATCGGTTTGGAAGAGCTTCGAAAAGCGACCTTCAGCAGACTGCGCGGCGCGGGTATCAAAACGAATTCGCCGATCACGGCGGATGATTGGCAGGCCGATTCCATTGTTGTCGAGACGATCAAGAGATAATCAAACAACAACTTCAACCGCACGGCGATTCTTCGTGTTCTGTACTTTGATCTTCTTTTGCATTAAGCTTGCGCCCATTGCCGAAAAAATGGAGGACCTGAATCTATGATCCGAGCTGCGGTTTCTAAATTTGCGTCGGCGTTTATCGCCGGCACATTGATTATCGGTGTTTTGTCGACCGGCACCGTCTTTTCACAGAAGACCGGCGTCTCGATAAAGCGTTCAACAAAAGGTGCGATCGCTGACGGCGTTCCGGCCTCTTTGCAGTATCAGATCTTTGATATCGGCGTCGTCGAAGTCGGTGATCCGAATTCCCAAGGGTTCGGCGTATCGGTCGGCGGCGTCGCGGTCGGCCGTTCGATACGTACCGGCGCGGCGCAAGCGTTTTCTTGGACTCAGGGCGGAGGAATAGTCGGTCTTCCGAATCTCGCCGGACGTCCCTTTTGTGTGTCGAATGCCGCGAACGACAGCGGATCGGTCGCGGGGACGTGTGCGACGACGCTTTTCGGTAGCAGCCGATTGCCGGTAATCTGGCAAAACGGGATGGTGTCGCAGCTTCCGATGCCGGCGGGCCAGACGCTCGGAGACGCGAACGATATTAACTCGTTTGGTGTTGCGGTCGGCTCGGTCGACGGCGGATCGCTGCAGAAGGCGGTCTATTACAGTGGCGGCACCGCGACCTATATCAGCCAGACGACGCCGGGAGGCAGTTTTTTCAACACCGCGTTCGGCATCAACGACTCCGGCCGTATCATCGGCACCGGCATCGACCCGAACAACGCCGCCCGAAACGTCGGAATGGTCTACGACATCGGGAGTATGAGCGCATTCGAGGTCGGCGCGCTGCAGGGTGCTAACGGAGCACTTGCGTTCGGCATCAGCAACGCCGGATTTGTCGTTGGTTCAAGTATGCTCAATCAGGGTTCCGGTCTCCCGTTCATTTGGTCGCAGGGTACCGGAATTCTACCGATCCCGCTGCCCGTCGGCACCTCGCAAGGTTCGGCGCGCGGGGTAAATTCCGCGGGCTGGGCCGTCGGCACGGCGTCGTCGGCATTCGCGATCCCGTTTGTTTACAACGGGACGACGACCTACCGCTTGGCGGACATCATTCCGGCCGGAACCGGTTGGGATCTCTCGATGAATACTTCATCGTCGGCGCTCGGGATCAGCGACACGAATATTATCGTCGGCACCGGGGTTCTTAACGGTCAGGTCCACGCATACGCGATGGTTCCGGTCGCGAACGTCTCCGTGAGCGGCAGGGTTCTGACGTCGGGCGGTTCTGGCGTACGGAATGCGCTCGTCACGATTTCAGGCGGAAATCTTCCCGTTCCGGTGTCGGTCCAGACCGGCTCTTTCGGAAACTTCAGCTTCCAAGGTCTTCAAGTCGGCGCGACTTTTACCGTAACTGTTCAGTCGAAGAAGTACCCGATCGGTCAGCCGACACGGATGGTAACGCCGTCGGCGAATGTGACCGGCTTTGACTTTGTGGCAGATGCTCAATAAGCGAAGTCGAGCTGCGAGTTCGGTTACCGGAAAATTGCGCGGAATCGGTGACGCGAGTCACTTTGTTCGTCGCCGTTTCGTGGTAATTCTGAAGTAATCGGTATAACCAATACCGTGGGGCGTGAATTTCGGCCGCGGTGTGTCGTTCTTTGCGGCGGGAAGCCTCAAGGAGTGAAGTATGTTCGAAACCGCGGAACTCGGCCGCAAACTAAGCAAGGAAGAATATCGGCAGCGCGAGCCGGGACTTCGGATGGAGTTGCTCGAGATTCAGGAAGACCTGAAGAATGCACCGTTTCCGGTGATCATAGTGATCGGTGGAGTTGACGGTGCGGGAAAGGGCGAAACCGTCAATCTTTTGCACGAATGGATGGACCCGCGCTACTTGCAGGCCTTCGCTTTCGCCGCGCCTTCGGATGAAGAACTCGAACGTCCTGAAGCGTGGAGATTCTGGCGGACACTGCCGCCAAAGGGGCGCATCGGGATTTTCTTCGGTTCGTGGTACACGCGGCCGATCATCGACTGCGTGTTTGGCAAGATCGACGAAGCCGCGCTCGATTCGGCACTCGTATCCATCAACACCTTCGAGAAAGAGCTCGTCGACGACGGAGCGCTGATCATCAAGTTTTGGTTCCACCTCAGCAAACAGGAACAGGAAAAACGGCTTAACGCACTCAGCAAAAGTTCAAAGACGCGTTGGCGTGTGACGAAGACGGATTGGAAACACTTCAAGATGTACGACACGTTCAGTCACGTCTCGGAGCGAGCGATCCGTGCGACAAGCACCGGCGAAGCTCAGTGGACGATCGTCGAAGGCGTCGATCCGCGCTACCGCAGCATCACCGTCGGGGAACATATCCTCGAGCAGATCTCGAAGCGGCTGGCGGCGGAGAAAGATCGGCGCAAGGCCGTGACGCCGAAACCCGTCGCCAAGTTCGAAGACGAATTTTCGCTCTTGCGGACGGTTGACCTCACGCAGTCGATCACGGATGCGAAATACAAGTCGGAACTGGAAAAATATCAGGGCCGGCTAAACTTGCTCTACCGTAAATTCAAAGCCAGGCGCCGGTCCGCTATTCTTGTCTTCGAAGGCTGGGACGCGGCCGGCAAGGGCGGGATCGTCCGGCGGATCACCGGCGCGATGGACGCCCGCGACTATCAGATCATCCCGATCGCCGCTCCTTCCGAGGACGAGCGCGCGCAGCATTACCTTTGGCGCTTCTGGAAACACCTTCCGCGCGCCGGTCGCGTAACGATCTTCGACCGCAGTTGGTATGGCCGCGTGCTGGTTGAACGCGTCGAGGGATTTGCGACCGAGGACGAATGGAAACGGGCGTATGCCGAGATCGTCAATTTCGAGGAACAGCTCCATCGGCGCGGGATTCTGCTGTTGAAGTTTTGGGCGCATATCGACAAAGACGAGCAGGCCGCGCGGTTCGCCTTGCGTCAACAAACGAACTACAAGCATTACAAGATCACCGACGAGGACTTTCGTAACCGTGAAAAATGGGACGACTACGAGATCGCCGCGGACGAGATGATCGAACGGACAGGAACGGACTTCGCGCCGTGGCACATCATCGAAGCGAACGACAAGAAGTTTGCGCGGATCAAGACGCTGAGGATCTTCTGCAAAGCGTTGAAGTCGGCGCTCGATGATTAGGCATTCATTGCCGCAGGACGATGAGACAGGCGGCAGGAGGTTGCGATCGGGAGAAGCTTAAATCGAATTTTGTCGGAAAAACATATTTTCCGTTTTTCGGCGACGTCAAAAAGAATGGTTACTCGAAAGTGTTCGCGTATTTGATACTTCAGGAGGACGGCAACAAAGCGGCGGAAAAATGGCTCGTTGAGAATGGTGATAAAATGGTGGAGTTCATTACCTGGGCGAAAGGTTACGACCCTGACGGTGCGTGGCCGGGCATTGTTCCGGACTTAAAAACACGGTCGTCGTCTGGAATTCTTGCCGTTCCGGTATAAACTTACGACAGGAGGATTTATGCCAATTACAGATTCGAATCTCGAAGGAATGTTTACGTTTGAGACCGGCGCGAAGCCGTCGCCGGATGATCCGCCGTTTCACATATTGTTTCTCGGCGACTGGGGCGGTGACGGCGCGAAGCCGGAACTGGCGAAGCGTCGACCGATAATGATCGACCGTGATAACTTCGACGCTCTGATGGAAAAGCTCGACGTTTCGCTTGAACTCGATCTTGGCGCCGAACGTCTGCGGGTGCGTTTTCGCGAAATCGATGATTTTCATCCCGACAACCTGTTTCGAAGTCTTTCGGTGTTCGCCGATTTGCGCGATGTCCGGCGGCGCTTGCGTTCAGCCGACTCTTTCGACGAAGCCGCCGGCGAGGTCAGATCCTGGTTTGCGGCACCGGCGGAACCCGAGACGGCTGAAGCGCCGAAAGCTGAGACGGAGTTTTCGCTCGACGATATTCTTTCGGTTCAAAAGACCCGGCGCGCCGAGGAGACCGATCTTTCGCGGTTGATATCGCAGGTCGTTGAGCCGTACCTCGTGAAAGTTGATGAGAACGAGCAGTCGCAACTGGTTGCGGCGGTCGATGCGGCCATCTCAGATCTGATGCGTTCGATTCTTCATCACCCGCGGTTTCAAGCGCTCGAATCGGCGTGGCGTGGACTTTACTTTGCTGTCCGGCGGATCGATACGGACATCGACCTTAAGATCTATGTTCTAGACCTGTCAAAAGAAGAGTGTATCGATAACCTCAAATCTGTCAATAACTTAGCGGAAACTGTCATTTATCGTGAAGCGATCCGCGAACGCGTCGAGATGGTCGGCGCCGATCCGTTTGCGGCGATTTGCGGCAACTATTCGTTCGGCGCAAATGTTGACGACGCCGCGGCATTGATGAGGCTCGGTAAACTCGCCAACGGGGCGGACGCGCCGTTCATTTCGATGATGCGTCCCGAAATGTTCGGACTCGCGGCCTTCGAGGCGCTTCCGGAACCGTCGGGCTTCAAGGTCCTCGAAGGTGAAACGGAAGGCAAGCTCTGGGCAGCCATACGCGGTATCCCCGAAGCGGGTTACCTCGGTCTGTGTCCGATTCGGTTTCTTGGGCGCGCTCCGTACGGCGCCAAGTCGGATCCGCTGGAAACATTTGAATTCGAAGAGTTTAGCGGACTTGCGAGGCACGATGAATTGGTTTGGCTGAATCCGTCGTTCGCTTGCGCCGTTCTTTTGGCGGAGAGCTACCGCGCGTACGGTTGGGATATTGGCGAGGCTTTGCGCCGCGATATTTCCGGACTTCCGCTTTATCATTACGAAATTGACGGCGAGAAGAAGTTGAAAGCGTGCGCGGAAAGCGAAATGACCGAGGGGATCGCCGAGACTCTGCTTGAAAACGGATTGATGCCGCTGATCTCGTTCCGCGACAGCGATCGAATCCGATTGGCCAGATTCCAGTCGATCGCGTCGCCGGCGACAAAGTTGGGCGGGCGTTGGAACGGTTGACCGTTCGGTAGCGCCGATTGTTGTGTTGGCAACGGGCGAATCATCAACTAGAATAGGAATTTGCTCTAATGGCGGGTTTTCCCGCCTTTTGTTTCTGTATGTTCGACGAAACTTTTGACGTTATCGTGATAGGTGCGGGCCACGCGGGATGCGAGGCGGCTTCGGCCGCGGCGCGTCTCGGTTCGGAGACCGCGCTCGTCACTATCAACCTCGATCTGATCGGACAAATGTCGTGCAATCCGGCGGTCGGTGGTATCGCCAAGGGCCATGTCGTTCGCGAGATCGACGCGCTCGGCGGGATCATGGGGCGCGTCATCGACCGCACCGGAATCCAGTTTCGGCTTCTGAACCGTTCGCGCGGACCGGCGGTTCAGTCGCCGCGGGCACAGGCGGACCGGAGTTTGTACCGGGTCGAGATGCGCCGGGTTCTCGAAGCGACGCCGAACCTGAGCCTCCGGCAAGGTGTTGTAGTTAGTCTAATTGTTGAACAAGAAAGAGTTATCGGTGTCGAGATGCAGGATCAGCGACGTTTTGGAGGGAAATCCGTGATCGTCGCGACCGGGACTTTCCTGAACGGAACGATCCACACGGGCGAGCGCACTTTCTCTGCGGGCCGGGCCGGCGAGCCGGCTTCGATCGAGCTCGCGAATAGCCTCAAGGAACTCGGGTTCCCGGTCGGGCGTTTGAAAACCGGAACGCCGCCGCGTCTCGACGGTCGGACGATCGATTGGGATGCTTTCGAAGCGCAGCCGCCGGACGAAAATCCGGTCGCATTCTCGTTCGCTACCGAAAAGATCGAGCAGCCGCAGATCCAGTGCTACATCGGCTACACGACCGACGATCTTCACGAGCGGATCCGGGGCAACCTGCATCGCTCGCCGCTCTATTCGGGAAAGATCAAAGGCATCGGACCGCGTTATTGTCCGTCGATCGAGGACAAAGTCGTTAAGTTCGCCGATAAGAACCGGCATCAGTTATTTCTTGAACCGGAAGGCCACGACACGAACGAGATCTATTTGAACGGCTTTTCGACTTCCCTGCCGGCGGATCTACAGCAGGAACTTCTGCGGATGGTCAACGGCTTCGAGAATGTCAGGATCATTCGACCCGGTTATGCGATCGAGTACGACTTCGTCGATCCGCGGGAATTGCGGCCGACGATGGAAACGACCCGCGTCGACGGACTGTACTTTGCCGGACAGATCAACGGGACGACCGGTTACGAAGAGGCGGCGTGTCAGGGTTTGATGGCCGGCATCAACGCGGCGCTGGCAATCGACGGCAGGGATCCGTTCGTCCTCGCGCGCGACGAGGCCTACATCGGCGTTCTGGTCGATGATCTTATCCAGCAGGGCGTCGACGAACCGTATCGTTTGTTCACGTCTCGTGCCGAAGCGCGTCTCACGCTGCGGCACGATAACGCCGACGAGCGACTTTCGCCAAAAGGACGCGAGATCGGACTGGTCGGACAGACCGACTGGGACCGTTTTTCTGTGAAACGAGATCGGATCGCGCGATTGCGGAATACGCTCGATCAGACACGATTCAAGCGTTCGTCGGTCGAATACGCGGGAATTTCAAAGATACTCGGAGTCGATCTCGGCGATTCGATAACGCTTGGGCAACTGGCGATGCGTCAGGGCGTCGGCAGCGAGTTGATCCATCGTCTGTTGCCGGACGAGATTCGCGGCGAGATTACGACGACGATCCTCGAGACTGCGCTCGCGGACTCGCTTTACCGCGGCTATATTCAAACCCAACGAACCGCGAACGAGCGCGTGAATCACCACGATAACCTCAAGGTTCCCGGTGGATTCAACTATTCGGCGATCAGCGGGTTGTCGAACGAGATGGTCGAGCGACTCGAGCGCGCGAAACCCCAGAATTTTGCGCAGGTTCGTAAGGTATCTGGCCTCACGCCGGCAGCGGTCTCGACCGTATTGGTCCACCTGGCCGCCCAGAGCCAACGGAAAGAAGCGTGATTTGTGGAACGTTCCACAATCGGGTCGGTGAATGAACGATGTGGAACGTTCCACATAATAGAAAAACCCTCTGCGGTATGGTAGTTTATACAGACCCGAACATCGGAAAATCGTAAAAAATGGGAAAGATCATTGCGATTGCCAACCAAAAAGGCGGCGTCGGAAAAACCACAACTGCCGTTAACCTTGCCGCCGGGCTCGCCGTCCAGGAGAGAAGAGTGCTGCTCGTCGACGCCGATCCGCAGGGAAACGCGTCGTCCGGTTCCGGGGTTCCGCGCGGCGTCACCCGAAAGACCATCTACAACGCGCTGGCGCTCAACGAATCGCCGGAGAACATCATTGTTCCGACCGAATTGCCGCTGTTCTTTGTTCTGCCGGCCGACAAGAATCTGGCCGGTGCCGAGATCGAGTTGGTCGAGACCGAACGGCGCGAATATCGGTTGAAGTCCATCATCGAACCGCTCCGCGATCAGTACGATTACATCATCATCGATTGCCCTCCGTCACTCGGACTTTTGACGATCAACGGCCTCACCGCGGCCGATTCCCTGCTCGTTCCGATCCAGTGCGAGTATTTCGCCCTTGAGGGCGTTACGGAACTCTTCGACACGCTCGCGCGCTTGCGTCGCGGACTTAACCCGCAGTTATCGATCGAAGGCTTGCTGCTGACGATGTTCGACGAACGGACCAATCTCTCGTCGGCCGTCGCTCAGGACCTTCGTGATTTTTACGGATCGCAAGTGCTGAAGACCGTGATTCCGCGAAATGTCCGCCTGGCGGAAGCACCGAGTCACGGTCAGCCGATCATACTTTACGATATCCGTTCACGCGGCGCCGAAGCATATATGGAACTTGCAAAGGAGATTTTAAGTCATGGCTAGAAAAGCACTTGGACGCGGTCTAAGCGCCCTCATTACAGAAGATACGAACACCAATGCGGAATCGACCGGCGCGCTCGAACTCGACATCGACCTCATCACGCCGAATCCGGAACAACCGCGCACGCGTTTTGCGGAAGAGAATCTCGAAGAACTCGCGCAGTCGATCCGAGCTAACGGCATTGTCCAACCGATCATTGTCAGAAAGAAGAACGGTCGCTATGAGATAGTTGCCGGCGAACGTCGTTGGCGCGCTTCGCAGCGTGCCGGTCTGCAGCGGATTCCGGCGGTAGTCAAAGAAGTGTCAGACGAGAAACTTCTCGAACTGGCGCTTATCGAGAACATCCAGCGGCAAGAGTTGAACGCAATGGAAGAAGCGCGTGCTTATCGCAAACTTGTTGATACGATTGGACTTACGCAGGAAATGATTGCGGAGCAGGTCGGCAAGGACCGAACTCTCGTCGCGACATCGCTGCGGCTTCTCAAACTTCCCGGCGACATTCAGAAGTTGATCGAGGACCAGAAACTATCCGCCGGCCACGGCCGGGCTTTGCTGATGGCCGGCGATCCCGATTCGCAGCGACGCATCGCACGCAAGGTCATAGAGATGTCTCTCTCGGTTCGGGAAACCGAAAAGGTAGTCAAGCGGACTGAGCGCGGAGACAAGACAACTGTTGCAGAAAAAGCAGTTAAGCCCAAGTTGGATGCGAACCTGAAGGCCGCTGAGACAAAATTGCGCCGGCATTTGGGGACGAGCGTTCACATCGCTCCGAACGGGAAGGGGACGGGCGGGAAGATCCACATCGAGTACTATGGCGAAAGCGATCTCGACCGCATTTACGAGCTGATTCTGAAGCGGTAATTTTACCGGATCGACGATATTGCTTTCTCGCGGACGAGACTGCAGAATGATTAGTTGAGTTGGTTATGGAAAAGAGACGACTGACGGAAATGGTGTCCTGCGCGGGTTGAGTGGCGAAACTCGCCCCGGGCGACCTTGCTCAAGTTTTGAGCAAACTTCCGCAACAGAACAGAGAGAATGTGATCGTCGGTTTTGATACATCCGACGACGCGGGAGTTTTTCGTCTCAACGACCAGACAGCGCTCGTCCAGACGCTCGATTTCTTTACGCCGATCGCTGACGATCCGCAAACGTACGGCCGCATCGCCGCGATCAACTCGCTCAACGATATCTACGCGATGGGCGGAACGCCGTTGACGGCGCTGTCGATTGTTTGTTATCCGCAGAAGGGCGACTGGGACGTTCTCGGCGAAATTTTGAAGGGCGGCCAGCTGGCGCTGAATGCCGAAGACGTGGTCGTTCTGGGCGGACATTCGGTCGACGACCAGGAAATAAAATTCGGCTACTCGATCACCGGAACTATTGATCCTAAAAGAGTTATCACGAACGCCGGAGCGCGCGCCGGCGATGTGCTCGTACTTACAAAGCCGATCGGCACCGGAGTCATCAGCACCGGAATTAAGTTTGAAAAGGCCTCGCAGGAGGCGATCGACGCGGCGATGAACGCGATGACGACATCGGCACGCGAAGCGTCAAAGGCGATGCGGAATGCCGGCGCCAACGCCTGCACCGACATCACCGGTTTTGGATTCCTGGGCCACGCCTACGAGATGGCGAAAGCGAGCCGGGTGACTTTCGAGATCGAGTCGGCGGATGTCCCGCTTTTGCCGGAAGTGCTCGAATTGATCGAGCAGAAAATGCTGACACGCGGCGACCGCAACAACCGGACCTATATCGGTGACACCGTCGAGTTTGCCGCCGGCGTCGCGGCCGGGATGCAGAGCGCCTTGCTTGATCCGCAGACGGCCGGCGGGTTGCTTATCAGCCTGAGCGAGGAAAACGCGGCGAAAATGCTTGCTGAGCTCGAAGGAGCGGTGTTTGTCGGCCGGGTCGCGGAGTTTGATGGCCATTTATTAAGAGTTTCTTGATTGCGATGTTGCTTTTACTGATCGGAGAATCGTTGGGAATGCAGGAGTTGATCCTGATCGGCGTCATCGCGCTGATCATCTTCGGCCCGCGCAAACTTCCGCAGATCGCGCGGACGATCGGGAAAACGATGGCGGAATTTCGAAAGGCGACCAACGAATTCAAGTCTACCTGGGAGAAGGAAGTCGATTTCGAGGGTCTTGAGGCCGATGAACCTGCGTCTCCGACGGTCAATTCGATAGCCAAGGAAAGCTCCGTGGAACTTCCGGAGATCAAGGCGCTCAAAGACAGCGATTTCGGCAAAGCCGCGATCACTGCAAAGTCGGTTCCTCTCGCTGAAGAGGACGCGGTGGCGGTTGAAGACGATAACAACGAAGAACCTCACAACGGAAAGCGCGACTGGTTATGATCGCCAGCCTTTTGATCGATGAACACAGAGGAAAAAAGTCAGGAAACTGAGATCGGAGCGCAAATGTCCTTCCTGGAGCATTTGGACGAACTCCGAAAGCGTCTCGTGCGGTCGGTTCTGATAATCACCGCGGCGTTTGTCTTGTGTTGGACGGTTTCCGACCGAATCTACAATTTCCTTGCGATTCCGGTTCAGCGCGAACTTGCGGCCGCAACTCAACGGCAGATCCAGAGCGACTCGAAGTTTGCGTTTATGAAGGACGGCGACACCGGCCGTTACGTATTCGACCGGGCGACGAGTTTCGGCAGCGTTGTCGTCCCGATCGGGACGACCGTACAATCGCGCGTCGAAAAATGCGACGACGAGATGTTTTGCGTAATTTCGGACGAAGATATGCTCGTCGGCAGCTACCTTGTGCCGAAGGGCGCGAAGGTCGCCGAATTGAAGGTTACCAACACGCGAGCAGCGAGCAGCGAGGAGCAATTGATCGTGACGACGGTCGCGGAATCGTTCACGCTTTACGTCACCGTCTCGCTATACGCCGGGATTGCGCTTAGCGTACCGTTCCTGCTTTGGCAGATCTGGGCGTTCATTGCGCCGGCTTTGTATCGCCACGAGCGCAAATACGTGACGCCGTTCATCGGACTCTCGACGATCTCGTTCGTGCTCGGAGCCGCTTTCGCCTACTACGTTCTCTTTCCACCGGCGGTTCGATATCTGCTTTGGCTCGGAGAGGACTTTCGCCTGATGCTCCGCGCAACCGATTATTTCGACTTCATCACTCTCATAATGCTGGCGATGGGTTTGATCTTTCAAATGCCGGCGATCACCTACGTCCTCGCGCGTATCGGCCTTGTTTCCGCGGGTTTTCTCGCTCGGAGCTGGAAGTTTGCGATCATTATCATTCTTATTGCCGCGGCGGTCATTTCGCCGACCGGCGACATCCCGAATATGATGCTGTTCGCGGCGCCGATGATGCTGCTCTACGTCATTTCGATTTTCGTCGCCTGGTTCTTCGGCAGGAAACGCGTTCCCGACCCGATAACGTAAGGCCGAAGCAACCAAAACGGGCCATCGGTGCATCTTGAATAATTGCAGAATACTGTCTAATATCTTAAGAGTAAAAACTTTAAGCCGAACACGCTGAAGCAGTAGACGACAAACATTGGGAGTTTTAAGTTATGTCCAAGAGAAATTTCGTTCGCAATCTGACCTTGATGGCCTCGATTATGGTCACGGCAGCACCATTTGCGATTGCGCAGAATCCGAAGGAAACGCCGAGTCAGAACGTTGACGACAAGGTCCGCAAGGTCAGGGAAGAAGTCAAAAAGGTCTATGAGGACTGGCTGAAAAAAGACGTCCCGTATCTGATCACGCCGGAGGAGAAACGTGCTTTCAAACAACTCAAAACCGACGAGGAAAGAGAGAACTTCATCGAGAATTTCTGGCGTCGGCGCGATCCGAATCCGGATACCGAAGAGAACGAATTTCGCGAAGAATACTACGAACGCATCGCCTATTCGAATGAGCATTTCGCATCCGGGATCCCGGGATGGATGACCGACCGTGGACGAATTTACATCACCTGGGGCAAACCGGATTCGGTCGAATCGCATCCGTCCGGTGGAGCGTATGATCGTCCGAGTTACGAAGGCGGAGGTTCGACGACGACGTATCCGTTTGAAGTCTGGTTCTATCGTCATCTTGACGGTGTCGGTGACGGACTCGAAATCGAGTTTGTCGATCCGACAGGAACCGGCGAGTATCGCATTGCGCGAACTCCCTACGAAAAGGACGCGCTGCTGATGGTTCCGGGAGCTGGTCTGACGACCGCGGAATCGCTCGGTTTGGCGAACAAGGCGGACCGAATCACGGGTCAGTATCAGACCGGCGCGAACTACCAGCGTGAACAAGATTCGCCGTTTCGCCGTCTGGAAGTGATCGCGAACTTGCAGCGTCCGCCGCAAGTGAAGTACAGCGACCTTCAGACTGCGTTGACCGACTCGGCGGTTATCGACAACAATCCGCTCGATTTCCAGCTGCGGGTCGATTATTTTCGTCAGTCTGACAGCAGCGTGATGACGACCTTCACCGTCCAGGCCGACAACAAGGAACTCGTTTTTGAAAGCGTCGGAGGTCTTCCGACCGCCCGAATGAACATTTTCGGCCGCATCATGGCGGTTTCCGGCAAGCGTTCGGGAATTTTCGAAGATTCGGTCACCACAAGCGCGACGGACGAAGAACTGGCCGACGCGAAAGATAAGAAGTCGGTTTATCAGAAGGCGATCGCGTTGACGCCGGGAACTTACAAAGTTGACGTCGTTGTTCGCGATGTCGTTTCGGGCAACAAGGGCATACGCAGTTTCGGCTTCACGCTTCCGAAGTACGACGAGAAACAGCTTGACACGTCGTCTCTGATTCTGGCGACGAAACTTCGCACGACCAACGACCGCGATGTCGGCGGAATGTTTGTCATCGGCACGGCAAAGGTGATTCCGAATTTGTCCGGAATCTATAAGAAAGGCCAGGAGGTCGGGATCTATATGCAGGTTTACAACGCCGGCATTGATCAAACAACTCTTCGTCCGGCGGTTGATGTCGAATATGTCCTGACAAAGGGCGGCAAAGAAATTATGCGCCAGCCTGAAAATTGGGAAGGCCTCAGCGATTCCGGACAGCGCTTGACGCTTGCCCGCCTGCTCGCGACCGGGGCGCTTTCGACCGGCGATTATGAGATCAAGATAAAGATCAAAGATCGCGTTAGTGGCCAGACGATGGAACGCAGCGATAAGTTCACGATCGTTGATTAACGGCAAACGTGAGACTTTACGGCCGGCGCTCGAAAAAGCGCCGGCTTTTTTTATGAGTTTACCCGAATCCGAGAGACTCCTTTTTCGCCTGTACACACCCGACGATGGGGCAGCGTTCTTGAGTCTTGTGACCGATGAACGCGTAATGAAGTTCGTCGATCAAGGCGTTTTCAAACGCGACCAGGCAAAACAACTCTGGTCAAAATTGATCGATGAATTCTACCCGGCGGGATACGATACTATTTACGCGGTTTTTTCGAAAGCTGATCGGAAATACATCGGACACGCGGCGATTCGGCCGCGTCCGGAACAGAAACAAGATTGGGAGATCAGTTATATGCTGGTCACTGAAGCATGGGGAGTAGGATTTGCCACAGAGATCGCGGGGAGCCTTATCCGGTTTGGATTCAACGAGTTACAGCTAATCGAGGTGTTCGCGACGATCAATCCCCAGAACGTCGCTTCAATCGCCGTTGCACACAAAGCGGGAATGTCGCTCACCAGAACCGAAACCGATGACAAAGGCGAAACTCTCGTATTTTCAATCAAGTCTACACCTTGATCTGACGAACGGACGCCTTTCGGATCCGATCTTCATTGACGGCAAAACCGATTCCGGGCGCTTCCGGCGCGAGTATGGTTCCCGTGGGCGAAACCTCGACAGCCGGTTCGATAATGTCCTCGTGCCAGTAACGCTTCGAGGCCGAAACGTCGCCCGGCATCGTGTAGCCGGCGAGAGTCGAGATCGCGATGTTGTGGGCGCGTCCGATCCCGGCTTCGAGCATTCCGCCGCACCACACCGGCATCGAGTTTTCGCGAGCGATCCGTTCAACCAGCTTTGATTGAGTGTGCCCGCCGACACGTCCGTTCTTGAGATTGATGATCCGCCCCGATTTCAGCTCGATCGCTTTGCGCGCGTCGTCAGGCGACTTGATCGGCTCGTCGAGGCAGATCGGAGTCGATATCTGGCGCTGAAGTTTTGCGTGATCGATGATGTCGTCGTGCGGCAAAGGCTGTTCGAGCATCATCAACCCGAACTCGTCGATACGTTTGAACAGTTCGACGTCGGCAAGCGTGTAGGCCGAGTTTGCGTCGCCCATCAGCGGAATCATTCCGAAGGTCTTGCGGACGCTTTTGATGACGTCGTAATCCCAATGCGGCGCGATCTTTATCTTGATCCGTTGATAGCCTGCATCGATCTCAGTCTTGATCTTTTCAAGCAGTTGTTCGACCGAATCCTGGATCCCGATCGAAACGCCGCAGGCGATCTCGCGGTTACCGCCGCCGAGATGACGCCAAAGCGGAACGCCGAATTTCTTCGCCTCGAGATCCCAGCAGGCTGTCTCGATCGCCGCCTTCGCCATTCGGTTCCCGCGGACGTGTTTCATCAGTCCCCAAATTTCCGCAGCGGTCCCGACTTCCTGCCCGATCACCATCGGCGCAAGAATCTTTTGGATCGTCTCCCAGCACGATTCGGTCCACTCCTCGGAATACGAAGGCGTTTCGCCGGCGGTGCATTCACCCCAGCCCTCGTAACCGCTTTCGTCAGCGACCCGCACGAGAATTATTCGCCTTTCATACGTGCGTCCGAAGCTCGTTTCAAAAAAGTGTACAAGCGGGAGATTTATCTCGGTTAGTTCGAGTGATTTGATTCTCATCCAAAAGATTCTGCCATGAATAACACCGATTCACGAAGGCGGCGGGCGGGCGGGCTCGAGCAAATTCGCCGCGGGTTTATTCGGTGGAAACCTCTTCTTCACCCTTGAGCGCTGCGTGAACCGTGTGCCAACTCAGGCTCGCGCATTTCACGCGCGCCGGAAATTCGAGCACTCCGGCGAAAATCCGCAGCTTGCCGAGATGATTTTCGTCGTTCTCGACATCCAGCTTTCCGGTCACCATTTTGTGGAACTCGTCGAAAAGAACTTCTGCCTCCTCGCGCGTCTTTCCTTTGAGAGCCTGCGTCATCATCGACGCCGAAGCCTTTGAGATAGCGCAGCCTGAGCCGGTAAACGAAACATCCGTCACAGTGTCGCCGTCGAGGTGCAAATAGACCTTCAATTGATCGCCGCAAAGCGGATTGTGCCCGTCGGCCCGGTGATTTGCATCCGTCATTTCGCGGAAATTCCGCGGGTTCTTGTTGTGGTCAAGAATTACTTCCTGATAAAGATCGCTAAGTTCAGACATATTGATTTCGGATTTCGGATTTGTGATCGCGGATTGCCGTCAGACTATCTCGCCGATCGGAGCCGTAAACTCCTCATCGATCACGTTTCCGGTGTTCAGCAGATTCTTGGGCTCGAATAATAGCACCTCGACCTCGCTATCGGCGACCGGTCGATGCTCGACGCCGCGCGGGACGATCACAAACTCACCTTCATTCAATTCTATGATTCGATCGCGGAACTCGATACGAAAACTCCCCTTCATCGCCAGAAACATCTCGTCCTCGTTCTCGTGTTGGTGCCACGGAAATTCACCCTGAAACTTGACCAGTTTGACTTCCTGACCGTTCAATTCGCCAACGACCTTCGGGCGCCAGTGTTCCGTGATACGGGCAAATTTCTCGGAGAGAGTGATCTTTTCCATTTTGAAAGCAAGCCGCCTGAAGGCGGAACTCCGAATTACGCAAAAACATCGATCACTTTCTGGATCGCTTCCGCCAGTTTATCAACTTCTTCCCGAGTGTTGTAAAACGCAAAACTCGCGCGGGCGGTCGCCGGAACCTGGTAGAACTGCATTACGGGCTGCGCGCAGTGATGGCCGGCGCGGACGGCGATTCCCTGTTGGTCTAGAATGGTGCCGATGTCGTGCGGATGAACGTTTTCGACCGTGAACGAGAGGACGCTTGCCTTTTCTTTCGCCGTTCCGATGATCTTCACGCCTTCGATCGCAGCGAGTTTTTCGGTCGCATATTCAAGCAATTCGTGTTCGTGCGCAAACGCGGCGTCGATATCGATCGAGTTCAAGTAGTCGATCGCCGCGCCGAGTCCGATCTGCGACGCGATCGCCGGCGTTCCGGCTTCGAACTTCTCCGGCAATCCCGCGTAAGTCGTCTTTTCAAACGTCACCGTCCGGATCATCGAACCGCCGCCCTGATACGGATTCATTTTTTCGAGCCATTCCTTCTTGCCGTACAATACGCCGCTGCCCGTCGGCGCGAACATCTTGTGACCCGAAAAGGCGTAAAAATCGGCGTCGAGATCCTGGACGTCGACGCGCATATGCGGAACCGCCTGCGCGCCGTCGACGCATACCGGAATCCCGAATTTGTGGGCCGTCGCGATCATCTCCTTGATCGGATTTACGGTCCCGAGCGCGTTTGAAACGTGCGTCACGGCGACGATCTTCGTGCGTTCGTTGAGCAGACTCTCGTACTCGTCGATGATCAACTCGCCGGCTTCATTCATCGGAATCACCTTGATGATCGCACCGCGCTCTTTGGCGATCATCTGCCACGGAACGATGTTCGAATGATGTTCCATCTGGCTGACGAGAATTTCGTCCCCCTCGCTGATGAACTTATGTCCGTAGCCGTTCGCGACGAGGTTGATTCCCTCGGTGCAGCCGCGGACGAAAATGCACTCTTTCGCCTCTTTCGCGTTGATGAACGCGCGGACCTTTTCGCGAGCCTTTTCGTACTCGTTCGTTGCCAGTTGCGAAAGATAGTGAACGCCGCGGTGGACGTTCGAATGCTCTTCCATCAAGTACTTCGAGCCGCGTTCGATGACGAGATTCGGAACCTGCGACGACGCCGCGTTGTCGAGATAACGAAGCGGCTCGCCGTTTACCTCGCGTGAAAGCACCGGAAAATCCGCGCGAATCTTGTCGATATCGAAGTTACTCATTTGTTTTACTGCCTTCATAGGATTTCAAGCGCGATCGCAAGCGAACGATTAAGTTCGTTCAGTTTTGGTTTGGGAAGGCTGCCAATGAAATCCGTCAACATGGATTTTGGGAAACTCACTAACTCGTCACAAAAGATACAGCTATCATGCTTCAAACCTTCATTAATGCCAACATTTACCTGAGTCTCCAGTCCCGCACAGTTGCTGTAAATCGGCGCGCAAACAACCGTCGAAAAGCTTGAATCTAAAATTTCCTGTCGACTGACAACCACAAACACCCGAAACCGCTTCGGGTCGCGTGAGTTTGGCTTGAAGACTCTATATAGATCGCCGCGTTTCACCAACTTACCTCTTGATATTCAAGAACATCCAATGCTTCTTCGTTAAGTTTTTCGGCATTCGCGTTGAGCAAATCAACTTCGCGCTGATTTGGCTGCCTTATCTGTTCCCTGGAAATGTACTCGCGCAACGCAGACTCGATAAGCTTCGATCGCCGGCGGTTTTTCCCGACCAGTTCATCTAAGCTCGCGAGTAAATCTTGCGGTAATGAAACTGATATTTTCTTCGCTATTTCCATAAAGCTCTCCACTTCGTTACCTAACCAAATCTGCCTTGTTTGCGTCACAGCAGTCACGCCGCAGTACTCTGAACCATTTACATTCTATTCCGGCCTTTAATCGCTTTCCGCAGCTCAAAATAAATGAACGGGTGTTTCATCTTCAGACCTTCGACCATTTCCAGTTCCCTAAACAAATTCTCAACGCTCCGCTGGCCGATTCCTTCGAACCATTCATACGTATTCGCTTTCAATACGACTTTCCGGTGCCAATCGAGGATCTCCTTGAACTTTTCTATCGTTTTATCAATTTGATCCGTCGATATTGGGAAGTCATCGTTTACTAATTCACTGTTGTGGAAATACTTCGGGGCGTTGTGAGCAGCGGTCTTATTGCGTCGTGACAACACATTTGATTTTTCTCGAAGTTCCCTAACTTCATTATGCCGTGCCTCGATTTCCTCCTTCAGTTCTTTGCTCAAACATTTTCTTAACTCTTGTTCAGTCTTGTTCAAGTACTTAACGATGGACATTTCATCGTTGTTATCGGCCATTAATTTTCCGAGTCCGATGACTATTACGTCATTAACTGATCTTTCAAGATACCCAAAAAAACGGTTATGCACTTTCGTAATGCTTTGTTTGATCTCTACCGCTTCTTGCGTTTCCGCGGTCATCAAGAAACGCCAAATCTCCATTTTGTGCGCGATGTCAATGACCTGGTCGGCGAGATTCTGGCCAAGCTTCTTCAATTCCTCCGATTTATCGTTGCCGTCCGATTTAACCATTGAAACTAAATCAAACCTCCAGATTCACATCGAGCCGATTCAAAACAGCCTCGTCGAGTTCGCGTTTGATCGACTCGATCCCGATCTTGTTGATGATCTCTTCGGCGAAACCGTAGGTCAGAAGATTCTTCGCGAGCTTCGGACTGATCCCGCGGCTCAGCAAGTAGAATAGTTCCTCGTCTTCGAGTTGCCCGACGGTCGCGCCGTGGGCGCATTTGACGTCGTCGTTAAAAATCTCGAGCTGTGGTTTCGTATCGACGCGGGCGTCGTTCGACAGCAGCAGATTCTTGTTCGACTGCTGCGCGTCCGTGCCGCGCGCGTTCTCGCGGACGAAGACCTTGCCGTTGAAAACACCGCGCGACTTGTCGTTCAAAACACCCTTGTAGGTTTGATGCGAAACGCAGTTCGGAACCGCGTGGTCGATCGTCGAGTGCGTATCGGCATGCTGGTCGCCGCCGAGCATATAAAGCCCATCGACAAATGCCTCGCCGCCTTCGGCCGTAAACTTCAGATGGACGTCGTGGCGCGAAAGCTTCGAGCCGAGATTGATGTTCGTCGAATTGTACAAACTAGCGCGCCCGAGCGTGACCTCGGTCGTTCCGATATGAAACGCCTCCGTCGATTCCTTCTGAACGCGGTAATGCGTGACGTTCGCATTTGCCGCGACGAAGATCTGCGCCGCAGCATTTGTGAAACTGCGGCCGTCCGATTCGTAAGACTCGATGATGGTCGCCTTGCTTCCGGCTTCGGCGACGACGATCACATGCGGAAAGCGTGCCGTGCCCTCTTCGCATTTGAAGTTGAATTCGATCGGCTCCGCGACCGAAGTTTCTTTCGGGATCGTTACGACGACAAACTCGGCAAACGCCAGATTCAGCGCCGTAAACCCATTCCGTTTGTAATCGAAGCGAACGGCAAATTCGGCCGAAACGTCCTGCGAATTCAAGTCCGCAATCCGAAATCCCAAATCCGCAATCCGCTTGACGTTGGTGTATTTCCACTCTTCGTCTTTCGGAGTCGGAAAGCCCACAGCCGAAAAATGTTCGAACGCGGCGCGCCGCATCTCTGCCAAGGCATCGCCCGGGTCCCCGATGAATTTGAGAAAATCCTGTGTGTAAACTGTTTCTGTCACTGCACTTGCTGTCATCAATCTAACTCCACCGTCCCTAAACGGTTCTACGCTGTCACAATCCAACCCCTACCACCGACCACCGACCACCGCTCACCGACCACCGACCACTGCTCACGGACCACCGCTCACTGCTCACCGCTCACCGCTCACTGCTCACCGCTCACCGCTCACCGCTCACCGCTCACCGCTCACCGCTCACCGCTCACCGCTCACTGCTCACCGCTCACCGCTCACTGCTCACCGCTCACCGCTCACCGCTCACTGCTCACTGCTCACTGCTCACGGACCACCGACCACTGCTCACCGCTCACCGCTCACTGCTCACCGCTCACCGCTCACTGCTCACCGCTCACTGCTCACCGCTCACTGCTCACCGCTCACCGCTCACCGCTCACCGCTCACTGCTCACCGCTCACTGCTCACCGCTCACCGCTCACCGCTCACTGCTTACCGCTCACTGTCTTGACCCAGTCGTAGCCTCTTTCTTCGAGTTCAAGAGCCAACTCCTTGCCGCCTTCCTTGACGATCTTGCCGCCGGCGAGAACGTGAACGAAATCGGGCTCGATGTAATTCAAAAGCCGCTGGTAATGCGTCACGAGAATGATCGCGTTCTCCGGCCCGCGAAGTTTGTTGACACCCTCGGCGACGATCCGGAGCGCGTCGATGTCGAGTCCGGAATCGGTTTCGTCGAGGATCGCGAGTTTCGGATCGAGCACCGCCATCTGGAGGATCTCGTTGCGTTTTTTCTCGCCGCCCGAAAAGCCTTCGTTGACCGAGCGCTTGAAAAACGACGGATCCATTTCGACGATCTTCGCCTTTTCCTTGAGATAATCGTTGAATTCGAGCGGATCAAGCTCCTCTTCACCGTGATGTTTCATCTTTTCGTTATAGGCGAGCCGCAGAAACTGAGAATTCGAAACTCCCGGAACCTCGACCGGATACTGAAACGCGAGAAAAAGTCCCATCCGAGCCCGTTCATCCGGTTCAAATTCGAGCAGATTCTGACCTTCGTAAATGACCTCGCCCGAGATCACTTCGTAACTCGGATGACCGGCCAAAACTTTCGACAACGTCGATTTGCCCGATCCGTTCGGTCCCATAATGGCGTGAACTTCACCCTTGTTTACTCTCAGGTTGAGACCCTTGAGAATCTCTTTCCCCTCGATCCCTGCGTGTAAATCTTTGATTTCCAATAACATAGTGTTGTACCAAATAAAACGATTCCTAAACTTTCATCCAAACGTTCGATGTCTCGATCTTCCGAAGCAGTTGTCGGTCGGCGATATATGTTTCGAAATATCCGCAATTCGTGCAGACGTAACGTTCAGTGGCGACTCGTTCGCTTGAGACTGCCTTTCCGATGAACGTGTCCTGTTCATTCGTCGGTAGCGTAAACTCCGGGTCACTGACACTTGTCGCGTATATCGCGCTGACCTTACATTTTGCGCAAACTCCGTTTCTCATCGCCCCGTTATCCCTCGCTTGCAACGGATTCAGTCTTAAACAAAAATCTCACCCTTCAAATAGAGCGCGGCATATCCGCCGATCTTGACGCGGTCGCCGCGGAGTTCGCAAAAGAGCTCGCCGCCGCGGGCCGAAACCTGGCGGGCGAACATTTCGGTCTTGCCGAGTCTTTCTGCCCAAAACGGGATCAGGTTGCAATGCGCCGACCCCGTCACGGGATCCTCGAAAACGCCGACTTCCGGCGCGAAGAACCGCGAAACGAAATCGCAATCGTCTCCCGGCGCGGTGATGATCACGCCGTGTGTCGGGACATCCAAAAGCTTCGTAAAGTTCGGCGCGATCTCGCGAACCTCCGACTCCGATTCGTAAACCAGAAAGAAATCCCGCCCGCGCAGAATCTCTCGCGGTTCCTTGCCGATCGCTTCGATAAGCCCGGGTAACGCCTCAACCGCTGCCGGCGGCCGCGAAGGAAAATCGAGCACAAATAATCCGCCTTGCTTTTCGACCGAAAGATCGCCGCTCAGGTGCGAGCGGAACCTGACCCGCTCGTTCTCCGACTGCAGAATTTCAAAAATCACATACGCGCTCGCGAGCGTCGCGTGACCGCAAAGTTCGATCTCGAACGTCGGCGTGAACCAGCGAATCTCGTAAACATCGCCGTTTCGGACGAAAAACGCAGTTTCCGAAAGGTTGTTCTCGTGGGCGATCGCCTGCATCACTTCAGCCGGCAACCATTCATTCAGCGGGCAAATCGCCGCCGGGTTTCCCTTGAAAACTTCCTTCGCGAACGCGTCAACTTGATATACCGTCAAACTCATCTTCTTAACGTGATCAAGGCCAAACCGCCAAAACAAAGCAGGATGCCGATGATCTTCTCGATCGATATGCTCTCGCGAAATGCCAGCATACCAATCAGGATCAACAGGATCGTCGAAACCGCCGTTACCGACAGCGGCAAAATTCCGACATTCCAGCCCGCCCGATATGCGAGCAAAAATCCGATCTCAATTATCGCTGCTCCGAGTCCGATTCCGAGCGCTGTCCAGCCTGCCGTTTTCAACATTGGAATCAACGCCGAATCTCCCTCACGCGGAAACAGAAAAAAACCTCCGATACACGCCACAATCCCGAAACAATACGCGAGAATGATGACTACGAAAGGATTCACCGTTTGATCGGCCGATTTTTGCGAAACCTGATAGATCACCAGTCCCACGACGATCAAAATTGGCGGCAAAAAGTAGTTCATTCTGCTTTTCTCACAACATCCTAAGTCGCCTTCACGATCGCGAAATACAACGGCATTCCGATCGTAATGTTAAACGGAAACGTGACGCCGAGCGCCATCGGAACATAAAGTCGCGGATCCGATTTCGGGGCCGCAAGGCGCATCGCCGCCGGAACCGCGATGTACGACGCGCTCGCCGCGAGGATCGCGAAAATAAAGCGATTTCCCTGATCCGCCGTGACCAGTTTGCCGGCAAACGCGACGACGCTGCCGTTCAAGGCCGGAAGCAGGATCGCGACGATCGTCACGAAAACGCCGTATTTTCGAAACGTACCAAATCGCCGCGCCGTGACCATTCCCATATCGAGCAAAAAGATCGCCAAGAATCCTTTGAAGATATCGGTCGTAAACGGCTTGATCCCTTCCGCCTGTTTCGAATCCGCGATCAATCCGATCACCAAACTCCCAAGGACCATCAAAACGCTGCCGTTCGTAAATGAATGCCCGATGACATTCCTGAACTTTCCCGGCGTTTCATCCTCTTTGTCAAAGGACATCAGAAGCAGCACTCCGACGATGATCGCCGGCGACTCCATCAGCGCCATCACCGCGACCATATGGCCGCCAAACTCGAGCTTCTGAGATTCAAGGAACGAAGCCGCCGCGACGAAAGTTACGGCGCTGACCGAACCATACGCCGCCGCCACCGCGCCGGCGTCGCTGACCGCGAGTTTTCTTTTCAAAACAAAGAAAACATAAAGCGGAATCAGGGCGGCAATCGCGACGCCGAACAAAAGCGAGTAGACGATCTCGGCCGTGAATTCGCTGTGCGCCAATTCCTGTCCGCCCTTGAATCCGATCGCAAAAAGCAAGTAAAGCGAAATGAACTTGCTCGACGATTCCGGTATCTCAAGATCGCTCTTGAGCATCACGGCGAAAATTCCGAGGACGAAGAACAACAGCGTCGGATTCGTCAGATTCGAAATCAGGATTTGAAAATCCATTTTTGTCCTCGCCCGTTAGCCTTTTGCCGCGATCGCCTGAATCTCGATCTTGGTTCCAAAATGCAGGTCGTTTACCGGCACGATCGCCCGCGCCGGTTTGTGATCGCCCATCACTCGCTTGTACGCTTCGTTGACGCCGTCCCAAAGTTTCATATCCGAAACATAGATCGTCATCTGCAAAACATCGCCAAGACCGCTTCCCGCCGCCTTGAGAATCGCCTCTACGTTTCTGAGCGCGATTTCGGTTTGATCTTCGATCGCTCCCGTCTCGACGCGCCCCGTTGAATGATCGATCGGAAGCTGTCCGGATACGTATATCAACCCATTATGTTCGATACCCGGCGAGTAGTGTCCCTTTGGTTCCGCCATCTCGTTCGGTTGAATGTTTTTCATCCTTCCAAGTCTATCATCTTGAACCTCAGACAATAAAAATCACAAGCAAAACGAGACCGCTTTGCCTGTGAACTTTTGAGTTCTGAGTTTAGCCTCGTTTTACTTTGCCGCCGAATAGGGCAAAGAAGAGTGATGCAAAATGATTCTCAGATTTCCCTTGTCGTCCAATTTGAATCCCCAGGTCTTGTCGACGACGGTTTCATTGCCGTCCTTGTCCCAGAAATGAACGTGGCCCATCGTCAGTGCAGTATCTCCGCTGAGAATGATGCCGCTGTTCTTGATGGCGTATTTCGTCCAACCCTTGAGCGCGAAACCCTTGTCGTTCTTGTATGTCGGGTCGCCGCCGACGAAATATGAAAGCGCACCCTGCTTGTCGAGGCGAAACGTCTGATCACCATTCGCGAGCGTCGGCTTGAAAAGCACCGAGCCGTTCTGGTAGTTGTAGGCCGCGTCGATAATTTCCGACGCCAGCTTCCGATAGTCGCCGCCTTTGGCGTGCGTTTCGCTGATCTTCACAAGCGCTTTGCCCCAGCCTTCCTGAGCTTCAAGCACCATCTTTTCCGTGACGTTGAAGTTGGTTGTAACCGATTGCGCGATTCCCGAAACGGCAAACGCAAAGACCATCGCCAGTCCGAGGACCAGGCTTTTCGTTGATTTATAAGCAGTCATTTTCATTTCTTATCTCCCTTAGTTCGAATTATTTGATCTAAATTGACGCGGAAGCTTGTTCCGATTCCGTTCAATGTGCCCGGCCGCGTCCGGTTACCGGTTTCGACCTGGCGAACATAGTAAAAATCGGCCGAGAACCGATTGTTGAATTTGTGTGTGATCCCCGCTTGGGTGCGGTATCTCGCAATATCCTTGAGCCGAAAATCGTAAAACGTCTCAAAAGAAACAAACGGCTCGATCTTCTTTTTGCCGACCGTCACTTCGCGCTTGACCCAAAAACGGTTGCGAACGACGGTTGCGTTCGGACGCGAATAACGTTCTTCGTATTGCACCAAATTCCGATTTACGAGCGTCCATTTTTTGTCCTTGCTGAGCGGGACTGTCAGGTTCGCCAGTCCGAGATAACGGCTCTCATAGCGCGAACGCGTGAAAGTCGGATTCGAATAGCGATACAGATAGCCGCCGCCGAGCGTGACGTATTTGTTGACCTTTTTCGTGATCACGCCTCCGATCCGCGCATCGGTCGTTTTGGAAACGTTGTTTCCGAATCGCCCGAAGGTCCAAAGCACGAAGTTCCAATCCTTCTTCTCAGTTAACGGAACGATGACTTGGGTATCGTTCCAAACCTGAAAGTCGGATTCGAAGCGCGTCTGCGCGGACGCGCTGAAGGCAAAAAGAAAAATGATCAAAAACAGGTAACAGATCTTCATTTGATTTTGCGTGAAAAAAGAAAAAGACCTTTCGCAGAAATCGTCGTTTTGACAGATTCTGCGAAAGGTCTTGAAACTTACCTGAAGAACCGGGCTCACCGCCGTACTGACGATTCTTCAAACCTCGCGGGTGTTCTACTCCCCTTTCACAAAAACCAAATTAACAAAATCTTTACTTTTTTGTCAAGATAAGAAACGAAGTTGTCAAAGAACAAATCAGATTTCCCGAGGGAAGGCCGAAATCTCGATCGAGTGTTCAGCTTTTCCTGTTAAGAACCACGCTTAATTAGCCCACGCTGCCTTCGAGTTTCAGTCCCAGAAGCTTCGTCGCCTCGACCGCATACTCCATCGGCAATTCGCGGAAAACCTCTTTGCAAAAACCGTTGATGATCAGCGAAATGGCGTCTTCCTGCGAGATTCCGCGCTGCTGCAAATAGAACAACTGCTCCTCGCTGATCTTCGAGGTCGTCGCTTCGTGTTCGACGCGCGCGGTGCTGTTTTGGACTTCGATATACGGGAACGTATTCGCCTCGCACTTGCCGCCGATCAGCATCGAGTCGCACTGCGTGTAGTTGCGCGCGCCATCGGCCTTCGGCATAACTTTGACCAAACCGCGATACGAGTTGTTCGATTTTCCGGCCGAGATTCCCTTCGAGATGATCGTCGATTTCGTGTTCTTGCCGAGATGGATCATCTTCGTGCCGGTGTCCGCGATCTGCGCGTTGTTGGTCAGCGCGACCGAGTAAAACTCGCCGATCGAATTGTCGCCCTGCAAGATCACCGACGGATATTTCCAGGTGATCGCCGAACCGGTTTCAACCTGCGTCCAAGAGATCTTCGAATTCACCCCGCGGCACGCCCCGCGTTTCGTCACGAAGTTGTAGATTCCGCCCTTGCCTTCGGCGTCGCCCGCATACCAATTTTGAACGGTCGAATATTTGATCTCCGCATCGTCCAATGCGACGAGTTCGACGACCGCCGCGTGCAGCTGGTTCGTGTCGAACTGAGGAGCTGTGCACCCTTCATTATATGCAACGTAAGCGCCTTCTTCCGCAACAATTAGCGTTCTTTCGAACTGTCCCGATTCCTGCGTGTTGATGCGGAAATAGGTCGAAAGTTCCATCGGGCAGCGGACGCCTTTCGGGATAAAGACAAACGATCCGTCGGAGAAAACCGCGGAGTTGAGCGCGGCGTAGAAATTGTCGCCGGTCGGCACGACCGAACCGAGATACTTCTTGATCAGATCCGGATGCTCGATCAGCGCCTCGGAAAACGGCATAAAGATGACGCCGGCTTTTTTGAGTTTTTCCTTGTAGGTCGTCGCCACCGAGACCGAATCGAAGACCGCATCGACCGCGACGTTCGCGAGCATTTTCTGCTCGGTCAGCGGGATGCCGAGTTTTTCGAATGTCTTCAGAAGTTCCGGATCGACCTCGTCAAGACTCTGCTTTTTGGCTTTCTGCTTCGGGGCGGCGTAGTAAGTTATGTTCTGAAAATCGATCTGCGGATAATCAAAATTGGCCCAGAATGCGGGCTCTTTCATCGTCAGCCAATGGCGGAACGCTTTCAGGCGAAACTGGAGCATCCATTCGGGTTCGTTCTTCTTCTGGCTGATCAAACGAACCGTGTCTTCGGTCAAACCCTTGGGAATGGTCTCGGTTTCGATATCAGTCACAAATCCGTACTTGTATTCACGGTTTGCGAGATGCTCCAAAGTTGCTGTTGATGACATAGCTTTACTGCCTTACTGACGGTCGCCGAACTGCGCGTCGAGCGTTCGATGGATTCCCTGGATCTGATGAAATGTCGCATCGACATTCGCCTCGCTGCCGACGAGTTGTTCGAGCGTGATCTGCGCCAGCGCGTTCTGAACGATTTCGTGAAGCCCTTGAATCACCGGACGAATTCCGCAGTCGCCCTTATGAACGCAGGTTTCCAAAACGCCTTTGTAGTTCTCGCAGTGGGTCGTGATCTCGTCTTCTTCGAGGACCTTGATCACTTCATTCAAATAGATCTCGCTTGCCGGTCTTGAAAGCGAGTAACCGCCTTTCGTTCCCCGCGTCGCCTGCACGAATCCGGATTTATTGAGAATCCACATCAGTTTCCCGGCATTGGCGGTCGAAATCCCCTCGCGATCGGCAATTTGCGGCAGCGTCAAACTCTCTCCATCGTTAAGAAACGCCAACTGCAGCAAGCATCTCAGCCCGTACTCTTCTTGTGCCGATATCTTCATTACTTCTTAATTGGATCCAATAATTCGTTAGTATTTCAAGTGATAGAATCTCAAATCTTTACTTTTGTGTCAAGATTGCGCGGAAGTTGCGTCGATATATGGTGTTGAGGTCTGATAACTCAGAAATTGGTGTTCCCGCAAAGGCACGAAGAAAGGATTGTGAACCGCCGTGAACCTGATTGTCGAAGTAAAGTCGATCGAGTCGCTCGCGCCGGTTCACGCGAAGCAATTGCGAACTTATCCCGAATTGCGCAATAGCCGTCCAATCGGGCTGATGCCGAACGGCGCGCCGAAGAAACACGAACTGTATAAATCCTTTTTTTTCAGTCACTTGAAAATGTGTTTCCTGAGAGCTGGGCGGTCGGCGCGACCGTTCTCGCCGCCGCCGGAGACATCACGCGCTTTCTGACCAAGCGAAAGGCGCGCCTGCTACTTCGGGATCACGCAGCGGATCAAGCAGACGGGCGGACACGCGCCGCGCATCGGGCGCATCTCGAAA
>JBGSWK010000079.1:0-3172 GCA_041752475.1 Pyrinomonadaceae bacterium | reverse complement strand
GGCAGCGACGGCACCTACGATTGTGTATTTCGGAGGGGTCCGATTTGGAATTCTCGGATTCGATATTCAATCCGAATCCCAAATTGAATGTGCCGTCGCTGCCGCGACTCGGAGACCTCTTCGATCGCCTTCCGTGGGCTGACGCGCCACGGCTAAAATCTGCCGTCGCTGCCGCGACTTCGGAACCTCGTTCAGAAGACTTCTCGCGAGCATTGACGGAAGTCCGGTTGTTCTAGCCGTCGTCGGCGAACTCGGTCTGCCGCGACAAACCGGTTTGATGCGTCGTTACGAGCTTCGTCAGGTTTCGACCGGACCAGCGGCAGATTGTTTTGGTTGCGTTGGCTCGTCCGATCGATTTTCGGCAGCTCGTATTCGGTTTCTGGTCAGTTTTCGCGTTGTTGGGGGTCGTTTCGCGGTTGAAATCATCGCGTTGAAAAAACCGGCCACGAAGCACTCGAAAATGCGCGGACCGGCCTGCGGTTCGCCCGTGAATTTCTTGCGAGACGAAGTGAAAACAAAGTGTCTGATTGAAAAGTCTTGGAAGTCAAAATAGAATGGATGCAACGCTTTATTTCAAACTTTTATTAAATCAGAGAGGATATTAAACAATGGCAGCAGGAAGAAATAAGATCACCGTCGTCGGCGCCGGAAACGTCGGCGCAACCGCCGCACACTGGATCGCGGCAAAGGAACTCGCGGATGTCGTTTTGGTGGACATCGTCGAAGGGACACCGCAGGGCAAGTCGCTCGATCTCGCGCAGGCCGCGCCGATCGATGGCTTTGACGTCAAACTCGTCGGCTCAAACTCGTACGAGGAAACCGCCGGTTCAGACATCGTCATCATCACTGCCGGACTTCCGCGAAAGCCCGGAATGAGCCGCGACGATCTTTTGAAGATCAATTCGGACATCGTTGGAACCGTCACGGATCAAGTCGCGAAACACTCGCCGAACGCCTTCATCATCGTCGTTTCGAACCCGCTCGACGCAATGACGCAGGTCGCCTACGTCCGCTCGGGCTTCCCGAAAAACCGCGTGATGGGAATGGCCGGGATACTCGACTCGGCGCGTATGCGCTGTTTCGTAGCCGAAGAACTGAATGTTTCGGTTGAGAACGTAACGTGTTTCGTTCTCGGCGGACACGGCGATACTATGGTTCCATTGCCGCGCTACTCGACGGTTGCGGGAATCCCGATCACCGAACTCATCCCGAAAGACCGGCTCGATGCGATCGTCGCGCGCACCGCGAACGGCGGCGCCGAGATCGTCGGGCTTCTGAAGACCGGTTCGGCTTTCTACGCACCGAGCCTGGCCGCGGTCGAAATGGCCGAAGCGATCCTTAAGGACAAGAAGAAGATCGTTCCGTGCGCCGTCTATCTCGAAGGCGAATACGGCATCAACAACCTCTTCGTCGGCGTCCCGGTCAAACTCGGCAAGAACGGCGTCGAGCAGATCATCGAGATCTCGCTTACCAATGACGAACGCGCCGCGCTGCAGAAGAGCGCCGGGGCGGTTCAGGAACTGATCGACGTTATGGGAATCTAGTTAGGAGCTCACGCTTCAACGTGTGTTTACCAATGATCGGCGCCACGGGTCTTCAGGGATTTGCGGCGTCGATTTTTCATATTACGATCTTGACGAGGGCTGAATGTTGCGATCGGTTACCCTAAAACTCGTCAGGCTTTTGATTCTCCCGACCACCTTTGTTCTCGGGGTGTTTGGTGCGTTCCAATTTTCGCACATTGACCCCCTGCGTGTTTCGCTTTGCGATCTCGCCAACCATCCGTCGCTTTACCATCGCCGAACCGTATCGCTTGAGATCGGCGGATACTATCAACTTCAAGACGACATGTTCTTGATTAGCGATGTCGCGTGTCAAAATCCGAACGCCGAAGCGACCGTGATATTCGACCACGGGGCCGTCAACGAATTTGGGGATTTGGAAAGGTCGAGACCGGATGTTTTGCTTTCGATCATCGGTGAGTTTGACTCCATGGCGACGCCCGGCTGCTTTGCGCCAAAATTCGCGTTGAAATCCGCAAAGGTTCGGGCCGCAATCGTCAAGTCTCGCACCTCCGAACCGAATCCATGAACTACAAACCGCAAATCTACGATGAGGTGACGTCCGCGAGTCTGGGTGGGGATGTCGAATGGTATTGCGCGAAAGCGCGTCAGGAGGGCGGACCGGTGCTTGAACTCGGGGCCGGTACCGGCCGCATCACGATTCCGATCGCAGAAGCCGGCATTCCGATCCACGCCCTCGATGCCGACACCGGAATGCTCGAGAGAATGCGGACCAAGCTCGAAGATCAGCCGGCGCGAATACGGGAACTTGTGACCGCCGTGCCGGGCGACATGCGCGATTTCCATCTTCCCACGCGGTTTGCGGTCGTCATCGCACCGTTCCGCGCATTCCTTCATAACCTGGATGAGAGTCAGCAGCGCGCGTGTCTCGACTGCGTGCGGCGGCATCTGGTTCCCGGCGGACTCTTCGCCTTCAATATTTTTCATCCGTCGCTGGAGTACATGTCCTACCACGCCGGACCGCTCGAAGGCACTTGGCGCTGGGTCGCGACGTTCGATCGACCGGACGGCGGGTTCGTCATGCGATCGGAGTCGAATCGTTACGATACGGTAAGACAGATTGTCCATTCGAACCACCGATATGACGAGTATGGCCCCGACGGGACCCTGATCGGTTCTTGGATGCAACGGCTCAAACTGGCATATTTGTTTCCGCGGAATGTCCGAGCGCTCCTGCTGGAGGCCGGTTTCAACGATATCCGAATCGACGGCGACTTCCACGGTCGTGAACTGTTGAACGACAAGAACGAACTCGTCATCCAGGCGCGCGCGTAAGGCGGTGGCGAGCGTTGCCCAGTGCCGCTCTCAAGAAACACATTTTCAAGTGACTGAAAAAAAGGGATTTATACAGTTCGTGTTTCTTCGGCGCGCCGTGCGGCGTCAAACCGATTGGACGGCTAATGCGCAATCTGGGCTCAATCGGTCCGCACCGCAGGAAGATGATTCGACGGACACTGGGTGAAACATCGCCGCCGGCCGCGTCAGCGGCATGGTGAGTTTAGCCGTGGGTTTGAACCCACGGTAAGCTTCGAAAAAGGGCCCGCGTCGCGTCAGCGACGATTGAATCAGCCGTCGCTGACGCGACGAAA
>JBGSWK010000078.1:0-10155 GCA_041752475.1 Pyrinomonadaceae bacterium | reverse complement strand
GGCGTCGGCGTTGGCGTCGGCGTTGGCGTCGGCGTCGGCGTCGGCTTTACGCGCGGAGTCGGCCCCGGATTCGGAAGATCGGTATTGCCCTGCGAGTCTCGTCGCGGTCGTCATTTCAAAGTTGGCGTTGGCCGAAGTGATCGCCCCGCGCATCGCTTAAAGAGTACTTTCTCTAGAACAGCAGTTTCGCGTTTGATTGTACTGCGAAGGTGTGCGGAATAGATCGGTTCAGGGTGAAACGATGAGAACTCAAATCCCCAAACCAAGAAGTAGATCCCAAAGCCAAGATAACTTTCGTGCGGCGTGGGAATACTGAGAGTTTCGGAAAAGAAAACCCGTCAGGCGCGTGAACGCCTGACGGGAGAGGAAGGAATCTGCTTCGACTTGAGCATCTGGTTGCTTCTGGACCGGAGTTGATTGCCCAAGCGCTCCGTCCGTGCGGCGGCGGCCGATTCGTCAAAGTCAGGCTCAGCAGCTGCCACCGCATTTTGAAGCAACATTTCCGTTGCGGGTTACGGCTTCGGATTCATTTCCGGCTGTTTGCTGACCGAAGGCAGCACCTGCGGCTGCGTTGTCACCGGTGTTTCCTTGCTCGAATTCGACTGCGGATTTCCGAGCGGAACCGGCTGCAGGATCGTCGTCGTGCGGTTTCCGTCGCCGACTTTGGACGGCAACTGATTTCCGTTCGCATCAGCGCGATAGATCCGCGGGGTGATAAAGAACAGGATCTCGTTCGTCGCACGGCCAACCGCCTTGCGCTTGAAGAGGTTTCCAAGCAGCGGAATCTTCGACAAGCCGGGCGTGCGGAACGTATCGTCGCTCTCAGAGTCGAGAAGCGCGCCGCCGACAACGGTCGTTCCACCATCGGGGACCGTGACCTTCGTCTTCATCCGCTGAGTGTTGATCGCCGGCGTACCGCCGACCGCAACCTGCGAACTGATCGAACTGTTCTCGGCGACGACGTCGAGCATAACCGTTCCGACATCGGTCACCTGCGGGATCACTTCGAGACGCAGCGGGACAGAGACGAATGTCGTCGTGAACACCACGCCGCCGGTCTGGTTGCCGCTGTTCTGAGTCGTAACCACGGGAATCTGCGTTCCGCTTTCGATTTCGGCCTTTTGTTTGTTGAGCGTCGTCACGCGCGGCGTGGCAACGATCTTCGCCTGTCCCTTCTGTTCGCCGGCCGTCAGCAGAAGATTGATCTGCGCGGTTCCGATCATGCCGGTTGTCAGGCCGATGACGGTATTGGCGATCTGCGACGAAAGGTTATTATTCGGCTCGCGGTTGATCGGCGAAGGCAATGGGTTGTTCGTCGTGCCGGTCGTGTCTCCGCCGCTTGTGCTTCCGCCGCCCGCCTGGGTCGTGGTCGCGTTCGGAAGCGTGGAGCCGCCGGCTGCGCGTCCGTTGTTTCCGAGGACAAAGCCCGACAGCTGAACGCCCATATCGCGGCTGAAGTTACGGTTAGCGATGACGATGCGCGCTTCGATCTCAACCTGCGGTTCAGGCTGATCGAGAAGGAACACCAGCTGACGGATCGCATCGATGTTCTCGCGGACGTCCGTAATGATCAGCGTGTTGCTGCGGCTGTCGACTTCAACCGCGCCGCGGCGAGAAATACGTTTTTTGACAACGCCGAGAATTCCCTCGTCGGCACCGCCTCCGGCACCGCCACCCGTCGCGCCGGTCGTGAAACCGGTTCCCGAGCCGCACTGTCCGGCACAGGCATAGTTAAGTCTTACGAATTCGGTAAGCAGCGGAGAGCCGTCGAGCTTTGATGCGTCGATCTGGTTCTGTATATCGCGTTCACCCGCTAATTTCTTCGAGTCTGCGACGCGAAGGATCGGACCGTTGACCTGAACCGCGAGATCCTGAGACTGAAGCACGGAATCGAGCGCGACGTTCCAAGGCACCTCGTTGACGTTTATCGTCACCGGGACCTGCTTGACCGAGTTGTCGATGACAAAGTTGATCCCGTACTGTTCGGTGATGTAGTTAAGAATGTCGCGAATGTCGGCATTTACGACCTTCAGGTTGATCGGCTCGCCGGTAAATCCGGCGCATCCGTAAGTTTTGCAGTCGCGCTGAGCGTTTGCGGCGACGGCAAAGGAGCTTAATAGGATCAGAGCGAAGATTGCCCGACGGCACACGACGCTGGTTTTCTGAAGAAAATTCATTGCTTCCTCCCAAGAATTTGATCTCGATAACCGGAGATCGCGGGTTTTGACTTTAACTATTGAATCAGGGCCGGACAGATATTCCCGGAGCGCCTGTAAGAGAATTTACGAGATCAAGATTTCTTGGCCGATTTCGCGGGCTTCTTCGGCTTCTTCGTGTCCTTGACCGAGTCCTTTGGTGTTTCTTCCACCTGACGATTCATCTCGTCAACCGGCGAAACGATCACCGTCGGCACCACGGGTTGGTTCGGCTTGACGTCGGACTGCACCGGCGCCGTATTGTTGACGACCTCGGTCTGGCCCGTTGTCTGCTGGTTCGTGTTTTGAACCGGCGCCGTGCCCTGTACTTCCTGCTGCACCGTGAACTGCCGCAAAGCTTTGTTCTCAACTGCTGTTACGAACTTGTTGTTGGTCATTTTCGTGACCTTGCGGAAGACCGCGCGGTTATCCTCGATCGCCACCAGTTGGCCGTCGAAAAACTTCTCGCCCGGATAGATCGTGTAAGAGAGCTTGATCGGAACCGCTTCGACCATCGCGGCGTAACCGCGCGGGGTCTTGAAGATGCCGGTGATCGCCAATTCGTCGAGCGTCAAAACACTTGTGACTTTCGGCACCGGCAAACCGTTCAGGACCGCGGCCTCGCGCTGCTGCTTGTAGTATGCAATTCGCTGCTCGATCGGCGGGGCGATGACCGGGCCAACGACCGGCGGTCCCGGCTTGGTCTTGGTCGAGCCCGGCGTCGTCGTTCCGGCCGATTTCTTAGGCTGTTTCCAACTCGGTGTGCAGAACGGGTCGCCGTTGCATTGGGCACTGCTCTCGTTCAGGCTCCCGGAGATCAGAACTGTGCCGATCACCGCCAAACTAAGGCAAAGATAACGTTTTACAGATGATTTGATTCTCATGGCTTTCTCTCTCTTCGAAAAAAACTATTGGTGAACGCGACTATTTCGCGGCAGGCGTTTGAGGCGCTGGCTGAGGCTGACCGTTCGGAGCGGCATTCGGCTGCGCGTTGGGCGCGCCCGGTTTCTGCGGTTCGGGTTTCGGTGTCAGGTCTTCGGGCGACGCGTAGTAGGCCGTCAAGATGAATCGCGAATGAAGCGTGCGGTCACCCGACTGAGCCGGGAGCCGGGTCAGCTTGAAATCGCTGATCGAGACGATTCGCTGCAGCTTGGCCATCTTGTCAAAAAAGACCCTGAGGTTCGTAAAATTGCTATCGACCTCAACCTCGACCGGCTTTGCCATCACGCCGTCCTTCTGCGAATCCTCGCGAGGATTGAAGCGCATCATGACGAGTCGGCTGCCGCTCGCGGTATCCTGCAGTCCCTGCAGAACATTGGTGATTTCGCGCTGCTCGGGCAAAAGAACCTTGAGTTCGTCGTATTCCTGCGACTTGCTCGCGTAGACGGAACGGAATTCGTTGATTCTCTGAGTTGCGACGCGGGCGGTCTCATTTTGCGAAGTCTTTTGCGCAACCTGATCTTCGAGTGCCTGGATCTCGGAGCGCGTTCCGCTGGTCACAAAGTACCAGACCGCAAGATAGAGCAGTGCCGCAACACCGACCAAAACGATTAACTGTGCGTGCCACGAAAGGGCTTTGAATTTGTCTAACATCTCGGTTTCCTTTTTCTTATGATGGTTTCTTTTCTAACCGATCCGGAGTGGTCGTTAATTCTTTGCAACCTGCGGCGGGGTTTCTCCCGTCGGCGGGCCGCCGGGGCCGGGCTGAACTGCCGCGGTCGTCGCAGATGTCGGATTCTGCGCAGCCTTGGGCGAGTACGCGCAGCGAATGACGAAGTCGAACGAAACGACTTTCGGAGGTTCGACAGTCGGACCGTTGGGATTGGTCGACGCTTGAGTCGGCAAGGCCTCTTCCTTGCGGGTCGTTTCAATACCGAGGTTCGAGAACAGGCCGCCGGAGAATTCCAGGCTCTGGCCAAAGCGTGTCGGGGCAGTTTCTTCATTAGACGTGCCGCGAATCTCGAGTTGGTCGCCTTTCTGTTCGACGCTTTCGAGATACAGGCCCGGAACCATCGAGATGCGTTCGCGGAGGGCGTCGAGAACTGCGCTCGGACCGGATTGTTCTTCGCGAAGCTTTTTGATCGCACCGATTCTGGAATCGATTGCGTTGATCTTCGCCTCAAGTTCCTTCTGTTCCTTCATCACCGCTTCGAGCTCGGATCCGATGCGTTTCTGCTCTTCAAGCCTCTCTGCGGCATCGGCCTTCGCCATCTGGGTGCTGATAACGTCCCAACCGATCAAAGCGGTGGTCAAGACGAACACGGCAATGGCCATCAGGAGAAGTCGCGACGCCGGACTCCCGACCTTTCGCTCAACATTCGCGACGGCGCCGCTATGTCGTTCGGTTACTGAATTTAAAAGGTTTACTTTAATCATCTTAGTTCAACTCCCCTAACTGCCAATCCGACGGCAACGGCCATCTCGGGCATAATTTCGCTCAGGTAATCGGGATCGAATTTCCGTGTATCGACTTTGATCTGACGAAACGGATCAAGCACCTCAACAGGCAATTCAAGCTTTCGGGAGATATCTTCGGCAAGACCGGCGAGTTTCGAACCGCCGCCGCTGATCAGGATCTTCTGAACCTGGACGCCGCTGTCTTCCGTCGTCGCCCGATAGAAATCAAAGGTCTTTTGGATTTCCATCGCAACCATCTCGGTTACGTTGTTCATTAACGGCTCGATCGCTTTTTCATCCATCCCGGCGGAAACGTCGGAAACGCCGCGTTTGACCGCTTCGGCCTGCGCAAAGCTGAGTCCGAGGTTGCGCTGAAGGATATCCGTGAACTGGCTTCCACCGACCGTGATGTCGCGGGTGAAGACCGAATTAACGCCCTGGACGATATTGACGTTCATCGTCGATGCGCCGATGTTCAGCAGTGCCACGACCTGCGCCGAATCCGGCTGGTAGTTGATCTCGTAACAGTTTTGAAGCGCAAACGTGTCGATATCGATGACGACCGGCTGTTTCCCTGCAAGTTGGACCGCCTGTTTGAGACTGTCGATCCTTTCACGCTTGCAGGCGGCGATGACCACGCTCGTCGCATCGTTCGATTGTCCGGTGACGTGATAGTCGAGACTGACGTCGGCGAGATCGAACGGGATATGCTCTTCGGCGTGCCAATCGATGGACTCTTCAAGTTCGTCCCGGCTCATCGGCGGAAGAACGATGTTCTTGACGATCACCGAGTGACCGCTGACACCGGTAACGACCTGCGGGGCGTTGATCTGATGGTTCCGGCAAACCTCCTGAATGGTCTCGCTGACGGCGTTCATTTCCATGATCTGGCCGTCGACGATCGCGTCGTCAGGAAGGTTTTCGAATCCAAGGCCGACCAAACTCAAATTGCTCAATTTTCCCTCAAGTTCGACGACTTTGACGGAGCTCGAACCGACATCCAAACCGGCAACGCCTTTCTTTTTACCGAATAGCATTATCTTCTACTCCTTGAGCCGCTTCTGCGGCAATCATCATTTTTGTTAGAATTTCTGTCTTGTTTCAGGGACGAACGATCCAGGGGTTTCAGCTTGTTAGGGGAACCTTTTTGCCACCTTTCAGATTTGACAGCAAAGACGGGACAACTGCTGATGGGTCTAAACTGACGGAAGAGCTAAAACTCCTGATTCGTTTTTTCATCCTTGATTCGTGTAACTGATTTCGCTTGAGTGAAACCGTTCGCACGTGAATTTTGCTTTAAGGTGGCGATAGGATAGGACCTTATGTCGGTCGCTACATTTCAAAATTACAGGACGGACAAATTATTGTCAACATTTATTTACATTGTTTAACGCTTTTTGACACTATGTTTTTTCAGTTTGATTCAATTTCGGTCAGAATGACGAAAACTGAGGACACTCAACCCCGGAATGGGGGTCTAAACCCAAATCGCCCGATTGCGGAATCTGGGTTGAACGCAACCCCGCCGGGCGCGCGGATGCATCATTGTGCCGGTGCGATTTATCAGGTGTTCGAGGTCGGGATTTCTTTCGAGGACCGATCGCCGCCAAATTCAAACGATAATCAGCCGTTTGATCATTTTCGCGGTGAGTTCCGGTTTTTCGAGGGGAAATAGATGCGTGCCTTCGATCGTCTCGATAATGATTCCGAAGTGCTTCCGCATGAACGAGAGACGGGCCAGTTGGCCCTCGCGCGAATCCGAACCTCCGATGTAGGTGGTCGGAACGCTCAAACGCCCGCGGAGTTTCGGGAGATGGTGCGGAATCGTCCGGTAGATCTTTGACTCGATCCGCGGCGAAAAGGACAATTCGAAACCGGCGCCCGTTTCGACCGTGCCGCTCTCGACATAGTCGCGCAAGACATCCGGGTCGAAGGCCGAGAACTTTGATTTCGAGGCAAAATGGCTGAAAGCGTCCGCGCGCGTTTTCCAGTGATTGCGGCGAAATCGGGTCATTTGCGAAGGCGAATAGCGGTCTATAAGTTTTGTGATTTTCAGAATCCTCAATCCGTGGCTGCTGAGTCGGCTGATCACCGGCGCGTCGAGAAGAATGATCTGCCGGTAAAGTTCCGGCCGTTCGCAGGCGACCATCAGGTGCAGCACGCCTCCGAGGCTGTGTCCGACCCCGATCACCGGCTCCGAATGCCGCGATTCGATCGCGTGACGCAGTTCGTCACGCAAATGAGGCCAGTTGTCGCTGACCGGAAACCGCGGATCGTGCCCGAGGCGCTCGATCGAATCGATCTCAAAATCCTTACAAAGAAATGAGAACAGCTTTTTGTAAGTTCCCGCGGGAAAGCCGTTGGCGTGAGCAAAAAAGATCGTTGCCCTAGACATTGAGTTTGTTGATCAGTTCCCAGTAACCGACGTCGATCCAGCGTCCGAGTTTGTAGCCGACCTCGCGAAAATGGGCAACTTTTTCGAAACCGAGTTTCTCGTGAAAGTGAATGCTGGCGTCGTTGGGAAACGAAATGCCGGCGACGATCGCGTGAATATCGGTTTCGGCGAGCGCATCAAAGAGTTGCGAATACAACGCCGTGCCGATTCCTTTCTGTTTCGCTTCGTTCCGGACGTAGATCAGAACCTCTGCGGTGAACTCGAATTCCTGCCGCAAACGGAACATCGACGCGTACGCGTATCCGGGAAGTTCACCGTCTTCCTCGGCGACCAGAAACGGAAAGTCGCGTGCTACCTCCGCGATCCGGCGCGCCATTTCATCCGGTTCGAGCGGTTCGGTCTCAAACGTGTGATGCGTGTTCTTGATGTAGTAATTGTAAATGTCGGCAACCTGCGCGGCATCTTCCGGCTCAACCGGTCGAATATTCATAGTCATTGCTGTCAAAAATTCTATCAATTATCCCGACGATTCCAAATCGGCGATGCCGAAAATCGCATCGCGGGAATTCACGAACGAACGATCGTGCGGCCTTCGGAACGACCGTTTCATCCGCCTTTTTTGAGTTCCATTTTGGCGATCGACTCAAGGTGCACTTCATCCGGACCGTCGGCTATCTGCAGCATTCGCGCAACGATCCAAAAGTTTGCGAGCGGAAAGTCTTCGCAGACCCCCGCGCCGCCGTGAGCCTGGATCGATCGGTCAACGACTTTCAAGGCCATTTCCGGAACCGCCGCTTTGATCATCGCGATCTCGCGCCGCGCCGCCTTGTTGCCGACCTCGTCCATCAACCACGCCGTTTTCAAAACAAGCAGCCGCGCCTGATCGATCGCCAAACGCGATTCCGCGATCCATTGCCGGATCACGCCCTGTTCCGCCAGTGGTTTTCCGAACGCCACGCGAGCCTTGGCCCGGGCGCACATCAGTTCGAGCGCGCGCTCGGCGACGCCGATCAAGCGCATGCAATGATGAACCCGGCCCGGTCCGAGACGGCCCTGCGCGATCTCAAATCCCCGGCCCTCACCGAGAAGAAGGTTCGACGCCGGCACGCGGACATTCGTAAACGAGATCTCCGAATGACCGTTCGGAGCGTCGTCAAATCCGAAAACCTGCAGATTGCGCTCCACTTTCACGCCCGGAGCGTCAAGCGGGACGAGGATCATCGACTGCTGCAGATGCTTCGGCGCACCGGGGTCGGTCTTCCCCATAAAGATCGCGAGTTTGCAGCGGCCGTCCCCGCCGCCCGTCGACCACCATTTCATGCCGTTGAGAATGTAATCGTCGCCGTCGCGCACGATCGAACCGCAGATATTTGTCGCATCGCTCGACGCGACTTCCGGCTCGGTCATCGAGAAGCAGGAGCGGATCTCGCCCGCGAGCAACGGCTTCAGCCACTCTTCCTTTTGCTCGGGTGTCCCGTAGCGCTCCAGAACCTCCATATTTCCGGTGTCCGGCGCGGAACAGTTAAAAACCTCGGATGCCCAAAAAACACGGCCCATTATTTCGGCGAGCGGCGCGTATTCGAGATTCGTCAATCCCGAGACCTCGGGCAGAAACAAATTCCAAAGCCCTTCGTTACGGGCTTTCGATTTAAGGTCTTCGATCAAAGCCAGCGGCGCCCAGCGGTCGCCGGAGCCGATCTCCGTCTTGTACGCGGACTCGTTCGGGTACACGAAGTCCCGCATAAAAGACTCGAGCCGGGCACGGAGTTCGTTGGTCTTGTCGGAGTAATTGAAGTTCATAATTTAAGTCAGATTATCACCTTTTCCGGCCGATTTATACTCCGGAACAAATGGTCGAACGGTCGCAAATCTACTAGAATCTAATTAATGGATATGTCGGACACAAAGCCGGTTCGGGCCGGCGAAGAGCTCGATCAGGGGCGTCTGCGCGGGTTCATCTCCGAAGAGTTGCAGCGACCGGCGGAGGATCTGGAGATTCTGCAGTTCCCCGCCGGAAACTCGAACCTGACTTACTGCATTCGAATCGGCCCCGACGAATACGTTCTTCGTCGGCCGCCATTCGGAAATCAGGTCAAGTCGGCGCACGATATGGCGCGGGAATTCAACGTGCTTTCAAAGCTCAGCGCCGTTTACGCGCCGGCCCCGAGGCCTCTGATCTATTGCGCCGACGAATCCGTGATCGGTTCCGAGTTTTACCTGATGGAGCGCCGCAACGGTCTCATTATCCGCGGCAAGTCGCCTGATTTTCTGGAAGAGTCGTTAGACCTTCAATATGCCGTCTGCGAATCGTTCGTCAAGAATCTCGCCGCGCTTCATGCACTGGATTACGAAGCGATCGGCCTCGGTGGCTTAGGCAAGCCCGACGGCTACGTCGGGCGTCAGGTCGAGGGCTGGACGAAGCGCTATTTCAATGCGAAGACCGACGATCATTTCGAACTCGAAACGGCGATCGAATGGCTCGGCGCGAACATCCCGGAATCGCACGGCGCGGCGCTGGTCCACAACGACTATAAGTTTGACAATGTGATGCTCGACCAGGAGAACATCACGCGAATCACGGCCGTTCTCGACTGGGAGATGGCGACGATCGGCGAGCCGTTGATGGATCTCGGGACGACGCTCGGCTACTGGATGGCGCGCGAAGCCGGGAGCGAGCTCTTGTCGATGCCGTTCAACCCGCGGGCGTTGATGGAAAATATCACCCGTTCCGAACTCGTCGAGATGTACGCCGAAGCCAGCGGACGAGACGTTTCGGGCATTCTCTTTTATTACGTGTTCGGGACGTTCAAGATCGCGGTTATCGCGCAGCAGATCTATTTTCGTTACGCGAAGGGGTATACGAAGGACGAGCGCTTTGCGGCTTTCAACCGTTTCGTAAACGCGCTCGGCAAGATCGCGATGCACGCCATCGGCCGCGGAAAAATATGAACAGTGGACAGTGAGCAGTGAGCAGTGAGCAGTGAGCGGTGAGCGGTGAGCGGTGGGCGGTGAGCGGTGAGCGGTGAGCAGTGAGCGGTGAGCGGTGAGCCGTGAGCGGTGAGCGGTGAGCGGTGAGCGGTGAGCGGTGAGCGGTGAGCGGTGAGCGGTGAGCGGTGAGCGGTGGGCGGTGAGCGGTGAGCGGTGAGCGGTGAGCGGTGAGCGGTGAGC
>JBGSWK010000077.1:0-58456 GCA_041752475.1 Pyrinomonadaceae bacterium | reverse complement strand
CCGCGCAGGCTGACGCCCTGTGCGGTCGGGTTGGCCGCGCGGCTGCCGGTCCGCCGGAACAGTTGGAAGCCCGGGATCTGCCGGAGCGCGTCGTCGAGGCCGAGTGCCGGAGTCGCGTCAAGCGTTTCCCGCGAGAGCACTGTTACGGCCGCCGCCGTCTCTCCGATTCTGGTCTCGACGCGATCGGTGGAGACCGTTATTTGCTCCGAAAGCGAAGCCGGAGCCAGCACGACGGCGATGGAATTCCCGTCCGATACAGTTTGCCAGCCTTTACGGAACGGCGCGAAACCAATCGCTTCGACGGCGATCTCGCCGCTCCCGCCTTCGGTTGCGAACGAGAACGCGCCGCTTCCATCGGTGACGGTCTCGACGACTACGACCGCGCCGCGGCGGAACTCGACCCGCGCCCCCGCGACCGCCGCGCCGTTCCGGTCGGTCACGGTGCCGGAAACCGGGACCGTCGGCAATGTCTGTCCCCACACGGTCGGGGCAGACAGGAGAATCGCGAACGCGGTGAGTCTTAAAGCAAGCGAGAGCATCTCCTTGATGATTGCGAAAAACCCGCCCGCCCGCAACCCGTGGCGGCGGTCGAGGCAAACGGGCGATGTGATAGGCGTTGAATCGAACTTCCGCGGCGACCGAAAGCCGCCGAACCGCCGGTAATCCTCCGGCGTCAGGACCCCGGTATCATTACGCGCAAACGCTTCGTTCCACGAGTTGGTGCCGGCCGCGGAATCCGAAAAATTGTTGGGGCCGCGGCGTTCGATTTTTCGCCGGCGGATAATTAAGGGTCACCACCGGAATGAAACGGCAAGGACCGGTGCCTTTTCAAGGCCCTGCGCGAGCGATTTGACGTCAGGGCACCACAACGTCACGACGGAAAGGGTCAACAAGCGTAATGCGAAAGTTCTTAGTCGATTCAAGATTCTTCTTTACGGTTTTTCTCCAAGCATCGTTTGCAAAAGTCTGATCTCGGCGCGCTGGCCGCTGTATTGTCGATGACTTTTACAGCCGGCAACGTGAACATCCTCGGCCCGACGGCGGCGGACACAGCGGTCGGCCGTATCGTTTTTGTCCACTGAAGTTACGACGCTGAACGGCGGAAGCCGCGTTTCTTCTTTTACGGACGGCTCCGGTTTTTTCTGGAAGATATGTCCTTTTCGTCATTTACCTGTGGCGAACAATAAAGTTTGACCGTCCGGAGCGCACCAGCGCGTGTCGTCAACGTATCCATCGTTGAAGATCTTTTCTTGAATTGTGACAGCTGTCACATATCTTTTTGAAAATATGTCCGACTTTGTGCGTAAGCGCCAATTCAGTCGTTCATTTTTAATGTCTTCTCACGAGAAGGAGACCTCATGACCTTAGTGTTTTCGGACCGGGTTTCCGTCTAAATTTCGGACGGACCGCCCGTGGTCGCGGAGGAAGTTCCAAATGTTTGAAATCAAGTCGTCTTTTCGTTCAATGATAGGCCGTAGTTCTTTGATTACGGTCCTTGCTATAACTCTAATATCGATCACCGCCGCGGGCTCAGACGCCGCGGTTTTTTCATTTGTTGATTCGGTGAAGGAGTTTCTTGGCATCGAAACGGTTTCCGCAAGTTCCGCGCAACGGCAGCCAAATGGGCCGAACGGCGCCTTAAACGCCGCGCCGACGTCGTCGGACCAGCGGGGTGCAAATTACGCGAACGAACAGGGAGTGCCCCAATGGCTTGCTGATCAGCAACTTGACTATAACAAGATCCTCCAACCCGGCCTTTCGGACAACCTTTTGGCAGGGACGGCTTTGCAGTTCAACGGCTCCAGCCAATACGCGACCCTCGGCACCGCGACGCAACTGCGAAGTGCGACATTCACCGTCGAACTGTGGTTCAAGCGAACCGGCGCCGGAGCTGGCACTGGCACCGGAACGGGCGGCATCACGAGCGCTATCCCGCTGATCACCAAGGGGCGCGCCGAGGCAGAGACCGCCGCCGCCGACGTCAATTATTTTTTCGGGATCGACGCCACCAGCGGCAAACTTGTTGCGGACTTCGAGGAGGCCCAAGTCGCACAAGGAGGAACAAGTCCCGGACTCAACCATCCGATCACCGGAACCGCCGTTATCGCCGCCGATAATATGTGGCATCATGCCGCAGCGACATTTGATGGCACGACCTGGAATTTGTACCTCGACGGAAATCTCGACTCGACACTTGCCGTAAATAGACCGGCAAATGCTTTGACCAATGCACTTACGTCCGTCGGCAGCGCTCGAACGACCGGTGGAGTCGCGGCAGGCTTTTTTGCGGGCGTGGTCGATGAGGTCCGGATTTGGAATAGTGCCCGCAGTCTGGCGCAAATTCAGGCCACTAAGGATCTCGAGATCACGACACCGCAATCCGGTCTCCTCGGGGTGTGGAATCTAAACGAGGGCTCAGGCACCAGCCTCGCCGATAACTCCGGCAATTCCGTCACCGGCGCCGCTTTGGGGAGCCCAACCTGGGTGGGCGGTTTCCCGATACCGGATGCAATTCCGCCGGCACGACCGACCGGTCTTGCTGCCACACCGGGAAATACTGCCGTGTCGTTGACCTGGACCGCGAACTCCGAGGCTGATCTCTCGGGTTACAACATCTACCGAAGTACGACTTCGCCGGTTCCGCTGACCAGCCCGATCAATGGCGGGACGCTCGTCACCGGCACGACATACAACGATACCGGACGCACCAACGGGCAGATCTACTATTATGTGATTACCGCCGTCGATATGAGCACCAACGAGTCCGACGCGTCCGACCAGGTAAACGCGATCCCGGCCGTGCTTCCCGGAGCGCTTGAGTTCACAACGGCCACCGGTACTTATGTCACCTTTGGCGACCCTGCAAAACTCGATTTGGCTACGTTTACGATCGAGACTTGGTTCAAGCGAACCGGTGCGGGCACCTCAAACACGACCGGAACCGGTGGTATCACTATCGTTCCGCTATTGACTCATGGATCACCCGAAGCCGAGAACTCGTCAGTTGACGCCAACTGGATCCTTGGGATCAACACGGCAGGCAACGTGATCGCGGCCGACTTTGAAGCCATCGACGACCCGGCCCCGACCGGTCAGAACTTTCCTATCAGCGGAACCACCGCAATCACCGACAACGTATGGCATCACGCGGCCGCCACCTTCGATGGGACGACCTGGGCCGTATACCTCGACGGCAACCTTGAGGCAAGCAGCAACCCCGGCGTGCACCCGCGCTCCGATTCGATCCAGCCGGTTGCCCTTGGGACGATGATCGAATCAAATGGCACGCCTCACGGATACTTTCGGGGCGTGATAGATGAAGCCCGCGTATGGAATGTCGCCCGCACCCAGTCACAGATAGTGGCGGACAAAAACAACGAACTTACATCGGGAAGCGGCCTCGTTGCTCGTTGGGGACTGAACGAAGGAACCGGAACTGTCGTTGGTGATTCAGTATCAACGGCCGCAAATGGAACGATTACCGGCAGCAATTATACCTGGGTCACCCCTGGTGCCCCGTTCAACGTCGTGCCCTCAAACCCGCCGGAGGTGCCGACGCTCAATTCGCCGGCTAACGGTTCTACCGGTGTCGGTGCATCGACGACGCTCGATGTCGGCGTTTCAGATCTGGATGGCGGCGTGCTGACCGTCACGTTTTTCGGCCGGCCGTATGCCAGCGGTGTATTCGCGCAGATCGGACAAAATACCGGCGTTGCATCGGGTTCCAACACGACAAAGTCGTGGACAGGTCTCGACTCAGGCCAGAAGTTCGAGTGGTACGCAACGGTCAGCGACGGCGCGTCCACAACGACCGGTCCGACGTGGACTTTCGATACTTCGCCGGGTGCCGACCCGGTATTCGTAGGTGTCGGCGACATCGCATCATGTTCGGTCACTGAAGATACCGCAACAGGCGAACTCATCTCCGGCATCGAAGGCACGATCTTTACGACAGGCGACAACGTCTATCCAAACGGCACGGCCGCTGATTTCGCGAACTGCTACGCGACCACGCCCTGGGGCAATCCGTCAGTCCTGTCGCGAACCCGACCGGTACCGGGCAATCACGATTGGGGCACCGGTGTCACGAATAATCTTGACGGCTACTTTGGCAACTATGGCGATAACGCCAATCAGGGCGGCACCAGTTACTATGCCTACGATCTCGACAGCTACTGGCACGTCGTCAATCTCGACAGCGAATGTCAGCTCGTCCCGGGCGGCTGCGGGGTCGGTTCACCTCAGGAGGTCTGGCTCCGGGCCGATCTGGCCGCGAATGCCGGTAAGAACGTGATCGCCGTCTGGCACAAACCACGCTATAGCTCAGGCGCGACGAATTACCAGGCTCTTCAGCCTCTTTGGGATGCTCTTTACGAGGCTGGTGCAGATATCCTTCTGGACGGGCACGATCATATTTACGAACGATTTGTGCCGATAAAGTCAGGCGCGACCTTGTCCGACCAGCCCGTCGCTGATCCGGTAAACGGGATCAGACAATTTACGGTCGGGATGGGCGGCGAATCGCATCATGCGTTCGGCACTACGCTATCAACCAGCGAGGTCCGCAACAATACCGACTATGGCGTCTTTAAGTTAACGCTGCACCCGACATCCTACGACTGGAAGTTCTTCCCGATCGCGGGAAGTACATTTGCCGATTCCGGTTCAGCCACCATAAACGCACCCGCCAACACTTCGGTGAGTTTCCAGGACGGCGTGAACAATTACACCGGAACGTCGGATACCTATACATTCGACGTGAGTCCATCAACCGTTCGCGGGGCTGAGACCACAATTGTGCAGGATAAGAATCCGGCTAATACCCCTCCCGACGAACGAAGATCATTGCTTCGCTTCGACCTGTCGTCGATTCCGGCGAGCGCGACGATAGTCTCGGCCGAACTTAAATTCTATGTCGATGCGGAAGGGCAGGGTTTCAATATGCACCGAATGAATGTGCCCTGGAGCGAAGCGACAACGAGCTTTGCGTCTTTGGGAAACAGACATTTTGCCGCAGATGACATCGATGCCGAATCCTCTGTAAACGCCAACTGGCCGGGAGTCGACACCTATACCGGCCCGATCACGGTTTCCGTTCCGGCCTCAACGGTTCAGGCTTGGGTGAATGGCACGGTGGCCAATAACGGCTGGCTGATGATCGCGACCCACGCGGATGACGGTCAGCAACTACGGTCAAGAGAGTACGCCACAGTCGCCGATCGCCCGAAACTGACCGTCGTGTACGACGACACGCCGGTTCCCAATGTTGCCCCCGACCAACCGGTGCTTGTTTCACCGGCGGATAATGCAACTGGCGTTTCGACGTCTCCGAATCTCGATGTGACCGCGTCCGATCCAAATGGTGACAACCTGACGGTCACTTATTACGGCCGCCCTGTCGGAACCACTTCGCCCGGCGCGGATTTCACCGTTGTTGCAATGCCAGACACGCAGCACTACACCGACAACGGCGGGGCAAATGCCGCCAAATTCGCTGCGCAGACGCAGTGGATCGTCGATAACAAGAATGCGCTCAATATCAAATTTGTAACGGGTTTGGGCGATATCGTAGAAAATGGCAATGCCTTTGATTCGGAGTGGCAGATCGCTACCAATTCCTATGCGACGATTGAAAATCCTGCGACGACCGGGTTGCTGGATGGCATCCCATACGGACTGGCCGTTGGCAATCACGATGAATCCCCGCTCGGTGGCGGCGACACGGCCGATACAGCCAAGTACAACCAGTACTTTGGAATATCGCGTTTTAACGGGCGCGGTTATTACGGCGGCCACTTTGGTTCGGATAATGACAACAATTATGAGTTGTTCAGCGCGGGCGGAATGGACTTTATCATCGTTCATTTTGAATACGACACCACGCCGGATCCCGCCCTGCTGACCTGGGCCGACGGTTTATTGCAAGCCTATCCCGGTAGACGCGCCATTGCCGTAACACACAATTTGATTGGCACCGGCAACCCCGGCAGTTTTAGTAGCCAGGGGGCGGCGATCTACAACGAGCTGAAGGATCGGCCCAACCTCTTCTTGATGCTCGGCGGGCATGTGCCCGGAGAAGGCCGGAGACAGGACACGTTTGGCGGGAAAACCGTCTATTCGCTCCTGTCGGATTACCAGAGCCGAGCCAATGGCGGCGACGGATGGCTGAGAGTCATGACCTTCTCGCCTGCCAATAACACAATATCCGTAAAGACCTATTCTCCGACACTTAACCAGTTCGAGACGGATGCAGACAGCCAATTCACCCTTAGTTACGACATGGCTGGAACTGCTGCGCCCTTCGCGGTGATCGGGACAAATACAAATGTGCCGTCCGGAACGAACACCTCGGTTAATTGGCCGGGTCTGACCGCCGGAACGGAATATGAATGGTACGCGACGGTCAGTGACGGAGTCGAGACAACCACCGGTCCGGTTTGGAGTTTCACGACCCAGCCTGCGGTCACCACTTTCACGTTGGATTATGCCGCCGGGACGGGCGGAACACTCACCGGCGACACCTCACAGGTTGTTAACTCCGGTGCGAATGGCACGCAGGTAACGGCGGTGCCCGATGCGGGCTACCACTTCGTCAGTTGGAGCGACGGCGTGCTGACGGCATCACGTACCGATCTCAACGTGACTGCGAATCTTAACGTCACGGCGACCTTCGCCCTCGACGAGTTCTCGCTGACGCTCAACGCGAGCAACGGCTCGGTCACGCCCGACGTGCCGCCGAACGGCGTCACGGACACGGCCAAGTATCTCCACGGCACGGTGGTCACACTGACGCCGGCCGCGGACGCCGGCTATCACTTCACCGGCTGGAGCGGCGACTGCACCGGCACGGGTGCGTGCCAGGTGACGATGACCGCCGCCAGGACCGTCACGGCGACGTTTGCGATCGACACGTACACGGTCACTGTCTCGGCCGGAACGGGTGGCTCGATCAGCCCGACGGGTGCGGTTGTCGTCAACTACGGCGATACTCCGATGTTCACGATCACCCCGGCTCCGGGATACGATATCGCTGATGTGTTGGTCGACGGTGTCTCCGTCGGTGCGGTTGGCAGCTATCAGTTCGCGGCGGTCGGTTCCGATCATACGATCAGTGCGACCTTCACCCCGGTCAATACCTACGCCGTCTCCGGGAACATCCAGCAGTACAATTCCCCGGCGGCGAATACCAATCTGGCGGGCGTGTCTGTCACCTTGAGCGGCGATCAGACCGGATCAACGACGACGGATTCGGACGGAAACTACAGCTTTACCGGGCTTCCGCCGGGCGGTAGCTATCTGATCACTCCGAGTCTCGCCGGCTACGCATTCGACCCGATCAGCAGAAGCTACTCTAATGTGACGGCCAATGTCACCGCGGCAAACTTTACCGGCCTTTCGGGCAATTCGCCGAGAATCATTAAGGTTGTAAGTCAAAACGTCGCTCCGGGCGCTCAGGCCGTCGTCCCGATCTCGATCGTCAGTCAGGGCGACGAAAACAGTCTCGGATTCAGCGTCACCTACGATCCGTTGGTTCTTAATACCCCGGTCATCGCCCTCGGTGCGGACTGCCTCGATTGTTTTCTGATCCCGAATGTCTCCGCCGGTCAGATCGGCGTGATCGTTTCCAAACCGGCGCTCCCGGCGCCCGTTACGTTTGCGGCGGGGACCCGGCAGGTAGTAACGATAACGTTCAATACAACCGGGACGCCGCCGGCGTTTAAGGGTTCGGCGGTTACGTTTGGAGATAGTCCGATATCGAGGGAGGTCGCCAACGCCAATGCCGATTCGCTGTTAGCGACATATTCGAGCGGCGTGGTGACGTTCGCTACCGGGTACGAAGCGGATGTCGCTCCCCGCTTCAGCGGCAGCAACACCGGAATCATAACCGTTTCCGATTACAATCAGACAGGGCTATTCGCGGCCGGTCTCAACACGGTCAATCCGTTGTACAACGAGTTGCAGCGGGCGGATTCGGCACCGAGAGCGACCCGCGGCAACGGTTTGATCACGGTGTCTGATTACAATCAGGCAGGACGTTATGCTGCGGGCCTTGATGGACCGCAGCCAGTCGGCGGGACGGCCTTTGCGAGTTTGTTCTCACCGGAGGAGTTCGTAAGGAATCAGAAGGCGCTGAATGCGCTGTTGCTGCCGCGTGTTCTTTATGCGGCGGATGCATCGACGAGTCCCGGCCAGCAGGTGACGGTGTCGATCAGGATCGACGCCAACGGCGACGAGAACGCGTTCGGGTTCACCGTCAGTTATGACCCGACCGTGCTCAGCAACCCGTCGGTGACGATCGGCGCTGACCTGCCGGGCTCGAACCCGATAGCGAACGCGCTCACTGCGGGCAAGGTCGGCGTCATAACCGCGTGGCCGGTATCCGGCGGAACGATTCCGGCGGGGACCCGCGAGATCGTGAAGATACGCTTTGACGTATCGCCGACGGCCGGCTCGGGCGCAACGCCTATCGTTTTCACCGGTCATCCGCCGGTCGCAAACGAGGTCAGCGATGCGAGTGCCAATGAACTGCCGACGACGTTTACAGCCGGGAACGTTACCATCCTCGGCCCGACGGCGGCGAGCACATCGGTCGGCGGTATCGTCTTGTCGGCGGATGGAATGGCGATCAACGGAGCGAGGCTGACACTGACGAGCGCTTCCGGCTTGACGAGGTCGGCGATCTCAAATCCGTTCGGCTTCTTCCGGTTCGACGACGTCGCGATCGGCGAAACGTATGTTGTCAACGTCCGGGCAAGGGAATACACCTTTGCGCCGCGCCTATTGAACGTCACGGACGAAGTGACGAATTTGAATCTGGTCGCCGAGCCGTAATAGCATTCGGCAACCTAAACTGGAGGCGGGATTCATTCCCGCCTTTTTTTTGGACGGTCATTAAATAAATTGGAGCCGGTGATAGGACTCGAACCTACGACCTGATGATTACAAATCAACTGCTCTACCAACTGAGCTACACCGGCTTGTGTGGGCGTTGACCTTGAAGCAAGGGAGAATCCTACAAAATCGATGGGATTTGTGCAAGGGCAGGACAGTGAGCGGTGAGCAGTGAGCAGTGAGCAGTGGTCGGTGGTCGGTGGACAGTGGTCAGTGGTCAGTGGTCAGTGGAAAGATTCGCGACTGCGTCCGGCTCACTGCCAACTGCTCACTGCCAACTGCCCACTGCCCACTGTCCACTGCCCACCGACAACTGGCCACCGGCCACCGACCACTGACCACTGACCACTGTCCACTGTCCACTGCCCACTGTCCACTTGAATCGCCTCTCTTTTTTGTGTAAAACATTAAACAGAGTCGGACCTGCTCGGTGTTGGGCTCAGTCAAATCTAACGGCGCGGAACGGGAATGCCTTCCTGAGATCGGTTCCGGCGAACGAATAATCATTTGAAATCATCAATGTAGGCAACAATTTGCCGAAAATCGGTTCGGCAATTGTAAGTGGAAAGTTCGTCTACGTAACAGCTGCGGCCGTTTCGAGAACGACATACGAGCCAGGAGGAGAAGCATATGAAACAGGAATCGCAAAAGAAAAACAAGATGACCGGAAAACTGGTTTTGCTCGATCCCGATCAGAAATCGCCGCGAGCAGCCGAGTTTGAGGACAAACTGACCGACCGCATTGTCGGCCAGGAACGCGCCGTGCGCCGGATGAGCGGACTGTTTCAGATCTATCTCGCGGGTATGAACAACCCGTCGCGCCCGATCGGGACGATGCTCTTTCTCGGACCGACCGGTTCGGGCAAGACGCGCGTCGTCGAAGCCGCGGCCGAAGTCCTTTTCGGCGAACCGCACTCGGTCGTGAAGATCGACTGCGCCGAGTTCCAGCACTCGCACGAGATCGCCAAACTCATCGGCTCGCCTCCGGGATATCTCGGTCACCGCGAAACGTCGCCGATGCTGACGCAGGAAAATCTCGACAAAGCGCATACCGACGACACAAAGCTGACTTTCGTCCTTTTTGACGAGATCGAAAAGGCATCGGACTCGCTCTGGCAGCTGCTGCTCGGAATTCTCGACAAGGCGACGCTGACGCTCGGCGACAACCGGCGCGTCGATTTTTCGCGGACGATCGTCATCATGACCTCGAATCTCGGCGCGCGCGAGATGAGCGATATGATCTCGGGCGGCATCGGATTCGCGCCGGGCAAGACCGGCAAAGGGCAGGAAGACAACGAGATCGATACCAAGATCTACCGGACCGCGCTTGAAGCGGCGAAACGCAAGTTCTCGCCGGAGTTTATGAACCGCATCGACAAGGTCGTCGTCTTCAGAAGCTTGAAGGAGCATCATCTGCGCGAGATCTTGAAGATCGAGCTTCGCGACGTTCAGGCGCGCATCACGGAATCGGCCGGAACGAAATTCGTTTTCGAATGCACGGACCCGGCGAAAGAGTTCCTGCTCAAGGAGGGCATCGACCTGAAATACGGCGCCCGCCACCTGAAAAGAGCGATCGAACGATTCCTTGTTTATCCGCTGTCGAATCTCGTCGCGACCGAACAGGTCGAGACGGGCGACCTTGTCTTGGTCGATTTTGACGGGGAAAAACTGACGTTTGCCAAACAGTCGGGGAAAATGATCATCAGCGACGTCGAGGACATATCGATCGACGACGAGCCGGAAAAGAGTTCGGACGCCGCGGCGCTTCCGTTGCCCCAAGTCCAGGCTGCCGCGAGCGGAAAGGGCAACAAGTCGAACGAAGAGTAGTTCCGGTTGAGAATTCGCGATCGGAATCATTCGGGCTCGTGATGAACGGGCCCGTTTTTCCGCAATCAGGCTCAAATAAACACCGTTGAGAGTGTTTATGCGTTGCTAAAGAGCGGTAGTATTGGTACGTATCATCATTTGAGAAAAAATTGTTTGCGCCGCTATTTGACCGAGTTTGATTTTCGTTGGAATCATCGCAGAGTGTCGGAAGGCGAGAGAGCTATGGAAGCGATTACGATTGTCGGTGGGAAGCGGTTGCGATACTCAGACTCTATTAGGAAACATTGACAGGGTGGCCCGCCGTAAACAATAATTGTTGACTTACCGTATTATCGGTATAAAGATATGAAATAGACGGGCGCAACATTGTTGCGCATACTTTGGATGGCATCTGTTATGGTGATCTGACCATCTCAAGATTGAGGCTATGTCATTATGTTCGAAAAAGAACTAGAGTATTTTATAAAAGAACAGCCAACGTTGCTAAAACAGCACGAGGGCAAAACTCTGGCCTTAAAAAATGAGGCCGTTATAGGGGTGTATGACTCCACGTTAGATGCTTACCTTGCAATAAAAAGGAATGGCCAATTAGGATCGGTTATGCTTCAAGAGTGCACACGAGGTCCGAAGGCTTTTACAACTTCGGTCTCCACGCTAGGAATGATCAAGTCATAAGTACTTGTGTTGGCAACACTTTTTGAATTTCTTTTGTGATCCGCACGTACAATCATCGTTAGGCTTGATAGTTTTCAATATGTCACGATTGATTTCCTTTACAAAGTCAACGGACTGTTTGGAAGGGATTCTGAATGAGAAAACAGTTTTCCCGCCAGCATGACTTAGAGCAAAATCACCTGCGGTAATCACATTCATTCCAATCAGCACATGACATTTGCCCGGCAACTTCGTCGCCATAACCGTAAGGCCACTAATAGTTACGCCATTAGGCAGTACTAGGTTCACCACATAAGTCTCGCAGACAGTTTCACCGTCTGCATGTTCCATTTTCCCCTGCCCGGTTGAAACAAGCCCCAACTTCAATGCGAGACCCACGGAGATACTTGTGTGCGTCGCTCCCGTATCCCAAAGAGCTTTTACAGGCTCAGCGATTGGAAGCGGATTGGGGGGATGCTTCGTGTCATAAGCCTCGGAAACGTGAGCATCTGTTATCAAATCAAGAGCCAAGCCATTGCCTTTAATCGTGAATGCATGAGACATATATAATTGCCCTAAATCGAGATTGTCGCTATAATAACTCCGGACGGTGAGACTTGAACTAACAACTCCATGCGGGAACTTAGATCCCTGAGCTAGTGCGTTTGCCAGTATCGCCGCGTCCGCGAAAGAATGAATGAGGCTTTAACCGAGCCTCTGCGGTCTTACATTATATAGCCTTCCGGCTAAGGTGGTACAACGATCACGATTATTAAGACAGTCATTTAATTGTGCCTCCGTTTCATTAGTAATCCGGCTTGTTTGACACTCGCAATGTCTGGCAAGCCGTTTTGCCGATTACGGCAATCTGTTTTCGTTCGGTTCTTCGTCGGCATCACCGTCTGAAATATCTGCTTCATATTCATCGAAAAGATCATTCAGGGCTAAAATGAAATCGCGGTCGCGCCCTTTACGGATCTCGAGGACGTTCGCGTCGGTTCCCAACCAGACCGTCTTGCCACTGTCGGCCAACGTAATTGACTTAATCGCCTTACCAGAGAGAATGTCAACCGAGCCACCAACCTCAGGTAATATGCCTTGACTCCCTGTGTTTCCATTAGTCTCGTTCGTTTGCAGTGGTGTCGCTAGCGCTCCGTTGCCACTACCTGAGTCCGCTTTCTTCTTGCGCGGCGATCGCGTGCGTTGGGTTAGTAATTTTGAATACGGTGTTCCCGTATATTCGAGAGCATAAAAGAAAAATGCCCGTGCCTTCTTTCGAGTATCACCGTTGACGTTATATTTTTCGGCGGAAAACAACGAGTCAAATTGTGACGGACTAACTCGCCGCAAATCTGCCGCAAACAGGTTGCTATATCGACTTTCCAAAAGACCTCTCAGCAGTGTTTGGCGATTGTCCACATCTGTAACCAGATGGTGCAGGTCATCGCTCGGAATACCGGCGTCGTTTACCAATCCCAGAAAGAGCAGAGCACTCATAATCTGGCTCTGCGTTGCTCCGCTAAAACTCGGAAAGAATGATCTGTCGAGTATATTCGGCACTCCGTGTGAATTTAAGTGTTCTAGCGTGGTCAAAAACGTCTTGAACGGAACATACGGTGCGGTCAATGCTTTACTTTTTTCCATACCAATACCCCCAATGCGTTTAAATATATTAATGCACGCATAGTTTGTCAATGCCCGCACGCATAATAAATAGACTTTTTAGCGATGCCAGCAAATCTTGTTAACATCAGAGAATGGAAACAAATACTCGATTTAACTTGGCGACGTAATCAGCGCAAAAGCTCTTCCAAATAGGGTCTTGACTCATCGCGTGGCGGGGTTGCTAAATAGTGAGACGGTGTTTCTTTGTAATGAGGTAGAATTTAACGACGCATCGCAACAGGGTAGAGACCCGGACTCAATCGGCTTTCCGATTTCGGATATTATAATAAAGATCGATGAATGAACAGCAGAAAAAGAACCTAAAGAACCGCTACGCATACCGCTCGACTTCGATGAAGTTCTGAGCGATCTGTTAGAAGGTGAAACCTAACTAACCCGCCGGAAAACGAGAAAAAGGCAAAGAAAAAGACGCTCCAAAAAAGTAGCGTCTTTCAAAACATTGCCGAACCGTCACATCGGGAAATTATGACAATGGGTTTGCGATGTATATAATTCCCGAAAATTCTCCCGCGAATCACGCGGATTGACGCGAAAAAGGAATGTTTCTTTTTTTGTTCGCGGGATAAATTCTGGCGAATCAAAGTGCCCGCCGAACCGCATGGCGCCATTCCGCCATCAGCCGCGCCGCCGCGTCCGCGGACATTCGCGGCTCGAACCGTTTGTCTTCCTGCCAGTGATGCCGCAGGTCTTCGGTCGATTTCCAATAGCCGACCGCGAGACCGGCGAGGTACGCGGCGCCGAGCGCGGTCGTCTCCGTGACCTTCGAACGGACGACCGGAATCTGCAGCAAATCGGACTGAAATTGGAGCAGGGCGTCGTTCTTTGTGGCACCGCCGTCAACGCGGAGTTCGAGCAGCTGCTGCCCCGAATCGGCGTGCATCGCTTCCAAAAGCTCCGCCGACTGAAACGCGATCGACTCAAGCGCCGCCCGCGCGATGTGCGCGCGTCCTGTGCCGCGGGTAAGTCCGACGATCGTTCCGCGCGCGTCCTGATTCCAATAAGGCGCGCCGAGACCGGCAAAGGCCGGAACGAAATAGACGCCGCCGTTGTCGGGAACCGAGCTCGCGAGTTCCTCGACGTCCGCGGCGGTGTTGATGATCCCGAGTGAATCGCGAAGCCATTGAATCACCGCGCCGCCGATGAAAACGCTGCCCTCAAGCGCGTATTCGGTGCGATCTCCGATCTTCCAGGCGACGGTCGTCAAAAGGCGGTGCTTCGACGCGATCGGCTTTTCACCGATGTTCTGCAACAGAAAACAACCCGTCCCGTAGGTGTTCTTCGAAAGTCCGGGCTCGAAACAGGCCTGACCGAACAATGCCGCCTGTTGATCTCCCGCGTTTCCGGCGATGGGAATTCCCTTCAGCGCCGGAACCGATCCGATCTCGCCGATAACCTCGCTCGACGCGGTAACGCGCGGGAGCAAACTGCGCGGAACATCGAACAAGTCGAGCAGTTCGGCGTCCCAGTCGAGCGAATTGATGTTGAAGAGCATCGTCCTTGACGCATTCGAAACATCCGTTAAATGCGCTCTTCCAGATGTAAGATTCCAGATCAGCCAACTGTCGACCGTGCCGAAAGCGAGTTCACCCCGGTCGGCACGCAGTTTGACGCCCTCGACGTTGTGGAGGATCCATTCGAGTTTGCTGGCGCTGAAGTACGCGTCCGTCTCGAGCCCGGTTTTCGCACGGATCAGGTCGCCGTGCGACGCACGGACGGCCTCGCAACGGGACGATGTCCGGCGATCCTGCCAGACGATCGCGTTGCAGACGGGCTCACCGGTCGCGCGGTCCCAAACGATCGTGGTTTCGCGCTGGTTGGTGATCCCGACGGCGGCAATGTCCCGTGCGCCGAGTCCAGCGTTTGCAACGGCTTCGATGGCGGTTTCGAGCTGGCTTTCCCAGATCTCGGCCGGATCGTGCTCGACCCACCCGCTTTTCGGAAAGATCTGCGTGAATTCGCGCTGGGCCATCGAAACGACGCGGCTGTCGCGGTCGAAGACGATCGCGCGGCTTGAAGTTGTGCCCTGATCGAGGGCGAGAATATAGGTCATTTTGAGATCAGTTCGATGAATTCGGTTTCGAAATACTGCCGGATCTCGTCGCGGATCTTTCGGAACGCGTCAACGCGGGTTTCGAAGTCGCCGACGGCGTCCGCCGGGTCTTCGAACATCCGATGGACGACGCGGGTTTTCGCCGGAAAGAACGGGCAGTTTTCCTTGGCATTGTCGCAGACGGTCAGGACGAAGTCGAACTCGCGCGACGCAAATTCGTCAACGGATTTCGAACGGTTTCCCGAAATATCGATCCCGATCTCGCCGAGCGCGGCGATCGCCTCGGGGCGGACCAGCGACGGTTTCGTCCCGGCGCTTTCGACCTCGAACTTCCCTTCCGTCAACGCCTTGAGCAAACCTTCGGCCATCTGGCTGCGGGCCGAGTTTCCGGTGCAGAGTACCAATACGCTTTTCATATTTCGTTGGCGAAGTATTTTCGTTGAAACCAGAGCGAGACGCTGACGAGACCGATCAGTGTCGGAACCTCAACAAGCGGTCCGATGACGGCGGCGAACGCGGCGCCGGAATTGATCCCGAAGACGGCGACGGCGACGGCGATCGCGAGTTCGAAATTATTGCTCGCGGCGGTGAAAGACAGCGTCGCGGTTTTCGAATAGTCCGCGCCGGCGAGTTTCCCGAGAGCGAAGCTGACAAGGAACATCAGCACAAAATAAATCAGCAGCGGGATCGCTATCCGAACGACGTCGAACGGCAGCTGGACGATCAGATTTCCTTTGAGGCTGAACATCACGACGATCGTAAACAGCAGCGCGACGAGCGTCAGCGGCGAGATCCGCGGAACGAATTTTTCGTGGTACCATTCCTTCCCTTTCGCCCTGACCAGCAGAAACCGCGTCAGAAACCCGGCGAGGAACGGAATCCCGAGATAGATAAAAACGCTCTCGGCGATCTGCCAGATGCTGATATCGACAAAGCTGCTTTGAAGGCCGAAGACCGGTGGCAGAACCGTCAGAAAGATCCACGCGTAAACGCTGTAGAAAAACACCTGAAAGATCGAATTGAAGGCGACCAATCCGGCGGCGTATTCGGTGTCGCCCTTCGCGAGTTCGTTCCAGACGATGACCATCGCAATGCATCGCGCGAGTCCGATCATTATCAGGCCGACCATATACTCGGGTTGGTCGCGAAGAAAGATGATCGCCAGCGCGAACATCAGGATCGGCCCGATGACCCAGTTTTGAACGAGCGAGAGCCCGAGGATCTTGGTGTTTCTGAAAACCTCGCCGAGTTCCTCGTAGCGCACCTTCGCGAGCGGCGGGTACATCATCAGGATCAGACCGATGGCGATCGGGATGTTCGTCGTGCCGACCTGAAAGCTGTTGATGAAGCCCTCGATGCCGGCGACGAAATGGCCGGCGGCGACGCCGATCCCCATCGCCAGGAAGATCCACAGCGTCAGAAAACGGTCGAGAAATGAAAGTCGTTTTGTCGGGTTGCAGTCTGCAGTTGGCATTGTTCGCTCACTTATATGCGTTTTCGCAAATATGTTAGCACAATGTCTCGAATCGCCAAACGCCGGGTCAGACTTTTTGCAAGGCCCGGTCGAGATCGTTGATCAGATCGTCCGCGCTTTCGATCCCGACCGACAGGCGGATCAGTCCGTCGGATATTCCGGCTTTGAGGCGCTCGTCGCGCGGAAGGCCGGCGTGGGTCATCGACGCCGAGTGCTGAATGATCGTTTCGACACCGCCAAGAGACGTCGCGAGCGTGCAGAGCTCGACGTTGTTGAGCAGGTTTTTGCCTGCTTCGACCGTTCCGACGTCGAACGAGATCATCCCGCCGAAGCCGCGCATCTGGCGTTTTGCCACTTCGTGCCCGGGATGCGATGCGAGCCCGGGATAATTTACGGCGACGACGCGCGGGTGTTCGGCGAGAAACTCCGCGACGCGCAGCGCGTTCGAATTGTGGCGCTCCATACGCAGCGCGAGCGTCTTGATTCCGCGCAGGACGAGCCACGCCGTCTGCGGCGCGATGTTGCCGCCGAAAAGCTTGGTCGTCTTCAGCCTCGCTTTTTCGACGAACTCACGTTCGCCGACGATAACGCCGGCGGTAAGATCGCTGTGGCCGCCGAGATATTTGGTCGCCGAATGAAGGACGACATCGATGCCGAGCGTCAGCGGCAGCTGGTTGAAGGCGGTCGCGAACGTGTTGTCGCAGATCGTTGTGATCCCGTTTTCCAGCGCGATGCGCGCGACGGCCTCGAGATCGGTGATCCTGAGCGTCGGGTTCGACGGCGTTTCGAGATAGAAGAGCTTTGTTTCGGGCCGCATCGCCGCGCGATAGTTTTCGGCATCGGTCTGATCGACGTAGGTCACCGCGACGCCGAAATCGTCCGCCAAATACTCGAGAAAACTGCCGGTCGTCGAATAGTGCGACGCCGGCGCGACGATGTGGTCGCCGGACTTTACCGCCGTCAGGATCGCGCCCGTGACGGCGGCCATGCCGGATGCGAACGCGAGCGCGTTCTCGCCGCGTTCGAGTTCGCAGACGGCGCGTTCGAGCGCGTCCTGCGTTGGATTGCCGAGGCGTCCGTAAAACCATCCCGGCTTCTCGTAATTATGGATCGCCGAAGCTTCGTCCGCGTCGGCAAAAGCAAAGACGGATGCGTTGTAGATGGGCACCGACACGGCGCCGGAATGTTGTTTCGGGTCTTCGCCCGCGTGGACCGCAAGGGTCTCGATGGATTTATCGGACATAAGATGATCTCTCGACGGCACGCTTGCGTCTTGCCAGCTGAGACGGTCACGTGCCTGTCATTTCGAGTAATACTAACCGCTCAGACCGCGGAACCGCAACACGATTTCATATGAATTCTCAATTAATAACACTCATATACGTTCTCACGTATTTATATACGTGGGCATAGTTGCTGTGGATGCTTCACTTCAAGACTTTATCTCAGTTCTGTGGTATTTTTTTTCTATGGCTGAAGCGAATGTGCTGAAGGAAATGGAGACGTTTTTTCTCGCGATGGCGGACAAAACGCGCCTGCGTCTGCTCAACCTGATGCGCAACGAAGAGATCTGCGTTTGCTTTTTTACGGAAGTCCTCGGCGAGAGCCAGCCGAAGATCTCGCGGCATCTCGCCTATTTGCGAAACGCCGGCGTGGTCGAAGCGCGTCGCGAGGGCAAATGGATGCATTACAGCATCAGGCGTCCGGCGGACGAGAATGCCGCGAACGTGCTTGACGAGATCCTGAACTGGCTCGACAGCCGCGAAGAACTCCGCCGTGACCGCGCGAAATACGAAACGGTTTGCTGTTCTCCTGAACTCCTGGTCCAGATCGCGCGGACACCGATGCCGTTTCTGGATTCCGGCGACGAGGAGATCGATCAGGAATTTGAAGATTTTGACGAGCCTTCGTATGTCGCCAACGAACCCGCCGAACTTGAAGACTATTTGCTTTGAGCCGATGCCGCCGTTTCGTATGGACAGTGACGGCAGCCGTTTCCGCAGCAGTAGCCGCGATTCCGCAGAAAATGTGCGGTCAGGACCATCAGTCCACCCTCAAAATAATAATCGACTCCCTCGACGAAATGAGGTTTCGTCGTCTTTTGTTCAGATTCTTTCACAGCCGTTTTGTGCATCTTCAATTACGACGTTAGCGAATCCGGGAAGCCGATGCAACTTTTGAGATCCGCGGTCAGGCTGAAGTCCGGGTCCGAAAGAAGGCTCTCAAGACTACGCGACGGAATAATGCGCGAGGAATTCGCGATTGCCGTCGGTGCCGAGAATCGGGGAGTCGGTCAGTCCGACATTTTCGAGACCGATCGACGCGGCAAATTCGTTGACCGCGACTACCACGGATCGATGCAGGGCGGGATCCTTGACGATTCCGCCCTTTCCGACATCCGCCCTGCCGACCTCGAACTGCGGTTTGATGAGGACCACGATCGCCGCGCCGGCGGCCAGAAGATGCTTCAGGGCAGGCAGGATCTTCGTCACCGAGATAAATGAAACGTCCATCACGATCAGATCGAATTTTGCGTCGAAATCGTCCGGTTTGAGCTGACGCGCGTTGACGTTCTCGCGCGATTCGACGCGCGGATCGGTACGAAGTTTCCAGACCAGCTGATTTGTACCGACATCGATCGCGACCACGCTTTTCGCGCCGTGCTGCAGCAGGCAGTCGGTGAACCCGCCGGTTGACGACCCGACATCGAGACAGACAAAGTCGCTTGGGTCAATTTGAAATTCGTGAAGCGCCTTTTCAAGCTTCAGACCGCCGCGTCCGACATACTTTGTTTCCACCGACGCGCCTTTGATGCGGATCTCCGCCCCGGTGTCGATCATTTCCGACGGCTTTTCGACGCGCCGTTCACCGACGAGCACGACGCCTGACATCACGAGGGCCTGCGCCTTCGTGCGCGACTCGGCAAACCCTTGTTCGACGAGCAGTTTGTCGATCCGTTCACGCTTCATTTGAATTCGAATCGCTGACCTTCACGGGCGACGTCGAATCCTCTCGAACGAAGATCGCGCAATTTGCGTTTGTTGCCCTGGACAAGCGGGTTGCTGTGATTGAAGTGAATAAAGAAGATCTTTTTCCTTTCGGCCGCAGGCAAGTCTGCGAGCAGGTCCGCGGTTTCCGAGACAAACGGATGCGGCACCTCGCTCATCGGCCGCGCGATCTCGCCGTCGGCGTAGAACGTCCCGTCGATCAGCAGAAAATCGTTCGCCCTGACGACATCTTCCAGTTTCGTCGACCATTTTTGCCATTTGTCGATATCGGGAATAAAGACCAACGATCTTTTCCCGACGATGATCCGAAATCCGACGGTTTCCGAAAACTCGTCGCGATGCGGAACAATGAACGGTTCGACCGCGATCCCGTCGGTCAAGCGAACGCTCTTGCCGTTCGTCAGCGGTTCGATCAGGATGTTCTTGATCGAGACCAACTGCGACCAGGGCGCGTTGCGTTCGAGCGTCTCTTTCATACGCGGCATCGCGTAAACCCTGACTCCGGCGGAGTTCATCGATTCGCGCCCGAGATACATCAGCCCCGTGTAATGTCCGATGTGCGCGTGCGTCAGGAAGATCCCGTCGATCCGGTTCGTACCGTCGCCGGTCACCGACTTGAGATTTTGAAACTGCTCGGGCAGATCCGGCGTCGCGTCGAATATCCATCGAGCGCCTGTTGCCGGATCGACGAGCGCGATCGACGAGACCATTCGCCGGAGTTTGTTGTCGCGCCACGCCTGACCGCAAAACACGCTCGCGCAACCCATTTGCGGCACGCCCGCATCCTGGGCGACCCCGAGCACGACGACGTACGGCGCCTCAGCCGCGATGACCGTCAAACCCGATGCCGCTATCGCCGCAAACAAGAATGACCGCAAGGTGTGTTTTAGGGATTCTAATATCTTCACTTTTTTAAGAAAAATCGGGCGCGGTGTTATTCTAGGGTTCGACTCTACCAAAATGGAAACCGAAACAAAACTTTCGAGATTCGCGAAATTCGCGTGGTTCGTGCTCGCGTACAACCTTCTGGTGATCGTCTGGGGCGTGTTTCTCCGGGCCTCGAAATCCGGCGACGGCTGCGGCATGCACTGGCTGACCTGCCACGGCGAGGTCATTCCGTCGGCGCCTGAACTGAAAACGGTGATCGAATTCTCGCACCGCATCACGAGCGCGCTCGACGGATTTATCGTCATCGGCCTGCTCGTTTGGACGTTCCTCCGATGGCGGTCGGAACGCGAACCGGGCCGCGTGATGAAGACCGCCGCCGTGACGTTCGTTCTCGTACTCATCGAGGGACTCCTCGGCGCGGGGCTGGTTTTGACGGGCAACACGGCCGAGAATCTGACCGCCGCGCGCCCGTTTTGGATGGGCGCGCATCTGATCACGACGATTGTTCTGCTGACATTTCTGACCCTGACGGCGTGGTTTGCGAGCGGCGGCGAACGGCTTCGATTCGACATCGCCGGCAAGGCAAAGGTGCTGATGATCGGAGGCGTCGTCGCGTTTCTGCTGATCGGGGTAACGGGCTCCATCGCGGCGCTCACGAACCTTTTGTTCCCGTCGAATTCGATCGGGGAAGGCATCGCCAAGGATTTTTCGGAATCCTCGAATATCTTGCTCCGGCTCCGCGTTTTTCACCCGGTCGTCTCGGTGCTCGCCGGCGCCTATCTGATCTTTCTCGCCGGGCGCTTGAAGAAAATGCGGTCAGACGTGCCGGAAGTCGTTTACTGGTCGAAGGGTATGATCATCCTTGTCCTCGTCCAGATCGGTTTCGGAACCCTGACGCTGTTGCTTCTCGGTCCGATCGTGATGCAGGTCGGACACCTCCTGCTCGCCGACCTGATCTGGATCTCCAACGTGCTTTTGTCAGCGAACTTCCTGGCGCGGAAGCGGGAAGTGTAGTTTCGCGTCATATGATTCGGAGATCGTCCGTGCAGGGACGCCGTTGGGGTCTATTTGGCGTTGTTTTCAAGCCAAACCTCACCAAAGCGGTCAAGTTCCTCAAGCGCGCATTGCAGTTCGTCGCGCTTTTCTTCGATGTCGTCGCCTTTCTCAATTATGATCGGATCGCCGTAGAAGGCCACGACACGCGAAAACGGTCTCGGTATCCGCAGGCGATCCCAACTGCCTGCCCGCCGATAGCTGAAAGTCTGAAACGACAAGGGGATTATCGGATTCCCCGTTTTCTGTGCAATCACGCAGACTCCGGGCTTGACGACGTGCGCCGGCCCTTTCGGCCCGTCAACGGTGATCAGCGCCGACAATCCCAACCTCACCGCCTCGATCATCGCGATCAGCGCGCGCGTTCCTCCCCGCGACGACGATCCGCGCGTCACGCAATACCCGAGACGAATCAGCGCGCGCGACATATAGTCCCCGTCGCGGCTCTTTGACGACATCACCAACACGTTCTGCCCGCTCATCATAAATGTGCCGGCAAATATGAATTCGTGCCAAACGGCAAAAACCCGCGTCCTGATATTTTCGATTTTTTCGATGCCGACGTGTTCGATCCTAAAAGTCCGGCCGACCACCGAGATCAGCAAAAAGTAAGCGTATGCGACCGCGCGGATAACGAGCCGGTCGCGGAACGAGTACGACGAAATATCCGAAGGCGTTTTTAATTGTCGGATCTTTTCATCCATCAAATAGAAAATACCGGGCGTAATGGTTTATGATTGCAACAAATAAAGCTATTCTAGCGTAAACCTCGGCTGAGAATCCCGAAAATTCGGTAACACGATGCAGAAAAAGATCTTAATTGTTGACGATCACGATGATCTTGCGACTCTTCTAAGTCGCGAATTTACCGAGCTCGGGCACAGCGTTACCGTCGTCGACAATCGTGACCGCGCAGTCGAACTGGTCGAACGCGAGAACTTCAATCTTTTCATCTCGGATCTGGACGGAATTGCCGAGGACGACGACCGCAGCCTGATCAAGGCTTTCAAACTCAGCGTCAGGGATTTCGACTCGTCGGACTGTACCGAAGAGGACTTGAAAAAATGTCTTGAGGTCACGCTCACCTGCAAGTCGGATTGCGCCGATGAACTCGAAACGGTGAAGACGATCCATGAAAAGATCGAATTCGAAGTTCCGAGCCTGATCTCGCTGATGTCCGACATTCTCAACTATCTGATGCGCCGGGTCGAAAAACTGGGCGTCATCAACCCCGAGACCTCCAACCTATTCATCGCGCTCGACGAAGCGTTCGTCAACGCCGTCAAACACGGGAACAAATTCGATTCGGCGAAACTCGTGAGGATCACAGCGGACATCTCGCCCGATGAAGCGCGGTTCACGATCGAGGACGAAGGCGCCGGATTCAACGTCAGCGAGATCCCCGACCCGCTCGACCCCGAAAACCTCTTCAAAACTTCGGGCCGCGGCGTGCTCTTTATCTACAACATTATGGACGAAGTTTCTTACAACGACCGCGGCAATCGTCTGACGATGATCAAGCGTCCGGATCGCGCTCAGTAATTTCGGTCTACTTTTTCGGACTCAGTTTATCGATCTCCATTCGTATTTCCGCGTTGGTCGGCCGCTTTCGGTAATCGGGCTCGACCTTGATCCAGGCGACCTTTAAGTTGCCGTCGAGAACGACGACCGTCGGGTGCGGTATTCCCTCGAATTCCTCGCCGACATATTTCGGATCAAAAAGACCGTAGGCGTCGATCGTTTTGTGATTCGGATCGGAAAGGATTTGAAATCCGACCGACCCGTTTCCATCCTTGGCAACGCGTTCGGCGAGCCCTTTATTGATCTCCGGAGAATCGATGCTCAGGGCATAGAGTTTCAACTTGTCGTCGGTTTTCAGAAGCGTACGCAGTTCGGCCAACTGCCGAAAGCAGTAAGGTCACCAGAAGCCGCGATAAAACACAAGAACGACCGGGTTTCCAGTCTTCGAGAGAGTTACCTGTTGCCCGCTTTGATCGGTCAAGGTGAAAGCCGGAGCGTCGTCCCCGACCTTTAGCGGTTCCGTACGGCTTCGGCTCGACTGCCCGATCGCCGCGGCAGAGAACAGAATGACGAATATCGTCAGGAGCGTAATTCGTTGAACAAAGTGATTCATATTTTTGGGGATCTCCGATACTTAATCCGCCGGTCAGCCGAGTTTATTCCATTTGTGTGAGAAAATCATCTCGAATAGACTGACAGTTGTCCGCGTCCGGCCCAAAATGAAAGTAACAATAGCACAGATCAACACGACCAACGGCGATCTTGAAGGCAACGTTTCCAAGATTCTCGGCGCCATCGATAAAGCCAGGTCCGACGGCTCGGACCTGGTCGTCTTCCCTGAAGTCTGCACTCACGGCTATACCTCGCAAGACTGGTTTCAAGATCCCGATATCATCGAGAATGCGCTCGAACCGCTGTCGTCGATCATTCCGGCAACACGCGGCATCACGGCGATCGTCGGCACGATCCGGCCGAACGAGGACAACGACGGCCGGCGGCTTTACAACTGCGCCGCGGTGATCCGCGACGGCGAGTTGCTCGGGTTTACCGACAAGACCTTGCTTCCGGAATACGACGTCTTCGACGATCCGCGATATTTCGAGCCGAACGAAAAGCCGAACCGGCTTTTCGAGATCAACGGCACGAAGATCGGCGTCGTCGTTTGCGAAGATTTCTGGAACGACAAAACCTTTTGGAAGGATCGGCTCTACGACGTCGATCCGGCCGAGGATGCGATTCGTCAGGGAGCCGATCTGCTCGTCTCGATCAACGCCTCGCCGTACAACAAGGGCAAGATCCGCCTCCGCTGCGAAATGGTCGCGCACCGCGCAAAGTCGGCGCATGTTCCGATCGTCTTCGTGAATCTGGTCGGCGGGAACGACGGGATCGTTTTCGACGGCGCGAGCCTGATCGCCGACGAGGAAGGCGACATCATTCTGCAGGCAACGGCGTTCGAGGAGTTCGTCGAATCCGTCGAACTTGACGTTCGCAAGCCGGATGCGCGCGGAATCACCGGCGGCGAGATAGATTCGATCCATCAGGCGCTGGTCCTCGGAATCAGGGACTACGCCAGGAAGAACCGTTTTAAGAAAGCGGTCCTCGGCTTGAGCGGCGGAATCGACTCGGCACTCGTGGCGGCGCTCGCCGCCGAGGCGCTCGGCCCCGAAAATCTGCTCTGCGTGATGATGCCGTCGCCGTTCTCGTCCGAGGGTTCCATCGAGGACTCGGAAGAACTCGTCCGAAATCTCGGCTGCGAATCGCGGATCGAACCGATCTCAGCCGCGTTCGAAACGCTCCTTGGACAGCTTCATTTCACAAAACCCAACAAAGGCGGCGAGAATCTTGCGGCGGAGAATATGCAGTCGCGCCTGCGCGGCGTTATTTTGATGGCGATCTCGAACGCGGAAGGGCGTCTTGTGCTATCAACGGGCAACAAAAGCGAACTCGCGGTCGGCTACTGTACGCTCTACGGCGACACGAACGGCGGTCTTGCCGTCCTCGGCGACGTCTTGAAGACGGAGGTCTGGCAGATCGCGCGACGCATCAACGAACGGGCCGGGCGAGAAATAATTCCGAACAAAATAATCGACAAACGTCCGAGCGCCGAACTCGCGCCGAACCAGTTCGATCAGGATTCCCTGCCGCCCTACGAACTTATGGACCCGATCCTGCATCTCTATTTCGAGCAAAAGCTTTCACCGTCCGAGATCATCGCCGCAGGCAACGACGAGAAGCTTGTCTACGAGATCCTGAACAAGGTCGAACATCCGTCGAACGAATTCAAACGCCGGCAGTTGCCGCCGACGATCATCATCTCGAAGAACGCGATCGGCATCGGGCGAAGACGGCCGATCACGCATAAATATAGGAGAAATCAAAGTTGAATACGGCAAATTTTGAAAAGGTGATTTCAGTTCTGGATGAAATGAGGACAGGCGGAATCGTCGAGAAATTTGCGATCGGGGGAGCGTTTGCGGCGACCCTGCATGATGAACCGATTTCCACGATCGACCTTGACATCTTCTTTCTTTTCAAGGAGATACCTGAGACTGGACTTCTTTCTTTGGAAAGGATCTATGATTTCGCACGCCTCAACGGCCTTGCTTTTGACCACGAATTTATCAATATTCACGGCTGGCTCGTGCAGTTTGTTGAGTCGAGTCATAACAAGTTGTGGAAGGAAGCAATTGAACAGGCTGTGATCATGAGACTCGGTGAGTTTTCTGTTCCGGTCATCGATTGTGAGCACCTCGTTGCAATGTGGCTCTTTGCAGGTCGCGCTAAGGACTATCAGAAAATAGGGGCATTTTGGGACGCCGACATTCTGAACCGGGAAACGCTGCTCGAAATACTTGAAAGATTCGGCTTATCTGAAAAATGGGAGAAGGAAAAATGGAGGGTAACCGGTGAGCAATAGACTGGAACGAGAATCGATTGAAGATCTGAAACGGCGCAAACGAATTTCCCGACGTTATTTGCGCTCCCTGTCGACTTTGGAAAAGGTCGAAAAATTGGTATGCCTGCAGGAACAGCATTATCAAATGCTTGCAATCCGCGAGCAAAACGGCGGGAAGCCGATTCCGGAAGAATGGCGGAAATGGCGCAAAGCTCGTTCCGAAAATACTTAGGAGCGCTCCATTTCACTCGCACGCTGAACGAGAAAACAACTGGGAACTATCATGAAATCAACAATTACCGTCATCTTGCTTCTCGCGGCGTCTGTGCTTGCACAGACGCAAGCGACCGACAACCGCCGCGTCATCGAAGTAACCGGATCGGCCGAAACGCTGATCACGCCGAACGAATTCACGTTCAAGATCACGCTCGTCGAGCGCGTTGACGGCAAGAAAAAAATCACGATCGAGGATCAGGAAGAGGCCCTCAAACGTGAATTAGCGGCGATCGGAATCGATGTCCAGAAAGATCTGACCGTTTTTGACATCACCAGCGTCTACGTCCGCCAACGGCGATTGAAGGACACGCTCGGATCGAAGGATTACCGGCTCAAGATCAATGACATCAACAAGTTGGACAAGTTGCAGGATCTCGCCGACCGGCTCAATATCGCGCGGCTCGACCTGATCGACTCGACGCATACCGAACTGACACGTTTCCGCAAAGAGACAAAGATGGAAGCGATCCGCGCTGCGAAAATGAAGGCTGAGTATCTGCTCGGCGCGATCGGCGAACGGGCCGGAAAGCCGGTCTATATTCGCGAGGTTGAAAACAGCGATACGTATGAGATTTCGAATTTCCGAACCGGCTCGCTAAACAGCAACTCGAATCTACGGCTTACACCGAACCAATCTCAGACTTCGGAGCCGCAGGCCCTGAACATTACGCAGATCAAACTGCGTTTCGAGATCTTTGCGAGGTTCGAGATCGAGTAGACGAATTCAACAAATTCCGCCCAACCGCGATCGACGAGGTTGATTCGGTCTCTGTCCGAGTCGATCCAGCGTGCAATCCAAAATCCAAAATCGAAAATCGAAAATCGTCAGTCCGTCACGCTGCAAAGTCCGATGATCGGCTGATGGAGCATCGTGATCTCCGCGCTGCGTCCTTTGTATGACTTGGCCATCGCGATCGCGTCGGTCAGATTGTCGGCGCGTTCCCATCCGAGCATTTCCGGCACGTGCGCATTCTCGGCGCCGGCGACGATCACTTTGCCGACGTGCTGGCGGCCGTTCTCGCCCCAGTACCACATAAAGAACGGATGCGCGCCGTGATAGGCGTTTCCGCGCCGGTACATCTCGATGTATGCCGGATTTTCGGCGAATTCCCTCTCGTATTTTTCGCGCAAATAGAACGCGTCGCGCGATTCGGGCAGCAACCGATGGAAGAATTCGATGTAGCTCGGATGAAAATTGTGATCAAATTCGTCGAAACACGGATGCGTAATGATCATCACGCCGCCCTTCCTCAACAAAGGCTTGTTGCGGTACATATTGAAGTGATAGCCGAGAGCCATAACCTGTACCAGCAAAGGATTTAACGCCGAGTAAACGTTGTACGGCGAGATGTCGGGAATTCCGGTGATCAGAATATCGCATTGACCTTTGACCGGTATTTCGTATTGCTGATAATTCTTTTCGAGGATCTTCGCGTGCACCGGCTCGGTTGCGCCGGCGTGGCAGGCGATCAGTTCGTACTGCGCCGGGATAGCGTGGAGCAGCTTGCGCCGGGCTCCGCGCGGCAGCTTTGAGAACGTTCGCTTCATCGCTTCCCATTTCATGCGGTCGGCAAAACTGAATTCGTCCTCGTTCCGGGTCAAAATATCGTAACCGTCCGGAAACATCTTGTTGTTGATCGCGGTTTCGATGTGAAAAACGTTGCACGCCTCATCGACCAATTTCCCGAGACGGATGACCTTGTGGTTGAGTTCCGACGCCGGCGGATCCATATACGAATGCGAATCGCGGATCGTCTGCGGCTCGTGGTGCGCGCGCAGACTCTCGTAATCGCAGAGCCCGACCGCCACCGATTTGTGCCCGCCGTCCATCGGGACGAGATTGATGTTGAGATAGATCAGGATATCGGATTCGATCGCGCGGCGGTTGACGCGCAGCGGCTCATTGTGGCGCGTATGGCCGAGCGTCACGAGATTTTCGTCGTCCTCGGCGTCGTGATTGTAATAACGGTCAGGATAGAAGGCGTTGAAGATCCGCGAGCCGACCATTCGTTCCATCTCCCACGCCGTCATTTTGCGATGGAGCGAATTGGCGATGATCAGATGGATGTCGTCGACGCCGTTCGCGGCGCACATATCGAGAACCACCTCGAGCATCGTCTGGCGCAGATCGGGCGTCGCCATCGGCGGCAGGGGCAGCGATATGTCGTCCATCGCGATCGTCACGCGCATTCCGGGTTCGAGCTGCGCATAGAGCGGCTTGGCGTCTATCGGATGATTGACCGCGTAGCGGATCGCCGCCTCGCGGTTGGGCAGTCCCTTGATCGGCGGATTCGGATAAATGACGCGCGTCCCGATCGGCAGGTCGTTGATGATGAAATCCTCGCCGTTCGGCATTATCCGCGGCGCACTGTCGCGATCGATGTAAACGATCGATTCGTGTGTTTTTCTGCGTAGTTGCAACGACATAATTTCTTCTAGACTGTCGACGGTAGATGGTCGATCCTAGGTAGCACGCGAAGCGTGCGCCAGCATAAAGCCCGGTGCGTGAGCGCCGGGTCGGAACATCACAAATGCCCACCAGCACGCGAAGCGTGCGCAAGTCTTCAACCGTATCCGGACCGCTCGTCTCTTACGATATCAAATCAACAGATATCGCTCGTCAAACTCGACCTGATTAGCGACCAGCAATTTGATGAATTCATCTCGAAACGATCCGATCTTTCGATGATGTTCCTGTTGATTCGCGATATAATTCTTAACCTTGTCAATCTGCGATGCACTGACCGAAAACGCTCCGTAGCCGTTTTGCCAACGAAAGTCCCTCAACTCAGGAAAGACGTCATGCATCCACCCTGAAGAATTGGCCTTTAGGTCGCGCAAGACGGACGACAATGCTCGATCAGGCCGCAACTTCGCCAAAATATGCATATGATCCGGCATTCCGTTGATCGCCAGCGAAACTCCCCCAAGTTTCCTGATAACTCCTCCTGAATATTCAAAAAGGCGGGCGCGGACGGCCTCGGTGATCAATGGTTGCCGATTCTTTGTTGAGAATACAATGTGATAGATCAAATTCGTGTAGGATTGCCCCATCTTATCTTTCGCCCGTTTCACGGGCTCCCCCTTCAATTTTCAACTAACCCGGTGCTGACGCACCGGGCTTTATTCTGTCGCACACTTCGTGTGCTGATGACCTACTTCAAATCCAAGATCGCCCAATCGTGCTGGATCGCGGTCTGCTTCAAACGGAAATCGGGGTTGACCGCGACCGGATGGCCGACGATCGAAAGCATCGGCAGATCCGAGATCGAATCGCTGTAAGCATATGAATCGCTTAGATTTATGTTCTCGCGTTCGGCGTATTCGCGCATCCATTTCGCCTTCGTCGCCGATGCCATCACCGGCGGCAGCACGCGTCCCGTCGCATAACCGTTGACGAACTCCATCCGGTTCGCGACATAATCGCCGATGCCGAGATGCTCCATCAGATGCTTGATCGTAAAGTCGAGCGCACCCGTCAAAACCACCTGCCGCTGGCCGAGTTTCTTGCCCTGCGCGATCAGCTCCGGCGTCCCGTCGAAGATCGCCGGCCTGAGAACTTCTTCGAACAGCTCCTCGCTGAAATAGCGCAAACGATCGAACGATTCGCCCTCGTAACTCCGAAAAAAATACTCGTTAAAGACGTTTCGCGAATAAAGATCGGTAATGCCGAACGCAGGCAATTTCGCGAGCGTTCCGACGCTTTTGCGGATCGTGCTCAACAAACCCTGCTGGCGGCGCGAATAGAACGCGAGCGTGTGCACCAGATTGGTACTGACCAGAGTTCCCTCCAGATCATAAAACGCCGCCGCCTGTCCGTTTTTGTTCATCGTTGCTTTGTGCTATTTTTAGTAAACTTTCTGCGTTTGCAAAGACATAGACTATACCAAAGATTTCCCGTTTTCGATAATTTCGCCGTATGAAACCTGCAAACTTTTACCGATTTATTACACTCCTCGCGATGGTTGCGCTGCTCGCTTCGTGTGCCGCGAAAGTCGAGTCCGAATGGCTCGATAAAGAGGTCGATCAGAACGCGATCGCGGGCGCGATTTCAAAGGCCGACGAACTCTTCAAACAGCGCGAAGACATTGAAAAGCTTCGTGACGCGATCAAACTGCTCGGGGCGATCAGAAGTCCGAATCGTCGCAATTTCGAGATCGAATGGAAATTCTCAAAATTCAACTATTGTCTCGGCAAACAGTCGACTGACGAAAAAGAATCTGAAAATGCGTTCGAAACGGGCAAACAGGCCGGACGAATTGCCTCGCGCATGGAAACCGCGAAGCCCGACGGTTATTTTTGGTATGGAGCGAATCTCGGCGAACAGGCTCGCCGCAGCCCGGTGACGGTCGGGATCAAGGCGATCGACGACATTCGCGAGACGATGAACAAGGTCATCGAACTCGATCCGAAATATCAGGGCGCCAGCGCCTACGACGCGCTTGCCCAGGTCGAGCTTTCAACGACCGGAATGATGGGCGGCAAACCCGAAAAAGCGGTCGAGTATTTGGAAAAGGCGCTCGAACTCGAAAAGGAAAATACATACATTTATCTTCATCTCGCGCAGGCCTACACGGCGGTCGGCCGCAAACCCGAAGCGCGTAAGCAGCTCGAGCATCTGCTGAAAATGAAGCCGAATCCTGATTATGTCGTCGAACAGAAGGAAACGACGGAAAAGGCGAAGAAAATGCTCGAGACGCGTTTTTGAGATCGGCTGTCCCTGAAAAGCTATGCGTAAAGCAATCTATCCGGGCTCGTTCGACCCGATCACGAACGGACACCTCGACATCATCGCCCGCGGATGCTCTTTGTTCGACGAGGTCGTCGTCGCCGTTCTCAACAATCCCGACAAGAGTTCGATGTTCACTGTCGAAGAACGCTGCGCGATGCTTCGCGACGTTCTGCCGCAAACCGCTTCGTGCCGGATCGAGGTCGATTCTTTCCAGGGCCTTTTGGTCGATTACGCGAAGAAAAAGAGCGCCGTTGCCATCGTTCGCGGCATACGCGCGATCTCGGACTACGAATACGAACTGCAGATGGCGCTGATGAACCGCCGGCTCGCGCCTGAACTCGAGACGATTTTTCTGATGTCGGGCGAGGCGTTCTCGTATATTTCGTCGCGATTGGTAAAACAGATCTTCATCCTCGGCGGCAAGATCGAGGGGCTCGTCCCGCCGCTCGTGGAGCAGCGAATGTTCGACAAACTCGCCGCATCGAAGCCGTAGGAAAGATCCTTGTCTTTGCAGGATTTTGTGAAAGTCCGGAAGCGAAGCTCCGGCCCTTATTTGAACTCAAGCCCGAAACACAATACAATCCGATTTGCGCAAGAGAGCGCTTCCAGTCTGCGGAAAGGGCCGTGCCCGTCTCTGAAAAATACGATTCGAAGGAATGCAAAACCTTCTTTCATCCTGAATCAGGCAGACATCAGGTTTTTCTATGAAAGGAGACAAGTGTGCAAACAAGAAACCTTCCTGCCAACCCCAGCATTGAACAATACAAGAAGATAGCCAAGGCTCTTTTGCGGGCCTGGAAGCAAAATACTTCGATCGAAATCCCCTGGGAAGGATCGGTCATAAACGTAACGCGCGAGCATTTGCGTCAAAAACATCCACGGCTGCGCGGCCTTTCGGAGCTCGAATCCGAGTCCGCCGAAATCTGTTTGGCCGATGTTCAATTCCTGATCGCCAGGGAATACGGGTTTGAGAGCTGGTCAAAATTCCGCGATTTCATCGAGAGCAAAACGGTCCCCGATTCGACGGACCGGCACCGCAGCTTCAACGTCGGTACTCCGCTCGCGGATTCGGCGGTTAAGGTGATCCAAACCGGTGATGTTGAAGGATTGGAGCGGCTGCTTTCTGAAAACCAAAGCTTGGCAGCGGCCAAAATCACGAATTCCGGTCAGAACCGCGAGGCCCGCACGTTGCTTCACATCGCAACGGATTGGCCAGGCCATTTTCCGAGGGTTGCCGAAACGATCGCCAGGCTGGCCGAGGCCGGTGCCGACGTCGATGCCCGATTCATCGGCGGTCCGCATCGCGAGACCGCTTTGCACTGGGCGGCCAGCAGCAACGATGTCGCGGCCTTGAACGCATTGCTCGACGCCGGCGCGAACATTGAAGCCGACGGCGCGGTCATCGCCGGTGGCACGCCTATGTCCGACGCGGTCGCCTTCGCCCAATGGAACGCGGCGCGCAGGCTGGCAGAGTTGGGAGCAACGATGAACCTTGATCACGAGGCGGCTCTCGGCTTGCTCGAGCGGATCGAAAGCCGCTTTCGCGACACCGTTCCGCCGAAAGAAGTGGAAATCGACCGCGCGTTCTGGTTTGCCTGCCACGGAGGCCAACGCGACGCGGCGAATTATTTGCTCGGGTTGGGCGCCGACCCGAATTGGCTTCCGCCGTGGGAGAAAAAGACACCGCGCGAGGCCGCGATTCGAAACGGGTTCGGTGAACTCGCCGCGTGGCTCGAAAGCATCGGAGCGAAATGACTTTTGGTATCCGCGGGCAGGCAACGGGAGCCGGTTCGGACTTCGAGTTGCCTGCCGGTTCCGGCACCGGAATTTACCCTAAAACCTGCCGGCCGGGTTCATCATCCCGGCCGGTGCGCAGTCGCCCGACGCGGATTTTTCTGCCCAACGCACTCTCGCGGATTCAAAATACCGCTCTTTCGATTTAAGATTGGTATTATGACTCCGTTTGCTGTTTCCGAAAATGTCTCAAGAATGCAGGCATCATCGACCTTGAAGGCGATGCTTGCAGCGTCCGAACTGCGTGAACAGGGATTCGACGTGATCGACCTGACGGTCGGCGAGCCGGATTTCCCGACGCCCCAGTTCATCAAAGACCTCGCCGTCGAGGGGCTCGACAAGGGACTGACGAAATACACTCCCTCGAGCGGTTTGAAGACCTTCACCGAATCCATAAAGCATTTTTACGCGGATCAGTTCGGCGCCGAATTCGAACGGTCCGAGGTCGCCGCGGCGTGCGGCGGAAAACAGGCGCTCTTCAATGCGGTCTGTACGCTGGTCAACCGCGGCGACGACGTCCTGATCCCGAAGCCGTATTGGGTGACATTTCCCGAGATCGTCAATTTCGTAGGCGCGAACAACGTTTTCATTGATACCGAAGAGACCGATTTCATCCTCACGGCCGATCAGGTCCGCGATGCGATCACTCCGAAAACAAAGCTTCTGATCATCAATTCTCCGAGCAATCCTTCGGGCCGCGTTGTGCCGTCGGACGAGATGCGCCGCATTATCGAGCTTTGCGCCGAACGCGGGATCTACGTTTTGACGGACGAATGCTATCTGTTTTTTGCTTACCCGCCGGCCGAGGTCTTCACGTCTGCGGTGTTGCCGAAAGAACTTCGCCACTATGTCGCGGTCGCCGGCAGTTTTTCGAAAACCTACGCGATGACGGGCTGGCGCATCGGCTATACGATTGCCAACGAGCAATGGACGAAGGCGATGGTCAAGCTTCAGAGTCATTCGGCGACGCACCCGACGAGTTTCGTGCAGTATGCCTGCGCCCGGGCGCTCGATCGACGAGCTGAATCGATGGCCGCCGTCGGCGAGATGCTCGCGGAATACCGCCGACGCCGCGACTGGTTCATTCCGGAACTGCAAAAGGTGAACGGATTCAAGTGCGCGATGCCTGAAGGAGCGTTCTACGCGTTCGTCGACGTCCGCGGCCTGCTCGGCGACCGATTCGCGACGTCCGCGGAGGTGGCTGACCATATGCTGCAAAAGGCGTACACGGTCGTCACCGACGGCGCCGGCTTTGGAGCCGACGGTTTTTTGCGATTCTCGTACGCGACATCGATGGAGAATCTGCGGACGGCCATTGAAAGACTGAACGAACTCTTTTGATTTCGGATTTGTGATTTCGGATTGGGGATTTAGGATTCGATCCACGCGGCTGCGCCGCCGATCTCGGGCGTGCGGCATAGCCGCAGGAACGCGGGAATGTTGAACGGAAAAGCCAAGCTTTTCCGCACATCCGGGCGGCAAGCCGCATTGCGTGGCGCAAGTCCCCAATTCCCAAATCCGAATTCGCAGATCCGAATTCCCAAATCCGAAATCGCAAATCCGAATTCCCAAATCGGGAGGTTTGAAAAAACCCCGCGGAGTCTTGCCCTGAACCCGGCAAGCGACGCTGATTTAGTTGAATTCCTTGCGGCTTGCCGCCCGGATGTGCGGAAAGGCTCGGCCTTTCCGGGAGAGGCTGCTCGATCCGCGCGGCTGCGCCGCCGATCTCGGGCGTGCGGCATAGCCGCCGGAACGCGGGAACGTTGTACGGAAAAGCCAAGCTTTTCCGCACATCCGGGCGGCAAGCCGCATTGCGTGGCGCAAATCCCCAATTCCCCAATCCGAATTCGCAGATCCGAAATCCGTTATCCCAAATCCCAAATCCGCAATCCGAAATCCCCAATACTCACGGTTTCTTTACTTCATCGACGCTCGCGTCCGTGACTTCCGTTTTGAACTTGCTGTAGTCCCCGTATTTGACCAGATTATTGATGTTGATCCCGGCAAACAGGATCTTGATCGAGAGGTTGATGTCCGCCTGCGACGGCAGCCAGATCTCGTTGTTCACCAGTTCGTTCTCGAGCGTAAAAGACGCGCCGCGCTTCGCTTTGGCAATAAAATTCCCGGCGCTTTTTGTCAGCACCGCATCGAGCCGGACGACCTGCTTGGTCTTCGTATCGACCCAGACCGCGCCGGTGCAAAGCGCGAAAAGTTTTTCCATTCGCGACTGCGGCTTGTACGCCGGATTCGGTTCGTAGTCGAAGACGATGACGTCGTTGCTCTTGTATCGCTCGCGCCGCGGATTGGTCAATGTCGAACCTTTGAGCGCGTCGGCGATCGTGATCCGCTGCCCCTCGCCATTCGGAGTCCCGCCGGTTCCCGATCCCGCTTCGCGCTGTTTGAGAAGTTTCCGTTCCTTTTCGGCGATTCGATCTTCGATCTCTGCGACTTGTTTCTGAGCGTCGCGATCTTCCTTTTCCTGATCGGACGCGGAGAGGGGCTTGCCGTTTTTTTCGATCAGGCGATTGATCCGAAAGCCTTTATAAAAGGTCAGCAGACGCTTCTCCGAGGTCTTCTCGACTAGCTCGCCGCTCGGAAGCGGCTCGCGGTCGATGCGTAGTTCGGTGTAACTGTAATTCTCGAGGATCTCGTCGACCTTTTCGGCATTGCCGCGAATCTCGGCAAAAAGCGCGTTGATATCCGGGATCGGTTCGTCGGAGACTCTTGGAAAGTCGAACTTGGCGCGCTCGATCGGTAGATTGTAACGAACCGAACCGAGGTTTATCTCGAACGTCTCATCTCCGATTCTCGAGACTATCCTGAACGGCGTCCGAATACCGTCAATAATGCGGTAATCGCTGTAATCAAATGACTTGACAATTGCTCCCTGCGGAATCTCCTCGCGCACCAGCAGTCCCGTCGACTGATCGAAGAACAGCTTGATCTGCACGCCCTTCGCGGTGTTAAGAACGACGACGCTCGCCCGTTTCCCTTCAAGATCAACCGCGCCGCCGTTCGCGATCTTCGTCTTCTCCGATTTGGCATTCAGCCAGCGCGAGTTTCGGTAAACGGCTTCGGCCTGAAAATCCTTCGCGGCATCGCCGGTCAAAGTGCGGAGCCCGTTGCGCGAGTCGCGCATCCAGCCGGACTTTCCGTTGTAGCCGACGGCGTACTCGAAGCCGTTCAGATCGAACATTCCGCCGTATAGATTTCCGCCCGAGGCTTCCGCTTCGTAGCGCCCGGACGCGCCGTCCGACCTCCGTGCGATCGTCCCCGAAGCCTGCCACGAACGGATCGATTTCAGGACCTTGTCACCGCCCAGAGCTTTGTTCGCGCGGCTCAGCACCTTCGACGGCGACTGCGCCTGGACCGCAGCTGCCGCCGCGATCATAATCACAATTAATAATTTCAGTTTGATCATAATTCCCTTTGTTCGTAGTCGTATTCAACCGGCTTGGATGCCGGAAGATCGCCGACCGTCGCCAAAAATCTAAGTCTACAATTTTCAAACGCAACGGCAAAATTCGGCCGTTTTGGTTTTGTTCGGCCCTTCTACTACAATCTAAATCCGTAATGGGAATCTCGAATGAAGAATTTCGCGCCGCGTTGGGGCGCTTTGCGAGCGGAGTCACTGTGATCACGACGCGCGACGCCGACGGCGACCTCCACGGAATAACCGTTTCCGCATTTTCGTCGGTCTCGATGGAACCTCCGCTGGTCCTGATCTGCATCGAGAAAACGACCGGCAGTCATCACGCATTCATTGAGTCGAAACGGTTTACGGCGAATATTCTGAATTCGGAGCAGGGCGATGTCTCTGATCAATTCGCGTTCCGTCACGAGGACAAGTTCGACGGTGTCGAATACCGTCTGGGAGCCGGCGGCGTTCCGCTGATCGCAAACTGCCTCGCCAATCTTGAATGCCGCGTCGTCAGCGAATACGACGGCGGCGATCACACGATCTTCGTCGGCGAGGTCGAATCCGCCGCAACGGCCGACGCCGATCCGCTCGTCTATTGGATGGGACAGTATCGAACCGCGGTTTAGTCGCGGTAAACCCGATAATCGATCTCGGCGAAGATGTTGTCGCGGCTTTCGACCTCTTTCAGCAGCGGTTCGTTGAACTCGCCGGTCTCGACCATTTTGGCCAGCAAATTGAATCGATGAATATGCGACTTGAAGCGGTTTGAAGAATACTGCACGGTCGTTCCCTGATAGATCTGAAACGCCCAGTCGCTCGATTGCGCCAGCAGGAGTTCCCGCGCCAGTTGGTTAAGCGCCCGACGCTCGAGGTCGTTCGGTTCGTGAAAACGATTCGCAAACGACGTCATTTTCCGTTCGGCATCGTGCTGATACGGATACATCCACGAATTCCCTTCATTCAGCCAAACCTTGTAATAGCCCGCCTCGCCCCAACTCGACGCGGAAGGCTGCTGAATCTGGATCGGGATCTTAGCATCGAGAAAATCGCCCGGTGTCAGCGGCGCGATCTCGTCCTGATCGAAGTGCATCTGTCGAAACAGATAATCGATGAACATCGGTCCTTCAAACCACCAATGACCGTAAAGTTCGGCGTCGTATGGCGACGTCACGAGCGGCGGATGGCCGTCGTGGATCTCGCGGAGTTTGCGTGCCTGATCCTTTCGCTTTCCGAGAAAATCGAAGGCGTGCATCGCCGCCTTCTCACGCGCGATCGCCGGCGAGTAGGGCCGCTTCTGGTTCTGAGGCACGTCGCGTCCCGTGATCCGGTAATACTTCAGCCCGAGATGCCGGCGGTTCCCGTCGGAATGCAGGTGCGGACGGAGATAGTCCATCGGCAGGTCCCAGCCGACGTCGCGGTAGAACTCGCGATAGAACGGATCGCCGGGATAGCCGACCTCAGCGCTCCAGACCTGCTGCGACGTTTCGACGTCGCGCGCGAAAACGGCAACACCGTTCGGACACATTACCGGCGCGTGAACGCCGAATTTCGGCCGCGGCTCGCCATACAGGATGGCGTGTGAGTCGCCGATGAAATACTCGATTCCGGCTTCCTTCAGAAGATCCTCGACGCCGTGTTCGTAGGCGCATTCGGCGAGCCAGATGCCGCGCGGCTTGCGCCGGAAGTGCTTTTGATAGTTGTCGACGGCGATGCGGATCTGCGCGCGTCTCGACGCCTGGGTCGAGATCAGCGGCAGAAAGCCGTGCGTCGCGCAACACGTGATGATCTCGAGAACGCCCTCGTCCTGCAGTTCGCGAAAAGCATTGATCAGGTTGCGTCCGTAGCGGTTGTTCCAGAGTTCGAGCGACGCGCCGAGATTGTCGACGTACATCTTGACGACGTCGATAAACTCCGGCGCCTCTGTCGAAACGCGTTCAAGCTCCTTGCGCGACAGCTCGAGCAGATTTTCGAGATGGCGCGTATACCGATCCTGAAGCAGCGGATCCGCGAGCATTTCGCATAGCGGCGGCGAGACGTTCATCGCCAGACGCGGCTTCGCGCCCGCCTCGTGCTGACTCTGAAAAATAAAGATCAGCGGCAGGTAAACTTCGGTAATTGCCTCGAAAAGCCAGTCTTCCTCGAGGAACTCGGGATATTCCGGATGCCGGACGAACGGCAAGTGGGCGTGGAGAATCAGACTGAAGTAACCCGTTGGCATATTTGATTTTGGATTTTTGATTTGGATCTTGGATTCGCGGCCCAACCCAAGTCCCTAAAATTCGTTTGTCGAAGTATAAACCAATTAGCTCTGCCTTGTAATCGGGAAACTGCTCAACTCCCTTTGCGACATACAAAAAGTCCCGGAAACGATCGAAATCGCCGTCCGGGACCACAAACCTCAATCCAAAATCCAAAATCTAAAATCCAAAATCCAAAATCTAAAATCGGGATGAGCTTATCGGTGAAAGACGGGGGACGAACTTCACGCGTTCGTTCGGGATCGAAGTTCTCGGAACGGCTCGCGAAACGCGTCGCTTCGGAAAATGGACGAGGCTGGCACCATAAACGGCTTCGCCGGTCTCCTCGAAATCGAGGACTTCCTCGTCGAGAATGTCAAAATGTTCCTTGAGCGCCGACATCGTATTCTCCGCGCTGAGCCTCACAAAATTCTCCGCGAGGACGAGATAGAGGGCTTCCGAGATCTGGCCGCGGAGTTCCTCGATCCCAACGCCCGATGCCAGGGCAAGCAGCGCGTACCGGATCTCGTCGGCGCTGAACGAGTCGGTGTTCCGCCCGAGAAGCTGATAAAAGGCGCCTTCGGTCGCTTGATCGGCGGTCTCGAAATCGTCGCCGGCGAGCGCGACCTCGAAGGCGTCGCGCGCAAATCCGGCAACGTCGAGAACTTCGGCAAACGCATTTGCCGAGATCGCCCAGTCCGATTCGCCCGCCTGGCGCGGACTCGGACTCTTGCGGGGCGTCTCGATCGAGTTTGAATAGATCACCCGGACAAACGGACGTCCCGGCGCGAAAAATCCGATCTCTGCGCGGTACGTGGCGTTCGATTCGACGTTGTACCACCAACTGCCGGTCGGTTCGACGCGATGCATTTCCTCGCGCCCGGATTCCTGATTGACCAGTTTCGCAACCAGACTGTAGTTCCCGGTGTTACCGCCGAAGACCTTCTGCAGCGTCTGAAACGGATTGTTCTTGACGGACCAATAAAAATAAAGCCTGTTCGGCGACTGCATCTGAAGCCGCGCGCGGTTCTCCTTTTCAGGTTCCGGAAGCGTCGGAATGGAAAGCGCTTCAAACACCGGATCGACCGGCTTTACCTCCCCAGCCTCCAAAAGAATCGACGGCGTGGCGGGTTCCGGAATCGCGAAAAGCTCCTCAAGATCGTTATCGACCAGCGCAAAAAGCTCGTCGTCTCCGACAAATTCCCCGGACGAGACCGGCGCGAGCTGGACGTCGTCCAGCACATATTCGACGACTTCCTTCTCGTTCTTAACCTCGTTATCAATCTGCTCGTTCTTATCTTGTTCACTCATAAAATTATCGAAAAATACCTAAAATAATGAAAAATTATCGACAATTGCTCGTCGGGACGCAAGCGCCGACCGGAAAATTAATACAAAAGTCCGGCGGAGCGAGTTTGAATTCTTGGGTCGGATTGTCGATAAGCGGCAAGACGGCACGCTGTTCAAGCGCCCTGTCGGAGCGAGGTGAATCTCCCCCGCGGAGGTTTGAAAAGCTATTGTTTCCGGAGTTCAACGCTCTTCAGCTTGATCTCGATCTTTCCGTATTCGGTGTTGATCCGCGACCGAACCGGGATGCGCCGCTCGTCATCCGTGATCCAGATGACCATCTTTCCTTTTTGTTCGATAAGCCGATTGTTGCCGAACACTTCCGGTTCAACCCGAAAGCACACGACCCGGCCGAGGATCGATTTTTGAACCTCGCGGGCAGTGACGCGCACCGGCACCTGATACACGAGCCCGGAATCGCTGACTGTAAGCTCGAAGACCTTGCCGACCGTGAGCGGAAGGGTCCGCAGGACATAGATTCCTGAAACCAGATCCTGCGTATCGCCTTTCAGGTCCGAAGCGATCGTCCGCGGGGCACGCATCGGTTCTTTCGGATTCGTCTCGGTAAACGTGACCTTTTTCTCGACGTAATCGAAGACCGCTTCGCTTTTGCGAACGCGTTCCTTCTGGACGTCGTCTTTGACCGTTTTCAACGCGCGGAATGACTCCGGATCGACCGTCGTTTCATACTGCTGCAAAAAACTGAACCTGAACAGTTTGAGCAACGTCCCTTTCGACCTGGCATCCGTTTTTATGAGGAAACTGTCAGCGTCGGCAGACTTGCCGAACGTGAATGTCATATCAGCGGCCGCAATGCCCTGGATGATCTTGCTTATCTTGCCCTCATAAACAAGCGTCTCGCCATTGAAAAACGACGGATTTGAATTGATTTGAGCCACTGCCGAACCCGTAAGGGCAAGCCCAACGGCCGCATAAAGCAACAAAAACAAGGAAAATCTCTTCATATTCAATCGGCGCCGATGCATCTCGTAAGTATAATCCAAATCGCCCGGAATGCCACGACTTTCCAACCGAACGTCGCGGCGCGCGAATAAGATTCTGTTCAAACCCGCACAGGCAAACCGCTTTTCAACAGTTTGGCCCGTGGCCCGATTTCAAAACCCCGCTTTTTTGGACCAGATTTCCATTCGCGCTGATTCGCGGAAATTGGCGGGCAAAATTTCCCTCTTGCGCAATCTGGGATAATTCGACGCGCGAAGCACCCGAACTGGATGCACGGGCTTGGAAAAGATCACTTTTCAAGCAGAAACAGATATTCGACGTTCGGATCCTCGGAGTCGTTCGTCCAACGGTTCGTCCAGCGCATCGCCGACATCACATTCCGCCGATAGTCGATCCTCCGGGATTCAATCACCTTGCCCGCGTTTTCCAAGATTCCCCAAAGTTCGTCCGCCGTCGCCCGCCCGCCCGAACCGTACGACATCAGGACGTAACGCGCGTTGACTTCGCGGATCAGTCGTTCGATCGCCGACACTGCGGCAAACCTGCCCGAATCATCGCTTCGGAAGTCTTCGAAAACCGACGCAGAGTCCGAATCGCGCGAATCGGTTCGGCGGTTCGCCTTGCCGAAGGTTTCCGGCCGATCGTTGCGCACGACCGTCGTCCAAAGATGGTAATACGCAGCGTATCTCACGCGCGATGGCGGCATTTTCTTGTTATTCGATCCGTAAGGAGGATCGAGGTACGCGAGGTCGACGGCAACGTTCGGGAGCGCGTCGAAGATATTCCCGCGCAGAACCTCGTGGGCGGCATCGGATTCGATCAGGTCGGGCACCTTGAGACGCATCGTCTTGAACGATCGCGCCGACCAGTTTCTTAGGTACGCCGCTTGATGGCCGATCGTTGAGTCGACCGCATCAAGGGCCAGGATCAGACTCGTCAGCAAAACGCTCGTTTCCGGCATCCCGAGCTCGAGTCGGTCGATCTCCGCGCGGATGGCGTCCAGTTTTCGGGTGTTGTGTCGCTGCCACGGGCGCTTCGCAAACCCGTCGGCCGATCCGCCGTAATACTCGGTGAACCAGCCGTTTTGGGGCGCAAGTTCGTTGAGATGTTCGATGATCCGTTCGTAAAAACTTTTCGGGCGGCGGTTGGTCAGGTAGCAATTCCCAAAAACCCGCGACCATTCGGCCAGATCATTCGAGACCACGCGGCACCCGGTCTTCGCAAACGCCTGGCCGACCCGCGTCGTTCCGGCAAAGCCGTCAAAAACCGAAGCTGGACTTACGGTCCGCGCGAGATCGAGAATGAAGGGGATAAGCTTGAGCTTCGACCCGGCATACTTGATTCCCTGTGTCGGTGGTGCGTTCATTTGCGGGAGGCGTCGATCCGTCGGGCAACCGCGGCGGCGACCGTTTCGACGTCGATATCCATACAGATCCAGTTTGAACACGCGCGGCGGTGGCAATCGACGCGGCAATCGATGTCGTTTCGCTCGACGCAGATGTCTTCGGAATTGACGCTCCCGTTGCGCCACCATTCCGTCGGACCGAAAATCCCGACGACCGGGCAGTCGGCGGCGATGGCGAGGTGCGTCGGTCCGGTATCGCCCCCGATGTAAACCCTGGCGCGGCGCGCGAGTTCGAAAAATCCCTTGAGTGTCGGTTCGGCGGTCACCAGCCGGCCGGACCGCGATGCGGCGGCCGCCCGCTGCGCCAATTCCGATTCGTTCGGCGCCGTCGTAACGACCGATGCCAGCCCGAATTCCTCGAAGATCCGGTCGGCCAGCTCGCCGAACTTCGCCGCGTCCCAGAGCTTCGTCGGCCAGCCGCCGGCCGGATTCAGGATCGCGAAATCGCCGCCGGCAAGTTCGGCCACCGCTTCGGCCTCGGCCCGGTGGATCTCTTCGGTGAAGATCGGAAACTCGGGTCTGCCGTCCCCGGTCTCGATTCCGAGCGCCTTGCCGGCGAGCGACAGATTCTTCGAAATGACGTGGATATTCGGCGGCGTTTCGACGGTGTCGGTCAGCAAGAACCGGCTCGCGGGCTCACGCAGGCTCGACTTCGCAAAGCCGTAACGCTTCGCCGAACGGGTAAACTTTGCGACCAGCGCCGACTTGAGCAAACCCTGAAAATCGATCGCGATGTCGAACTCGTGCTGACGCAGGTCACCGATGAGTTTGCCGGCGTCGATGAGGATCTCCTCGATCATTCGTCCGCCGCGCAGCGCGCGCGTGTCGATCTCGATGAGTTTGTCTATCAACGGGTTACCGCGGAGAATTTCCGCCGCCGATTGTTCGACCGCCCAACTGACACTCGCCTCCGGCAGGGCGCGTTTGATCGCCGCCAAAACCGGAAGCGTGTGAACGATGTCGCCGATGGAACTGAGCTTGATGACAAGAATTTTCATCGGCTTCAATGGTAGTTAATTTGCGGCGTTTTCCGAAATCCGAGTTTCCAAAAGACGGCGAATCGACAAAAGTTGTTGTCGCAAGACTCTTGATGGGTTATATTTGAAGTGGCCCCGTGCTTCAGGTTTCGCCCCTAAGTCGAAGCATTGTTTACTTTAGGCCTGTTCCTTCCCCTGGAGTTCTGATCGTTTTAAGAAAATGCCGGTATGAGCCAGACGAAGAGACCTCAGCGCGATTTGCGCCCAGCACTCGTTTTTCTAAACGGTGATCTGCTTGCCGTCCCGATTCCGCTTGAGCGCGAAGAAGTAATTCTCGGACGCGCGCTCGAGGCCGACGTGCGCGTCAACGATTCAAAAACGTCGCGCAAGCACGCGCGGATCAACACCATCGTCGACACAACCGGCGAGAATGCGAGCTATGTTCTGACCGATCTGAGTTCGCGGAACGGCACGCTCCTCAACGGGCAGAAGATCCGGCAGGAAACGCTTCAGCACGGCGACAAAATAACGATCGGCGAACATATTCTGCGATTCGAGTTCCTCGACGAGATCGACCGCGAATATCATCGTCAGATCCACAGGCTTTTGTCGCACGACGATCTTACCGGACTGCTGTCGTCGCGATCTTTTTTTTCTGAATTGCGACGCGAATCGGGGCGCGCCCGCATCGAGAACCGAAAGTTCTGCGTCCTGATGATGGACATCGATTTTTTCAAGAACGTCAACGATACGTACGGCCATCTTACGGGCAGCAAAACGCTCGAGGAGATCGGCTATTGCATCATGCAGAATCTTCGCAGCGGCGACGTCGCTTCGCGCTTTGGCGGCGAGGAATTCGCGGCGTTCCTGCTCGACGCTTCGCGTGCGCAGGCACTGGTCGCGGCGGAGCGGATCCGCTCGGAGATCGAGGCGGCGCAATTCACGGTCATCCGCCAGGGTCGTCCGGCGGAGAAACATCACGTCACGATAAGCATCGGCATCGCTTCATTTCCAAGCGATTCGGGCGATGTGATCGAACTCGTTGAAATGGCTGACTCGGCGCTTTACCGTGCCAAGCGCGAGGGCCGAAACCGTATCTGCATCTATAGCGAACTCAATCCGGAAGAAATCAACGCGCCGCTCCCGGCGCGTGAGGACTAGTCGCTGCTTGATCAGACGCGCCTCGGATGCGCCTCGGCGATCCGCTTTTCGAACAGCGATTCAAGTTCGGAAAATTCCTTTGAGTTGAAGATCGTATTACTCATCAGATGCATCTCCTCGCCCGTAAGCATCACGACCAGACTCCTTGAGCCTTTCGTTCCCGGCTTGATGTACGTTCCGGTGGCGTCGCTCCATTTGAAGACGCGAATCGACTCCGCCTGATCCCAAAACGATTTCGAATACACTGTAAAGCCGACCGGGTCGCAAACGATCGTGAGGCGCTTGGAAAAACTGACGGTCAGCCAGAGAATCGCGAGGACGAAGGCGAATACGAAGAACAGAAAGACCGCTGCTCCGCCCGTTGATGTGATGCCCAACCGCACGAGTTTGCTGTTTGGAGGAAGCGGGCCGAAGAACCAAACGAGCCATACCAGCAACATCCAGAACGCCATCGAGAAAACGGTGGCGGCAATTGCTGTCTTAACCGGATTTTCTTCGAAAACGCTTCTTTCATCGGTCATCTCGAAATTCTCCTCTCCGGCGTTCACGAAATCATCGGTCAGACGCTATTATTTTGCAACATTCCGACACGAACCAACGTGAAACGACACGGAAAAAGTTTCGTGCTAAACTGTTTTCCGTTTCGAAACTAGCTTTTTCACTTTGGAATGATAACCAGGTTAAATCTTGCCACAACTCCTTTTCGCAACCGCACGCTGCCGTATCTGATCGCGCTGCTGCTGCTGATCGTCGCGGTCGGTGGATCGCTTTGGTCGATCTCGAGCTGGAGCAATCTCCGCAAGTTGAACGAGGTCGCGAAAACGGATATCGAGCGCATCAATGCCGATCTTGAAACGCTTAAAGGAAAAGGCGATCAGGTTCAGCAACAGCTTTCGCCGGACGAGCGGGCGCGGCTCGTCGGCGCGCACAAGCTGGTCGCAAACAAGTCATTCAGCTGGTCGCGGCTTTTCGCGGACATCGAAGGCGTGCTCCCCGGCAGCGTCAGCGCGTCGCGCATTGCGGTCGACAATATCTTTCAGGAGCGCGAGAACGTCAAGGCGGATCTGACATTTGCCGTCCTTAGCCGCGACTATGCGAGCGTCGAGCAATTGATTACAAGGATGAACAATTCCGGCGTATTCAAGGCTGAGTTGCGCGGTCAGGATCTGCAGCAGACCGACCGATCGACATACACTGAGTTCACGCTGCATCTCATTTATACCCCGAATGCGGGCTATTCGATCCCGACGCCGAACCAGGGCGATCTCGTCAGCAATCAGGGAGGTAACCAGTGAGCGACGAACATATCGGCAGCAACGAGGAATTTCAGCCCGCGCCGCACGTTGCGGCGGTTGATGCCCATCACGGGCCGCGCAAAGTTTATCAGGGAATGTGGGGAGTCCCCGAGATGGCGGTCGTCGGCTCCGGACTCTTCGGCATCCTGATCTTTGTTCTGCTGCTCGCATTTTTGGTGCTTCCGGCAAGGCGCGAACTGGAAAATAACAAATCGCGACGCAACGAGATCGAAAGCGATCTTACGACGGCGCGTGCGCGTTACGGTTCGATCACTTCGACCAAAGACCGCGTCGGCGAACTGGTTCGCAGCGCCGACGATTTTGAGATTCGTTTCCTCCGAAGCGAGAACGAATCGAAGGTCGCACTCTATCAGCGTCTGAACGGTCTGATGGTGGCACTCGACCTGACTAACACGTCGGGTCCCGATTACATCCCGCTTGAGATCACCGGACAAAACCGGACACAAACTACCGAAGATCGCAGCGGACGCTCCAAGTTCATCAGCATCTACCCCGGCGTTTACGTCTCGCTGACCGTCGACGGCACGTATCAGAACCTGCGCCGTTTTCTGCGCGAGATCGAAACCGGCGGCGAATTCATCGTCATCAGTTCGATCGAGCTTGAGCCGTCCGAGAACAAGGAAAAGAAGAAAGTCGTCGATGAGAACCCGCCGGGAACGACCGCCGGGATCACTCAACCGAGCGGGATCGAGCAGCCGTTTCCGAAAAATGCTTCAACGGACGTCGACCGCGGCAAGAAATACGGCGAAACCGTCACTTTGCGCTTGGAATTGGCATCCTATTACCGGCGCGCCGCGTTTGCGCCGAAACCGGTCGAGACAAGTACCGAGCAGTAGAATTTCGAATGAAGATCTTCGAGGGAAAATCCAAAGAGGAAAAATACAAGATCATCGCGGCCATCGCGCTCGGTGCCCTGGCGGTGCTTGCCGTCGGCTACAACCTGATCGGTTTCTTTCCCGGAAAGCGTTCGGCGACGGTTTCAACGTCGCCGACACCTTCGCCGACTCGGACGACGACCGGCGATACCGTGATCACCGCGCTCCCGCCTCAGGAAGAAATCGACGGCATCTTGTCGACCATTCCCGTCGTCTATCCGCTGGTGTCGCTCGGAGCGCCGGATGCCGGCCGAAACATCTTTGCATTTTATGAACCGCCGGTCCCGACCCCGTACAGTCCGACGCCTTTCGTCGCGACGCCGGAGATCATCAAGACTCCGCCGCCGACGCCGGAACCGCCGCTGAAGATCTTCGCGTTCAGTCCGAACTCGGTGTTCGCCGGCACGAACGCCTTTGACCTTGTCGTTTCAGGGAACGCGTTCACGCCTGAAACCCGCATCTTTTTCAACGGCGCAGAAATGCCGACCTCGTTTCTCGGGCCCGACCGGCTTTCCACGAAAATTCCGGCCAATCTGATTTCCGGTCCGGGACAGAAACAGATCTTCGTCCGCACGCCGGACGGCAAACTCTATTCGGAGCCGACCTTTTTCAATGTCGAAACGCCGCCTCGGCCGCAGTTTCAATACGTCGGGATCGTCGCGCCGAAGCTCGGGAACAATGCGACCGCGTATTTGCAGGAAGGAAGCGCGCAGCCGCTGCCGAAACGGCTTGACGACCGGATCGGCGTTTGCGGCGGAACCGCGCCGGGCTGTTTTCGGGTTGTGAGCATTTCGCGGGAAAAGGTTGTCGTTCAGGACGTTGCACTGGGATTCCGCTACACGGTTGAGATCGCCAAAGCACCCGGAACCACGTCGGGCAGCACTCTTCCGAACAATCCGCGGTTGCAGGCCGACCCGCGATTCCCGACTGATCCCACACAAATGAATCCTGTTGACCCGACAGGGACTCCGTGTCCGCCGGGGATTCCCTGCAATCAGTTAAGGCCGCCAACGCGAATCACCACCGATCCGACAAAGAAGGATGTCGACGACAATGACAAGGACGACGATGGAGACAACTAGATTTTGGATTGGGGATTTGGGATTGGGGATTTGGGATTGGGGATTTGGGATTGGGGATTTGGGATTGGGGATTTGGGATTTGGGATTTTGGATTTTGGATTTGAGGGTTCCTTGAATCTTGGAGTCTTGGAATCTTGGAATCGTGAACATTTTGGAATCTCTGGAATCTTGGAATCTCTGGAATCTTGGAATTTTGGAATCTCTGGAATTTTGGAATCCTGGAATTCCTTAAATAGCGATTTAACTTGATGTCGATCGACAACAAAACATCACGTATTCGCAATCCGCAGGCGGGAATGTCGCTGGTGGCGGTTCTCGGCGTGATGACGATCGTAGCTACGGTTCTGCTTGCGGTGGCGCCGACGGTCTATATCGAGGTTCAACGGGAAAAGGAATTGGAATCGATCCGGCGCGGCGAAGAAGTCGCCGAGGCCATCCGGCTCTATATCGAGTTTTACCGTGGGGCCAAGTTGCCCAGCTCAATGGACGACCTGCTCGAAGGATTGCCGCAGGGAACAAAGAAACGAATGATCCTGCGCCCCTCCGCCGCCGTCGACCCGCTCAGCGAAGACGGTAAGTGGCGCTTGATCAAGCCCGAAAGCCCGGCGTTTCTGAACTTTGGCAAGCGGGTTCAGCTATTCAACAACGGCCTTTTGCCGTCGAGCCCCGAACCGCGCCAGTTTCTCGACCGCTACGCGCTTCCGCTGGTTAACATCATCAACACGAAAGATCCCGGCGATGCGCAGGAGGCCGACGAATCCGAGATCGAGGACATCACCGACAACGTCCAGTTCATCGGCGTCGCGAGCCAGAGCCGGAGCAAATCGGTGCTCGCCTATTACGGCATCGAGAATCATTCAAAATGGGTTTTCACCCCGCTTTTCAGGGGCGCCGGCACGGCGGGCGTAAATCCGAAACTATTGGAACTCCAACAGCAGCAACAACAGACGGAACCGCGATAATGCGATGCGGTCGCGAACACGTCCCAACAATGTGAATTCAACCCGGAATACGAAATAGATTTTTTGACCGCGAATTTCCGCGAATCCGCGCGAATAAGATTCTATCCGAACCCGCACCGGTAAACCGCTTTTCAACACTTTGGCCCTTGGCCCCATTTCAAAAACCCGCTTCTTTCGCAGCGCTTTGGACCAGATTTCCATTGGCGCGGATTCGCGGAAATTCGCGGGCAAAATTTCCCTGTTGCGCAATTTGGGTTCAATTCCCCGATTTCATCCTTGACATATCACCGTATTTAGAATTAGACTAATTCTAAAGTCGGAGAACGATATGGCATTACATAAAACAAAAATTGACATCGAAACCGGAAAACGTGACGCGATCGTGGGCATTCTGAATGCCCGGCTCGCGGACGCGATTGATCTGAAATCACAGGCGAAACAGGCTCACTGGAACGTGAAAGGGATGAATTTCATCGCGCTTCACGAGTTATTCGATCGGGTTGCGACGGAAGTTGAGGTTCACGTCGATGATATCGCCGAACGCGTTACGACGCTTGGCGGAACTGCGCTCGGAACGGTTCGAACCTCCGCCGCGAACTCGACGCTGAGCGAATATCCCATCGAGATCACCGATGGCGCGGCGCACGTTGACGCGCTTTCGACGGCACTTTCAGATTTCGGCAAAAAGGTCCGCAGCGACATCGACACGACCGACGGACTCGGCGACGCCGACACCGCCGATCTTTTCACCGGCGTCTCGCGATCGATCGACAAACTCCTGTGGTTCGTCGAAGCGCATCTGCAAAGTTGAAAAGGGGAATGTTTTTATTGATGTTTGCCGCTACCTAGCTGATGCGGCTGCGTCAATACTTTTGATCGCGGCCTTGTCTTCTTTCTTCATAATTGCCACTAGCTTCAGAGGCCGCGTCAAAACTCGTGATCGCGGCTTTGTTTTCTTTCTTCATAATTGCCACTAGCTTCAGCTAGTGGGCCACGGTAATAATTGATCCCGGCTTTAGCCGAAGCCGCACCGTGGTTCGGCTAAAGCCGGGATCATTTGCAGCCTTGTCCACTAGCTGAAGCTAGTGGCAATTATGAAGAAAGACAGCAAAGCATCGGCTTATGCGTTTTGACGCGGCCTCTGAAGCTAGTGGCAACATGGAATACAAAAAGCAAAGCATTGGCTTATGCGTTTTGCCACAAGCTAGTGGAATCATAAAGAAAAACAATTCCCCATTTCCCTTTTCTCAGTAATCAAAAATAATGTTGCAGAACGCTTTCACGCCGACGTCGAGGCGCGAGTCGTCGATGAAAAAATCAGGCGTGTGGTGCGCGGCCGAGGCTTTCGGGTCCTTTCCCTTCGGCAGTCCGCCGACGAAAAAGAAGAACGCCGGCGCTTTTGAGCCGTAATACGCGAAGTCTTCCGCACCCGTAACCCATTCATTTTCAGTAACATTCGACTTTCCTGCCGCTTTTTCAAGCGAGGGCAGCATCTTCTTTACCAGTTCCGGAGTGTTGAACGTGACGGGCGTTTTGACGTCGATCTTAACTTCGGCGGTCGCCCCCATACTCTCGGCGATCTTCTCGGCGGTCAGTTTGATGCGTTCGTGAACGTCCTTTTGGATCTTCGAATCAAGCACGCGGATCGTTCCGGCCATCATCAGTTCTTCGGGAATGATGTTTTCGCGGACACCGGCGTTGATCTTCCCGATCGTGATCACGACCGGCGATTTGGTCAACTCCGACTGCCGCGAAACGATCATTTGCAGTCCCTGAATGATCGAGGCCGACACGGCGATCGGATCGACGCCGAGCCAAGGGTACGCGCCGTGCGTCTGTTTGCCTTTGACCTTGATCGAAAACCAGTCGCTCGAGGCCATTATCGAACCCGGTCTGTACTTGATCTGCCCGATCTCGGTCTGGGCGTTGATGTGTATGCCGAAGATCGCATCGACCTTCGGATTGTCCATCACGCCCTCGCGGACCATTAGGTCGGCACCGCCTTCCTCGCCCGCGGGCGGGCCTTCTTCCGCCGGCTGAAAGATAAAGACGACCGTTCCCCTGATCTTGTCCTTCATTCCCGCGAGCACTTCGGCCGCGCCGAGTAGCATCGCGACATGCGTGTCGTGGCCGCAGGCGTGCATCACGCCGACCTGCTGACCGTTGTATTCAGACTTTTCCTTCGATGCGAAAGGAAGCGGTTGGCGTTCGGTCACCGGCAGACCGTCCATATCGGCCCGCAGCGCGAGCGTCGGTCCCGGAAGCGCGCCCTTCAGAATTCCGACGACGCCGGTCTTCGCGATTCCGGTGCGGACTTCAAATCCCAGCCGCCGCAGATGTTCCTCAACGAACTTCGACGTCTTGAACTCGCGGTTCGAAAGTTCCGGATACTGGTGCAGATGCCGCCGCCATTCGACGACCTTCGGCATGATTTTGTCCGTCGCGGCGTTTATCTCGCGGCTCATGTCGACGGCTAGAATCGGATTGGCGCAAATGACGGCCAAAAGTATTGCGGAAAAAAGGACTTTCATTTGATTCGGGTCTCCCGGATTTGAATTGCTCAGATTCTAACCTAAGTTTTGAGATTAAGGAAAGAAGCAGCAAAGCTCAATCGGAGGTCTTCGCGTCGCGTCGCGCAATTCGCGTTTGAAATCCGATTTCGGGCCTTTGCTCAACTTCCGGCAAGAAATCGACCGCGGAATGACGCGAAAGAACGCGAAACCGTTGATTCCGGAAGTTCGCGATGGCGTTGATTCGAGCTTTCCGGGCCAATACCTGAACGATCGTGAAACTCACTTCTTCGACTTCTTCAAAAGATCTTTCGGGATCGGATTTCCCGGCCGCTCTTCGTCCCAACCGGCGGCGGAGATCCACCAGCGCGTTCCGTCCCAGAAAAGTTCTATGCTGTTGACCCCGCGGCCTTTTACCTTGCCGTCCTCGGTCGTGAATTCGTAGGCCGAAAAGACGTGGGCGATATTGCCGAAGCGGCGCTCGCTTCGTCCGATCTCGCGCTCGGTAAAACCGTTTGCGACGAAGTATTCGTTCGATCCGTTGACGTATTGGATGTGAGTCTGGATCGAAGCGCGAACCTTGCCGTCGCTCACTCCCATCGAAACGAAGCGCACGTCCTTTGTGTAAAGCGTTCGGTCGCGTGACCATTGCCGCGGAACGCCCTTGCCGCCGGAGATCGTCGCGTAGAATGCCCTGATGATCCCGTCGATCGTCGAAACGTCCGCCGGATCGGCCTCGATCGTCGGGATCTCGACCGCTTTCATATCTCGCTCGCATTGAAATTCAAGCGTCGAGGCCGCGTTGCCGATCTTCCAACCCGATTCGGTCCGCACAAGATTGAATGTGTTCGTCCCGCAATGCGAGAACTTGTCGCCGACAAAGAAGGTGTAGCGGCCCGTAACGATCGCCAGGTCGCCGCTGATCCGGACGTCTTTCGCCGGCATCTTCTCGATATAATCCGCGCCCTTTGCTTCGGAGATCGCCTTCGCGAAACTCTCGGCCGAAAACACGCGTATTTTGGAAACTCCCTTGCCGTCGCGCGGCTTGTCGATCGCCACGAGTTGCCCTTCGGGCGTGAACTGAGCGCGGATGTTGTCGAAACTTTTCGCGCGCATCGCGGTGAAAAGCGCGTCGGGTACTGCGGCCGCATCTTTCTCGTCCGAAGACTGCGCGCTCACCGCGGACGCGAATACCAGAACCAAACAGATCAGGATCAATTTTCTCATTTCTTCTCCAGCGAACCGGCGATGCGCGGCGCGATATCGTTTCATGTGTCTATTTTGGAGCCCGGCTCGACGCGATCGCGGTCAGTTTCCATTCGCCGTCAACCTTTTGATAGGTGGCGAGCCACGAAAAGACGTCGGTCACTTCGATCCGGGCACCTTCGGAATCCTTTGTTCTTAAACGGACACGTTTATTAACCAGTGCATACGCGAGCGTCGCATCGTCCGAAACCTTTATGACCGGCGGCGTGATGTCGTCCCACTCGATGAATTCCGAATTTCGGAAGTAGTTTTCGAACCGTTGAAGACTCGTCTCGCGCGACGGACGGTTGATCACGCCGTTGCTGATATCGGCGAATCCGTCGGCGAACATCGAAACCAAAAGCGCGGCGTCGCGTCCGAAGTGGGCGGCCCGCTCGCGGCTTTGAATCTCAAACACCTCGCGCATCGCGGTGACCCTGGGCGGAACCGCGAAAAGGGCGTCTTTCGAGCGGTTGAGCCGGATCTCCCGGAAACGGAGGACGAAGTCGCCCGACTTGTCAGTGGCGGTCGCGACCGATGGCAGTTTCAACTTCCCGACCTGCTTCCACTCGCTGAAAACCGTCCGGATCGACTCCGGCGAGTTGCTGAAAGGGTTGCGGATCGTAAAGCCGATCAGTAATCCGTCAGAGATCGCAAAAAAGACGGATGCTTCGTTTCCGAGTTCGTCTTTTGCGTCGAGTTTCCAGGCGCGTTTGCCGGCAAACTCTTCCTCGCCGGCGACGACGTAATCGCGGAACCGTTGGCCGATCTCGAGCGCAATTCGCTGATAATCGTGCGACCGCCAAACAAACCCGGCCTTCACATCGGCCAGATCGAAATCGCCGGCATCGGTCCGCGTCCAATATACCAAACCGTTCTGAATCCCGATATACGATTTGCCGTTCGGTCTGAACTGCCGGAAAACCAGACGCGCGCCGGTCGCGGAGTCGATCTCGGTGGTGTAATTGCCGTTCGGGCCGGAGCAATCGGCGACCGCATAGATCGATTTCACGCGTTCGCGAGTGCTCTTCGCGCCAATCGCGTCAAGCGACCGGCCGATGATCGCCGACGCCGGTTCCTGAGCTGCGGTAACCGCGGCGGAGACGATAAACAAAATCAAGGCGACCGATATTTTCATTTTCGTTAACGGATCCTATCTCCCCGAAAGCTGTTTGAATGCCGCCGCGGTTGCGGGCAGAAAGACGTAATTTTCGAAGACGAAGCGCTTGTGCTGCGAATCGCCCGCGAATAATTCGGCGAAGCGCGATAGATCCACGGACTTTCGCATTTGTTCGAGTGTCTCGCGCTTGGCGTACGACGCTTCGGTCTGTTCTTTTATCGATTTCAGAAGTTCGACCATTTGCCTCGCATATTTCTCATCGCGCAATACCGGACCGTGTCCCGGAATCGTCACTTTCGTGTCGAGCGCCAGCAAATTTTCGAGAGTTGCCGCATATTCGAGCGGGTACGAGGTCGAACCGACGAGCGGGATCGGCGAAACGATCAGATCACCGGACGCGACGATCCGTTCCTTCGGAAGCCTCACGACAAGGTCCGCGCCGGTGTGGGCGCGGCCGAGAAACAAGATCTCGATCTTTCGGCGGCCGTCGTCGATCGTCAGTTTGTCCTTTACGACCCGCGTCGGGAGGATTATTTCAAACTCTTTGCTTTCAGCGAGATACGATTCGACGAGCGAGGCGTCGCTGAGGTAACCGCGCCGTTCTTCCTCAGTGATAGCCTTGCCCGCAAGGTTCTCGCCCTTCTCGACGGTCTTTCGCAAGAACGCCGCAAATCCCGGGCCGTTCTCGAGCGAGCCTTTGCGGTTCTCGGCGCCGGTCGTCGGAAGATCCGCCAGCATGCTTTCGTGACCGATGAACTCGACGCCGGGAAACGCCTCGCGATAGACGCGGTTGCCGATGATGTGATCCTCGTGCCAGTGCGTGTTGACGACGTAACGGACCGGCTTGCGCGTGATCTTGCGAAGCGCGGCGAGAACCTCGCGAGTGTAGGCGCTGCTGATGTTCGAATCGACGACCGTCACGAACCGCTTGCCGATAATGAAGACGTTGTTCGGATTGAACCAAAGCGACGCGGGCTCGGTCCGAATTACGGCGTAAACGCCGGGCGCGACTTTTTCAACCTTGAAATCAGGCGCCGCCGACGCGTCGACCGCGAATGCGAGCAGCGCCAATACGATTAAAAAACTGCGCGCCATTTTTACTTCGTTGCGGGAACGTCCGGCGGTTTGATGGCCTTTTCTTTTTCGGTGCAGCCGCCGGCGTCGATCGACGAAACCGCGTTGGCGATCTTCCAGACGCCGTCCAGACGGATCAGATGGAAAGCGTTCAGCCCGCAATGCAACAGCTTGCCGTCGCTGAAGAAGACATATCTCCCGAAAACGAGCGCGATATCGCCGTCGACCTCGACCTTCGGCGCGTACATATCTTCCTTGATCTCGCCCTTCTTCTCGGCGAAATTCTTCGAGAATGCCTCGCCGGTAAAGCTCACGGACTGCTTTTTGCCGTCGCGCCGGCTAATGACCGCCGCCAGGTTCGAGTCCTTTGTCCATAATTCGGCGATCGCCGCCGGATTATGGTTTGCCATTTCAGCGAACATCTTGTTGACGACGCCCAAAGCGTCCTTTGAATCGTCCGATTTCTGCGCGAAGGCGCTAAACGTCGCGATCAGGCTGATCGCGGCCACGAAAATTAGTTTATTCATCTTCATATTTCAAGAACTGTGCTTACACCGTAATTACATTCTTAGATCTTCCAGACTACCGCAGACACAAACACTCGCATTGGCGTCATTTTTTTGTTATCTTCATCGAAACTTCGCGCATAACGCCGCTCAATTTCAACGCTCTCGGCGATTCTCGGCGGCCCGCTCGACTTCTGACGGCGAACTTTGCGGCTCGGCGCCTATGCGGAAAACAGCGGCCGAGACAATCAGCCGCCAATTTCCGCGAGACACAACCGCAACACCTAAGACCGAATCGCGATGATGAAATCATATCCCAACACATTTTCGCGTATTTCGCGGGAATGAATTCAGTTAAGCGTGATCCTTGTTGATACGGCTCAATTGCCGCCGAGTTTCAACGGTTTGTCGACCGTCGGCCGCGCCGCGCGGTTCGCCAGTTCCCAACCGGTGGCGAAGATCGTCCGCACTGTCTTCTCCATCGCTTCGAAGTTGATCTTCTCGATCGAGTCCGTCACCTGATGATAGTCGGCGTGGCTGCCGTCCATATAGAAGATGATCGGAATTCCCTTGCGTGCGTAGTTGAAGTGGTCCGAACGGTAGAAGAACTGCTCCGGATCGTTCGGATCATCGTATTTGTAGTTGAACGACAGGTTGAGGAACGATCTGTTCGTCGCCTCGCTGACCTCGCCGAGTTCGGTGCTCATCATCTTCGAACCGATAAGGAAGATCTCATTCGGTTTGGGAAGCGCTTTGTTCTGCGGATGACTCTCGTCGCCCGGATTTTGATACCGCCCGATCATATCGATGTTCAGCTCGGTGATGATCGAGCCGATCGGGACCGTCGGATTGTCGGTGAAATACTCGCTTCCCCAAAGTCCTTTCTCCTCGCCGGCGTGCCAGATAAAGAGAATCGAACGCTTCGGTCGAACGCCGCCTTTCGCAAACGCCTCGGCCATCGACAGCACCGAGACCGTCCCCGACCCGTCGTCGTCCGCGCCGTTGTAGATCTTGTCGTCGCCCGGCGCGTTCGGGTTCATCCCGACATGGTCGTAATGCGCGCCGATCGCGACGTACTCGTTCTTCAAAACCGGGTCGCTGCCTTCGAGGATTCCGACGACATTCTTCGCGTATGTCGCCTCCGACTTCACCGCGACCGTCAGATTCATCGTCTTCTCGGGCTTCAGATCGAACGGTTCAACGAATTCAGTCGCCATCGCTCTTTCGAAGATCGTTCCGCCGTTTACCTTTTCACCGCGGAAAAGTGCGGCGATCAGCCGCGGATTCGCGGTGATTATCGGGATCGTCAAACTGCTCCCCTTACCGAACGAAACGCCTCCCCTCGACGTCTGCATCATCCGGCTCGCCTGCCAGTTTGCGAGGCTGCCGAAACTCCCCATCTGGATCAGCGCCCTTGCCCCGTTTGCCTGAGCGTACATCGGCGGCGAGATCCAGTCGGCACCCGGCGCCCCCTGAAGATCGCTCGGCTTGATGCCTTTCGGCAGACTGTTGACGACGATCACGATCTTGTCCTTGATGTCGATCCCTTCGTACGGATTGATGTTCTTCGACTTGATCACCCAGCCGTGGCTGGCATAGACGAGTTTGCCGGAGTCGACCAGTCCGGGATTGTAATTCGCGAGAAAATCGTCTCCATAGTTGAAGACCTGGCCGTTTATCTCGGCCGTCGTCATCGCCGCGTCAATCAGGTTGCGTTTGAGCGGAAACTTTTGAAAATACGAACCGTCGTCACCGGCCGGCTTGATCCCCCAGGCTTTCAAATGCGACGCGAGGAACATCGCCGCGATGTCGAGCCCGCGCGACGGCGTGTCGCGCCCCTCAAGTTCGTCGGAAGCAATGAACTCGAGATAATTCCGAAGCTGCGCGGCCGTAATGCCGTCGGTGTTGCCGAATCGCGGCGTCGAAGCCGGGACGCGGTTCTTGGTTTGGGCGTACGCCGGCAACATTCCGGATAACGCGAAGAAGATAAGCAGAAATGCGAATATTTTTTTCATCTTTTATGGACTTCCCTTGGGCGGACCGGTTGACCCGCGATAGCTTGACGAATACAGATCAATGAAAGGATTAGAATGAAAACACTGATGCGTATTGTTTTCCGTCTTTTTCAACGAACCGGCCGGACCGCCCAAAGATTGTTGAGCTAGTTTCCGAACAGCGCGACGCCGTCGGGCACCGCGCCGGATTTGATACTGCCCGTGATCTCGCCGTTTGAAATATCGATTTTCAGGACGAGGTCCGGCTCGACAACCGTGACGAATGCCGTTCCGCCGTCTTTTGAGAACACAATTCCGAGCGGAACGCTTTCAAGTTTGAATCGCTTTGTCTCCTTTCGCGCGACGGCGTCGAAGAGAACGATCTCTTTCGCATCGGGAATAGTCGCGGCCGCGATCTTTCCGTCTGGTGCAAATCGTACGCGGTACGGACGTCCGCCGAGTTTGATCCTGTCGACGACCCTGTTAGTTGCCGTCTCAATGACGTCGATCGCGCCGTCGGCGTTCAGCCCGACCCAAACCTGTCGACCGTCGGATGAGACGTCGATCGCCTCCGGCTGCTTTCCGACCGCGATATGCGCTACTTTCGAAGCCGACGGCGGCACGTTCTGAAATTCGAATGCGGTCACCGAATCCGAAGCGATGTTCGCCGTGTAAAAATGTTTTTGGTCGGGCGTTCCGACGATCATATGGGTAGCATTTTGTCCTGTTCCCATCAGCCAATCCACACGATTTGTTGCCAAGTCGTAACGCCCGATAAGCCTGTTTGTTTCTGCCGTAAAGTAGACCTTTCCGCCGAGTTCGATCAGTCCGTGGGGACGCATCAAGGGCGAAAGATCGACGCGTTTCGTCTCTTTTTTTGACTCGAGGTCGATGATCGAAAAGGAACTCCCCGGAGTCTGCGCGCCGTAGTTTGCAACGACCGCCGTTTTGCCGTCCGGCATGATGACGACTTCGTGAGGCGAGTCGCCCGTCGCGACCTTTCCGCGGATCTCCATCGTTTTCGGATCAATGATCGCCAGCGTCGCGTCCTGCTTGTTGAGCGCAACAAGCACCGGCGCTGCGGTCTGTCCGATGACGATAACGTAACTCTTCCAATAAATGATGACCGAAACCGCCAGCAGCATCGCGACTTTCAATTTGTGTTTCGGCAACATATTCAACTCCGACCAATCGATCTTTGTCTGACGGTGAACATACGCCGAAACCCGCGCGGTCGATTCAATTATGTGACGAAACGAAACGTGAAGGGACGAAACGAACGCGATCGGCGATTTGCGATTTGGGATTTGGGATTTGGGATTTGGGATTTGGGATTTGGGATATTTGGGATTCGGGATTGGGGATTCGTTGCGGCTTGCCGCCCGGATGTGCGGAAAAGCTTGGCTTTTCCGTGAATCGCCCCCAGACTTTAGCGGCTGTGCCGCGAACGGCCAAAAGGCGGCGGAGCCGCTCGGAATCATTGAAGAGACTTTCGGACAAGCCTAGCTTT
>JBGSWK010000076.1:0-8324 GCA_041752475.1 Pyrinomonadaceae bacterium | reverse complement strand
CGGCCCTTTCCTTTCGCCGCCTGAAGGCGGAACTCCGAACTCCGAACTCCGTACGGATCACCTGAGTTTCAAAGTCGACAAACTGAACAGCGCAAACAAGATCGCGACGATCACAAAGCGAAACACGATCTTCGGCTCTTTGAGTCCCGCAAGTTGAAAATGATGGTGCAGCGGCGCCTGCAAAAATATGCGTTTGCCCGTACCGGTCGTCTTGCGCGTGAACTTGAAATAAGAGACCTGAAGCATCACCGAGACCGCCTCGATGATGAAGATCCCGCCGATGAACACGAGCAGAAACTCCTGTTTTGTCAGGATCGCGACCGTGCCGAGGGCGCCGCCGATCGCAAGACTTCCGACATCGCCCATAAAGACCTCAGCCGGCGGCGCGTTGTACCAAAGAAATCCGAGGCTCGCGCCGACCATGGAACCGCAAAAGACCGTCAATTCGGCGGCTTCCGGCTTGTGCGTGATGTCAAGATAAGCCGACCAGCGCCCGTCGCTCGTAACATAGGTCAGCGCCGTCAGCGCGGCCATCGCGATAAACGTCATACTCGCCGCGAGTCCGTCCATTCCGTCAGTCAGATTGACCGCGTTCGACGATCCGAGCAGCACGAAGACGATGAAAAACAAGTAGGCGACGGGTCCGATCCAGGTCACCGCTTGACTGTATTCCGAGATCGCCGTCGACTTGAAAAACGGAATCGCGAGGTTCCAGGGATAATTCGCGACCAAGTAAAGGCAGCCCCAAACCGCAAAGGCCGTGAGCAACTGGCCCGCGAGTTTCTGGCGCTCCGTCAGCCCGAGACTTCGCTTCTTGACGATCTTGATGTAGTCGTCGAGGAAACCGATGACCCCGAAAAGCGTCGTCGCGCCGAGCGCCAGCCAGAGATACAGACTGTCGAGCCGCGCCCAGAGGATCGTCGAAAGAAACACCGACCCGAGGATCAAAACGCCGCCCATCGTCGGTGTTCCGCGCTTCGCCTGATGTTCGTGCGAGAGTTCCTCACGGATCTCCTGCCCGATGTTCATCGCCTGCAGTTTCCGGATAACTTTCCCGCCGAACAGAAGCGTGATGACCAGCGCCGAGATCGTCGCCCACGTCGTGCGAAACGTGATGTACTGGAAGACGTTGAGCCCCTTGTAGAAGATCGACTCGCCGCCCGCGCCGTACTGTTTGAAAATCAGTTGATATAAGAAATAGTAAAACACTTTGGGTTTTGGTTTTGGAATTCGGAGCTGCGAGCCCCCGGATCCGGTCAGTTGTTTTTTACCGTAAACTTCTCCAACAGCTTTTCTACCACCTTTTCGGTTCGCACACCGCGCGAGCCTTTGACGAGTATCAGATCGCCCGCCGCCACTTCGTCGACAAATCTTTCCGCCGCGGCCGCCGAATCTTCATAAAACACCGAATCGCACAGGCCTTCGGACGCGGCGCCGCTGATAATATCGGCGGCGAGGCCTTCAACGCCATAAAGCTTGTCGATCCCGAGCGACGCGATCTTCGAACCCGTTTCAAAATGCATCTTCCTCGCATTCTCACCGAGTTCGCGCATCTCGCCGGCGACGACGATCTTGCGTTTCGCGCCCGCGCCTCCGTCAACGATCGTTTGCGTCATCGAGACGAGCGCATCGGGGTTCGAGTTGTAAGTGTCGTTGACGACCGTGAACCCTTCCGCGAAATGAAGAACCTCGCCACGCTGCGGCGGAGGTTCGACCGTCCGCAGACTTTCGGCGATCGTAACCGCATCCATCCCGAACGCGATGCCTGCCGAAGCCGCCGCCAACGCATTCATCACATTATGCTTGCCGTTAAGCGGAAACCTGACTTCGGCGTCGCCGCGCGGCGTCACAAGCGAGAACAGCGTTTCGCCGAAACGCTCGAACCGGATATTCTTTGCCATCACGTCGGCTTCGTTATCGATGCCGTAGGTGATCGTCGCACCGCGGCTCAGTTCGCGCATCGCGAGTACTCGAAAATCATCGGCATTCAAAACCGCCGTCCCGCCTTCCTTCATTCCCTCGACAAGCTCGGCCTTCGCCTGCTGTATCCGCTCGATCGTCCCGAGATGCTCGATATGAACGGGCAAAACGCACAATTCAATCGCGACAGTCGGCGGCGTGATCTCGCACAGACGCGCGATCTCGCGATTGGGCGTCGACATCCCCATCTCGAGAACGGCGACATCGTAGCCGGGGTCTTTCGCCAGGTTCAAAACGGTTATCGGCAGACCGAGTCCGTTGTTGTAATTCTTGATGTTGCGCAGCACTCTTCGTCCCGAAGCGGCCAGGACGTGCGCCGTCAACTCCTTCGCCGTCGTCTTTCCGGCGCTTCCGGTGACCGCGACGACGGGCCTGTCCCATTCGAGATAAACGCCGTGAGCAAGTTTCTGGAACGCGGCGATAACGTCGTCGGCAAAGATCAAACCGTCGATGAGGGGCGCAAGTTCGGCTTCGCGCTCGGCAAACCGGTCGCGGCGGACAACCGCCGCCGCGGCGCCGCGTTCGAATGCGGAAACCACATATTTGGTCGAATCATCAAACTCATCGTTGAAACAGTTGTTACGGTATTCCGGCTGTGAAAGAGCAAAAAACACGTCGCCCGCCTGCACCTCGCGTGAGTCGATAACGAATGAGTCGACTTGCACGCCGCGTACGGCGGGGCTGAGTGTCGTGGCGTCGCCGCCCATCAGTTCTGCTGCTTTTTCAAGTTTCAAGTCTTTTTCTTTCGCTTATCATCCGGGGTTTTGCTCTTCGGCTCATCCGATTTGAGCGCCGCTGTTTTAGGATTCTTTAATTCGTCTTTTTTTCCGGCCGTGACGGCGGCCTTTTCGCCGTCGCCCGGTTTGACTTTGCTCGGGATCGGCTCGATCTCGGACGGGATTTCTGCTGCGGTGAACACGCCCGGCTTGATGCTCGCGTCCGGTATCACGTTGAGCTCCGGCAGGATCTGCTCGGCGATCTCCTGAAAGATCGGAGCCGAAACCTGTCCGCCGTCACGCGCGCCGACCCGCGGTTCATCGAGAACAACGGCGATGACGACCCCCGAATTTTCAAATGGGGCGAAGCCGATGAACGACGAAACATACTTCTCTTGATTGATCTTTTTCAGCTTCGCGTCGTACTTCCACGCCGTCCCCGTTTTCCCCGCCGAGGTGTAACCGTTGAGCTGGGCCCGTTTACCCGTTCCGGTCAGGACCACCTGTCTGAGCATTCGCTTCAGGACCCGTGCGGTCTCCGGCGTCACTACTTGTGTTTTGCGCACTTCGGGCGTCGCGATCACGGTGCCGTCGGCCTGTTTGATTTCCTTGATTATGTGCGGCTGAACCCTGATTCCGTCGTTTGCTATGGTCGCAAAAGCCGTGGCCATTTGCAACACGGAAACCCCAATTTCATAACCGATGGCCAACGATGCGAGACTGTCTCCGTTCCACGAATTCGGGGCTCGCAGGATGCCCGTCGTTTCACCCGGAAGTTCGACTCCGGTCGGAGTTCCGAACCCGAAACGCTGTGCGTAAAAATGGAATTTGTCGCGGCCGACGGCGGTCGCCGTCTTCATCGCCGCGATATTGCTCGATACCGCCATCGCATCGACATAGGAGAGTCCCTGCGTACAGTGATGATCGACGATCTCGCGGCCCGGAATGCGGAGCCGGCCGTTGCCGCAATCGACAAATCCGTCCGGATTGATGGCGCCTTCGTTGACGCCGGCGCTATAGGTGACAAGCTTGAACACGGAACCCGGCGAATAGGAGTCGTGGACCGACCGATTGATAAACTGTTCGGCGGTAAACTCGCGGAAACGGTTCGGGTCGAACGTCGGATAGTTGGCCATTGCGAGAATCTCGCCGGTCCGCGGATCGAGCACGACCGCCATTCCGGATTTGGCATTCGCTTTCTTGACACCGTTTTCAAGCGCCTCTTCGACCTTGTACTGAATCGAGTGGCTGATCGTCAGCTGGACATCCTTTGGCGGTTCGCGATCCTCGGTCTCGGATTCGCCATAAACGCGCCCGAGCCGGTCCCGGTCCTGCCAGCTTTTGATGACCGCGCCGCGGAGCGTTTCTTCCTGCGATTGTTCGACGCCCGCGCTGCCGACATCCTCGGAATTGCTGAACCCGAGAACGCTGGCGGCGAGCGTGTTGTACGGATAACTGCGTTTCTGATCGTCGGTCCAGTGCAGACCGGCGAACTTCGGAAGGTCAGACTTCCGAAGGTCTTTGCTCTCGAGAACTTCGTTGACGCGCTGGACGGCGTCGTCCTCCAGTTTCGGGGCGAGCATGACGTATCGCCGCTTGTTTTCGCGGGCGTCTTTGAGTTTCGCGGCGATCTCTGCGGGCTTCGTCTTCAGCGCTTTCGCGATCTCGCGCGCGGCGGAGTCGATGTCCGTGATCTCGGCCGGATCGGCATAGAGAGATTTGACGCGGATGCTCATCGCCAGCGCACGGTTCGAGCGGTCGTAGATCGTGCCCCGAAGCTGTTTTTCCTTGACGGTCTCGCGGCGTTGGTCAAGCGCGCGGGAAAGAAGCGCGTCATGCTGGTTGATCTGGAGATAGACGAGGCGGACGCCGATCCCGCCGATCCAAAGGCCAAAGAAGATCACTACCAGCATAAACCGCGTTAAGATCGTCTGCTTCGGATTCGATTTCCTGTTTCGCGCAAGTCTTCTCGACATAATCATTCCCCGACGGGCCAAGCCGCCTCAACCTATTTTCCTGTCTTCGAAACCCGCCGTTCACGGGATCCCGCCGCTTCCGGCGCCTGCTTCACGCTCTTCTCGGCTTTTCGTTCCTGGCTTTCGGCGGCGACAACGGCGCGCGGCTTTTCGACGGGCTTCGTATCGACCGTTTTGATTACCAGCGGACGCGTGTCGGCGTCGGTTCGTGTCTGCGGCGCGCCAAACGTCTCGATATTCATCGCCGAGATCTCGACGAGTCCGAGTTTTCGGGCCGCTTTTTTGATCTCTGCCGGCGCGAGGGCGATCTCCTTCGAGAGGATCAAGCGGCGCTTTTCGGCTTCAAGCTCGCCAAGTTGCTTCTTCAGTTCCGAATTCTTTATGCAGTAATTGATCGACGCGAAATGCGTCCGCGCGGCGACGAAGAATCCGCCGACGAGAACGGCCCCGCTGGCGATCGTGACCAGAAAGTACTTCCACGAAAGCGGTTCGCTCTCACGGCGGACGTTGTCACGGGACATCTTCTTCGGCTGGTAATTCCTTTTCACGGCTCTTTTACTCCTTAACTGTTACAACTTTTTGCAAACCCGCAATTTAGCGCTGCGGGCGCGAGGATTTTCATTGGTTTCAACTTCTCCGGCGACGACCGGCTTCCGCGTCAGGATCTCGACCTTTCGCTCCGCGCCGCAGACACATTGCGGAAGCCGCGGCGGACACGAACATCGTCCGGCAAACTTTTGGAAGGCGTGCTTGACGATCCTGTCTTCGAGCGAATGGAACGTGATCACGGCCAAGCGCCCTCCGGTTTTCAAAAGATCGATCGCATCGGCGATAAAATCTTCAAGTATTTCAAGTTCGCCGTTGACGGCGATCCGCAGCGCCTGAAACGTCCGCGTCGCGGGGTGGATCTTGTCTTTCGGCTTCTTGCCGATGGCCTTTTCGACGGTCTCCGCGAGTTCGCGTGTCGTCGTCACCGCTTCGCCGAGCTCGCGTTTCCAGACGATGCGCCGGGCGATCTTTCTCGAGGCCCTTTCCTCGCCGAGTTGGTAGATCAGGTCGGCGATCTCCGTTTCGCTCAGCCTCGCCAGCAGTTCGGCGGCGGTTTCGTCGTCGGAGTCCGGATTCATTCGCATATCGAGCGGCGCGTCGAAGCGAAAGCTGAATCCGCGTTCGGGACTGTCGAATTGAAGCGATGAAACCCCGAGATCCGCGACGATGCCATCGACCTTTTCGATGACGACTTCTCTCAGGTCCGAGAAATTCGCGTGAACGATCGTCAGCCGCGACTGAAACGCCGCCAGCCTTTCGGTCGCGAGCGCGATCGCCGCCGGATCCTGATCGATCCCGATGACCCGCACCGAATCGCTCGACTCAAGAATCGCCAGCGTGTGGCCGCCGAGTCCGAGCGTCGCGTCAACGAACGTCTCGTCCGGCTGCGGCGAGAGCCATTCCAGCGTTTCGCCAAGCAGAACTGAGACGTGCAGATTTTCGTTTTCTCGCGACGGCATCTTCAAAGAACGTAAAGCGTTTCAGAGACACAAATAGACTGTTCAGTCAAAAACCGACTTCCCGAAAAATCCTGTTAATTTTGTTCGTTTTTTACGTGGGGCTAAGGGTAGTTTTTATTTTGACCGTCCGTCTTTTTTGCTCCCGCGTAAATTCCTTTTTCTTTGGCTGTAGCGCTTAATCGCTTAAGACACTGTTTTGTGGAAAACTGACCTGTCCAACGCTCTTTATTGGACTTTTTCAACTAAGTGTATGGAGTTTAGCTCTATTTTTCGACTTCTGTCAAGTGGATTTTTAATCAAGTGTTTAATTTTGCCGAAAAACTTAAACAGTTTTCAGCAAGGCAAATTTGCCGGCAAATCGGCCGTATCGAGCCCCCCACAATGAGTTTGGTAGTTGAAGTGCGACCGCACAAAATGTAGTGGTATCGGGGCTGAATTCGGGGCCGATCCGAGATGTCAAAAAACTCGCCTTTGTTTGCAAACTCAACCATTTGCGCTACAGTTTAATCTTCGCGAAATCAATGAGCGCATCCTTTCTTCAAATGCTGTTGTTCGGGATCATCGTCGCGGGGGCAAATGTCCTCGGCGGCCTCATTCTTTTTCCGTCGACCATCCACCGCAACTACAAGCGGTTCCTTAAATACATCCTCGCCCTCAGCGCCGGATTCATGCTCGCACTGACTTTCATCGAGATCCTGCCGAAGACCATCAAACTCTGGCAATCGCCGGAAAATTTGCCGCTCGCCGGTGAAAATCTTTATCTTCCGATGGCACTGCTGCTCGGCGGATATCTGCTGACGCAGTTTTTCGAGCACACGATCGCGCCGCATTTCCATCTCGGCGAGGAAATGCATTCGGATCACCATATCAAGCCCTCATCCGCCTACACGGCGATCGGTGGCCTGATGATCCACACGTTTTTCGACGGGGTATCGATATCGGCCGCGGCGATGCTCGATTACCGGATCGGGATTTTGGTCTTTATCGCGGTGTTCCTGCATAAATTCCCCGAAGGTTTCACGATCGGCTCGATGATGCTTGCCGCCGGAAAAGGTTTGCGCGAAGTGCTGATCATGAATTCCTTCGTCGGTCTGACGACGCTTGTCGGGCTGCTCGCCTTTTATTTCATCGGCATCAGCATTACTTCGACGCTCGCCTACGCGCTGCCGTTGTCGTGCGGCGTGACGCTTTACGTGGCGGCGAGCGACCTGATTCCGGAGGTCAATCATCACGCCGGAAAACGTCCTTTGGTCTCGCTTTCGGTCTTTGCCGGTGTCGCCTTCTTCCTCGGGTTCCACTTCATTCTCCATTCAGTGTTTGAACATTGATTGTTTGAACTTGCCGCTGCGCTTTTCGTATTCTTCTTCGGTTCTGGCAGAATGAAAGAAGCGATGAAAATCTATCCGTCCGGTTTGAGGCTTTTTGCGGCGTTTGTCGTCCTGTTCGCCTGCTTTGTGCTTGCGGGCGCGCAGGCGGGCGGGTCGAGCTCGCTCGACGAATCGCCGCTTCCGAAGCCGACCGAACCCGTCAACGATTTCGCCGGCGTGCTCAGCGACGCGACGAAACAGCGTCTCAACCAACGCATCAAGGAATTCAAGGAGAAGACGAATCCGCAGGTGGTGCTCGCCGTGGCGATCGTCAAGACGACGGGCGGGCGACCGATCGAGGAATACTCGCTCGCCGTTTACCGCGGCTGGAAGATCGGGACGATGAACGACGACAATCCCGGTGCACTCCTGTTCATCGCGATCGACGATCGAAAGTATTTCACCCAGGTCGGGCGCGACCTCGAAGACGAATTGCCTGACGGCGTCGTCGGCCAACTGCAGCGGCAGTATCTCGTCCCGGCGTTAAAACAGGGCGACTACAACAAGGGCGTCAGTGACACGATCGAAGCCTATATGCGGACGATCGAGCAAAAGGCCGGAACGACGACGACGCAGCCGGTGAAAGAAGAGAGCGGCGCGCCGGTCGTTTCGGTCTCATCGGTTACCTGCTGCATCATCATCCTGATCATCATTCTGGTGATCATCTTTAGTCGCAAGTCGGGTGGTTCGGGCCGCGGGGGCCGCGATCGTTGGGGCGGCGGTGGTTCCGGCGGCGGTGGCGGTTGGATATTTCTGCCCGGCGGCGGTTTCGGCAGC
>JBGSWK010000075.1:0-17100 GCA_041752475.1 Pyrinomonadaceae bacterium | reverse complement strand
AGTCGAGATGGTGATGCCGGGCGACAACATCGCGATGGAGATCGAACTGATCGCCCCGATCGCGATGGAAAAGGGACTCCGTTTCGCTATCCGCGAAGGCGGCCGCACGGTCGGCGCCGGTACGGTTTCCGATATTGTTGAATAAGCAAGATTCCAGATTCCAAGGTCTGTGATCACGAACTTTCGGAATCTGGAATTTGAAATAGGTAGAGTTTATGCCGAGAGATAACATAATTTTGCAGTGCACGGAATGCAAAGAACGCAATTACGTGACGACCAAGAACAAAAAGAACACGCCCGGAAGGCTTGAGTTCAAGAAGTTCTGCCGCCGTTGCCGCTGCCATACTTTGCATCGCGAAAACAAATAACGGATTTTGGATACCGGATTCGGATTGCATTTGGAAGCGGGCGGAAGCTGATCCCGCTCGGGCAATCCAAAATCAGAAATCCAAAATCCAAAATCGTCTAGGGGTATGGTGTCAATGGTTAGCATGGAGGTCTCCAAAACCTTAGGTCCGGGTTCGAGTCCTGGTACCCCTGCCATACAGATTATTAGGAGAGAACATCGTGTCGGAAGCAGTTGACACTATTAACAAGGACGGAAAGGAAGGCGTCGGAGATTTTATTCGCAAAACTCGCGAAGAGATCGACAAGACGAGCTTTCCCTCTTCGGAAGACGTTCGCAACACGGTGATCATCGTTATCATCAACGTCATTTTCTTCGCCGTCTATCTGTTTGTGATCGATTACGCATGGGTCTATATCCTGGGCGATAAGCAACACAATACCGGATTGACCTGGTTGGTGAACAAGATCGCCGGATTTTAAGGATACTTCAAATGAAACAGTGGTATTTCATCCACACATATTCGGGTCACGAGAACAAGGTTCTGGAAAGCCTCGGAGCGCGTATCAGGGATATGGAGCTCGCCGAACAGATTACCGAAGTCTTGCTTCCCAAAGAAACGGTGGTCGAGATGCGCGGCAACAAGCGCATCGAATCATCGCGAATGTTTTATCCCGGATACGTTCTGGTCGAGATCGAATGTGACGAACGCGGCCGGATTCCGGACAATGTTTTCCACGCGATCAAATCGACGCCGAAAGTAACCGGATTTCTCGGCGGCAAGACACCGACACCGCTGACGCAGGAAGAAGTCGATCAGATCGTTCACAATATCGAAGTTGCGACGGAAAAACCGAAGCCGAAGTTTTCATACGAAGTCGGCGAAGTGGTACGAATCAAATCCGGACCGTTTGCAAGCTTCACGGGCAAGGTTGAGGAAGTTAACGAAGACAAGACGACACTGAAGGTCTCGATCACCATCTTCGGACGCTCGACGCCGTATGAATTGAGCTTTTTGGACGTCGAGAAAGTGACGTTCGCGGAAGAAGAATAAACGAATTGTAGATTTGTGAATTGTGATTGCGGAATTTGAGTTCTTTTCACCCAATCCAAAATCAGAAATCCCAAATCCAAAATTAATATGAGGACATTTCCGGAGTTTCCGGAATCGTAAATCAAGTAAATGGCTAAGAAAATTACAGGTTATATCAAACTGCAGATCCCTGCGGGCAAAGCTAATCCGGCACCGCCGATCGGACCGGCCCTCGGCCAGCACGGCGTCAACATCATGGAGTTTTGCAAGGCGTTCAACGCCAAAACGCAAAACGACGACCCGGATATGAAAGTGCCGGTCGTGATCACGGTTTACGGCGACCGATCGTTCTCTTTTGAAACGAAAACCCCGCCGGCAGCGGATCTTTTGAGAAAGGCTTCGGGAATTCCGAAGGGTTCGGGCAAACCGAACCGTGAGAAGTTCGGTACGATCTCGCGTTCGCAGATCGAAGAGATCGCGAAAAAGAAGATGCCCGATCTGAACACGTCGAACCTCGAGTCGGCGACGCGCACGATCGAAGGCACCGCGAAATCGATGGGACTCACGATTGTGGATTAGGAATTTGTGGTTTCGGATTTTGAAAATCCGAAATCCGAGATCACAAATCCAAATTTGAAATGGGAGAAATGTTAGCGTTTCGACGCAAATTTAAGGGCATTTCGTTTGAACCATAGTTAACAATGGCAAAAAAAGGTAAGAAGTACAGATCGGCTCTTGAAAAGATCGAGCCGAACAAGAAGTATTCGCTCGAAGACGGACTCGCAAAAGTCAAGGAAGTTGCTTTTGCCAAGTTCGACGAAACGGTCGAATTGACGATGTGGCTCGGTGTCGACCCGCGCAAGGCTGATCAGATGGTTCGCGGAACGGTTGTTCTTCCGAACGGACTCGGCGGCAAGGCAAAGGTCGTCGTGGTTGTCGCGCAAGGCGACAAAGTCCGCGAAGCCGAAGAAGCGGGTGCCGATTTTGTGGGCGGCGACGATATCGTCGACCGCATCAAAGGCGGCTGGCTCGACTTTGATGCGCTGATCGCCACTCCCGATATGATGGGCAAAATCGGTTCGCTCGGAAAGGTTCTCGGTCCTCGCGGTCTAATGCCCAACCCCAAAACAGGCACGGTCACAATGGACGTCAAAACCGCTATCGAAGAAACGAAAGCGGGTAAGGTCGAATATCGCGTCGATAAAACCGGCGTTATCCATTCGCCTGTCGGAAAAGTGTCCTTTGACGAAGCGAAACTCTTGGAAAATACGAGAGTTTTGATCAGTGCCGTTATGAAGGCAAAGCCGACGACCGCGAAGGGAAGATATCTCAAGAAGATCAACCTTGCGGCGACGATGAGCCCGGGCGTTCTGCTCGACGAATTGGCGTTTGTTTAATCAGTGAGGAGCGAGGAAAAAAGAAATGAAAACCAGAGAGCAAAAACAGAGTGATTTGAACGCCCTCACGACCGAGTTGAGCAATTCGAAATCCGCGATGATCGTCAGCTTCAACAAGCTGACCGTTTCAAAGGATCAGGAATTCCGGAGCCAACTGCGTGGCGTAGGCGCAAAGTATCAGGTGGTCAAGAACACGATCGCCCGTCTTGCCGTTAAAGGCACGCCGTATGAAGAAGCAAGTGAACACTTCAAAGGCGTAACGGGAATCGTTTGGACCGAAAACGATCCGGTCGTTTTGTCGAAAACGGTATCGAAATTTATTAAGGACAACGCCGACTTCTTTTCGTTCAAGGCCGGTGTCGTCGATGGCAAGGTCGTTGACCTCAAACAGGTTGAAGCGATCGCCAGCTTGCCTTCGAAAGAAGAGCTTATCTCGAAATTGCTTTATGTTCTCAACGCTCAGGCGCAGCGCATCGTCACGGTCATCAATGCCGTGCCGCGCGACCTGGCCGTCGTCATCAAGCAGATCGGAGAGCAGAAGGAAGCTTAGACACATTTGGGAATTGCGATTTGGGATTGTGGAATTCAACTAATCCGAAATCACAGATCGCAAATCCAAAATCAATTTGGCCGTACTCAAGGAAAACGAGCGACGCGGTAGTCAGGCCGCGTTGCGTCGGACGCTTGATCGAGGAGATGCAAACTTCGAGATGGGGTCCCGTGGGTTCTATCGGCTGACAAACAGATGGTTGATCGCCAACGGGCAACCGTCGATTGGTGTCTTTTTCTGAAGAGACCAACCGACAGTCGATCTGCGGTGTTTGACCATTAACAAAAATAAGAACCCTAAGTGGAGGAAATAATTAAGTTATGGCAGTTACAAAAGATGATGTTGTTGAGTATTTGAAAGCTATGACGCTTCTCGAAGCGTCGGAATTGGTCAAGGAACTTGAAGAAGTTTTCGGTGTTTCGGCTGCTGCCGCAGCTGCCCCGATGATGGTCGCCTCGGCGGCTGCCGGTGCGGGCGACGGCGCTGCCGCTGAAGCTGAAAAAGACACGTTTGACGTCATTCTGACCGCGCCCGGCGCTGGTAAGATCAACGTCATCAAGGTTGTCCGCGAAGTAGTCGCGGGTCTCGGCCTCAAAGAAGCCAAAGACCTCGTTGACGCTGCTCCGAAGGCGATCAAAGAAGGTGTTTCGAAGGACGAAGCCGAAGAGATCAAAACCAAGCTTACGGAAGCCGGCGCAACTGTTGAAATCAAGTAGTTTGACTTGCCGGGTTCGATTCGTCCCGTTTTAGGGCCGGGTTTGAAGTTGGCGGGTTTACTTGTTAGACTGAGGGGGCAAGCGAGTAGTCGAGAATTGCTCGCTTGCCTTTGAATCGGAAGAAACTCGAAACCGGAGTTTCTGGGTTAAATCAGAGATCAATTCTCGCAAATGGAGAGTTAGTGTCCTTTTTCGACACTCTCGGAAAAATTAGTTAGAGCGTTAAACTGCGAAACAAGCGGTCTGGGCAGACTTTGCCTAAGGCCGCATTTGCCGTCTCTTTTGGAAGTTTTTGGGGAGTCTTTTACCAGAAAGAATCCTACCAACAAAAGGCAATTAAATCAACAGTAATTTTCTTCAGGTATTTAACAAAAATATGATTGCTAATCCGCTACAAAACAACACGAACGGACTGGGGCGCCGCACAAGCCAGGCTCCGGAGCGCGTGGATTTCTCGAAGATCTACACCTCGGCGCGTATCCCGAATCTGATCGAGGTCCAGCGTGAATCCTACAACCGGTTTCTGCAGATGGACCTGATTCCCGAGGAACGTCAACCGGTCGGTCTTCAGTCGGTCTTCCGTTCGATCTTTCCGGTTTCGGACTTTCGGGAGACGGCGACCCTTGAATTCGTCGAATATCAAATCGGCAACTGGCAGTGCAAGTGCGGAAACCTCGAAGGTCTCGAGCATCTCCGCGCGAACTGCAAAAGCTGCGGTTCGAAGATCAAGGTCGATCCGTTCAATCCGGCCGAAGTGCTCTGCAACAGCTGCGGAACCTTCAACGCGGTTCGTCCGAACCTCTGCTCCAACTGCGGCGAGCCGGTCGGCTTGAAACACAAGCACGATCAACAGGAATGCCAGGAACGCGGAATGAGCTACAGCGTGCCGCTGAAAGTGAAGATCCGTTTGACGGTTTTCGACAAGGATCCCGAAACGGCCGTGTCGACCATCCGCGACATCAAGGAAGAAGAGGTCTTCTTCGGCGAGATTCCCCTGATGACCGACAACGGAACGTTCATCATCAACGGCACCGAGCGCGTTATCGTTTCGCAGCTCCACCGCAGCCCCGGCGTTTTCTTCAAGGGCGAGCGTGACACCTTCCTGGCGAAGGTCATTCCGTATCGCGGTTCGTGGGTCGAGTTTGAGTTCGATCAGAAAGGAATCCTCTACGCGCGCCTTGGCAAACGCAAGATCCTGGCGACGATCTTCCTTCGCGCGCTCGGTTTGTGGTTGAATCCGCAGATCGATATGAAAACGATCTCCGACAACATACTCGAGGAAGTGATCAAGACCTCGGAATTCGGAAACGGCGATATTCTCCGGCTCTTCTACACCAGCGACGAGGTTTCGGTCAAAAAAGGCAAGATCTACGTCAAGGTCAAACGTGACGGCCATACCAACCTTGAGGGAATGAAGTCGGAGGAAGACATCAAGTCCGACGGCGATGATGTTGTTCGCGTCGGTAAGAAGATCACTAAGATGGCGATGCGTGAACTTCGCAAGCTCGGAACTGAGCAGGTTGAAGTTACGCAGCAAGATTTCGAGGGTGCATTCGCGCTTTCCGACGTGGTCAACACGGAAACCGGCGAGGTCATCGCCGAAGCGAACACCGAGATTTCGCCGGCAAAGCTGCAGCAGATCGTCGACGAGGGCGTTGAATCGTTCCACGTTTTCTTTCCGGAAAAGGACGTTGTCGGAAGCATCATCACGCAGACGCTGAAAAAGGACACGATCAACAAACCGGTCGATGCACTGCTTGAGATCTATCGCAAGATGCGTCCCGGCGATCCGCCGACCGTTCCGACCGCGTACCGTCTGCTCGAGGGAATGTTCTTCGATGCGCGCCGGTTCGACCTGTCGCGCGTCGGCCGTCTGAAATTCAACATCAAGATGAACCGTCCCGAGCGGGACAATATCGACAATCCGCTTCTCGAAGCCGGGGATTTCCTCGAGGTCGTCAAATACCTTCTGAAGATGAAACGCGACAGCGACAACTTCGGCCAGGACGATATCGATCATCTCGGTAACCGCCGCGTCCGCGCCGTGGGCGAACTGCTCGAGAATCAGTTTCGCATCGGTCTTGAGCGAATGGAGCGCGCAATCAAGGAGAAGATGTCGATTCAGCAGGACATGTTCACGACGATGCCGCGCGACCTGGTCAACGCCAAGCCGGTGACGGCCGCGGTCCGGGAATTTTTCGGATCGTCGCAGCTGTCGCAGTTTATGGACCAGACGAATCCTTTGTCGGAAATCACGCACAAGCGCCGTTTGTCCGCACTCGGACCGGGCGGTTTGTCGCGCGAACGGGCGGGCTTCGAGGTCCGCGACGTTCATCCGACCCACTACGGCCGAATCTGCCCGATCGAGACACCTGAAGGTCCGAACATCGGTCTGATCTCGTCGTTGTCTTGCTTCGCACGCATCAACGAATTCGGCTTCATCGAGTCGCCGTACCGTAAGGTTTTGGACGGCCGCGTCATTGAGTACGTGGTGATCCACAACGGTGGTGACACCGAATTCAAACCGAATCAGCACGTTCCGCTCGAAGATGTCGAGGCCGCGAACAAGAAACTGAAGGCGAGCCAGCGTCAGGCTGAGTTCGAGCCGTATCCGTTCTACCTGACCGCTTGGGAAGAAGACAAGTGGATCATCGGACAGGCCAACATCGAACTCGATGAAAACGGTAATCTCGTCAACGAGCGCAACGCGGCGCGGCAGAAAGGTGAGTTCATCACCGCCGACCGCTCCGACATTCAGTATATGGATGTGTCGCCGAAACAACTCGTTTCGGTCGCCGCGAGTTTGATCCCGTTCCTCGAGAACGACGACGCCAACCGTGCGTTGATGGGTTCGAACATGCAGCGTCAGTCGGTTCCGCTCCTGCTTGCCGAAGCGCCGTACGTCGGCACCGGCATGGAAAAGGTCGCGGCGCGCGATTCCGGCGCGGTCGTCATCGCAAAACGCGTCGGCGTCGTCGATTACGTAGATTCCGAGCGCATCATCGTCAAAGCCGACCACAACGTCGACGGAACGATCTCGCGCGAGGTGACCGCGGACATTTACAGTCTCGTCAAGTTCAAGCGTTCGAACCAGAACACCTGTATCAATCAGCGCCCGATCGTCCAGGTCGGCGAACGCGTGGTCAAGGGTCAGGTGATCGCCGACGGCCCTTGTACCGACAAGGGCGAACTCGCACTCGGACGCAACGTGCTCGTCGCGTTTATGCCGTGGCGCGGTTACAACTTCGAAGACGCGATCCTCGTGTCGGAACGCCTCGTCAAAGACGACTACTACACGTCGATCCATATCGAGGAACTTGAGATCGAGGCGCGCGACACGAAGCTCGGACCTGAAGAGATCACACGCGACATTCCGAACATCGGTGAGAATATGCTTCGCGATCTCGACGAGTCCGGAATCATCCGCATCGGTGCACAGGTCAAGCCCGGCTCGATCCTCGTCGGCAAGGTAACGCCGAAGGGCGAGACCCAACTGACGGCGGAGGAGAAACTGCTCCGCGCGATCTTCGGCGAAAAGGCCGGCGACGTGAAAGACGCGAGTTTGACGTGTCCGCCGGGAATCGACGGCACGGTCGTCGACGTTCAGGTCTTCACCCGCAAGGGACAGGAAAAGGACGAGCGTTCGCGTGACATCGAAGGAATGCAGGAAGACGCTCTGCGTCGCGACCTTGAGGACGAGATCCGTATTCTGACCGAACAGCGCGATGCGCGTATTTATGAACTTTTCGACGGCCGCACGCTGACGAAAGATCTTTCGGACGGAAACACGATCCTGATCAAGAAGGGCGAGACGCTGACGAAGGACAAGCTGCAGGGCGTCGAGCTTCGTCATCTGCGCAAAGCCGACGTTTCTGCCGGAACGATCGACGTTGCCGCCGAGATCAAGGAATACGAACAGCGCACGTCGCGCCAGATCAACATTCTGAGCGACATTTACGAGGAGAAGATCACCAAGCTCAAGCAAGGTGACGAACTTCCCCCGGGCGTGATCAAGCTCGTCAAGGTCTTCGTCGCGATGAAGCGCAAGCTTTCTGTCGGCGACAAAATGGCGGGACGTCACGGCAACAAGGGTGTTATCGCACGCATTCTGCCGGAAGAGGATATGCCTTATCTTCCCGACGGAACGCCGGTCGAGATCGTTCTTAACCCGCTCGGCGTGCCGTCGCGTATGAACGTCGGACAGATTCTCGAGACGCATCTCGGCTGGGCCGCGCGCGTTCTCGGACTTCACTTCGCGACACCGGTTTTCGACGGCGCGAGCGAAGAAGAGATCAAAATGTTCATCGGCCAGGCGAATGAACGTTATGACGAGCTGAATATTCCGCCGTCGGTCGGGCCGTCCGGAAAGACGCGTCTGTACGACGGAATGACGGGCGAACAGTTCGAGCAGAAAGTAACCGTCGGTTACATTTATATGCTCAAACTTTCCCACTTGGTCGATGATAAGATCCACGCGCGCTCGATCGGGCCGTACTCGCTCATCACCCAGCAACCGCTCGGTGGCAAGGCGCAGTTCGGCGGACAGCGTTTCGGAGAAATGGAAGTGTGGGCGCTCGAAGCTTACGGAGCGGCGCACATCCTGCAGGAGCTTTTAACCTGCAAATCCGATGACGTTGCCGGTCGTTCGAAGATCTACGAAACGATCGTCAAGGGCGATTCTGACTTCCAGCCCGGAATTCCGGAATCGTTCAACGTTCTCGTACGCGAACTGCAGTCGCTGTGTCTCGATGTCGAACTCATTACCGAAGATGAGATCGATCCGGATGCGGCTCTTGAAGGTGTCGGTGAATTGGTAGGAGCAGACTAGGCGATTTCGGATTGGTGATTTCGGATTTGGGATTGAGCTGCCTTTTCCCGAATCCGAAATCACAAATCACAAATCACAAATCGAAATATATGTTTAGATTTCAACAGGATAACAAAACACAGCTAACCCCGAACTTTGAGGCGATCCGCATCTCGCTGGCGTCGCCGGAAAAGATTCGGTCTTGGTCTCACGGTGAAGTTACCAAGCCGGAAACGATCAATTACCGCACATTCAAACCGGAGCGCGACGGTTTGTTCTGCGCCCGCATCTTCGGTCCTGTCTCAGACTGGGAATGCTTGTGCGGAAAGTACAAAAGAATGAAGCATCGCGGAGTGATCTGCGACAAGTGCGGCGTCGAAGTTACGCAGTCGAAAGTGCGTCGTGAACGTCTCGGCCACGTCGAGCTGGCGAGTCCGTGTTCGCACGTTTGGTTCTTCAAAGGACTGCCGTCGCGCATCGGACATTTGCTCGACATCACGCTCCGCGATCTCGAAAAGATCCTTTACTTCGAAACCTATATCGTTGTCGACGAAGGCGACGTTCCGGGACTGAAAGAAAAGGAACTTTTGACGGACGAGCGTTTTCGCGAACTGACGCGGGACTATCCGCACCAGTTCGTCGCCAAGATGGGCGCCGAGGCGATCAAGGAATTGCTCGCGACGGTCAACATCGAGGAACTCGTCAACGAACTTCGCATCCGTATGCGCGAGGAAACATCGCAGCAGAAGAAGCTCAAGTATTCGAAGCGTCTGAAGGTCGCGAACTCGTTTCTCCGTTCCGGCAATAAGCCCGAGTGGATGATCCTCGACGTAATTCCGGTCATTCCGCCGGAGCTTCGTCCGCTGGTCCCGCTCGACGGCGGGCGTTTCGCGACGTCGGATCTGAACGATCTGTACCGCCGCGTCATCAACCGCAACAACCGCTTGAAGAAGCTGATCGAGTTGCGTGCGCCGGAAGTTATCGTCCGCAACGAAAAACGTATGCTGCAGGAGGCGGTCGACGCCTTGTTCGACAACGGACGTCGCGGCCGCGTCCTGCGCGGAGCGAACAATCGTCCGCTGAAATCGCTTTCGGGAACACTCAAGGGCAAACAGGGACGTTTCCGTCAGAACCTGCTCGGAAAACGCGTCGACTATTCGGGACGTTCGGTGATCGTCGTCGGTCCGGAACTGAAACTCCATCAGTGCGGCCTGCCGAAGAAAATGGCGCTCGAACTTTTCAAGCCGTTCATCTACAACAAGCTCGAACGCGAGGGTCACGCGGCGACGATCAAACAGGCACGGGAAATGGTCGAACGCCAGGAACCGATCGTCTGGGACATTCTTGAGGACGTGATTCGCGAGCATCCGGTGCTGCTTAACCGCGCGCCGACGCTCCATCGTCTCGGAATTCAGGCTTTCGAGCCGGTTCTGGTCGAAGGCAAGGCGATCAAGATCCATCCGCTCGTATGTACCGCGTTCAACGCCGACTTCGACGGCGACCAGATGGCGGTGCATATTCCGTTGTCGGCCGAAGCGCAGATTGAAGCCCGCGTGCTGATGCTCGCTTCGGAAAACCTTCTTTCGCCGGCGTCGGGCCAACCGATCACCGTTCCTTCGCAGGACATCGTTCTGGGCGGCTACTATCTGACGCTCGGACGCGACGGAATGAGGGGCGAGAACAAGATCTTCGCGTCCGTAAACGACGTGCTTCTCGCGCTCGACGCGAAGGTCGTGGAAACACAGACGAAGATCAAGCTCCGCATTACCGGCGAACTTATCGACCTGACGCAGGAACATAACCCGCAGGACGTGATGCGCGCAACGATCCGCAACGTCGACCGCATCATCGATACGACCGTCGGCCGCGTCATCTTCAACGATCGACTTAGTCGCGACGGAATGCCATTCATCAACGGCACGCTCAAGAAGAAAGGTCTGCAGTCGCTCGTCAACTTCAGTCATCTTCGTCTCGGCCACGACCGTACGGTCGAGTTGCTCGACGATCTGAAAACGACCGGATTCCTTTACGCGACCAAAGCCGGGATGTCGATCGGCATCGACGATATGGTGACGCCGCCGAACAAGGGCGAGATCATCGAACGAGCCCGGAAGGAAGTCGATAAGCTTCAAAAGCAGTACGAAGAAGCGACGATGACCAATATGGAGCGCGAGAACAAAGTAACCGCGATCTGGTCGGAAGTTACCGATCAGGTGGCGAAGGAAATGTTCAAGGCGATGAACGAGCGCGAAAAGAACCGCAACGAGCTCAATCCGATCCTCGTGATGGCCGATTCCGGCGCCCGTGGTTCGGAAGCCCAGATCCGGCAGCTCGCCGGTATGCGCGGACTGATGGCCAAGCCTTCGGGCGAGATCATCGAAACGCCGATCGTCGCGAATTTCCGCGAGGGGCTGAACGTTTTGCAGTACTTCATCTCGACGCACGGCGCGCGTAAAGGTTTGGCCGATACGGCGCTCAAGACCGCGGACTCGGGCTACCTGACGCGGCGCCTGGTTGACGTCGCGCAAGACGTGATCGTCGCCGAAGAAGACTGCGGAACGCTCAAAGGCGTTTGGTCGGAAGCCATCGTTCGCAACGGTGAGGTCGTCGAATCGCTTCGCGACCGCATCGTCGGCTGTACCGCGCTCGACGACATCATCGATCCGGTCGACGGAACGATAATCGTCGAGGCAAACCAGAAGATCAACGAGGATCTGGCCGGACAGGTTCAGCTTTCGGGTCTTCAAAAGGTCCGCATCCGTTCGCCGCTGACGTGCGAAGCCCGCCGCGGGATCTGCGTCAAGTGTTACGGACGCAACCTCGCGATGGGACGCACGGTCGAGATCGGCGAGGCGGTCGGCGTTATCGCCGCGCAGTCGATCGGCGAACCGGGAACGCAGCTCACGATGAGAACCTTCCACGTCGGCGGAACGGCGCGTCTCGAACAGGAGACGAAGCATATCGCCGCGATGGACGGAACGGTCAAGTATTCCGAAGATATGAAGACGATCACCAACCGCGCGGGCGAGAACATCTCGGTCCGCCGGCAGTCTGATCTGCTTCTGCTCGACGAACGCGGCCGCGAAGTCGCGCGTTATCAGATCGTTTACGGTGCGCACGTCCAGGTCAAAGACGGTCAGAAGGTCAAGGAAGACGACATTCTCGCGACGTGGGATCCGTTCACCTTCGCGATTCTGACCGAAGTTTCAGGTACGGTGAAGTATCACGACCTGAAAGAAGGCAAGACCGTCGAAGAGGAAGTCGACAAGTTCTCGGGCCAGATCCGGCTCGTCGTCAAGGATTCGGACGAAAAGAATCAGCCGCGTATGGAAATCCGTGACGGCAACAAGATTCTCAAAACGTACCAAATGCCGATCCGCGCCAATCTGCTCGTCACCGACAGCCAGAGTGTCGAGGCCGGCGACATCATCGCCAAGATCCCGCGTGAAACGACCAAGACGAAGGACATCGTCGGCGGTCTGCCGCGCGTCGTCGAGCTTTTCGAAGCGCGTCGTCCGGGTGAAACTGCGGTTATGTCGGAAATCCACGGATCGGTCAAATTCGGTCCGATCGCGAAGGGTAAGCGCAAGCTGATCATCACGGGCGACGACGGTACCGAGCGCGAATACGATATTCCGCGCGGAACGCATATCAACGTGCAGGAAGGTGACCGCGTGAAGGCCGGCGAACCGTTGATGGACGGACCGCTGAACCCGCACGATATCCTTCGAGTTCTTGGTATGGAAGCGCTGCAGACGTATCTCGTCAACGAGATCCAGGAAGTTTATCGTCTGCAGGGCGTGAACATCAACGACAAGCACATCGAGGTGATCGTTCGCCAGATGCTCCGCTGGGTCAAGATCAAGGAAGTCGGCGATACTGACTTCCTCCTCGAAGAACAGGTCGATCGTTTCCGTTATGAAGACGAAAACCGACGCGTTCGCGACGAGGACGGCGCGGCGGCAGTTGCGGAACCGCTTCTGCTCGGGATCACGAAGGCGTCGCTTTCAACGGACTCGTTCATCTCGGCGGCGTCGTTCCAGGAAACGACCCGCGTGCTGACCGAAGCCGCGATCTCGGGCCGCATCGACTATCTCCGCGGACTCAAGGAAAACGTCATAATGGGACGTCTGATCCCGGCCGGAACCGGTATGAAGTACTACCGCAACGTTAAGGTCGAATATGATCCGACGATGAACCAGAAGGTCGTCGACGAATACGACGAGGAATTTCCGGTGGTCACCGGCGGACTCGATCTGCCGCTGCCGTTGGATGTTCCGGGAATCGAACCGGATGAATTCGAGGAGGTCGAAGAGATCGAGGAATTCGATGAAGAACTCGAACTCGACGAAGAGGAAGTGCTCGAAACCGAAGAGACCGGCGACGATCTCGGGGATGACGAAGACTTTTAGTCATCGTCTTTAATTGGACAGGATAGCGGAACGGGTATGACTCGTTCCGCTTTTTTTGACTTCATCTTAAGTTGAGTGTTAGGAAGATCTTCCCGCTACCATCTGTTTCATTCGCGCACGACCGTGCCGGTGAAATCCGAAACCCTTGAGACTCGCCTCACGATCGGCCGGCATCCGAGTTGACTCGATGACCGTGGAGGCGCTTTCGTATCAATTGGCAAGTTCGTCTTCGCTGATACCGCGTTCCGCCAAGGAAAGAAAGGTAACAAACTGCTGGGAGGCAATCAGGTCAAAACCATTCTGAATCAGAAACGTTCGGGTTGCGACCAGAGCAGTTGGTTTGTTTCCGTCGGTGAAAGGATAATTGCGTGCAATACCATTAGCCAGACAAGCCGCAAGATCAGCAATTTCAAATGTTGTTCGGAACCATGCTCGATCATCGAAAACTTCGTTGCTTGGTATCTTACTATTTAGTGTCTTACTATTTAGTGCTATAATGAATTCCGGTATGGAAAACCCTTTTGAATTTGGAAGAGAACTGGGCGCGAACGAATTGGTGAATCGGATCGATGAACTGGCCACTGTTCGTCGGACTATCGAAACGGGCGGTAAGTTGTTTGTCATTGGTCCGCGACGCTTCGGTAAGACCTCATTGCTCAAATCATCGGCGGAGTACGCCATTAAGGAAAATTCAATCGTCCTTAGGTATAATGCTGAGGCTTTTTCCGGAATTGACGGACTTGTCAAGAAGATTGTCGAGGACTCGGCCAGAGCTCTGCAGGGACGAATCGAAAAGACCGGCGAACATATAGCTCGCTATTTCAAGTCTCTGCGTCCGGAACTCAGCTTTTCGGTCACTCAAACGGAATGGAAAGTCTCACTCGGAGCGGTTCCAAGCCCTTCATCCGCCGGAGTCGAACAGCTTGTCGACGCGTTGAACGGATTGGAGGAATTGGCTTCGGAGCAGAAAGGGCGTCGGGTCGCGCTTATTATCGACGAGTTCCAGGAGATTCTGAATCAATCAGGCGTTTCGGCTGAAAAGCAAATTCGTTCGGCGATACAAACGCACAAACACACCGCGTATGTTTTCGCGGGATCGAAGACTAGCTTTCTTACTGAAATGACGACCAATCCGAGTAGACCATTCTATCGTTTGGGAAGCTCGCTTTTCGTCGGCGTCTTGCCTCGAACTGAATTTTCCCGGTTTCTTTTGGATAAATTTGCATTCGGAGATTTCTTCTCCCCGAACTTCGGTGAGGATGAGAAACTGACTCTCGCTCTCAAAATACTCGATGTCGCGGAGAATGTACCGTATAACGTTCAGATGATCGCGCATTCTTTATGGAATCGACTTTGGGAAATCCGGATCGGATCTCCGGAAACCGCATTTCTCTCCGAGCCGCTCATCGCTGAGACGTTAGAAACCTTGATTCGGCAAAACGATCCATTCTATACGCAGGTTTGGAATGGGCTAACCGCAATACAAAAAAAGAGTCTTTCGGCAGTTGCGCGCAATGACGGGCAAAATCTTCAATCCGCCAGGGTCACAGGCGAATCAGGCGTTTCCGCGTCTTCGATGAGAAAATCTCTGGAAACCCTGGTGTCGCGCGACATACTTCGTCAGGAAGAATCCCGCGGTTCGATTCAATTCAAATTCGAAGACCCGTTCCTTGCAGCCTGGATCAGGAAATTTACATCGTAGGCCAGCCGCTGTTTCGAGACCACCTTTGCGCTCCAATTGCTGGTCCTGGTCTAGGAGACACGCATTGCAGTTCTCGGAATCTGATTGCTCTTGAATTTTGATTTTTGAATTAAGAACGTTTCGGGCGTTTTGGTTAAGAATCCGTACTCGCCGCCACCCCGCTTCGAATTCGATCTCAAAAGAGCGCCAGGGCCTGAAGGATCGTCATCCAGACTCCCCACGCGATCGGGACGAGGACGAGGATCCAGAATCCAAAAACAAGCACCGGGCCGCTTGCCTTCGCCTGTGCGTCGGAATGCTTGACGGCGTGTTCGGCGAGTACGTCGGCGTGGGCTTTGTCGTGGGCCAGTTTGCGTTCCGCGGCAAGCTCTTCGTCGGTCATAAACCATTTGTCGGCGACCGGACGCACCATCAGGTTGCAGATGAACCCAATGACGAGGAGCCCCGAAAGAACGTACATCGTCGTGTCGTACGCGGCTGCCTTTTCGATCCCGGACTTGATCTGCCAGTCGTTAAGGTAGTTGACGAGAACCGGTCCGAGAATGCCGGCGACCGACCAGGCCGTCAATAGCCGGCCGTGGATCGCGCCGACCATTTGCGTGCCGAACATATCGGCAAGATAGGCCGGAATGGTTGCGAATCCGCCGCCGTACATCGTCAGAATTATGCAAAATATGCCCGCAAACAATGCGACGCTTCCGGAACGGCCAGCCGACGGCGCTGCGGCATATAGTAGAAAGCCAAGCGTGAAAAATGCGAAATATGTCACTTTGCGACCGAGGAAGTCCGAAAGCGAGGCCCAAAAAAACCGTCCCGCGATGTTGAAAAGGCTCAGAAGCCCGGTAAAACCGGCGGCGACCGCCGCGACCTTGGCGAGTTGTTCGGCGTTGAGTTGATCGAATTTGAGATTGACGCCGATCAATTGTCCGCTGAAGATCTCCTGCAGCATCGGCGACGCCATCCCGATGACACCGATTCCGGCGGAGACATTGAGGCAAAGAACCCCCCAGAGAAACCAGAACTGCGGTGTTCTCCACGCTTTGCTGACGTGAACGTGGCGCCGCGTGATCATTGCGTTCGCATCTTTGTTAACCGGATCCGTCCATCCGGCCGGTCTCCAGCCCGACGGCGGAACGCGGTAGGACATCGCGCCGATGATCATAAAAACAAAATAGAAGGCGGCCAGCACGAGAAATGTTTCCCAAACGCCGACCGAAGTCGGGGAAGCGAAACGCTTCATTAGCTGATCCGCGAGGGGCGAGCCGATCATCGCCCCGCCTCCGAAACCCATAATCGCCATCCCGGTCGCCATTCCGCGGCGATCGGGGAACCACTTGATGAGCGTCGAAACCGGGGAAATATAGCCGAGACCGAGACCGATCCCGCCGATCACGCCCGATCCGAGCCACATCATCCATAACTGGTGCGTATAAACGCCGACAGCAGAGATCACGAGTCCGCCGCACCAACACATTGCCGAAATGACGCCGGCCTTGCGCGGGCCCGCGCGCTCGAGCCATCCGCCGAAGACCGCCGCGCCTGAGCCGAGAAAAACGAAAAAGAGCGTGTACATCCAGCCGAGAACCGGCTTGTCCCAGTCGCAGACGGTCGTGAACAGTTTCTCGAACCAGTACATATCCGCCGGACAAGGGATCGATTTCGTTACCCCGAGCGCCTTCGTAAGCGGGAGCCAGAAGACGGAAAAGCCGTAGGCCATCCCGATGCACAGATGAATGCTGAGAGCGGCCGGCGGGACCAGCCAGCGACTAAAACCCGGATGCGCGATCGTATTTCGTTTGTGGAGTATTTCAAGCACTGTGTTTCGGGCGCTTTGGCTTCGCCTGCGCTCGGAGGGGGTCAGAATGTAGCTACATGCTTGCGAGCGTCTGTGCATTGTTGCTGTGTTATATGCGATTGGCCCGTCGTTGTCATGGATGCAGTGAATTGTTGCCAAGGCATTCTTGTTCAAAGGCAATTTTGACCAATAAGATCAGTCTCTGGCGCCGCGGCTGCTGCGAAAGAGTGTTTGAATACCGCAATTTTCGCCATATGTTTTTTAAGAACGAAAATTTTGCTGCATACAGTACGATGTACGTAAAAAATCTCCGGACTCAAAATTTGGAAATGGTTTCGGCCC
>JBGSWK010000074.1:0-118682 GCA_041752475.1 Pyrinomonadaceae bacterium | reverse complement strand
TTGTCGCGCTTGACGGTGACGCCGAATTTCTTGGCGATCAGGCTCATCGAGCCGCCGTTTAGCGTCGCTTCGCCGGAAAAGGTGATGCCGGTCGAGAATTGGGTCAGCGTGCCTGCATATTTGGCGCCGCCCTTGGGCGCCAGTTTGCCGGAGCGCTTGCCCTTGTACTTGCCGTCGGCGACGTCGACGCAGAATTCTGCCCCGCATTTGGAAACCTTGACCAGCGCCTTGTCGCCGGTCATCCACATGCCTTCGATGGCGTCGGCCTGCGCCAGGGTGGCGGCGCCGGCCAGGAATGCCGCGCCGAGCATGGCGCGCAGGATCGTCTTCTTCATGAATTTCCTCCCTGAGGCGCGGCCCATGCCGCGCAAGCTGGTTGTATCACTTCTGCCGCGCGCCCGCCAAGACGCCCTTGTGGGTGACGGCCCTTGGGGGTGCCACAAGCGCGCGCAAGGGCGGGATCGCTCGCGGCGGCGCTTCCGTAGACGTAAACGTCAATGGATGCAAGCGGCACGCGCGCCAACCTGATTTCACTAACGGGGTGCGCGCCATTTTAGTCGATTGCGCCGTGCCTTTGTGCAGCGTGGTTACGGGAGTCTTGCGTCACGGGTGTGAATCAGGGGTAAAAATCAGCGCAAGTCCTTGAAATCATTGAAGGACGAATGTGAATCGAATCTGAAGTTCACATCTCGTCAGGATTTGATTCCGTTCCCGTTAAGCAAGGATTTTTACGCCGATTTCAATTCCTGGCGCCATGTTCGGGGCAACGAAAGGCCAACGCGAAACCGGGTCAACCGGGCGGGCCGCAACCAACAACAAGCCATGACGAGGCGCATGGCGACAAACGGGAAGGGACGCAACAATGGCGCGATTTGACAGCATGGGGTTTGATTTTGCCGAGGCCGCAGCATCGGGCTCCGCAGAAGCGATTTTCGAACTGGGACTGATCTATGCAACCGGCCGCAACGGCGACACGGACATGGTGGCCGCCCACAAATGGTTCAACATCGCCGCTTTCCGCGGCCTCGACGCTGCCAAGGCGCGCCGCGAGGAACTGGCCTGCGAGATGAGCCGCGACCAGATCGCCGCCGCCCAGCGCGCCGCCCGCGAATGGCTGCGCCAGCACTGAGTTTCACAGACACCTCGCCGGCCCCCCCGTACTAATAGGTTCAGGGCAGCCAGCGCAGGAGGGGAAACCGCGCCACAGAAGCGCGGGACATGACCGTCGGCAAACGGCGGGTAGAGACAAGCGCTGCACAGATGGCGCAGGGGCAAGACGGCGGCAAACGCCGGGGGCAATGTGTGAAGAAACGACAAGGCGGCTGTCCTTCCGGGGCGGCGCAAGCAGGCCAACTGGCCGCAGGCGCACCAGGGGTGGAATGACAGCCGCCTTTTCCTTTGCAGGCGGCAACCGATCCCAAGCAACCCTTTCCATGCAACCCTTCCCATGTTGGGCCAAGATGCGCTAACGCTGCGCCATGGCATCCGGCAACCCGACACCAACGCCCGATCCGGCGCACGACCCGGCGCCCGAAATCGCCCGCAAGCGGCTGCGCGACCTGTATTTCGGCGCCGGCAATGACAGCCGCATCTTCCGTTTCGTCCTGATCCTGCTCGACTCCGCCGCCATTGTCTATTTCCTGGCGACGGTGCGCGAGGAGTCGGTCGGGCTGTACTGGTACATCGACTTCGCCCTGCTGTGCTTCTTTGCCGCCGAACTGGCGCTGCGACTGTGGATCGCCCAGAACCGCAAGGCGTTCTGGCGCCAGCTGACGACCTGGGCCGATGTGCTGGTGATCGTGTCGCTGGCGCTGCCGCTGGTGTTCGCCAATCTTGGCTTCATGCGCATCCTGCGCACCATGCGCCTCATCCGCGCCTACCGGGTTGCCGACGAATTGAAGGCCTGGCTGCCCGTCGCCAACCGCCACCGCGACGTCATCGCCGCATCGGTCAATCTGGCGGTGTTCGTGTTCGTGGTCGCATCGGTGGTGTGGGTGCTTGAAGCGCGCATCAACCCTGAAATGCGCAGCTGGTTCGACGCGCTCTACTACACCGTCACCACGCTGACGACGACCGGCTTCGGCGACATCACATTGAAGGATCCGCTCGGGCGGATGCTGACGGTGTTCATCATGATCTTCGGCGTCGCCCTGTTCCTGCGGCTGGCGCAGTCGATCTTCCGGCCGTTCAAGGTGCATTACACCTGCCAGTCCTGCGGCCTGCAGCGTCACGACCCCGACGCCAGCCATTGCAAGCATTGCGGCGCGATCATCCACATCAAGACCGATGGCGAATGGTGAGCGCCGTTGAAACTTGCCGCCGCGACAGGTAGACGGGCGCCATGACCATCCTCGTCACCGGCGCCGCCGGCTTCATCGGCCACCATGTCAGCCGCGCATTGCTGTCGCGCGGGCTGGACGTGCTCGGCATCGACAATTGCAACGACTACTACGATCCGGCGCTGAAGCAGGCGCGGCTGGCGCAATTGCAGGGCGAGGCGGCGTTCCGGTTCGTCGAGGTAGACATTGCCGATGCCGAAGCCTTGCAGGCTGCAGTCGCCGGCGTTACCGTCGAGCGGATCATCCATCTGGCGGCGCAAGCCGGCGTGCGTTATTCGCTGGTCAACCCGGCAGCCTATGCCCGGTCGAACCTCGTCGGCCACCTCAACATGCTGGAACTTGCCCGCCATACGCCGGGGCTGCAGCACATGGCCTACGCCTCGTCGTCGTCGGTCTATGGCGGCCGCACCGACCTGCCGTTCCTCGAGTTCGACCGCGCCGACACGCCGGTGTCGCTCTATGCCGCGACCAAGAAGTCGAACGAACTGATGAGCCACACCTACGCGCATCTGTACAACCTGCCGCTGACGGGTCTGCGGTTCTTTACCGTTTACGGACCGTGGGGCAGGCCCGACATGGCCTACTGGTCGTTCACGCAGAAGATTCTTGCCGGCGAGCCGATCGAGATCTTCAACGAAGGCGACATGCTGCGCGACTTCACCTATGTCGACGACATTGTCGACGGCGTTCTGCGTGTGGCGCTGGAAGGTCCGAAAAGCGGTGTAGAGCCGCCGCACGCGGTCTACAACATCGGCAACAACAACCCGGTGCGCTTGCTGGAGTTCGTCGAGACGCTCGAGGCAATCATCGGCAAGAAAGCTGCTCGCGTCATGAAGCCGATGCAGCCAGGCGATGTGCCGGCAACCTACGCCGACATCAGCGCCATCCGCCGTGACTATGGCTTTGAGCCGCGTACGGCACTTGCCGATGGATTGTCGCGTTTCGTCGGCTGGTACCGGCAGCACTATCGCGTGTGAAAGCGGTGACTTACGTTACGTAAGCTATCTTGCGCTGCGACTGCCGTTACCGCTACATGGCGGCATTCAATTTCAGGCGGGTGGGACGTGTACATGATCAGGCGATTTTTTCCGGTGTTCTTGCTGCTGGCCGTTGCTGCGTTCATTGCGCCATCAGGTGTGACTCCCTCGATGGCGCAGGAAGCGGCCATTGCCGACAATCTGAAACCGCTGGTCGATCAGGCGAGCAAGGACGGCTCGACCGTCATCATCATTTCCCCCAAACGCGAAGAAGCAGCAACGGTCAAAGCCGCAGAGGCAGAGTCGATGACCGAATCCGGTTTGCGCCTGCGCAACGAAATCCGCCGGTTGATCGTCACGTCGCCAGAGATTTTCACCCGCATGTACTGGGCGCTGGAAATCGCAAGTCCGGACGGCAGCATGTTCTGGCTGTTGCGCGCAATCGGGACGGCCATTGTCGGGCTGGTGCTCGGCTTTTTCGCTTCGCGGCAAAGCATCAAGTGGACGCGTTCAGCTTTTGGCGGCAAGTTCCTGAGCGAACCGCAGGACAACGCCGATCGAATTGGCTTGCTGGTGTTCCGCTCGTTCATCTCGATCATGAACATTGCGGTGCTGTTCGTCGTCGCGTTCCTGTTTGCCGTCATCTTCGACTTCGGACACGAACCCTCGCGCCGCACCATTATCGTGATTTTGTTTGGCTACGCGGCCTGGCGGGCAGTGCGCTTCACGTTCGTGCAGAACCTGTTTGCACCGGACCTGCCCAAACACCGCATGATCAACATGTCTGATGCGGATGCCAATGCCATCACCAATGACTTTCGCTGGATCACGGCGATTGCCGCAATCGCGATATCAACCAGCGCCTGGCTGGTCTCGCTCGACCTCGACGGCGACGCCAACAAGCTGCTGCAGATCTTTTCGCCCTTCATCGCTGCTGGCTCTGCGGCCTACATCACCATTCGCCATCGCCAGGCGATCGCTGGCGTCATTCTCGGGCCTGGCAATCCGGATACAAAATGGCTTCCGGTCCGCATGTTCGCTGCGTCGTGGCACCTGATCATGCTTGCCTATCTGGTCGTCGCCACCGGCGCGTCGGTGGTGCGCCTGCTGCTGGGCCTTCCCAGTGCCAACATCCTGATCTCGGCACCTGCCGGTGCGCTTTTCGGCGCAATCGGCGCCTATGCGGTGATGTTTCTGGTCATCGAATGGTATTTCCGCCAACGTCGGGCTGCATTCGACCGCCGCTTGCGCAATCAGATTCACCGCGAGATCGAGCAGCGCAAGATCGAGGAGGCCGCCCGCAAGGAGGCCGAACGGCTGGCAACCGAGACCTCCGGCGTCGAGGCGGTCGAGGAGATCGTGCATGTTGCCGACGAAAGCGCCAAGGCCTTGCCGCGCTTCGTCCCGATCTTCAAGCCGTTGTTGCAGCAGGCCGCCGGGCTGTTGGTGACACTGGCAGCCATCGGCTTCGTGCTCGAACTGTGGGAAATCCGTACCAGCGACGGGCGCAGCCTGGTGGCTGCATTCATGAACACGCTGGCAATCGCCTTCATCGCCTGGATCCTGTACCGCGCCGTCGCGATTTATGCCGATGCCAAGCTGGCGGAAGAGGGTGGACATGCCGATCCTACCGCCATGGTCGACATGGAGGAATCGTCCGGCGAACACGGTTCGTCACGCCTCGGCACCTTGCTGCCGCTGCTGCGCAACGTGCTGATGTCGATGATCGTCGCGGTCGCCGGCATGATCATCCTCTCCAATCTTGGCGTCGATGTCGCTCCGTTGTTCGCCGGTGCCGGTGTCGTTGGTCTCGCGGTCGGTTTCGGCGCCCAGACGCTGATCCGCGACATCTTCTCCGGCGGGTTCTTCCTGTTTGACGATGCCTTCCGCAAGGGCGAATACATCGAATTGGGCAACATCCGCGGGACCGTGGAAAAGATCTCCTTGCGGTCTTTCCAGTTGCGCCACCACAACGGCCCGCTGCACACGATCCCGTTTGGCGAAATCACGCAACTCACCAATTATTCCCGCGACTGGGTGATCATGAAATTGCCGCTGCGCCTGACGTTCGATGCCGATATCGAAAAGGTGCGCAAGCTCGTCAAGAAGCTTGGCCAGCAATTACTTTCCCATCCCGACGTCGGCAAGAGCTTCCTGCAACCGCTGAAGTCCCAGGGCGTTGTCGAGATCGACGATTCTTCGCTGATCGTACGCGTCAAGTTCATGACCAAACCCGGCGACCAGTGGGTGACCCGCAAGGTGGTGTATGCTGCCATTCAGGAGATGTTCCGCGCCGAAGGCATCCGCTTTGCCAACAAGCAGGTGACAGTGCGCATTGCCGACGAAGACGAGGACATGCCGCAATCGACCAAACGTCAGGCGGCCGCTGCCGCAGCTGAAGCGGTGATTGCGGCCGCTGCAGTGCCACAACCCGTCAAGGACGACCGCTGACTTTGATTGCCTTTCGGCGCTTTTGCACAGCTTCCGTGCTAGCCGGGAATTGGCGCTGGCATTGGCGAATGAGGCCGGTTATGCATGAATTCAAGTCCCGGCACGTTCTGCGCAATCGGGAGAGGTGCGCAGTGTGACGAATGTCACTTTTCGGACATGACCGGGCATGTATTCCTGCGCAACGGCGGGAACTGTTGTTCATGGAACGGCTTGATGCGGTTCCAAGGGGGTGAGTGCGTATGCAGGCTGACAAAGCCCAAACTGTCAAAGCGCAGGCTGACGGGGGCGTGCTGCTGAAGGTTGAAGACCTTCGCGTCTCTTTTGCGATCCAGGGCGGACGCATCGAGGCCGTAAAGGGCGTCAGCTTTGAAGTGCGCCCCGGCGCAGTGGTGGCGCTGGTCGGTGAATCGGGCTCTGGCAAGTCGGTGATTGCCCAGGCAATCCTGCGTATCCTGCCGAGGAATGGCTCGATCGATTCCGGCCGCATCCTGTTCAATGACCCGCAAGGTGGCGCGACCATTGATCTGGCGGCGCTCGCCTCCGATGATCCGCAACTTTACAACATTCGTGGCGGCCGCATCTCGATGGTGTTCCAGGAGCCGATGACGGCTCTTTCGCCGCTGCACACGATCGGCAACCAGATCGAGGAGGCTCTTCGCCTGCATCGGTCGATCAAGGCCGACAAGGCGCGCGCCGAGACAGAGGAGATCCTGCGTCTGGTCGGATTCCCGGATCCGGCCAAGGGGTATGAACGCTACCCGTTCGAACTGTCAGGCGGCCTGCGCCAGCGCGCCGTCATCGCCATGGCACTGATCTGCAACCCGGCCATGATCATTGCCGACGAACCGACGACGGCACTCGACGTCACGGTACAGGCGCAGATCCTGCGTCTGATGAAGGAGTTGCAGGAAAAGTTCCAGACTGCCGTGCTGTTGATCACCCACGATCTCGGTGTCGTCGCCAACATGGCCGACGAAGTGGTGGTTGCCTATCACGGCAAGATCATGGAAGCAGGGCCGGTCAACGTCATCTTCCGCAATCCCGGACATCCTTATCTGCAAGCATTGATGGCCGCCGTGCCGCATTTCGACATGGAGCCTGGCGAGCGGCTGGTGTCGCTGCGCGACATGAGCGAGGAAAATGCCCGCACGGTCGAAAAGATGGCCGACCGTTTCGCAGTCCGCACCGAGCTGAAGGCCGGTGAGCCGCACGTTGTAGTCAAGAATTTGCGCAAGGAATTCATCACGCGCAAGGGCAGCTTCCTGACGGCCGGTGCGGCCAGCACCTTCGTGGCCGTCGACGACATTTCGTTCACAATCCACAAGGGCGAATGCCTTGGCCTGGTCGGCGAAAGCGGATCGGGCAAGACGACGGTTTCCAAGCTCATCATCCGCGCGCTTGAGGCGACCAGTGGCGAAGTGACGATGAACGCCGGCAATGGCATGGTCGACGTGCTGGCGCTGAAGGGCAAGGACCTGATGGCCTTCCGCCGCAAGGTGCAGATGATCATCCAGGATCCGTTTTCCTCGCTCAACCCGCGCATGCCGGTCAGCACCATTCTCGAAGAGCCCTATGTCATTCACGGCATTGGCGACGCGCAAAGCCGCCGTGCCGAAATTGTCGACCTGATGAGCCTGGTTGGTCTCGATCCGCGTTTTCTCAACCGCTATCCGCACTCGTTTTCGGGCGGCCAGCGCCAGCGGATCGGCATTGCCCGGGCGCTCGCCCTGCGGCCGGAAATCATGATCTGCGACGAGCCGGTTTCGGCGCTCGACGTCTCGGTCCAAGCCCAGGTCGTGAATCTTCTCCAGGATCTGCAGGCTGAATTTGGATTGACTTATCTCTTTATTTCTCATGGACTTGCGGTTGTCGAACACATCTCGAACCGGGTCGCGGTGATGTATCTCGGCAAGATCGTCGAGATCGCCGACGCCGAGGAACTTTACGAGCTGCCGCTTCATCCGTATACGAAAGCGCTGCTTTCGGCGATCCCGATTCCGGATCCAAAACAAAAGCGCAAACGCATTGTCCTCGAGGGCGATGTCCCGACGCCGATCAATCCGCCGTCGGGATGCCGGTTTCGAACCCGGTGTCCGATCGCGATCGATGAATGCGCGCAAATCGAGCCCGAGCTGCGCGAGATCAGGCCCGGACACTTCGCCGCCTGCATTCGTACCGAGGGCTATTAATTGAAACGGATTCCGGTTTGGATTCGTATCTCCGAAAGAGCTTTACCGAGACCTATCATTCAGGAGAGAAAAAATGGAAGAACCGAATACCGAGTGGCAGGAACCGCCACCACCGGAACTGATCAAACCCGAAGAGGCGGCGCAAATGTCGGAGGTTTCAACGCTCGGAAACATATTCTTCGATCCGGGAGCGACTTTTGACGATCTTCGCCGAAAGCCCAGGTTCGTTTTGGCGATGATATTTATGATCCTCGCGTTCAGCCTTTTTCAGGTCGCATTCGTCGAGAAGATCGGCCTGAAGAAGATCGTCACCGCCCGCTTCGACGCAAACAGCCGTGTCCAGCAACTTCCCGCAGATCAAAAGGCGCAGATGATCGAGCAGCAGTCGTCGACGGTGGTCAAGTACATCACCTACGGTTCGACGCCGGTAGTGATGGCCATCGTGCTTTTCGTCGGAGGCCTGCTCTATTGGTTTGGCGTCAGCGCGATGGGCGGACAGACTTCGTATATGAGAAGCGTGTCCGTTTGGACCTACTCGTCGCTGCCACCGACGGTCGTCGGGATGGTCGCAAATTTCATCGTTCTGTTCTTAAAACCCGTTGACGAAATTGATCTCGCATCGAGTCAGCAGGGACTCGTGGCGGCAAATCCGACGATGTTTATGGATTTGAAATCGATGCCGGCGCTGAATGCCGTGGTCTCTTGGATTGATCTTTTCGTTATCTGGGGACTGGTTTTGGCGGCGATCGGACTGAACCGCGTCGGCAAACTCTCGACGGGAGCGTCTTGGGCGGTCGTTTTGACGATCTCGCTTTTCTTTCTCGCGATTCGCGTCGCGATCGCGGCCCTGTTCGGGTAGGAAGTAAGACCAAAACAACCCGGCTTCTTGCTCAAAGCAGCTCGAAGCGAATGAACCGACTTGGCGCCGTTGCTGGTATCCCCGCAACGGCGCCAAGTCGCAATGCCTACCTTTATTGACGATTACCGCCGCTACCGAAATCGATTCCCGCAACAATTCCGACCCCGAAAACACGCGAAACAACGCGAAGACAAGTAACTCACTATTCGTAACGAAGCGCTTCGATGGGGTCGAGCCTCGCGGCCTTCCACGCGGGAAAAAGTCCGAAGATAACGCCGATGATGACGCTCGCGCCGAATCCGAGCGGCGGCGCCCACCACGGGACGTACGACGGAAAGACGAGCGCGATCAGAAACGTCAGACTCCAGCCGATGAGGAGTCCGACGAGTCCGCCGAAACCGGTGAGCGTCGCGGCCTCGATAAGAAACTGCAGCAGGATGTCCGACTGTTTGGCGCCCATGGCTTTTCTGATCCCGATCTCGCGCGTCCGTTCGGTCACCGAAACGAGCATGATGTTCATCACGCCGATGCCGCCGATCAAAAGCCCGACCGACGAAATGACGACCATCGCCAGCGCGACGCCCGCAGTGATCGATTGGAACTGCTCGATAATGCCGGCGGCCGTTTCCATCCCGAAGTTGTTCGGTTCGCCAAACTTCACTTGCCGCCGGACACGCATCAGATCCTGTACCTGATCCTTCGCCGCGTCAAGTTGGCCTTCTTTTGCGACCGCGAGGAGAAAAAGATCGTCGGCATAGGGCTTGAGCCGCAACGCCGAACCGATGGGCATATAAATGACGTTGTTCTGATCGTTGCTGCCGCTGCCCCCGCCGAATAGCTGTTCACGCTTTTCGAGTACGCCGACGACGCGAAACACGCGGCCGCCGACCTCGATCGTTTCGCCGAGCGGGGATCCGAAAGGGTAATAGGCTTCGGCAACCGACGAACCGATGAGGCAGACATCGGTCTTGTCATCGGATTCGCTTCGCGTAAACCAACGGCCATCCTTTAGAATGACGGTGTTGGTGCGCTCGATGTCCGGAGATGTTCCCTGGAGCCGAACGCTCGAGGATGTCTTGCCGTTCCCCCCGGAGACAAGCAGTTTCTGACCGAAAAAATTGTTTGTGATATCCAGAAACGGGACGGCGACGTCGATCGTTGAAAGACCGCCGAGAGCCTCCGCATCATCGAGGGTCAGGGGCTTGCGCATCCGTTCCTCTTGCGAGCGCCTTCCGGTATTGATCGCTTTTATGTCGTATTTCCGCAAGAAGATCGAGCGCGTGCCGAAAGACTCGACCTGCTTCTTGACCGCGAGATCGATTCCCGAAATGATCGACGAAATCAGCATCACCGTAATGACGCCGATGATGACTCCGAAGATCGTCAGAAACGAACGAAGTTTGTTGCCCCGCAAAGTCGCGAAGGCCATCTTCATATTTTCGTAAAACGCGTTGCTTACCAACATACTCAGTCAGCCCTTAGTGCCTCAATCGGGTCAAGACGGGCAGCTTTCCACGCCGGGAAAAGTCCTGCCAATATACCCACGACGGCCGAGACGCCGATCGCGATGACCGCCGCGTACCACGGAATCACGGTCTGAATAACATACGCCGTGACGATGATACCCAGGAGCTTGGCCATAAAAAGGCCGGTTATCCCGCCAATTGCGGCAAGTGTCGCCGCTTCCATCAGAAACTGCTTCAGAATATCGGCCTGCCTCGCCCCGAGGCTCTTGCGGATGCCGATCTCCTTGGTCCGCTCGGTTACCGCCACGAGCATAATGTTCATAATCACGATCGCCCCGACCAGAAGCGCGATTGCCGGAACCGCGAGAATGACGATGAAAATCGGACGCAGGATCGAATCTCGCAGACTGGCAATTGCATCCGGAGTCAGGATCCCGAAATTGTCGCGCTCGTTGCCGGCGAGTTTGCGTTTGACGCGGAGCAGCATTCGAGCCTCTTCGACCGCTTCGTTGAAAAGTTTCGGGGAAATCGCCGTCGCCTCGAAATAGAGTCCGCGGCTCCGGGTCAAACCGCCGAAGTTCGATCCGTAGGTCTTGATCGGGAGCCAGACGAACAGATCCTGCGATTGACCGAAGACCGTGCCCTTCGTCGTTTGAACGCCGATCACGCGGTACGGAATTCCGCGCATCGTAAATTCCTCGCCGATCGGCGATCCGCTCGGAAATAGCTTTTCCGCTACTTCCGATCCGATGAATGCCACGCGCACCGCGTTATCGTTCTCTGCCTGGCTGAAAAATCGCCCGTACGCGATATCGACGTTTGCGATCTCTCCGATGACGGGCTCCATCCCCTCGACCGTTACGTCGCGAAGACTCTCGGTGCCGCGCTTCAATTCGGAGGAATTCGGCAGCGCCTTGGCGCCGATCTTTCCGATGAGCTGGGAGCGTTCGCGTATGAAATCCAGTTCGTCGAACGTCAGTTCCTTGTTGCGGCGTTGCGCTTCAGCGATAGTGTCGGTGTTTTTGAAGTCGTCGAAACTGAAACGGCGAATGGTGAACGAATTCGAGCCGATGCCGGCGATCTTCTCGTCGACGTAGGCATTGAAACCCTGCAGCAGCGACAAAACGAGCATAAACGCCGTGACACCGATGATCATCCCGAGGAGCGTCAGGAACGACCGCAGTTTGTGCGCCCAAATCGCCGCGAGGGCAAGTCTGATGGTTTCCGAGAAATTCATTGGTATCTTAATCGTAGAGAAGCCGGAGAGTATTACGCAAATGAACCTGATAAAGTTATTTCAAATTCAAGGTTCAAGAGTCAAGTCAGAACGATCCGCGGTAGAGACTGTTTCAAAAAGCGATAAGCCGATGGGTTGCCTTCGGTATTGATGTTGCCACCAGCTGAAGAGCCTGTGTCAAAATGCATGGTTGCCGCTTTTTCTTTTTGTCTTGCCCTTTTGCCGCGAGCTTCACAATTGCCACTGCCTTCATAATTGCCACTGCCTTCATCATTGCCACTGCCTTCATCACTAGCTTCAGCTAAATTGCCACTAGCTTCAGCTAAATTGCCACTAGCTTCAGCTAGTGGATAAGGCTGCAAATGATCCCGGCTTTAGCCGAATCACAGCGCGGGTCCGGCTAAAGCCGGGAATTTCTCAACTGCCGAACCACTAGCTGAAGCTAGTGGCAATTTAGCTGAAGCTAGTGGCAATTTAGCTGAAGCTAGTGGCAATTATGAAGACAGAGAGCAAAACCGCGATCATGAGTTTTGATACTGACTGTCGGCGGGTGTCGACGGTCGACCCGCCGGGATTGCGGTGGTCCGACGAGGTTGCGTTCAACCATCCGCTACCGCAGATGGTGCTGACTTGAATCTTGAACCTTGAACCTTGAAGCGCAACTCCCGTCCTATTCCCACCTGAGCGCGTCGATCGGATTGAGTCTTGCGGCCTTCCACGCGGGATAGAGTCCGAAGACGATCCCGACACCGGCGGAGACAAATAGTCCCACGAAGATCGCCCAGACGGGAATATACGCGGGCAACGGCGAATAAGTATTGATCAGATAGCTCAGCCCCTCTCCGAGAATCAGACCGATAACGCCGCCGATGCCGGTAAGGATCACCGCCTCGATCAGGAACTGTGCGAGAATGCTGACCTTGGTCGCGCCGACGGCTTTGCGGATGCCGATCTCCTTCGTTCGTTCCGTCACCGAAACGAGCATGATGTTCATCACGCCGATGCCGCCGATCATCAGCGCAACGGCCGAGATCGCCGTCAGAACGAGATACGTCGCGCCGGTGAGTTGGTTGTAAATGTCCAGCAACGCGTCTTGCGATGAGACACCGAAGTTGTCCGGTTCATCCGACGTCAGCTGGCGGCGTCGGCGCAGGATGTCGCGGATCTCATCCATTGCGGCCGGAACTTCCTCGCGGGTCCGCGGCCGGACGATGATCACGAACATCGTCTCCGGCGGATTAATCTCCGGATAATACTTCTGATAGGTCGTGATCGGGACAAAGACCGAGTTATCTCGCGACTGCCCGAAAAAGGATCCGAGCGTTTCCATCACGCCGATCACGCGGAACGGCGTTCCCGCGATCTTGATCTCCTTTTCCAGCGGATCGGCGTTATCGAACAACGCCTTGACGACATCCATTCCGAGCACGACGACATTGGAACGCTCGCGGATATCGATGTCGCTGATGAAACGGCCGGATCCGATATATTGCGAATGCGTGAATTCGTAATAAGGCGTCACGCCGATGAGGACCGGAGTTTCGGTCTCTTTTTCGAGATAACGGATATTCGTCGCGATCTTCCTTTGAAGCGGCGATACTCCCGCGATCGACTGCGCTTCGTTGCGGATCGCGTCGGCGTCATCAAGCGTCAACTCCTTTCGCTGGCGCTCTTCAGCCCCCGGCGGACGGCCAAAACTCGGACTGAACTTCGAAACGAAAATCGTGTTCGAACCGAGCGACTCGATCTGCTCGGTGAAGGTCTTATTGAGCCCTTGAATTATCGAAACCATCGAGAGGACCGTCAATACGCCGACCGTCACGCCGAGAATCGTCAGGCTCGACCGCAGTTTGTTGCCGCGCAAGGTTGAGAGCGCCATCACCGCGGATTCTTTTAGATCATCGAAAGACATTTCAATTTTGGATTGCGGATTTTGGATTGCCGATTTTGGATTCAGATCCGCAATCACGCACAATCGCGCTATTCGTTTCGCATTGCGTCGATCGGACTCAACTGAGACGCCCTCCACGCCGGGTAAAGGCCGCTGATCAGCCCGACGACGAATGAGACCGTAACCCCCAGAACCGCCGACGTGGCGCTGATCAACACCGGAAAACCCATTAAAAACGACAAAAGGAACGCCAGTCCGTACCCGGTAATCACGCCGATCGCGCCGCCGATCACGGTGACGGTCACGGCTTCGATCAAAAACTGCTGCAGCACGTCGCGTTGACGCGCGCCGACCGCCTTGCGAAGTCCGATCTCCTTAGTCCGCTCGGTCACGGACACGAGCATGATGTTCATCACCACGATTCCGCCGACGACGAGCGACACTATCGCCACACCGAACGTCGCGAAGTAGATTCCGGAGGTCGCGTTGTTGTAGATCCCGATGAACGCGTCCTGTGATTCGATCGAAACTCCGTCGTCTTCGTCGCCGAAGGACTTGCCGCGGCGATTTCTCATGATCGTCCTGACCTCGTCCTTTGCCGTCTCAAAATTGTCCGAACTGCTGACCTGTATATGGATCGTGATCGAATCTCGCGCGCCGAACATTTTCTGCGCCGACTGAAACGGAATATATACAAAATTGTCGCGCGAGAAGCCGAGAACCTTTCCGAATGGCGCGGCGACACCGAGGATCCTGAACGGAATGCCGTCGACGCGGATCTCATCACCGACAACGGAATCCGCCGACTGGCCCTCGAACAGGTTCTCGATGATGTCCGTGCCGATAACGCACACGTTTTGGCCGGCGCCGCCCTCGGAGTCGGTCCATATGCGCCCGGTTTGGATCGCGACGTTCTCGATCTCGAACATCGGCAGTGAAAGCCCGCGGATCGAAACGCCTTCCGAACGGTTCTCGCCGTGCTTGACCAGTCCCATTCCGTTGACCGCCGTTCCGACCCGCCAGCAGTTGCGGCACAATCGTTTGATGGCGTCGGCATCTTCGCGGGTGACGTCACGCCGTTTGTTGTATTTGATCATATCCTCGCGCGAGGTTATGACGAGCGGTCGTTTGGAAACGCTGAAAGCGGTCGAACCCTGTGATGAAAAGGCATTCGAGACGGTCTGGTCAAGCCCGCTGATGATCGTCATCACGGCAATCACCGACGCGACGCCGACGATGATCCCGAGCAACGTGAGGAACGTACGCAGTTTATGGCTCCGCAAACTCAAGAGCGAGAGTTTGAACGACTCCTTCAACAGGGTGAATTCCGCAAACGATCCCATAAATCAAGTTTACGCCCTTCGGGTCCGATTGTTTAAGTTTCGTGCGGGATTTATGAAATTCGCCGAGGCCAACGCGACAGAACCGCCGCAAAGAACACCCAAAACGGGACGAGGAAGCCAAAAAAATCGGACCGGAAGCTCTTCGCTCCCGGTCCTGCGAACCGCGTAAAAGATAAACCCGACCGTCACGACCGCTGCCAAATCTAACGTAATCGGGACTCCGGAACGTTGGCGATCATCTTACCTGCTCGTCACTCTCGATCTTGCCGTCGCGAATCGTTATGATGCGGTGCGCGCGCGCGGCAATGTCGTGTTCGTGAGTTACCAGAATAATAGTGTTGCCCTCCTCGTGGAGCTTTTCGAACAGCGCCATGATCTCAACGCTCGTTTTTGAATCGAGCGCGCCCGTCGGTTCGTCGGCGAGGAGGATCGACGGGTGATTGACCAGCGCCCGCGCGATCGCGACGCGCTGCCGCTGTCCGCCCGAAAGCTCGTTAGGCTTATGGAGCACGCGGTCACCGAGTTCGACAGCGACAAGCGCTCCCTGCGCCTGGTCGTGCCGTTCGCCCGACCGCATCCCGGCGTAGATCAGCGGAAGCTCGACATTGTGCAGCGCCGTCGCCCGTGCCAGAAGATTAAACGTCTGGAAAACAAAGCCGATCTCTTTGTTTCGAATCTTGGCTAGTTGGTCGTCGGTCATCTCAGAGACCTGATGGCCGTTGATCCAGTATTGTCCCTTCGACGGCGAATCGAGACAGCCGATAAGGTTCATCAGCGTCGACTTGCCCGATCCCGACGGACCGATGATCGCCACGTATTCGCCCTTTTTGACGTCGAAAGAGACGTCGCGCAGGGCGTGCAGTTGCTCGGTTCCCATCTGGTATGTCTTCCAGATGTTCCGCATCGAGATCAGCGACTCGCCGGCCGGCACAATGTTCTGCACTTCGCCGCTCCCGTTTTCGTTTTCCATAAATTTGTACATCGCTACGATTGATTGGCGGTGTCGCCTTCCTTCTTCACCTGCTTCTTGACGACCGTGTCATCTTTCAAGGTATTGAGAATTCGACTCGGTCCGGTGATCACTTCCTGCCCCTCGCTCAACCCGCTAAGGATCTGTATGTCGGATTCGCCGGTGATCCCGGTCGTGACTTCGACAAATTTCGCCTTGTTGCCTTCGAGGATATAGACGCCCTTGATGGTTTTCGGCTTTTCGGCCGGCATCGGGACATCCCCCTGGATGGTCGGCGACGGCGAAGCTTCGGGTTTCTTCTCGATCACGGCCTGAAGCGGCACCGCGATCAGATCTTCGGCGGTCTTCGTCGTGATCGTCGCAGTTGCGCTCATTCCCGGACGAAGGCCTTCCTGAAGTTCTTTGGGAATATCCTTAAGTTCGATAACGACCTTGAATTCCTTTGCTTCCTGAACATTGATGTTTGTCGAAAGGCCGCCGGAAGTCTGCGATTTGCCGACCGCGAGCGGAGTCTTCTGTGTCACTTCGCCGATCAGTTCCCGATCGCCGAAGGCATCGACTTTGATCTTGGCCTTCTGGCCCTCTTCGACCTTGTCGATCTCGGTTTCATCAACTTTGACCTCGACGTTGATCGAAGACATATCGGCGATGGTCAAAAGGGAAGTCGTCGAAAGGCCGGCGACCGCAAACTCTCCGACTTTCGAAGGAATGTTCGCGATGACGCCCGCGATCGGCGCAACCTGAAGCGTTTTGTCGCGCTGCGTTCGCTGGCCGCGGAGGACAGCCGCCTGCTGTTCGGCGCGTCGCTGGCTCGAACCTGCGGAAAGATTGGCGGTATCAACGCTGCGCCGGGCATCGCGGACGGCGACTTCCTGCTGGTTGGCGCGGGCTTTTGCCTCGGTCACTCGAAGTTCGGCTTCCTTGACGGCCGACTGCGCCGACTTCAGTCGGGACTGCGCATTGCGAAGCGAGACCTGCGCCTGTTCGACGCGGTCTTTTGCCGCGTCATAATCGGAACGCGACGCGACTCCCGATTCGAGAAGATCCGTAGTCCGCTTCATTTCTCGGTTCGCGGTATTAACGTTGACCTCTTCGCGGTCAACGTCCGTCGTCGCCGCCACCACGTTCTGACGCGCGGAACTGACTTGCTGCTGTGCCGTATCGACCGAAGCCAGCGAGGCCGTCAGTCCCTGCTGCGCCTGAGACAGCTGATTCTGCGCGGCGATGATCTGCGAACGCGAGATCTGGGCGTCGCTTTGTGAAGCCTGCAACGCCGACAGTTGTGCGTCGGTACTCGAATTCAACTGCGTCGGATCAAGCTTCACGAGCGGCGTGCCCTTCGTCACGGCATCGCCTTCCTTGACATAGATCTCTTCGATGCGGCCCTGAACCTCGCTTGTCAGATTGATAAACTGAATTGGCCGAACCTCACCCGAAGCCGTCACGATCGAACGCAGTTCCTTGCGTTTTTCGACCTTCACGACGGTCACTTCCGGCGTGTCTTTACGCGAGGCGAAGATCCCCGCGACGACGATGATCAGCAGAAGCGCCACGATGCTCCCGCCAATGATGTATTTTCCTTTCCGGCTGACTGCCATTTCTTAAAGTTCCTCTTAAAAGTTATTGATGTTGAAAGCGTTGATCTTAACGCAAATATTTTGAATGCTCAGCGTCACGCAGTATTACGTCCGAAAATTTTTGTAAGTTTCAAAAAAGTGAACCGGGACCGGAGTTGATTTGGCGGAAACAAAAAATAATCGGTGCCGGGGGCTCCTTTCGGTTTTCAATTTACGAACGCCCGTTTTAAGGTTAAAATGGCTTTTGCCGTAAATACCTACTAACGCAAGGAAAACTGAGATGATAAAATGCCAAACTTGCGGAACGGAGAATCTCGACGGATCGCTGTATTGCGACGAATGCGGGAACAGCTTGGGAAACATCAACAGCAGCAATCATAATTTTGAGCCGCCAAGCTATCGACCTCCGATTTCCGAGCCGTCCTTTCAAGCCGCGAGCGTGACGTCGATCGGAATCGATCCGATCATCGAACAGGTCGTGCCGCGGACCGAGGAGGGCATCGACCCGGGTCCGGCAGACGGCGTTCACGCGACGCTAACGATCGAGCGCGGAACCGCGGTTGGGAAGGAATTTCAGCTTTCGACGAACGAGGCGTACATCGGTCGCTGGGACGCCGACAACGGGATATTCCCGGACGTCGATCTTGATGCCTTCGACCCCGAAGCCAAGATTTCAAGGCGTCACGCGCGGATATTGTTCAGCAGCGGCGGCTATCAGATCGAGGATCTGGGTTCGACGAACGGAACATATGTTAACCGCGGACGACGTTTGATCCCCGGCAGTCCGCAAGTTCTCAAAAGTGGTGACGAGATCATCGTCGGCAAGACCTTTTTGCGGTTCAGCGCAACCGGGAACCAGGTTTAATTTTTACAGGCGCAAAGAAAAACATGTCAAATTGCCCAGAGTGCGGCGAAAAAGTCGCCGGATCAGATGTCTTTTGTTCATATTGCGGAATCACGCTGACGCCGACCGCCGAAAGCGTCGATGATCCTTCGACGTCGGCGCCGGTCGTCGCCGCGCCGGTCGAACCGTCCGTTTCAGCGGAGCCCACGCCTGCGGACGAACCGCTTCCGCAGGCGATTCCGTCGCCGTTTGCGGATGCGTCGGCCAATGAGTTGCTTCCACGGCCGGAGGAAGCCCCGGTTCCGCCGTCCGTACCGATCGAAGCCGCTCCGGTGGCCCCGGTGACGTTCGATGCGCCGCCGCTTGAAGTGGTCCCCAACGAGGTTTCCGACCCGGAACCGAAAGTCGCGCCCGAATCGATCGCCGCGTCCGAACTTGCAAACGAGTTCCGGCCGGCCGTCTCCGAACCGGTGTTTTCGACTCCGGCAGCTCCCGTCTCATTTTCGGACGAGATCGAGGAACCGGCGGTTGCCGGCGAAATGGAACCGATAGCCATCGAGGAGCCGGCCGAAGAGCCGTTTGAGGCTGAAGCGGTGCCTGAGGACGCGGCTTCGGAGGTGGATTTCAGCAACATTGATGAGGCGCCGATTCCAAAAGTTATCCTTGATCTTCCGGCCGCTGAACCGTCCGCGGACGCGCCGCCCTTTGCCGATCTGCCCGAGCCCCCGTTGGCGTCATCTCCCGATGCGATTTCGGAATCCCCCGTCGATGAACCCGCGGCGGAAGCAATATCCGCGGAATTGCCGGAGTCCGCTCCGGAATCGGTCCAGGGGGCAGTCTCGGAAAGCCCTGCATCGGAAGAGCCGAATGCGCCGGAGGAGTCACCCTCAAGCCGCGAGGCACTTGATGTCGCGGCACCTGAATTGCCCGTTTCGGCGGCTGCGGATGAACTTGCGCTACCGGCGCCGGAATTCACGCCGCCGCCGGCCGAACCGGTCGCAGTCGTTTCGTCGCTGGCTGACGCCGTCGATCCGGAGATGATCGAGACGCTCGAAACTCGGGTGCCGTTCTTTGCCGAAACTGAAGCTGGGGCGGTCGTCGAAACACCTGAACCGGCACCTGTGGCGGAATCCGAGTCCGCGACACCTGTGCCGTCGGTTGCCGCCGCCGAGGTGCCGTCATCGACCAAGCCGCATATCGGCAATGCCGATACTGACGGGCGGAAAGCGGCGAAACTCAAACCTCTCGATGAGGGTACGGTCCTCAACAGCCGCTATGAGATCGTCCGGAAGATCGGCGGCGGCGGAATGGGGGCAGTGTATCTTGCCAACGACCGGAATCTCGGTGGCATTCTTCGGGCCGTCAAAGAGATGGTGCAGAGCTACATTGAAGCGGAACAGCAGGAAAAGGCGGTTTCCGACTTTCAGCGCGAGGCGATGATCCTGACGAACCTCGAGCACCCGTCAATACCGACGATCTTTGATTACTTTTTCGACGACAAGGAAGGCCGCTTTTATCTCGTGATGAAATACATCTCGGGCGGCGACCTTTCGGCCCGGCTTCGCGCCAATCCCGAAGGGCGTCTCGACGAGAAGACGGTTACCGAATGGGCGATTCAGATCGCCGACGTCCTTGAGTACCTTCATCGCCAGGATCCGTTGATCGTTTACCGCGACCTCAAACCGGCGAACATCATGATCGACGGCAACACGGGCCGGTTGATGCTCATCGACTTCGGGATCGCGAGGTCGATCAACAAGGAAGAAAAGGGCGTCACTGCCGTCGGAACGATGGGGTACGCGCCGCCGGAACTTTTCAGCGGAAATGTCGAGGCGCGTTCAGACATCTATTCGCTCGGATCGACGATGTTCCACCTTCTGACCGGTGCCGATCCGCAGAGCAACCCGCTCCTTATTTTCGATTTTCAGAAGAACCCGCGGCCGCGGCAGATCAATCCGCAACTGTCGGACCAGATCGAACAGATCTTGATGCGTTCGGTCGAATACAATGCGGACCTGCGGTTTAAGTCTGCCGCCGAGTTAAGGAGCGCGCTCGAAGAACATTTGCTGAACCTGCAAAGCGGCAAGGTTTCGTACGGAGTCAAGGCCGTTCCGTCCGCGATTTCTTTTTCGGACCAACTCGTATTTTGCGGATTCTGCGGGAAGCAGATCGTCGCGAGCGACGTATTTTGCGCGTTTTGCGGTTCGCAGCAGCCGATCGCTCAGCAGAGTTTCCATCAGGCCCCGGTGGTGGCGCCGGTCGCGGCGGCCACTGCCAAACTGTACGTCGTCCTGACGAACGATCTCGAAAGCGCCGGATTTACTCTGGAGAAGGACGAAAATCTGATCGGTCGCCGGGATCCGATGTCGAACATCTTCCCCGAGGTCGATCTTTCGAAGTTTGACCCGCAGACCAAGATCTCGCGGCGGCACGCCCGGATCAGGCGCGAAGGGGCGAGTTTTCTGCTCGAAGACCTCGGTTCGTCGAACGGTACGATCCTCATCACGGGTGCGGATTCGGCCCGGCTGCTTCCGCATCAGCCACGTCTGCTGACCAACGGTGACCGTGTACGGGTCGGCGACACGACCCTGCATTTTACGATGAACTAGGCCGGAGAGAAATAACGTATTTATGAGTGCAAACGCAGAACAAAGTCCCGGCGCCTCGCGGCTGAGAGCGGAGGAGATAGTTGTGGATTTCGATGCAGAACGGCTGCAGGCACCGTTCCTTTTGCGCTGCGGCGCGTTTTTCATTGACTACATCATTATGCTCGCGGTCCCGGTCGTGAGTCTGATCATCGGTCGGGTCTTCGGGATCGACGGAACGAAACTGCTGACCAGCGAGATCAGCAACACGGGCTGGCTGGTGATGGTCTTACTCGGTCTTACGAACTTTGTGATCTTTCCGATGTTCGCCGGACAGAGTCTCGGTAAGATGCTCACCGGGTTGCGGGTCGTCAAGACCGACGGGACGCCGGCTTCGTTGCTTACGCTCCTGGTCAGGCACACCGTCGGGTATGCGTTGACGGTCGTGACCGGCGGGCTCGGTTTTGTTCTTGCGGCGATAACCCCGCGCGGACGGGCGCTGCATGATTATCTTGCGGGTACGGTGGTCATTTTCGGACAGCGGCGGGTTAGGACCGCGACGGGCGACTAACAATTATCAAGGAAAACTAAGATGCCCCATTTGCTTATCAGGACATCGGACCAGAAAAGCGACAATTACGTCATCACGCGCCTTCGCACGACGATCGGCCGCTCGGCGCGCAGCGACGTTTGTATTCCGGATGCTTTCGCTTCACGGCTCCATGCCGAAATTCTGAAGGAAGGTGACGCGTACTGGCTGCACGATCTTGGATCGGCGAACGGCACGCGATATAACGGTTCGTTGGTTTCGCTGCCGTTGCCGTTGCTGCCCGGAGGCGAGATCCAGATCGGCGAAACGACGATCGTTTTTCAAGGCGATGCTGTCACGACGAACCGCAGCGCGACGCTCATCGCGGATCACACGGAGGCGCTCGATCCGTCGAAGACGATCGCGTTTTCGCGGCGAAACCCGACTTCCGAGTTTCTCGAAGCCCAATATACGACGCGCAACGACCTGGTCGGATTGATCAGCAAGGTCGGCATCGCGCTTCTCTCATCGAGCGGCCTCGACGAAACGCTCAATCAGGTCGCGTCGCTCGTTTTCGAGGCCGTGCCCGCGGAACGCTGTGTGATCATGCTGCGCGACGAGGAAACGGAAGGCGGAACAAAGATCGTCGCCGCCCGTTTGCGCGGAAAGGAAGAGACGATCGACGAAGTGCGGATCAGCCGGACGGTGATGGACGAGGTTCTCAAGAACGGCAAATCGGTTCTCACGTCGGACGCGCAGCACGACCCGCGCTACGCGAGTCATACGATGTCGCTGCTCGGGATCCGATCGGTCCTTGCGGTTCCATTGAGCGTCAACGAAATGGAGGTCTTCGGACTGATCTACGCGGACTCGCCGACATACGAGGCGACTTTCAGCGAAGAGCATCTCAACATACTGACGACGCTTGCTTCGGTCGCTTCGATCCGCGTTGAGAACGCGCGTTTGCTTGAAGAAAGATTCGAGCGCGAAAGGATGGAACGCGAGCTCGAGCTCGCGACCGAAATTCAGCAGCGATTCCAGCCTTCGGGACCGCCCGTGATGGACGGTTACGAGTTTCAGGGGATCTCGTTCTCCTGTTACGAGATCGGCGGCGACTACTACGACTTTATCGCGCGTGAAGACGGCAAGATGCTCATCGCGCTCGGCGACGTCTCAGGAAAAGGGACCGCGGCCGCGCTTTTGATGTCTTCGCTGCACGCTTCGATCCACGGCCAGGTTTCGGCGCGCAATACATTGGTCGATACGGTCACGTCGGTCAATCAGTATCTCGCGCACAATACGCCGACGAACCGTTTCGTGACCCTTTTCATCGCCGAACTGGACCCGGAAACGGGCATTCTCCGCTACATCAACGCGGGCCATAATCCGCCGATCATCGGTCGCGCCGACGGGCGGATTGAACAGCTCGAGTCGGGCGGATTTCCGTTGGGGATCATTCCGATGGCGGAATACGAACTCGGCGAAACCCATTTGGCAAGCGGCGAAGCGCTGGTGATCTATTCCGACGGCGTTTCCGAGGCGGCGAATTTGAAAGGAGACGAATACGGGCTTGAGCGGCTTTCCGAGGTCGTTGGAAAGAACCTGACAGCGTCCGCGTCGGGGCTTCGCGACAAAGTCGAGTCCTCGCTGTCGTCTTTCACCCAAAGCGCGCCGGCCGGCGACGACATCACGCTCGTCATCGTCAAACGCAAGTGACGCATCGGGATTTGGGAATTGTGATTGGGGAATTTTGATTTGGGAATTCTGATTTGGGGATTCTGATTTGGGAATTGTGAATTAGGAATTCTGATAATTCTGATTTTTGATTTCGTTGGACAATTTTGGGCGTTGATCCCGGAATTCCGAGCTCCAAATCCAAAATCCGAAATCACAAATCCGAATTCCCAACAGTTCCCAACAGTTTCTCTTTGTAGATTTGAGGCAACGACCTGACCTTTTTGTTATTGTCGGTGACAAGATGAAGCGTTTCTCCCTCGGCCAGAAGCGTCCCGTCGGATTCCCGGAAAACCTCGTAAACGAACTGGATGCTGCGGCTTCGAATCTCGGCGATCTTGGTGCGGATCGTTAGCAGATCCTCGTAATATGCGGGCGACTTGTATCGACAGTAGGCCTCGGCGACGACCATCAGCGCATTGTCGCGTTCCTCCATTTCCTTATACGAAAAACCGCGGGAGCGGCAAAAATCACTGCGTCCGAGTTCGAACCAGACAAGATAGTTCGAATGATGGACGATGCCCATTTGATCGGTCTCGGCGTATCGCACGCGGATTTCGGTTTTATGCCAGTCGTGCATAAAGCTGGAGGGGCCGTGAGCTTTTCACCCCTTGCGGATTCAAGTCACGGCCCACAGAAAAATTGGCTGGGAGACAGGGATTCGAACCCCGATAGGCAGATCCAGAGACTGCAGTCCTACCATTAGACGATCTCCCAACGCCTGCACTCTAATTTAAGAACCGAAGCGCGGATTGTCAAATGACGATCGCGAGTGATCGGTTCAGCAATTGTAACTTGCTTAGGACGATGAGTTTACGGCAGTTCGGCAGAATATCGGGGAAATACCAAAACCGCACTTGCCTGAGTCCGGTTTGAGGGGCAGAATAAGTAACTATGTCGGCTGACGACAAGGAAATAGCAAGCAACCGCCACGCGTTTCACGAATTTCACATCATCGATAAATTTGAAGCCGGCGCCGTACTTCTGGGCACTGAGGTCAAAAGCGTGATGGCCGGGCGGATACAGCTTAAAGAGTCGTACGTCACAGTGCGCGACGGCGAGGTGTGGCTGCTAAATGCGCATATTTCGCCGTACTCGCACGGCAATCGCGAGAATCACGATCCGCTCCGGTCGCGGAAACTCCTTCTCCACCGGCGCGAGATCGCAAAGCTCGAAAAGGAAACGACGCTTAAAGGGATGACGCTCGTCGTGACACGGATCTACGTCAAGAACCGGCGGATCAAATTTGAGATCGGAGTCGCCCGCGGCAAGAAGCTTTACGATAAACGGGAAACGGAAATGAAGCGAACGGTCGAGCGCGAAACTCGTCAACAGTTGAAAGAAAAGCTAAGATAAGCTATAGAAGTAAACAAGTTCTACGGCAATAACATTTTTTTATACGAGGTTGTGAATGAAAACTCAGGGAATTAATGCGAATTTTATAGAGGCCGGCGTCGATGCCCTCGCGGTCGCGGTCTTCAAGGATGAGAAGGCGACGAGCCCGGCCTTGAAAGAACTGGATAAACTGACCGGAGGACTGGTTTCTTCGGTTATCAAAACGGAGGAATTCAAAGGGGAATCCGGCGAATCGGCACTCATCAGGTTTGCGTCGAAGGGCAAGGTCAAGGCGTCGCGGCTATTGCTGGTCGGCGTCGGAGACAAATCGGACTATCGCGTTTCCGGCGTCGGAAGCCTCGCGGGAACTGCGACAAGGGTCTTTCGCAAACTGAACCTGAAGAGCTTTGCCCTGATGCCGCGCTGCGAAGCCGACGCGGCCGAGGTCGCGCAGAACGCGGCGCAAGGGTTTGTGACGAGTCAGTTCGAACTCGACAAATATCGAACGCAGGACAAGAACACCAAATCGGTGGACTCGTTCGTGCTTTTCATCGACGCTGCCGATGCGAACGCCCTAAAATCCGGCCTGACGCGCGGTCAGCAGATCGGGGAATCGATCAATTTTACGCGCGATCTCGCCAATGAACCGCCGAACATCCTTCATCCGACCGAAATGGCCAAGCGCGCACAGGCAATGGCGAAGGAAACCGGCCTGAAGTGCGAAATTCTCGACGAAGCGAAGATGCAGAAACTCGGGATGGGTTCGTTGATGAGCGTCACCTACGGTTCGGAGCAACCCGCGAAACTCATCGTTCTCCGGTACGAACCAAAGAAATCTACCGCGAAGAAGGGTGAATTGCTGGCGCTTGTCGGAAAGGGAATCACGTTCGATACGGGCGGCATTTCGATTAAGCCGGGCGAGGGAATGGACGCGATGAAATACGATATGTCGGGCGGAGCGACCGTTATCGGGACGATGCGGGCGATCGCTCTGCTCAAGCCTTCCGTGCCGGTCCTCGGCGTGGTCGCGGCGGTCGAAAATATGCCGGACGGCAAAGCGAGCCGCCCGAGCGACGTCGTTACGGCGATGAACGGCAAGACGGTCGAGATCCTGAACACGGACGCGGAAGGGCGTTTGGTTCTCGCGGACGCGGTCGCGTATGCCGAAAAGCAGGGCGCGACGAGAATCGTCGATATGGCGACACTGACCGGCGCGGTGATCATCGCGCTTGGAGATGTCAACACTGGAATTATGGGGAACGATCAGGAACTCGTTGACGACATCGTCGCCTGCGGCAAGGATGCCGGCGAGAATTTCTGGCAGCTTCCGCTCGGAAAGGAATACAGCAAGTCGATCAAGTCCGATATCGCCGACATCAAGAACATCGGGCCAGCCCGCAAGGCCGGAACGATAATCGGGGCCGTTTTCATCCAGGAGTTCATCGACAAGGCGAAATGGGCGCATCTCGACATCGCCGGAACGGCGTGGTGCGACAGCGAGCGACCCTTTCAGGCGAAGGGACCGACGGGAGTCGCGGTTCGCACGCTTCTGAAACTCGTTGAAAAGTCCCAGTAATATCGGCGGTTATTCGTCGAATAAGATATTACGGTCGGTTGGAACTTCTAACCGGCCGTCTTTTTGTGTAAAATACGACGCAGTTTTCCTGGTTAGATCCGTTTATGCCGCACAATCGAAAGCCGGACAATCTGACGAATTTGCTGATCGCCGTTCTGGCGCTTCTGATGACGACGGCGTGTATTTTCAGTTCCGACCGTGAAGCGGGTCCCGAAAAGAGCCAGAAGTCGCCTGAGGCGTCCCCGACGGCGGCGGTGTCGCCGGAAAAGGAAAAAAAGGAATCCGAATCGGCCAAGAAAAACGAGGACAAGGGCGATTTTCGGGTCCAAAGTCCGAGCGTGAAGAGTTCGCGGTTCGTCGATGTTGACCGCAAGGTGAAGGACGAAAGGCTTTTGGAGAATGCGGCTGCCGACCTCAACCGGGCGCTGATCCTGCCGGAGGACATTTTTGTCACGGCGAAAGAATGCGGCGAAAGAAATGCTCAGTTCGATCCCAACGATCAAACGATAACCATCTGCTACGATCTGATGGAGCATTTCTACAACCTTTACCGGTCTGACGGAATGAGTTCGAACGAAGCCGACAAGAAGATGTTTGACGCGATCCGCTTCGTCTTCCTGCATGAGGTCGGACACGCGCTGATCTACAATTACAAGCTTCCGGTCGTCGGCAACGAAGAGGATGCCGCGGACCGTTGTTCGTCTTACATCAATATCGAGGAACTCGGCGACAGCGGGGTTCGGGCGGTGATCGCGGCGGCCGACGGATTCCGGATCGAATCGCGCCAGGAGTCGCGTTCGAAACGGCAACTGGCGGACGAGCATCTCTTGCAGGAACAGCGTTACTACAACTCGCTGTGTATGATCTATGGTTCGAAGCCGGAAAAGTACAGGTACTTCGTGACCGACGGATACCTGCCCGAAGAACGCGCGGTTCGCTGTCGTCAGGAATACACGCGAACGGTCGATAGTTGGGTCAATTTGCTCGCGCCCTGGCGCAAGGACAGGTAAGACTGGAGAATTCATCAAACTAACTCAAGAAAAATGAAAAACTTGCTTAATCAACTCGTCGTCAAAAACAATTCGATCGTCAATGGAACGGTCGCGCTGGCTATCATCGCGATGATCGGACTTGGATGCTTCTGCAACAAGGACAAGTTCGATCTCGGAAAGACCGGAAAAACGACTCCGTCGCCGTCCGCGACCGCCTCGGTTTCGCCGAGTCCGTCGGCGACCAAGGAATATAAGAAGGCCAATGCGTCGAAGTTTGAGATTCCGTCCGAAGACGAACTCCAGGACATCGTCAAAGCGACATTGCTCGACTTCAACGATGCGCTCAAGGACGAAGATTTCACGGATTTTCATGGGAAGATCTCGAAATACTGGGCACGCCAGACGAGTGCCGACAAGATGAAGGATGGCTTCCAAAACCTTATCGACGGCAAGGCCGATATCAGTGAGATCAAGACGATGACCGCGGATTTCACGCGTGCCGGAGAGATCGAGCGCGAAGGCAGTCTGCGCAAGCTGATGGCCGAGGGCAGTTACGCCACGGCCGGCATAAAGACGGAATTCGAACTTCAGTACATTCCGGAAGGAAAGGAGTGGAAACTTTTCGGCATCCAGGTCCGGACCGCGGCCAAACGCAGATAGGAATCACAATCGATTCGACAGACCGGGCGGTTAGGCTGCGGGCGCCGGCGAGGGTCGGCGCCGGATTCGGCTTGCGTCGACGGCCGTACGATTGCTTTTGCGATTTGGGCAAGCTAAAATCTTAACTTTATGAAAATACACGAATATCAGGGGAAAGAGCTTCTCCGTAAATACGGTGTGCCGGTGCCGCGCGGGATCGTTGCGCGAACTCCCGACGAGGCCGAAGCGGCGGCGCGCGAACTCGGAACCGACATCGTCGTCGTCAAGGCCCAGATCCATGCCGGCGGACGCGGAAAAGGCGGCGGCGTCAAACTCGCACGCTCGCGCGAAGAAGCGCACGAGATCGCCAAACAGATGCTCGGGATGACGCTCGTGACGCATCAGACCGGTCCCGAGGGGCGCGAAGTGAAAACGCTCTTGGTCGAAGAGGGGCTGCCGATCGACCGGGAATTCTATCTTGGGATCACCCTCGACCGCATTTCCGGACGCAACACGTTTATGGCGTCGGCGGCGGGCGGAATGGATATTGAGAAGGTCGCGGAAGAAACTCCTGAACTGATTTTGAAAGAGACGATCGACCCGAGTGTCGGTCTGCGGGCGTTTCAGGCGCGGAAACTTGCCTTTGGGCTTGGTATTCCAAACGAATTGATCGGTCAGGCGACGAAATTTATGCTCGCCCTCTACGACGCGTACGTCAAAATGGACGCGTCGTTGGTTGAGATCAATCCGTTCCTGCTGACGAAGGACAACCGCCTGATCGCGCTCGACGCCAAGGTGACCTTCGACGACAACGCGCTTTACCGGCACAAAGAATATGTCGAACTCCGCGACCTCAACGAAGAAGAACCGCTCGAGATCGAGGCTTCCAAGTTTGATCTGAACTACATCAAGCTCGACGGCAACATCGGTTGTATGGTCAACGGCGCGGGACTCGCGATGGCGACGATGGACATTATCAAGCTTCACGGCGGCGAACCGGCGAACTTTTTGGATGTCGGCGGCGGCGCTTCGCAGGAACGGGTCGAGAATGCTTTTCGCATCTTGCTCGCGGATGAGCACGTCAAAGCAGTTCTGATCAATATTTTCGGCGGGATCGTGCGATGCGATATGGTGGCCAGCGGGGTCGTCGCGGCGGCGAAGAATCTCGGCGTGTCGATTCCCATAGTTGCGCGTCTTGAGGGAACGAACGTCGAAGAGGGAAAGCGCGTTCTCAACGAATCCGGAATCGGCATCATTTCGGCTGACGGAATGACCGACGCCGCGTCAAAGGTCGTCGCGGCCGCGGCTGGGAAATAGATCGACCTCCGTTTGAAACAGAAAGGTCGTCCTTAAAGTCGTTTCGACGCGCACCGCGTTGAAGAATTGAATTCCGGTTTCTACCGAAGTTCAATGGTTGACTTTTCGGGCGGTCTTTTTTCTCTTGGATCACCCGCGGGGCCAAACGGTGCTCACCTTGGAGGGCGCGTAACTTCTTGCGAAGCGACATCCATCGAGCCGGTACGTTTCAGTACCATCTGCGGGCGAATGGTTGAAGATCGCTGGGTCAGCAACGAATCCCAAATCGGGAGTTTTGAAAGGCCGAAATCGCGTTTCCTCCACAGATGAACACAGATTGACGGGATGGAGCGGATACGTTTCACTCAAGTGAGACTGAGAAGACCTTAGGAAACGCTGATCTCGAAGTATCAGCTTTTATCCGATTTATCTGTGTTTATCTGTGTCAGAAACGGTGCCGGGCCACCATTAAGCAGGTTTCCGGCAACTTGGGGGTTTTGGCCGGAGCCTGAAAACTGGAATATCAGGAATTGGGAATTTGAAATCTGGGATATCTTGAATCCCAAATCCCAAATCCCAATTCCCAATTCTCCTTCACTCCAGTCCCAGCGCTTTGCGCGGATTTTCCGGGTTGGCCTTTTCAAACTGCCGGAGAATCTCTTTCGTCTCTTCACTGATGATCCGCGGCAATTTGATCTGAACTTCGACGAACTGGTCGCCGCGCAGATTCGGGTTTCTCAGCGACGGAAATCCGCGTTCCCGAAGACGGAACTTCTGACCCGATTCGGTGCCCGCCGGAATCTTGACCTGGGCGCGGCCCTCGACCGTCGGCACTTCTATCTTTGTTCCCAAAGAAGCTTCGGGGATCGTGATCGGAATCGTCACATAGATGTTGTCGCCCTTGCGCGTAAAATGCCGGTGTTTCCCGACGTTCGTCAGGATAAACAGGTCTCCGGGTTCCGCCCCGAGCCGGCCGCCGTGGCCTTTTTTCGGAATCCGAACGCGTGAACCGGTATCGACTCCGGCCGGAATCCTGATCTTGACCTGTTCGGTCTTCGGCGTCACGCCTTTTCCATTGCAAAGCGAACACGGCTGCCGGCGCCGGCCGGTGCCCTCGCAGTCGCCGCAGACCTGCGAAAACTGAAGACGCCCGCCGGTTTTCATTACCTGCCCGGTGCCTTTGCAAGTCGTGCAAACAACGACCGGTCCGCCGGTGTCCCCGGCTCCGAGACAGCGCGAGCATTGTTCGCTGCGGTTGACCGTGATGTTCGTCGTCAGTCCGGTAAACGACTCTTCGAAACTCAGCGCCAACGGAATTTCGATGTCGCGGCCCTTCTTCGGAAGGGGCTTCGGCGGTTCCGGTTCACGCCTTGCGCCACCGCCTCCGCTGTTGCCGAAGAGGTCCGAGAAAATATCCCGAAAACTCGACGAAGTGTTTGATGACCCCGGCGTGCTGGTGTCCCAGGTGAAGCCCGAGAAGTCGAATCCGCCACCGCCGCCGGCGCCCGCGCCGGTGCTGAACGGGGAATCGGGGTCGAGGTTATCGTTGTAATATCCGAAACGATCAAAAACCTTGCGCTTCTTGTCGTCGGAAAGGATGTCGTAGGCTTCCTGTACTTCCTTGAACTTCTCTTCGGCCGCCTTGTCATTCGGATTTACGTCCGGATGAAACTTGCGCGCCAAACGGCGGTAAGCCTTTTTTATCTCGTCCGCCTTGGCATCTTTCTTGATGCCGAGAATGTTGTAATAGTCTTTGTTAGCCACAGTCGATTTTGGATTTTAGATTTTGGATTTTAGATTTTGGATTTTCCGTAGTCGAAACGAAATACAGAAGGAAATGATCCCGGATCCGAAACAATCCAAAATCAAAAATCAAAAATCAAAAATCGTTTGAGTATCGCAAAATCAGCCGTCGCCTGCAACAATCTACAGGCAAACGGCTGACATCATTTCAGGCCCCGGTTCTTGCCGGTCGCCCATCGGATTCGGGGGTCCCGTCGTTGCCTTTTGCCTTTTTCAATCCCCGCCCGCACAAGCAGGCGGGGCTGATAAAGATCCGCCTTACTTTTGCTCTTCATCGACATCGACGTATTCAGCGTCGATGACGTTGTCGTCGGACGTAGACGAGGTCGATTCACCGCCGGCAGATGCCGACGACGCCTGTTCTTCGGTTCCGCCGCCCGCGGCCGCTCCGGCCTGGCTGTAAAGAACCTCGGCGAGTTTGTGCGATGCGCTCTGCAGGCGTTCGAACGAATTATTCATCGCCTCAACGTCTTCGCCGCTGAGCGCCGTCTTCGATTCGGCGATCGCCGCTTCGATTTCGCCGCCCGCCGCCGCGTCGAGCTTGTCCTTGTGCTCGCCGAACGATTTTTCGACCGAGTAAACAAGTCCGTCCAGACGATTGCGGGCTTCGATCGTTTCCTTGCGTTTCGTATCCTCGCCGGCGTGCGACTCCGCGTCCTTCATCATCTTGTCGATCTCTTCCTTCGACAAACCGCTCGAGGCCGTGATCGTGATCTTCTGTTCGCGGCCCGTTCCGACGTCTTTTGCTGAAACGTTGACGATGCCGTTGGCGTCGATGTCAAAAGTGACCTCGACCTGCGGAACGCCGCGCGGTGCGGGCGGAATCCCGACGAGATGGAACTTGCCGAGCGTCTTGTTGTCGCCGGCCATCGGGCGTTCGCCCTGCAGCACGTGTACCTCGACCGAAGTCTGGTTGTCGGATGCCGTCGAGAAGATCTCGGATTTGCGCGTCGGGATCGTCGTGTTGCGCTGGATCATATGCGTCATCACGCCGCCAAGCGTTTCGATTCCGAGCGAAAGCGGCGTCACGTCGAGCAGCAGGATGTCGGTCTTTTCACCGCCGAGAACGGCCGCTTGAACGGCGGCGCCGAGCGCGACGACTTCATCGGGATTGACCGACTTATTCGGGTCTTTGCCGAAGAAGCTCTTGACCATTTCCTGGACTTTCGGGATACGCGTCGATCCGCCGACGAGCACGATCTCGTCGATCTGTCCCTTGTCGACGCCGGCGTCTTTGATCGCCTGTTCGACGGGCGGCATCAAACGCTTCAGGAGCGGCTCGACGAGGGCTTCGAATTTGGTGCGGGTCAGTTTCAGGACAAGATGTTTCGGTCCCGCCTGATCTGCCGTGATGAACGGGAGGTTGATCTCCGTTTCCATCGCGCTCGAGAGTTCGACCTTTGCCTTTTCAGCAGCCTCTTTCAAGCGCTGCAGAGCCATCTTGTCGGACGTCAGATCGATGCCCTGATCCTTCTTGAACTCGTCGATGATCCATTTGATCAGCGCTTCATCGACATCGTCGCCGCCGAGGTGCGTGTCGCCGTTGGTCGACTTGACTTCGACAACGCCTTCGCCGACCTCGAGGATCGAGATGTCGAAAGTTCCGCCGCCAAAGTCGAATACCGCGATCGTTTCATCCTTTTTCTTGTCGAGTCCGTACGCGAGTGCTGCGGCCGTCGGTTCGTTGACGATGCGCATCACTTCGAGTCCGGCGATCTTGCCGGCATCTTTTGTGGCCTGGCGCTGGGCGTCGTTAAAGTAAGCCGGAACGGTGATCACCGCACGGTCGACTTTAGCGCCGAGATAATCTTCCGCAGCCTTTTTGAGTTTCTGCAAAACCATCGCCGAGATTTCCGGCGGGCTGTAATGCTTGCCCTGCGCGTCGATCCGCACATCGCCGTTGCCGGCCTTTTCGACCTTGAACGGAACCTGTTTGATCTCGCCTGAAACTTCCTCATAGCGGCGGCCCATAAAACGCTTGACCGAATAAAGAGTATTTTCGGGGTTGGTCACCGCCTGGCGCTTTGCAACCTGTCCGACCAACCGGTTGCCGTCTTTCGTGAACGCGACGACCGACGGAGTCGTGCGTCCGCCCTCTTCGTTTGTGATGACAACCGGCTCGCCGCCTTCCATCACGGCGACGACCGAATTCGTCGTTCCCAAGTCAATTCCGATAATTTTGCTCATAGCTTATCTCCAAAAATGAATTATTGCCCATTAAACCCGCCCAATGTGAGCTACGACTTAGTATAAGAGTTGAGTGTATCATTGTCAAGTTTATCTGAGTAGGTAGGGATAAGGGATTTGCGGGCTGCGATTTGGGAATTCGGAATTCGGAATTGAGAATCCAGATTCCAGATTCCAGATATGGGATTTGAGATATCCCATATTTCAGATTCCAAACACTCGTCACTCCAGTTATCAGGGACCTAAAGTCGTCGGAAACCTGATTAACGGTGGCCCGGCGCCATTTCTGACACAGATAAACACAGATAGATCGGATACAACCAAGTAATCACAAATCGCAAATCACGAATGACGAGTCGCGAATCACGAATCACGAATCACAAATCGCAATTCACACCCGCCCTCATTCCGATTCGCGCATCAATTTTGAAACGTGAAAGATATAGTGGAGTCCAGAAGCGAAAGCGAAGAGGACGACGATGAAGTAAGTTGTCGGAAGATAAAAACTGTAGCCGAAGACGGCCGCGACCAGGATCAGCGTCACGGCGAAGACCTGTACCGTGGTTGAAGCCTTGCCGAGCCAAGAAGGCTTGAAGCCCTTAAATCCGGTCATCACGTTGATCGCGCCGGCGACGGTGACGATCAGGACGTCGCGGCCAATGACCGCCGCGGTCACCCAAAAAGGGACCGGCAGGTGGCGCGCGGGCTGAAGAACATTCGGCATCGTGAGGACGATGAAGGCGACCGTCATCAGAAGTTTGTCGGCGATCGGGTCGATGATCGTGCCGAGTTCCGACTGCTGATTGAAGCGGCGCGCGACGAATCCGTCGATGCCGTCCGAAATTCCCGCAATCACGAAAACGATCAGTGCCCAGCCGCTGTAGCCATAAAACAAAAGGCTCGCGAAGACCGGGATCAGCGCCATCCGCAGAAAGGTCACAAGATTAGGAATTGTCGCTACGCCGTTACTCATCTCGATTTCCGATTCGTGATTGGTCAATTCGGATTTTGTTCGGTAAGAAAAGAAACTCGAAAATCTAATCCGAAATCAGAAATCCCAATTCCCCAAATCGCTCACGTTGTCTGCAATTCTAGCAAAGAAATCTCGGGCGGGCATTGGTATCGGAACGGAACGACGACGGTTCCGATGCCGCGGGTGATGTAGATCTGAGTCTCTTTCCGCCGGTGAAGTCCGGCTTTGAGCCGCCGTTTCGGAAGAATTCGTTTTTCATCCTCGCGAAACTTCACCTGGCCCCCGTGAGTATGTCCGCTCAATACGAGGTCGATCCCGAACCGCGCTGCCTGCCTCAAAAGGATCGGATTGTGCGCAAGCAGGACCTTCATCTCGTCCGGAAACGACCCTCGCAACGCGGCCCGCAGATCGGTCTTGCCGACCATATAATCATCGACGCCGCAGAGCCAAAACGACGCATCGCGCACGGTCACGCGCAAGCCGCTGTTGACGAGGACGTCGATGCCGGCTTCGCGAAAGCTGCGGGTTACCTCGTCGGCGTCGGTCCAATGATCGTGGTTTCCAAGACAGGCGAAAGTTCCGAGTTCCGAACGGAGTTCGCCCAGCACTTCCGCTACCGGCACGATAAATTCGCGGTGATGCGAAACGTAGTCGCCGGTCAGCAGTATCAGATCCGGATCGAGCCGGTTCGTCACCTTAACCGCGCGGATGATGTGATCGAGGCTCGTGAACGGACTGTGATGCGTGTCGGATAAGTGGACGATCCGGAATCCGTTCAGTTTTCGCGGCAGATTCTTGAGGGAAATTACGGTTCGGTCGATTTTCAGGCTGTTCGCCTCAGCTAGCGCGGACTTTGCGAAATGCGAGAGATTGCCCGCGAGTTCGCGCAAAGGCCTCTCGGCGCTGATGGCTGCCGAAATTCGGTGCGAAAGTTTGACGCGGTTGCCCGCGGTTCGGGTCTTCATAAACGAACCGGCCGCTCGTCAGTCGGAAAGTCAGCCGAAATCTTCCCAACGGTTCCGGATCGGAGCCCGCGACCGCCAGACAATCGTCGGCTGCGGCAATCCAAACACGAAAGACCTTATTTGCTCCGGGGAACGCTCGATTATATCTTTATGGAAAATCGAAAGTCCAGATATTTCTCGCTGGACAAATATAACTGTTTCGGCATATCCTTATATTCTATGGCGGAGCAACCCTTATCTGATGAAGCGATTGACCTGGTCGCGAACCGTTTCAAGATCATGTCTGAACCGTTGCGTTTGAGACTCTTGCAGTTGCTGCGCAACGGCGAGAAGAGCGTCGGCGAATTGACCGATCTGTGCCGCACGAGCCAGCCGAACGTTTCCAAACATCTGAAGATCCTGCAGACCGGAGGCTTGGTCTCGCGGGTTCAAAAAGGGAATACCGTCTATTACTCGATCGCCGACCGGAGCATTTTCACGATCTGCGATGTTGTTTGCGGCTCGCTGGAAGAACGTCTCCGCAGTCAGGCAGGGATTTTCGCGATCTGAGTCGCGATCCACGGATCGTTCGATGATCGCTCGAATTGTGTGAATCGCGAACGACCGAGGTTTTGACAACGAGACTGCATAACTGTAGTGTTATATTCCAATAGAGTTTATCAAGAGAGGATAATGAATGAGTGAATGCACTGTTTTGGGGCTGCGCGAAGAGCTTGAGAAAGAAAACACGACGCTGGTAGATGTGCGTGAATACGCGGAGTTTGCCGGCGGTCGCGTAAGCGGCGCGAAACTCGTACCCCTTAACGACATTGAAAATCGTCATCAGGAACTCGACCATTCGCATACCGTTTATGTTATGTGCCGGTCGGGCAGGCGCTCGACGGAAGCTCAGAAGCGGCTTCGCGCGCTCGGATTCAAAAACGTCGTCAACGTGCTCGGCGGAATCGAAGCCTGGAAGAACGAGGCGCTCCCGATCGAGCGCGACGAAAGGGCCCCGTGGGCGCTCGATCGTCAGGTGCGGTTTTCCGCCGGTCTGATCGTTCTGGCAAGTGCATTGCTCAGCGCGTTTGTGAATGTGAATTTTGTTTGGATCGCGGGATTCGTCGGGGCGGGGCTCGCCTTTGCGGGTGCCACCGACTGGTGCGGAATGGCAATGCTTTTGTCGAAAATGCCTTGGAATCGCCGTGTTCACGCGCCCGAGACTTCGGTTTCGAACGTGAACTAGCGGTCGGGTGCGGAACGCTTATCGGCAAACGACGGGGGTAGTTTGCAGGTTTAACAAAGGCGTTCCGCATCCGTTTTTTTGAAAGATGTCACTTTTATTCATCATCGGTTTGGTTTTGAGCGCGGCGATCGGCCTGTCGCTCGGCCTTATCGGCGGCGGGGGTTCGATCCTCACCGTGCCGATCCTTGTTTACTTTCTCGGCATCGACGCGCACGAGGCCGTCGGAATGTCACTGGCTGTGGTCGGCGCAACGAGCGCCTTCGGGGCTTATCTTCACCACCGCCGCGACAATCTGAGCCTCTCGACCGGCCTGCTTTTCGGATTTTCGGGTATCTTCGGAGCGCTCGCGGGATCGCCGTTGACGCGGCTCGTTTCCGGCCACATGCTTCTTCTGATCTTTGCGGGACTGATGCTCGTCGTTGCCGTCTCGATGCTCTGGCGCCGCCGGAATCCGGATATTTCCGTCGACCACAAGGTGAACCGGTTCAAGGCGGTCGCGGCCGGTTTCGGCGTCGGTGTGATGACGGGATTTTTGGGCGTCGGCGGAGGTTTTCTGATCGTTCCGGCGCTTGTTTTTTTCGGCGGCCTGGCGATGAAGCCGGCCATCGGGACATCGCTGCTGGTGATCGCGATGAATTCCGGCGCTGGGTTCGTCGGGCATCTCGCACAAACGAATTTCGACCTCGCGTTGACGGCGCTGGTGCTGGTCATCGCGATCGGCGGAACGATCGCGGGTACCAAGCTGTCGCAGCGGCTCGCGCCGGCAAGGCTGCAGCGGGCGTTCGCGCTGCTCGTGATCGGCGTCGCGATATTTCTCGTGGCAAAGAATGTCAACGGGTTCTGAGGCCCAGGATCGTGAAGTTGAATAAACTGTTATCATTGAGTTGTTAACCAAAATCGGAAAAGGAAAAGCGCTAATCAGGAATGACTATGAAATTCAAGCAATTCTATCTCGGCTGCCTGGCGCACGCCTCGTATTACATCGGATCCGGCGACGAAGCCGCGATCGTTGACCCCCAGCGCGACGTACAGCAATATCTGGATGAGGCGGAGGCGAACGGCCAGCGCATCAAGTACATCATCGAGACCCATTCGCACGCGGATTTTGTTTCGGGCCACCTCGAACTCGCCGGCAAGACCGGGGCCGAGATCATTTACGGCCAGCGCGCGAATACCGGTTTTCCGACCCACAAGGTAAAAGACGGCGACGAATTGTCGGTCGGCGCGGTGAAGCTGACGTTTCTTGAGACGCCGGGCCATACGCCCGAAGGGATCACGATCGTCGCCAAGAACGGAGAGAGCGCGGAAGATCCGCTGAAGATTTTTACCGGCGACACGCTTTTCATCGGGGATGTCGGCCGCCCGGATCTGATCGGCTCGAAAGGGTTTTCGGCCGAAGAAATGGCCGGAATGCTCTACGATTCTCTTCACGACAAGATCCTTAACTTTCCCGACGATGCCGAGATCTATCCGGCGCACGGTGCCGGGTCTCTCTGCGGCAAATCGCTGTCGAAAGAGACCTGGTCGACGCTCGGGAATCAGCGGCAGTTCAATTACGCTCTTCAACCGATGACAAAGGAAGAATTCGTCACGATCGTCGCCGCCGACCAACCCGAGGTCCCGGCGTATTTTCCGCGGAGCGCGGCGAAAAACCTCGAAGGTTCGCGTTCGTTGTCGGAACTCTCGAAACCGGTCGCGATGACTTCTGACGAGATCCGGGATTTCGACGGCGTCGTCCTCGATGTGCGACGGAATGTCGAATACGGCGCCGGGCACGTGCCGAATTCGGTCAACATCTGGCTCGCCGGTCAGTTCGCCTCGTGGGCGGGGACGATGATTCCGATCGGGACCAACCTCGCGATCGTCGCCGATACCATTGAGGAAATCGACGAGGCCTTTATGCGCCTCGCGCGTGTCGGACACGAAACGGCTTCGGGGTTCATCCTCTTCGGGGACTACAAAGGCGAGAAGAAAGAAGTTGAACAAGTCCCGGTCAATGAGGTTTACGGACTGTTGGCGGCCGAAGGGCCGATGCAGTTCATCGATGTCCGGCGGCCAGCCGAATATGCCAACGGACACGCGATAAAGACGGTCAGCATTCCGCTCGACCGACTTGAAAGAGAACTTGAACGGCTCGATCCGGCGCTTCCGACGTACGTTATCTGCCAAAGTGGATACCGCTCGTCGCTCGGCGCAAGCATTTTGGAAAATGCCGGTTTCGGGCAAATTTATAACGTCGCCGGCGGAACGCAGGCCTGGCTCGATGCCGGGCTCGAATCGGAAGTTTCAGCGTCCGCCTGCGCAAGCAGTTGATGAAAATGGCCATCGATCGGATTCGGCCATTTTCAATAGGGAGGAAGTATGAAAGCTCTATTGGTTACGTTGACGTTGTTAGTCGCGGCCGGATGCAATCAGGGAAACGGGCAGTCGGACAATTTGAACCGAAATGTCCCGCCGGTCACCGTGACACCCACGCCGGAAGCGGCAAAGGTCGTCGAATCGGAATGCAAGATCTGCAACTTTGATTTCGCCTCTTACAAGGGCCAACTCAAGAAGGAGGAGGTCGACGGTCTCTTGCTGGCGCTCAATGACGAGTATATGGCGTTCGCGACATACGATCGGGTCAACAAGGATTTTAACAATCCGATGCCGTTCGCGAACATTCAGCGGGCCGAGGCAACGCACGCCGACCGCCTGAAGGTGGTCTTCAAGACGTACGGCCTTCCGGTGCCGGAAAATACGTGGATCGGGACGACGCCCAAGTTCGGGAGCGTCGCGGAGGCCTGCAAAGCCAGCGTCGATGCCGAGATCGTCAACCGCGATCTTTATGCCCGGCTTTTTAAGTCGACTGAACGCGAGGACATTCTGATCGTGTACCGCGCTCTGCAGAGCGCTTCGGAAAACAATCACCTGCCCGCGTTCCAGCGGTGCGGTCAAGGTCAGGGCGGCGGACGGCGCGGCGGCCGGCCGTTCTAGAGGTTACTCAAAAGTGAACGACGTATATTGGATCATCGGATTTTTTGTCTTCTGGCTGCTGATGCAGCTCGTCATCTTGCCGAAGCTCGGCGTCAGTACCTGAATGCGCGGTTCGTGCGACGTCGAGTTTCGACGCGAGGACAAGAAAAACGAAACGGCCGGAAGCGGTCCGGCCGAATAATCGGCAAATTCATTCAGCCGCGGGTGCGTCTTCGGGGTTTCCGGCGCGCACCCGCGATCGAACAGGGAAAGGAAAATGGATGACGCGCTATTGCTGCATAGGCTGCACTTCGCCTTCACGATCACTTATCATTATCTGTTTCCGCAGTTGACGATGGGCCTCGCGCCGCTGATCGTCTTTTTCAAATCGCTCTACCTCTGGAAACGCGACGAACGCTACAACCGCGCCGCTCTTTTTCTCGGCAAGATCTTTGCGATCGCATTCATCTTCGGTGTTGTCACAGGGATTCCGATGGAGTTTCAGTTCGGGACGAACTGGGCGAGATTTGCGCGCGCCGCCGGCGGCGTTATCGGTCAGACTCTGGCGATGGAAGGCTTGTTCGCGTTCTTTCTCGAATCGGCCGTGCTCGGCGTCTTTCTTTTCGGGGAAAAGAAGGTTGGCCCCCGGCTTCACTGGCTGTCGTCCGTACTTTTGTTTCTTGGAACGTGGCTTTCGGGCTATTTCATCGTCGCGACAAACGCCTGGATGCAGCATCCGGTCGGCTATGAACAGGCCGCTGACGGACGGATCCAACTCGCCGATTTCTGGTCGCTGATCTTCAACCCGTGGGCGATCTATCAATACCTCCACAATATGGGCGGCGCGTTCGTCACCGGCTCGTTCGTGGTCGCCGCGCTCGGCGCGTTCTTTCTGCTCAACGGCAAGAATCTGGATTTCGGGCGGATGTTCGTGCGGACCGGCGTCGTCGCCGCATTTCTCGGGAGCGTCTGGATGCTTTTCCCGTCGGGCGACTTTCAGGCAAAGATGGTCGCCAAGCACCAGCCCGTGACGCTCGCCGCGATGGAGGGCGTGTTCAAGACCGACAGCGGCGTCGGGATCGTATTGGTCGGTCAGCCGAACGTCCGCGAACAGCGGATCGACAATCCGATCATCGTCCCGAACGTGCTGAGCTTTATGACCTATCAGCGATGGGACGCCGAGCTTAAGGGGCTCGATGCGTACCCGAAAGAGGATCATCCCGACAACATCGCGCTGCTTTACTATGCGTACCACATTATGGTCGGGCTCGGAACGATCTTCATCGCGATCATGACGATCGCCGCGCTGCAGCTCTGGCGCGGGAAACTCTTTACGTCGAAATTGCTTTTGTGGGTGGTGATGCTCGCCGTTCCCCTGCCGTTCATCGCCAACACCGCCGGCTGGATGACGTCGGAGCTTGGCCGGCAGCCGTGGCTCGTTTACGGGTTGGTGCGGACGACCTCCGGGTTCTCGTCGACGGTCTCCGCCGGCAACGCGCTGTTCACGCTTCTCGGTTTTATGGGCATCTACACGCTGTTGTCGATCCTGTATCTCTTTTTGATCTATCGCGTCATCGAGAACGCGGGCGAATATCTCGGAACTGAGGAGGTCGGGTAACGATGGAATCGATCTGGTTTGCGATCGTCGCGCTGATGATCACGGCATACGTCGTGCTCGATGGCTTCGACCTCGGCGCCGGCGTGATTCACTTCTTCGTCGGAAGAACTGCGAAGGAGCGGGCCGGCACCCTGAAGGCGATCGGCCCCGTTTGGGACGGCAACGAGGTGTGGCTGCTGGCCGCCGGAGGCACGCTTTACTTCGCGTTCCCGGTGCTGTATTCGTCGGCGTTCAGCGGTTTTTATCTGCCTTTGATGATCGTCCTTTGGCTGCTCATCTTTCGCGGCATCGGCATCGAACTCAGGCATCAGATCGATCATCCGATGTGGCACAGTTTATGGGATTTTGCCTTTTCGGCGGCGAGCGTCCTGCTGACGGTGTTCTTCGGAGCGGCTCTCGGAAACGTCATCCGCGGCGTTCCGCTCAATGCCGACGGCTACTTTTTCGAACCTCTTTGGACCAACTGGCGGGTTGGTCGCGACAACGGCATTCTTGACTGGTATACGGTCCTCGCGGGAGTCGTTTCGCTGACCGCGCTTTCGCTCCACGGTGCGAGTTACCTGGCGCTCAAAACCGGCGGCGAAATGAACGCCCGGGCCCGCAGATGCGTCGGGATCTCTTGGTATTTCCTCGTCGTCTTCACCGCAGCGAGCCTCGCGGCGACCATCTACGCGCGGCCGGAGGTTCTGAACAACTATCGCGACTATCCGGTCGGCTGGATCGTGCCGGCGGCCGTCGCGGGAGCCCTCGCGGCGATCCGGTATTTTCACGCAAAGGGGTCTGACAAGGCGATGTTTTTGGCGTCGGGCACGTATCTCACGGGAATGCTTGTCGGCGCGGTTTTCGCGGTTTACCCGAACGTTCTGCCGGCGAGCACCGGCGACGAATTCAGCCTCACGATCCATAACGCGGCGGCGGGCAGTTACGGGCTCGGCGTCGGACTCGTCTGGTGGACGATCGGGATCGCGATCGCTATCGGATATTTCGTCCTGCTGTACCGCGCGTTCGGCGGGAAGATCGATCTCGAATCGGAACATTGATATTGAAAGAAAGATACGGAGGCTTGCCAAATGACAAAGAAGATTGTGATCGTGGGCGGCGGGGCGGCGGGACTGAGCGTCGCCGCGCGGCTCTGTAAGAACCATTCGGATGTGACGGTCATCGAACCGTCGGAAAAGCATCACTACCAGCCGCTTTGGACGCTGGTCGGCGGCGGTGTCGTGCCGAAGGAAACCACCGAGCGCGCGGAGAAGGACTATATGCCCGCCGGCGCGAACTGGATCAAGGAAAAGGTAGCGGAGTTTCTCCCGGACGAGAATGCCGTCGTAACCGAAGGCGGCAATCGGATCGATTACGACTTTTTGGTCGTCGCGCCCGGAATTCAGCTTGACTGGGCGAAAGTCAAAGGGCTGCCCGACGCGATCGGCAAAGACGGCGTTTGTTCGAACTATTCGTACGAAACGGTCGATTCTACCTGGAAGTTCATCGAGGGTTTCAAGGGCGGCAACGCAATCTTCACGCAGCCGAACACGCCGATCAAATGCGGCGGCGCGCCGCAAAAGATCGCGTACCTGGCCGAAGACTATTTTCGTCAGCACGGACTTCGCGAACAAGCGAACATCAAGTTCATAACCGGAACGCCGACGATCTTCGTTTCGCCGCATTACGCACCGACGCTGACGAAGCATTGCGAGGAAAAGGGGATCGAGACCGAGTTCAAGCTGAACCTTACCGAGATCCGCGCGGCCTCAAAAGAAGCCGTCTTCACGCACGTTGAAAGCGGCGAAGAAGTGGTTGAGAAATACGATCTGATTCACGTCACGCCGCCAATGTCGGCTCCCGATTTCATCAAGAGCAGTCCGCTCGCGAACGAACTTGGCTGGGTCGACGTCGACAAGGAAACGCTTCGCCACAACAAGTATGAGAATGTCTTCAGCCTCGGCGACGCGAGCAGTCTGCCGACTTCGAAAACAGGTGCTGCGGTTCGAAAACAGGCGCCCGTGCTTGTAGAAAATCTCGAACACGCGATGAAGGGCGAGCCGCTTTCGGCGGTTTATGACGGCTACACGTCCTGTCCGCTCGTGACCGGATATGACAGCTTGATCATGGCCGAGTTCGGCTACGATCTAAAGCCCGACGAAACGTTCCCGTTCGATCAGAACAAAGAGCGATATTCGATGTTTCTCGTAAAGCGCTACGTCTTGCCCCAGCTTTACTGGCACGGAATGTTGCGCGGAAGAGCTTAAGAGCGGAATACGGGCCGGCGGTCGGCATTAACATGCGGACTCGCCGGCGTCGCTTAACCAGTTCGGTCAAGTACTTACAATGAAAAAGCAGACGCCTTTCGGTGAACTAGAAATTTTTGACGCCCACGCGCATTTCTTTTCGCATAACTTTTTTGAAATGCTCGCGAGGCAGTCGGCAACGATCTCGCGCGAGGCCGATCCCGTCGGCAAGATCGGCGAGATTACCGGTTTTCGGATGCCGCCCGAGGACCCGGCCGAACTGGCGCGGATCTGGTTTGACGAACTCGACAAACACAGGGTTTCGAGAGCGCTGCTGATGGCGAGCCTGCCGAACGACGAAGACTCGGTCGCCAAAGCGGTTGCCGCGTTTCCCGACCGCATCAGCGGCGGTTTCTTTTTCAACCCGCTGCAGGAGAACGCGGTCGAACGCGCGAAACGAGGCTTCGATGAACTGGGACTGAAGATGCTTTGCCTTTTTCCGGCGATGCACGGTTTTTCGGTCGGTGACGATCCGAATGTCCGGGCGATCGCAGAGCTCGCGAACCATCGTCCGGGAACCGCGATCTTTGTCCACTGCGGCGCGCTGAGCGTTGGGATCCGCAATAAGATCGGATTGAAGAGCCCGTTCGATCTCAGGGTTTCGAGTCCGTTGGAAGTTCATAAACTCGCGGGCGAATTTCCCGGAGTGAACTTTGTCATTCTGCATTTCGGCGCGGGCCTTTGGCGCGAGACGCTGATGGTGGCCGATTTGTGCCCCAATACTTTCATTGACACTTCGAGCAGCAACAAATGGACGAACTATGAAGCGACCGATCTCGAACTTGCCAAGGTCTTCGAAAGAACGCTCAATGTGACCGGTCCGGAGCGTCTGCTTTTCGGGACTGACTCTTCGTTCTTTCCGCGCGGTTGGAACACCGAGGTTTTCGATGTCCAGTCCCGGATCCTGGCCGAGATCGGAGTCGGAAAAACGGACGCTGAAGCGATCTTCGGGGGCAATTTGAAACGGATACTGGGCATATGATTCTTCGCGACAACGAGTTAGAAAGGAAGAAACCAAAATCACTCCGCCGGAATTTGATCGAGTGGGCGATAACGCTTTCGATCAGCGCCGCGATACTTTACTTTCTTGCGCCGCCGTCGTGGTGGCAGTTCGGCCCCTGGAAACCGGAGAACCGAAAACCGACGCCGGACTTCGCGCTCCGCAAAACGAATGGAGAGGTTTGGAGTTTCGGCAATCAGCTTGGAAAGGTGGTGGTCATCAACTATTGGGCAACGTGGTGCGGGCCGTGCCGCTTTGAAACTCCCGGATTGGTCAACGCGGCGAACGAACTAACGCCCCGCGGCGCAGTTTTCGTCGGTGTTTCGGTCGATGAGGACCCTGAACTGATCGCGCCGTTCGTCGAGAAATACAAGATTACGTATGAAATCCTCCGTCCCGGGCGCGATCCGAACACCGGCGCAGATATGAGTTTGCCGACTACTTTCTTATACGATAAGAATGGTCGGCTGGCAAAGAAATATACGGGAATCGTTCTCGAGTCAACGCTCCGATCGGACGTCGAAGAACTTCTCGCTGAATAGGATCCAACGGCTCCGGACGGAAGTTCGGACCGCTTGACACTAGGTTTGACCGGGTGTACTGTTGGATTAGAATATAACTACATACGCATATAAGAATTGACGAGGTAAATTTTATGACAGTTAACAATATGCTCCATATGATCGCCGGCACGCTGGTCACGATCAGCGTTCTTCTTGGAATTTACGTCAGCCCGTACTTTTTCTATTTCACCATCTTTATCGGATTGAACCTCTTCCAGTCAGCGTTTTCGGGTTGGTGTCCGATGATGACGATTCTTCGCAAGGCCGGTTTTCCGGAGAACTAAGCGTCGTCTTTTTGAGGAACCGATTATGTCCGCACCGATCAAACTTCCGGGATTGGCCGTCATCCTTTTTGCTGCGATCCTCGGCGCCGTGGAGGCCCGGGCGCAGAGCCTGTTTCCGCCGCGGCTGACGGTCGATGAAGCGGTCGAGAAGGCGGTCGCCGCTGATCCCCGGACGAAGATGGCCGATTCGGCGGTCAAGATCGCCGAACTTGGAATTTCAGAGGCACGGACCGGGAAACGGCCCGTCGTGCAGTTCACGCAAAACCTCGTCCGCAGCAATAACCCCGTCTTTGTTTTCGGCTCGCGCCTCGAACAGGGCCGATTCCGCGCGTCCGACTTTGACCTCGGCGCGCTCAACAAACCGGACGGGCTGTTCAACTTCCGGACGTCGATCGCGGTTCAGAAACCTTTGTTCGACCAGCGCCAGACGCGGTCCCGCGTCACGCAGGCGGAGTTTGAAAAAAGGCGCTCCGAGTTTCAGGCCGAGACGGTTCGCCAGCAACTTCGATTCGAGGTCGTCCGAAACTACTTTGGCGTAGTTCTCGCGCAGGAAATGCTCAAGGTCGGCGACGAGGCGGTCAGATCCGCCGAAGCGAACGCGAAGAAGGCAAAGGATATGGCCGATGTCGGGATGACGACCGATGCCGATTTTCTTGCCGCCGAGGTCGAGGCGGCCAACGCCGGTCAGCAGCGGCTCGAAGCGGGCAGCAATCTGATCGTCACGCGTGCCGCTCTAAACATCGCGCTCGGCGAGCAGCCGGATCTCGAGGTCGAACTCGCGACGAACATTACGGAACGCTTCTTTCCGGTCGAATCACGCGACGAACTGATGCGCCTCGCGTTTGAAAACCGCGCCGATCTGAAACGGGCGCAGGTCGCGCTCGAAGTCGCCCGGACAAAAACACGGGGCGTCCGTGACCAGAAACTTCCGCAGATCAACGCCTTCGGCAATCTCGGCTACAGTTCGCCTTACATCGCGAACGGAAGCACCGACTATACGGTCGGCGTCAGCCTGAGCTACAACCTCTTTGACGCCGGCCGAAAGGCGCGTGTCGAACAGGCGGCGACTGCCGAGAGCATCGCCGCCAGCGAGATCGACAACCTGTCGAACCAGATCCGGATGGACGTGATCCGCGCCGAGCAAGCATATCTGACGGCGCGCGCCAAGATCGTCGTCTCGGCAAAGTCGATCGCCCAGGCCGAGGAAGCGCTGCGCATCATTCAGGATCGCTACAAATTCGGCCTGACGACGTTCAACGAGGTCATTCGCGCCGAGTCGGCGCTTGTTCGCGCCAAGCACAATCTTTTGGGGGCGCGCTACGAATACTATGTCAGTTACGCGTCGATCCTGCTGGCGACGGGAAGGCTTACGGACGCGAGCGCCTTTTGAGCCTGCGCCCTTGGATTGAATTTTTAGGTAGATCAGTTATGGATATCAAGTTGAAACACGCGATTGTTGTGACGGCGCTCGCCGTCGCTCTGATCGGTTGCGGCAAGACCGAAGAGACCGCGAAAACACCGCCGCCGACCGAAATTCAAAACGTCTCGATCGCCAAGGTCACGAAATCCTCGATCGCCGACTATTACGAGGCGACCGGAACCGTGAAGGCGGCGAAGACGACCGACGTCTCGGCAAATATGATGGGCCGCATCGTTGCGTTCCCGGTTGCCGAAGGCGACAGCGTCTCGCGCGGACAGGTGCTGGTCGAGATTGACAACCGCGAAAGCCAGACCCAGAAGCAGCGCGCTGAAGGCGGACTCAAGGAAGCCCAGGCGGCGCTCGTCGAGATCGACAAATCGGTCGTCGCGGCCAACGCCGGCGTGAGGACGGCCGAGGCGAACAAGGCTCTCGCCGAAAAGACCTTTGCCCGAATGAAGGAACTCTACGATCGGCGATCCGCGAGCGCGCAGGAGTTTGACGAGGCTCAGTCGCGTCTTCGGATGGCGACTTCCGAGGTCGATCGCGCGCGGGCGAATGTCGAGACGATCATCTCGAAGAAAAAACAGATCAACGCCCGGATCGATCAGGCGCGCGCCGAGATCTCGGGCACGAAGGTATTCGAAAGTTACTCGAAGATCACATCGCCGGTTTCGGGTCTGATCGTCAAGAAATTCGCCGAATCCGGAGCCGTCGCCTCGCCGGGAATGCCGCTGCTTTCGATCGAAGACAGCTCGCTCTACCGTCTTGAAGCGGCGGTCGAGGAATCGCGTTCGAAACTCTTCCGAATCGGCAACCGGGTGCAGGTGCGCATCGACGCGCTGGGCGAGAGCGAGATCTACGGCACCGTCGCCGAAATTATGCCCGCCGCCGACGCCGCGACGCGCAGCTACACGGTCAAGATCGACCTTCCGCCGAACTCTCTGCTGCGTACCGGGCTGTACGGGCTGGCGAGATTTCCGATCGCGGAAAAGGATGCGATCACGGTGCCGGAAGCCGCGCTCGTGCAGCGCGGCCAACTATCGGGTATTTACGTTGTCGGCGCCGACGGCCTGGCCCAATTTAGGATCGTCACGACCGGCAAGACCTCCGGCGGTTTAGTTGAGATTCTGTCCGGTCTGGCGGAAGGCGACGACTACGTTTCGGCCGACGCGAACCGGATAACCGACGGCGCGAAGGTGAGATTTTGAGGCAACGGAAGGCCGACCGAAGTCGGAACTCCGAACGGGAACGGGCCGACCGAAGTCGGGACTCCGAACGGGAACGGGCCGACTAAAGTCGGGACTCCGAACTCCAAAGTATGAAAAACCACGGCTTTGCCGGCAGTTTGGCCGGCGCATTCATCCAGTCGAAACTCACTCCGCTGATCGTCGCGGCGTCGATTCTGCTCGGCATCGGCGCGGTCTTCATTCTTCCGCGCGAGGAAGAACCGCAGATCATCGTCCCGATGGTCGATGTGATGGTGCAAATGCCGGGTGCGTCTTCCAAAGAAGTCGAGGAACGCGTCACCAAGCCGATGGAAAAACTCCTGTGGGAGATTCCCGGCGTCGAATACATCTACTCGACCTCGTCGCCGGGCATGTCGCTCGCGATCGTCCGCTTTAAGGTCGGTCAGAATGAAGAGGATGCGATCGTCCGTCTCAATCAGAAGCTTTTTGCGAATTTGGATCTTGTGCCGCCGGGCGCATCGCCGCCGCTCGTCAAACCGCGCTCGATCGACGACGTTCCGATCCTCGCGCTGACGCTTTCGTCGAAGACCTACGACCATTTCACGCTACGCCGCATCGCCGCGCAGATGACAGATCAGATCAAGGAGATCACGGACATTTCCGAGGTCAAGATCATCGGCGGACAACGGCGCCAACTGCGTGTTTTGCTCGACGAGTCCAAAATGTCTTCGCGCGGGATCGCGCCGGCGGCCATCGTTCCGATGATCGAACAGTCGAACCGCCGGCTCGTTTCGGGAACGATCGCGGCGCAGAACCGCGAGGCGATCGTCGAAACCGGCAGCTTTCTGACGTCGGCGGAAGACGTCGGCAATGTTGTTGTCGGAGTCTCCGGCGGACGTCCGGTCTATCTTCGGGACGTCGCCGAGATCACGGACGGGCCGGAAGTTGCGGCAGATTACGTAATGTTCGGCCACGGCGCCGCTGAGAAGGAAGCATCGCCCGCCAGCGGAATCGAACCGGCCGTGACGCTCGCCATTTCAAAACGGAAGGGAACGAACGCGATCGAGATCGCCGACAAGATCCTCGCAAAGGTCGAATCGCTCAAAGCCTCGTTCATACCGAACGACGTCCGCGTCTCCGTGACGCGCAATTACGGCGAGACCGCGGCCGAAAAATCGAACGAACTGCTGCTTCATATGCTGATCGCGATCGCGTCGGTCTCCGTGCTGATCATGATCGCGCTCGGCGTCCGCGAGTCGGGCATCGTCGCGACGGCGATCCCGGTGACGCTCGCCCTGACGCTCACGGTCTTTTATCTTTACGGCTACACGCTCAACCGCATAACGCTTTTCGCGCTCATCTTTTCGATCGGAATTCTCGTCGATGACGCGATCGTCGTCGTCGAGAACATGACGCGCCACTACGGACTTCCCGAAAACAAGGGACGTTCGCTGGTCGAGATTGCCATCGACGCCGTCGACGAGGTCGGCAATCCGACGATCCTCGCGACCTTCGCGGTCATCGCGGCGATCCTGCCGATGGCGTTCGTCAGCGGCCTGATGGGTCCGTATATGCGGCCGATTCCGGTCGGCGCGTCGGCGGCGATGGTCTTTTCGATGATCGTCGCGTTCGTCGTCACGCCTTGGGCGGCGCTGAAATTACTCAAGCGCGGTGCCACCCACGAACACGGCGACGAGGGATTTACAACGCGGCTTTATCGCAAGGTGATGACGTCGATCATCGTCAAGCCGACGTGGCGCTATGCGTTTCTCGGCGGCGTTGTCGTTCTGTTGCTGGCCGCGATGTCGCTCGTCGCGCTCAAGTTCGTCAAGGTCAAAATGCTGCCCTTCGACAACAAGAGCGAGTTCCAGGTGATCGTGGATATGCCCGAAGGTTCGACGCTTGAGGAGACTGCGGCGGTGACCCGCGAACTCGCGGCGTATGTCGGCACGGTGCCCGAAGTGGTCGATTATCAAACGTATGTCGGCACGGCGTCACCCTACAATTTCAACGGCCTCGTGCGGCATTATTTTCTGCGCCGCGGTCCGAACGTCGCCGACATTCAGGTAAATCTTCTCGAAAAGAGCGAGCGCTCCGAGCAGAGCCACGACATCGCGAAACGCGTCCGGCCGGAACTTCAGAGGATCGCGCTGAAATACGGCGCGCGGCTCAAAGTCGCCGAGGTTCCGCCGGGTCCGCCAGTTTTGCAGACGATCGTCGCCGAGGTTTACGGGCCGAATTACGATCGGCAGATCGAGATCGCCCGCGGCGTCCGCGATATTCTCGACAAGACCGACGGCGTCGTCGATGTCGACTGGTTCGTCGAGGACAACCAGGCGAAGTTCAGTCTGCTCATAAACAAAGAGAAGGCGGCGATCAGCGGCATTTCGACCGAGCAGATCGCCCAGACTTTGCGGCTCGCGCTCGACGGTCTGAACGTCGGACTGCTGCATATTCCGACCGAAAAAGAGGACGCGTTCATCAATCTGCGGCTTCCGCGTTCCGAGCGGACCAGTCTCGATGATCTTCAGCAGATCAAGGTCGTCGGCAGTGCGGGCAATCTCGTTCCGGTCAGTGAACTTGTCGAGGTCAAAGAAGTCGCCTCCGACAAAAGCATCTATCACAAGAATCTGATGCCGGTGGTTTACGTCACGGCCGACGTCGCCGGTGCGGTCGAGAGTCCGGTCTACGCGATCCTCGGGCTGAATGATTCGATCGAGGCGATGAAACTCCCGGAGGGTTACGCGCTTGAACGCTATGTCGCCGCACAGCCGTTTCTGACCGACAAATACGCGATGAAATGGGACGGCGAATGGCACATCACGTATGAAGTGTTTCGCGATCTCGGGCTCGCGTTCGCGGTCGTGATGGTTCTGATCTACATTCTCGTCGTCGGCTGGTTCCAGTCGTTCAAAACACCGCTGACGATCATGGCCGCGATCCCGTTCTCGCTCGTCGGCATCTTGCCGGCGCACGCCTTGATGGGCGCGTTCTTTACGGCGACATCGATGATCGGCTTCATCGCCGGCGCGGGGATCGTCGTCCGCAACTCGATCATTCTCGTCGATTTCGTCGAACTGCGGATGAAGCACGGGATGTCGCTGATCGACGCCGTCGTCGATGCCGGCGCGGTCCGTTTCCGGCCGATGCTCCTGACCGCCGCGGCCGTCATCGTCGGATCGGCGGTGATGCTTGCCGATCCCATCTTTCAGGGATTGGCGATCTCGTTGATGGCCGGCGAAGTGGCGTCGTTGCTGCTTTCGAGAATGGCGGTGCCGGTTCTGTTCTACCTGAGCGAGCGGCGCAAGCATCCCGAACCGGATCTTCGGTCCGACGTCGCAACGGTTCTGTGCCCGACCGATTTCAGTTCCCAATCCGCGGTCGCGCTGCGGTTCGCCGCGCGGTTCGCCGCGGCATTCGGCGCGAAACTCAAGATCGTCCACGCGGTCGAGTCGGATCTGCCGCCGTATTTTACGGACTCGCAGCTCGATGAGCTTCTTTCCGTCGAGAAACGCACCGAGGACGCAAACCGCGCGCAGATCGAGGCTTTCGCGCTCGAAAATCTGCCGCCGGAAGTCGAGTTCGACGCGGTAGTCGTCGAGGACTCGGCGTCCGCGGCAATCCTCGAAGAGGCAGAAAGGTCGGCGACGAAGTTGATCGCGCTCGGAACCCGAGGCCGCGGCGGTCTCGCCAAACTGCGGTTTGGCTCGGTCGCGGCGACGGTGCTTCGTGAAAGCCGTGTGCCGGTTTTGACCGTCGGCGCAAAAGTTGATTTGGACGCCGATGCCGCGGTGCAGACGATTCTCTGTCCGATCGACGATTCCGAGGAGTCGGCAAACGCGCTGAGATTCGCGATCGATGCGGCGTCGCGATTTGACGCGGAACTCGTCGTCATCCGAACCGGAAAAACGCCGTGCCCGACCGAGGAGATCAAGACGCGGTGCCGTGTCCGTGAGGTCGAAAAGAAGGGTGATATCTTCGCTGAACTCGTCGCCGACTCCGCAGACGCCGATCTCATCGTCGTCGGACTTCGCCATCGTTTGTTCGGCGACGATTCGGCTGCCGGAAAAGTTGCCGGGATCATCGAAAATGCCCTGTGCCCGGTGATTGCCGTCACGGAATCAATCGGTGAAAAGTGAAAAAGTGGAGAGTAGTGGATAGTGCAGAGTGCAAGTGCAGAGCTCAAGCAAGTGCAGAGCTCAAGCAAGTGCATAGTGCAGAGTGCAAAGTGGTCTGCATCGACACTCTGCACTCTGCACTGACAACGCACTTTGCACTCGGCACTGAAGAGGTGGCTTATGTTCGATCCCAGCAGCAGAATTCAGGACTTTCTGGTTTTCGGTGAATTCGGCGACGTCAATCCGTCGATCACCGACTCTTCGACCTTCACCTTTATGACGCCCGAGCGGATGGAGGAACTCTTCGAACACGAGATCGAAGGCTGTTTTCTTTATTCGCGTCATTGGAACCCGACCAACAAATTCCTTTCGAAAGCGCTGGCGCGAATGGAAGACAGCGAATCGGCTCAGGTCGCCGCGTCAGGAATGGCGGCGATCAGTTCGACGATCCTTCAATTGTGCGACGCCGGCGACGAAGTCGTTGCGGCGCACACGATCTACGGCGGGACGTACGCGCTGTTCAAGAATGTTCTGCCGAGATTCGGCATCAAGGTGAATTTCGTAAATATCGGTGACCTTGACGAGGTCGTATCGCGCGTCAACGAAAAGACTCGCGTCATCTACTGTGAATCGATCAGCAATCCGCTGCTCGAGATCTCCGACATCCCGAAACTCGCCTCGATCGCCCACAATCACGGCGCCAAACTCGTCGTTGACAACACGTTCAGTCCGCTGATCATTTCGCCGATCCGGCTCGGCGCCGACATCGTCGTTCACAGTATGACGAAGTTCATCAACGGCACGAGCGATTGTGTCGCCGGCGCCGTTTGCGCGAGCGACGAGTTTGTCCACAGACTCACAGATATCACGTCCGGGATGGTTATGCTCCTTGGACCAGTGCTCGATTCCGTGCGCGCGGCGAGCATCCTCAAGAACATTCATTCACTTCATCTCCGGATGCGGCAGCACAGCACTAACGCGCAGTTTCTTGCCGAACGGTTCAAGGCGCTCGGCCTGAAAGTTCATTATCCGGGCTTGCCGGAACATCCGCAGCACGAGCTGCTGAAGTCGTTCATGAATCCCGGTTACGGATTCGGCGGAATGCTCGCGCTTGACGTCGGTGAGCTGGAAACGGCGAACCGGCTGATGACGCGGATGCAGGAAGAAAAGGTCGGCTACCTGGCGGTCAGTCTCGGTTACTTCAAGACGCTTTTTTCGCCTCCGGGACACAGCACGTCGTCGGAGATTCCGAAAGAAGAACGCGAGGCAATGGGGCTGAGCGAGGGACTCGTTAGGTTCTCGATCGGACTCGACAACGATATCAATCATTCGTTCGAGCGAATCGAGCGCTGCCTGCGGGAATTGCAGATCGTCTGACGCGGGAGTGTGAAGAGTCCAATAAGAAAGACCCGAGACGCGCACACGTCTCGGGTCACTTTACTAATTCGAAAGCCGTTTCGGCGGCCTAGAACGTGAACGAACTTGCGACCGGAATGTCACCTGCGGAACCCATCGGCTGGCTATATGCGCCGCTCGTCGAGCCGTTGACCCAGAAAGCGCTTTCACCAGGATTCGCGCTCGGACGCCAAATCGCCTGATCGGATTTGCCGTCGCCATCGTAATCGCCGACCGCAATCAAATCGGTAGCGGACGCTCCGAAAACGGTCAGAACTGCGACATTATCCGAGCTTCGCAAATGCCACCATTCGATCGATCCTCCCACTCCGCGGACGATCGCGAGATCCGTCTTGCCGTCGCCGTCAAAGTCGCCGGGGGTGACCAGGTTGGTTTCGGTGCCGAATACCCGGTTTGAAACACCGGCGGTTGTCAGGTTCAGCCAGAAGATCGCACTCCCGCCTCCGTTGGCGCGCTGGGTCACGAAATCGTTCTTTCCGTCACCGTCATAATCCCCGGGCGCGGGGAAATCGCCGTTGAGCCCCCAGACCTTATTGCTGATCGGACCGGCATTGGCCGTTCGCCAATACCAAACGCTGTTCTGGCCCGCCGTCGCACCGGGTCGGTAGACAGCGACATCATCCTTGCCGTCGCCGTCGTAATCCCCGACAACCCGCGGGTCGTCGCCCACTTGGCCGAAGTCCTCGATCCTGAGCGTGTTGTTTTGGCTCTCGAGAATATAGAAGAACGCGTTCCCTGACGGCTGATTGTTCGAGATCCCCCGCCACGCGGCGATGTCCGACTTGCCGTCTCCGTCATAGTCCGCCGCAACGTAGGCATCACCGCTCAAACCCCAATCGGAAGCGACCGTCGTCGCCGTGCCGGTATAGTTTATGAACCAGCGTATCTGGCCCGAGGGGCCGCCGCCGATATTGCGAAGGACGGCAAAGTCCGTCTTGCCGTCGCCGTTAAAATCGACGACGTGCTGCGTCGGCGCAGTCGGCGCAGTGGTGACGTTGATGTCATCGACTCCGATCCATTCGTCGCTGCCGACAGCATTCGTTGTAATGATCCGAACCTGAACGAGCGCCTGATTGTTGCACTCTGCCGGAAGCGGCGCGCTGACCGGCGTTACCAGCGTTGCGGAACTCGGCCCGGACGACGCGTCGGCGACGAAAGCTGACGGAATGTTCGTGAAATTTCCGGTGTTTCCGACCCGGTACTGAAGCGCCACGGGCTGGATCGAATTGTCCGTCGAACCGTCAACGTCACGAAGATTGTATGCAACGTTGATGCCCGACTGTCCCGTCGTGTTCAAATACAACAGAATGTACGGCGCATCGGCCGTTCCCGAACCCTGAAGCGCAACCGTCGGATCTGTCAACGAGTCAAACTCGGCCACACCGCCGTTGGTGAGCGTGTTCGGGTTCGCCTGATTGGCGATGAGATCGAGGTCGTTGGGCAATGTGCTGGTTGTCAAAAGCGTCTGCGGATCGACACCGGTCGCGGCGGTGATGTCCTGGCCCAAATAGGCCTCGATGCCGTTCACCGGCGACCAATCGTCATTCGTCGTCAGAACGTTGTTCGTCCAGTTTTGCGAGAACGGCAGCGACTGCGGCGTGCTGTTCGCGCTGACCCTTGAAGCCGAGATGCCTGAAAAATGAAAAGCCGTCACTGAAACGGCGACTAAAATACAAACTATTCTGTTCAATCGATTTCCTCTCTTCATAAATTCTCCCGTAAAGTCCTAAAATAGTATTAAAAACACTGACCGAAACGCGAATATTACCAAGCTCGAGAGTGGGCCGCTGTTCTGGTTGACTGATTTCGAGCAGAATAACACAGTTCGCCGGAACTATGTAGGCGGTCGCGATTCTTGTCGAAAAGAATTAACATCTCGAAAACGATTCTTGTTAAGATACGAGAATCAGGAGACCGCAGTGTTTGAGAAAGTCCGCAAATTTTCTTTGACGATCGTCGTCGCCGCCATCGGCGCCGTTTCGGCGTTTGCACAGGACGTCGACGAGACTATCCGTGTCGAAACGCAACTGATCGATGTACCGGTCGTCGTCAACGACTCGGCGGGGAAGCCGCTGCTGTCCTTGAAGCGCTCGAACTTTGCGATCTTCGAGGACGGCAAACCGCAGGAGATCGCTGAGTTCTCGGCGACGAGCGCGCCGTTCGAGGTGGCGCTTCTGCTCGATACTTCGGGTTCGACCCGTTCGGATCTGGCGATGATTCAGCGTGCAGCCGCGAATTTTATCGAATCTCTCCGTCCGGGCGACCGGGTTTCGGTCATTGCTTACCGAACCGAGCGGACATCGACGGCCGCGTACGCCGTGAGCGAGGTCCTGACCGGGCTTACCGACGACCGCGCCCAGCTTAAGCGAGCGCTCGAAGCCGTGAAAACCAGTAACAGCACGCCGTTTTACGACAGCCTGCTGCAAGCGTCGAAACGTGTCTTTGCCGAGGTTCCGAAGGACGAGTATCGGGGCCGCCGCGCCTTGGTCGCGCTTACTGACGGGGTCGATTCGGCCAGCGTCGCCGAGTTCGATGAAGCACGCGGCGAACTCGAACGCGCCGGGATCGTTAGTTTTTTTGTCGAGATCGACACGCGCGATTTTTTCGAGGAAAATTTGATGGGCAACTGCCAGTCGGCGACACGGCTCTCGACGTCTCAAATCCGGCGTTTTTACCGAGCGTACTATCCGAAGGCCAACATTGAGAAGACCTATGACTTCTGCAAGCTGGGCGACTTTGAGCGGCTCGAAATGAGCAAAGGGCTGTACGAACTCGCCGGCAGGCAGCTGAGCGAGCTTGCGGCGCGCTCGGGCGGCAAAGTGTTCCCGGCCGCGGACCTGACCGAAGCGCGGTCGGCGTTTGCGTCGGTGGCCGCCGAGATCGGCACGAAATACTCGCTCGGCTACTATTCGACCAACGAAAAGCGCGACGGAACATATCGCAGGATCACGGTCGAACTGAAAGGCGTTCCCGCGGGCGCGACCGTCCGCGCGCGAGAAGGGTATCAGGCGATAAAGTGATTTGCGATTTGGGATTTGGGATTTTCGATTTCAGAGATTCCAGATTCCAGATTCCAGATTCCGGATTCCCGATTCCGGATTCCAGGATTGTGGAAAGTGCAGAGCGCAGAGTGCATAACGGATTTGGACTAGGCACTATGCGTTATGCACTTTGCACTTATGGTTGGTCTGCGCCCATTTGTCTTGAAGGCAAAACAATCGCAAATCAGGAACTTTGAAAAACCTGCTGGATTGAAGCGACAGGCCGTTCTTGACACAGATGAACTCGGATGGGTCGGGATGAAAACGATGATTTGAGACCAATTCGGCGCCATTACCGTCGAAAAGATATATGATTTTATCCCGCCGATCCGTGTTCATCTGTGGTTAAACTGCGCCGATTTCCTTCAAGCCGGTATTTCAAAGCTCCCGATTTGGGATTCAAGATTTCAGATTCCGGATTTACCGGATTCCAGATTCCAAAACGTCTTCGAGGCATTACACCACTCGTTGGCTGAAGCTTATGGACTAGTTCGAGGACGTCCGGCAATGCTCTCAACTTATAAACAACTTTGCGCCGCCGGAGACCGCCGAGATCCGGCGAGAACCAGTTTCCGGCAAAAAGCCGCCGGATAGATCTAAATCCGACGGCTCAGCAGGGGCTTGTGGGGACTTTATCAAGGCGCGATGTATGCGTTCGGAACGGGACTGTCGGTTGAAAGGCCAAAATTCGCAACGGCCGAACCGCCCGTCGTTTGGTTCAGATACCAAATGCCGTTTCGAAAGACGGCGGTATCCGTTTTGCCGTCACCGTCGTAGTCCGCCGCGACGAGCTTGTCGGTCGAGAGTCCCCAGTAGACATATTGTGGCTGGTTATTTGACGATTGTTTGATATGCCAAACGCCATTGCGAAATATCGCAAGATCGGTCTTCGCGTCGCCGTCGTAGTCCGCCGTGACGAACTTATCAGTCGAAAGCCCCCAATAGTCGTAGCGAATCTGATTGTTAGATGACTGGTGGATGTACCATACGTTGTTCGATGGCCGGAACACAGCCGCATCCGCTTTGCCGTCTCCGTCGAAGTCGCCTCGCATCGGCTTGTCGCCGGACGTTCCCCATTGACGGGATGTGATGTTGTTGTTTGGATTATTCAAGCTGCCGCGATAAAAAAACATGCTCTGTGCTCCGCCGCGATACGTCGAAAGATCGGCTTTGTCGTCGCCGTCCCAATCGCCGACCATCAAAACGTCCCCTGGCAGACCGAAATTTTCCGTTCTGACTGAATTGTTCGCGCTGTTCAGAATGTAAAAATTACCTTCCGACTCTCGCCAGACGGCAATGTCCGTCTTTCCGTCGCCGTCGTAGTCCGCCGGTGCCAGTTTGTCCGACGAAATGCCAAACTGTTCTGTTCCAAACCCGGCGTTCGAGCGATTCAAGAACCAAGTTCCACTCGAAGGTCTAAATATGCTCACATCAGCCCGGCCGTCACCATCGAAATCAAATCCGTTCGCGAGACGGTTCTGATTTTGGTTTATTTTTACGAGTCGGATTATGGTATTGAAGACGACGGAGTTTGCGGAGCCAATCTGGATCATACTGCCATCGGGAAGTATTGCCGGAACACCGGTTGCCCTTCCTGTCGGAGGATTAAACCAAGCAATTCCGGGAGCAGTTCGATTTCCGTAGGTCGAATCAAGTGTGCCGTTAGGATTTACCCGATAAACGCCCCATCCGTCGCTAATGGGACCGCTGATCAAATATCTTCCGTCCGGTTGACGAGAAATTTTGTTGACAGTCATATTAACGTTTTGGTCATCAGGGAACCTCAAGCTTCCGGTGCCGTTAAAGGTGGTATCCAATGTGCCGTTCGGTAAGAATCGGGCTATCGAAGGTTTAGCACTATTTGGAGCAACATATCCGATAACAACTATTTTACCGGATGATTCTAAATGAATTGAAGTGACATTGCCTCTGGGATCGCCGGTGCCAACGGGAAATGTAGCCGTGCCATTTGTGCCAAACGATGTGTCAGGTGTGAAGTCGCTGTTGAATCGGCGAATTTGATACACACCGGCTGTTGCTGCGTCATCATTATAACCAACAAGAATTTTCCCGTCCGGTTGTATTGTGAGACCTTGGAAGCGACCAACTCCCGGTTGGGGGAAATACGTCGGCGTTAGCACTGCTCCCACGGGAGAAATTTTTAATAAGATAGCAGCCGGTATGGCACCGGGGCACCCACCGCTTGACACAGGAGTAACCCCATCACCACCGACCGCGATAATATTTCCATCGGGAGCGACCGCAATGTCATAAGTGGTCTGTAATGTGCCGCACGCCGGAACAGTTCGTAAATCTAACAACGCGATGCCGCCAATTCCGAATGAAGAATCCAATGTGCCATTGGTATTTATACGGATGGCATAAGGATTCTGAAAATTTCCTGCATTGAATGTCTGACATTTGCCGGTTACCAGCAGTTTGCCGTCCGGCTGCAGCGAGATCTTGTTCACGGATGAAGTTGAATCCTGAAGATTGTTGGGATCTGCGTTACACGGTCTCACGATGTTAGAAAAATCAAGCGTCCCGTCCAAACTAAATCGTCCGTAGATAACGTGACCTCGCGGATCGAAAGACGCTATGCCCGCGAACCAGATCTTGTTTCCCGATACAACCGAATCAACAATTAGCGTCGGGTTTGCAAAGGTCGTATCCTTAACGCCATTTGTGCCGAATGTGGCATCAATGACGCCTTGTCCCGCGTAAACTGAAAGCGTAATGAAGTTTATGATAAAGGCAAGCTTTACCATTCCCATAAATAAGTCCTGTAGTTTCATATTTTCACTCCTCTGATAGAAATTTTTCTCCGTCAAATTACAAAGCGAATTTATGAGTCAAGCTACAACACTTATCTTCACATCTGCGAAAAAAATGTATAATCGCCATTAAATCAAGTAGCCGGAAAGTCTTATGCCGCGTGACGTCACACTTTTGCTCGATAAGATAAACAATGGTGATTCCTCCGCGCCTGAGGAACTCTTGCCGCTTGTTTACGATGAACTGAGAAAATTGGCGAGCGGTTATCTTAAAAACGAACGTCCTGACCACACATTACAGGCGACCGCACTCGTCCACGAAGCATATCTACGTTTGGTTGATTGGGAAAAGGTTAGTTGGCAAAATCGGGCTCATTTTTTTGCAGTTTCCGCCCAAGTGATGCGGCATATTTTGGTTGACCATGCACGAAAAAAAAGATCGGCAATTCACGGCGGGAATTTGCAGAAACTCGTCTTAGACGAAGCAATTAGTTTTTCAAATTCGAGAGAAGTTGATTTGGTTGATTTGGACGATGCTTTGCAAGATTTGGAAAAATTGGACGAAAGACAATCGAAAATCGTCGAACTCAGATTTTTTGCAGGGTTGTCCATCGAAGAAACCGCACACGCCTTAGGAATTTCCACAATGACCGTTTCACGCGATTGGAATTTTGCCAAGGCTTGGTTGTATCGGCGTTTGAGCAATGACTGATAAAGATTTTCACAATCGAATCAAAGAAATCTTTTCCGAAGCATTGGAACTTTCGGAGACTGAACGTCCGCAATTCTTGGAAAAATCGTGTGGCGATGAAAAAAATTTGCGTTCCGAGGTTGAGTCTTTGCTCAAATCGTTTGAAAAAAGCGATGATTTTATCGAAAAACCTGCGGCTGATTTCAAAGAAGCTTTTGTTGAAGATAAACGCATTGGTCAGGTAATCGGACAGTACAAAATCACCAAAGAAATCGGCAAAGGCGGAATGGGATTAGTTTATCTTGCCATTCGTGAAGACGATTTTCGTCAGAGAGTTGCTCTAAAACTTGTTCGCGGACTCGATACAAAAGATGTTGTTCGCCGTTTCAAAAATGAACGGCAAATTCTCGCCAGCCTGCATCATCCGAACATCGCCCAATTGCTCGACGGCGGCACAACTGAAGACGGAATTCCATATTTTGTAATGGAATACGTTGAAGGTTTGGCTTTGCTTGATTACTGTAACGATCAACAACTCTCGACCAACGAACGCCTCGATCTATTCAAAACGATTTGTTCTGCCGTCCAACACGCACACCAAAACCTGGTAATTCATCGTGATTTGAAGCCAAGCAACATTCTGGTAACTCACGAAGGCGAGGTAAAATTGCTCGATTTCGGCGTGGCAAAATTCTTAAATCCCGAATTGATGGGCGATTCAAGCCAAACGCAAACGCAGTTTCGCGTAATGACGCCCGAATATGCTTCACCGGAGCAAATTAAGGGTTCTCATATCACGACTTCATCCGATGTTTACAGTTTGGGCGTGATTCTATACGAACTCTTAACAAATGAACGTCCGTTCAAATTTGACGGAAAGAGTCTGGATCAGATCCTGCAAACCGTTTCGCAATCCGAACCGCTCGCGCCTTCATCGGTGAACAGCCGAAAGATCCCTACCAGCGGGGGAAATCCGAAATCTAGAATCCAAAATCCCAGATCCCTGCGTGGTGATTTAGACAATATAGTACTCATGGCTCTGCGAAAGGAGCCGTCGCGGCGCTACAAATCGGTCGAACAGCTTGCGGAAGACGTTCAAAGGCATTTGAAGGGTTTGCCTGTTTCGGCTCGACCAAGTACGTTTTCCTACCGGGCGGAAAAGTTTGTCAAACGAAATGTGGCAGCCTCGGTCGTTGGTACGTTTCTGATTCTGAGTTTGATCGGCGGAATCGCAATTTCGCTTTGGCAAGCACGTGAAGCCAGACGCGAACGCGACCGTGCCAGATCCGAACAAATAAAAGCGGAAAATCTGAGCCGTTTTATGCAGCAAATTCTGCAGGCTGCTTCACCCGAACAAAAAGGTAAAGATGCCAGAATTATTGAGGTGTTGAACGATGCCGAACAAAATATAGAAACTGAATTTGCCAATCAGCCCGAACAAAGGGCACAGGCATATTTGAATCTTGGCATTACGTACAGAAGCATACAAGAATTTGAAAAAGCCGAATCGTTGTTAAAAAAATCCTTGCAAATCAGCGAAACATCGTTTCCCGCAGAAAATCAAATAACTTCCGCCGCTTTGATCTATTTGGCAATGAACTACATTTCTCGTTTGGACATTGATGAAGCCGAAAAATACTTGAATCGCGGAATTGAAATGGAAAGAAAGATCTCGCCAAATGGAAGCAAATTGCTGGCACTCGGATTATTGCAAACAGGCGAAATACTTTTGAGGCAATCGAAACAAAATGAAGCAGAAAACCCCATCGAAGAATCGATAAAGATTTTCGATACCTTCACCATCGAAAATGATCCCGATTATGCTTACGCCATTGGCGAACTGGGTCGGGTACAAATGTACAAGTTTGACTCGCGGGCCGAAGGAAATCTGCGAAAATCAATTTCAATTTTCCGCAATTTACCAAGAAATTACGAGAATCGAATGTTTACTTCTCTGATGAATCTCGGGTTGAATTTGGCGGCAAAATCGAACTTTGATGAAGGATTTAAGTTATTGCTCGAAGCCGAAGAAATTGCCAATCGTTCAAAACTGCCGAATTCTCAATTTTGGGCAAAAAACTATTTGTGCAAGGCCTACGGCTACAAAGGCGATTTAGACAAGATTCTCGAAGTCTGTTCGCAAACAGTCAAGTTGTTTAATCCAAATGAGATGAAGGAAGGCGTCGACAATGTTTATACCTACAACTTTTTAGGTCTCGCCCTGACACGCACCGGCAAACCGCAGGAAGGCGAACCATATTTGCGAAAGGGGTTGGCATTGATCGAAAAAGTTACCCCGACTGACGAAGTATTTGTTGCCATCATTAAAAGTGCTTTGGGCGAGAATCTGCTTGCACAAGATAAGCTGGACGAGGCAAAACCATTGGTCGAAGACACTTATCCGATCATTAAGGCAAAACTCGGTGATCAGCAAAAGAACACGATTAGTGCCTTAAGAAGACTCGTCACACTTTACGAGAAAACAAATAACACAGAGCTCGCCAATAAATATCGCGCGGAATTACCGCAATAATCTCGCGGTATCTTGAGATCGCAAATTGCAAATCGCAATTCGCAAATGAGAAGATGCCCGTATGTCATCGAATTTCAATCGCGTAATTTTGATGGTTCTGGACAGCGCCGGGATCGGTGAAATGCCGGACGCGGCGGCCTGGGGTGATGCCGGCAGCGACACGCTCGGGCATATTTTTGCGTCACGGCAGGTCGGCGTTCCGAATCTGCAGAAACTCGGACTCGGCAACATCAAACCATTGAACGGCGTTCCGGCGCTTGAAACGCTCAGCGGCAGCTTCGGAAAATGTACCCTCAAATCCAACGGCAAGGATACGACGACCGGGCATTGGGAAATGGCCGGGATAATACTGAAAAAGGCGTTTCCAACTTTTCCACAGGGTTTTCCACAGCGGATCATCGGTGAATTTGTGTCAAAGGCCGGTGTTCCCGGGATTCTCGGCAACGTCCCGGCGAGCGGGACCGAGATCATCAAGGAACTCGGCGAGGAGCACATCAAGACCGGCAAACCGATCGTTTACACGTCCGCGGATTCCGTTTTTCAAATCGCCGCACACGAAGAGATCATTCCGGTTGAGCGGCTCTACGAAATGTGCGAGATCGCAAGAAAGATACTTGACGGCGAGGACAAGGTCGGACGCGTCATCGCCCGCCCTTTTTTGGGAGCAAACGCCGCCGATTTCAAACGAACGGAGAACCGGCACGATTACGCGGTTCCGCCGCCGTCCGACAATTTGCTGCCGCTTCTCAAGGATAACGGCCTCGATGTCGTCTGCATCGGCAAGATCGCGTCGATCTACGACTCGATCGGCGTGACCCAGGACTTGACCGCAAAGAACAATCAGCAGGTCGTTGACGTAACAATCAAAGCGCTGGACGACGAGACGCGCGGGCTGATCTTTTCGAATCTCGTGGATTTCGATATGTTGTACGGCCATCGCCGGGATGTTGAAGGATACGCCCGGGCGCTCGAGACGTTCGATGCGCGTTTGCCCGAGATTTTCGACGCGATGCGCGACGACGATCTGCTGATCCTGACCGCCGACCACGGCAACGATCCTTCGATGCCCGGCAGCGATCACACTCGCGAATACGCGCCGCTGCTGGTGTATGGCAAGAGCGCGAAGTCGGGCGTCGACCTCGGCACGCGCCAGAGTCTGTCCGATATCGGTCAGACGGTCGCAATGAATTTCGGTCTCCGGTTAAAGGACGGAGAGAGCTTTTTGGACGCGGTTTAACCCGGATTACGCTGCGGAGAATTCTTGTCCGCTAAATACGCGAAAACGTTTGGGAAAATAGTTTCTTTTAGCGTTTTTCGTGATTCGCCGGCAATTGCGCAATACGGGTTTAAGTAAACGACTAATTGATAGTTGAAAATTGATAGTTGAAAATGGGCGGCTTTCAATTTTCAACTGTTGTTCAGAGAGATTATGGAAAAGATCTGCCCGCAATGTCAGACCCCAAATCCGGCCGACGGCAGTTTTTGCCGTTCGTGCGCGACGCCGATCGCGTTGGTTCAGCCGACCTATTCGCAGCCGCAATGGCAGCAACCGCCGCCGTATCACTGGCCGCAACCGCCTTCGAATCAGCAATGGCAGCAGCAAACTCCGTTTGGCGGGCCGCTCGAAACTCAAATGCCGCGGCCGTTTCAGCCGCCGCCGAGCAATCGGCCGGTTATCGCGATCTGTCTGGTGATCGCCGGTCTCGTTTGCTGCAGCGTTTTTACGATGGTTCCCGGATCGATTCTCGGGTGGCTGGAGATGCGGGCGATCAAGGAAGGCCGCGCGCCCGAAAGCGGCCTGGCGATGGCGCAGATCGCCTTCTGGGGCGGGATGATAATGTCGGTTCTCTCGATCGCCGGTTTCTTTTTCGCGCTGGTCACCGGGATTCTATCGGAGATACTGAAGGGAATCTGACCTGGTTTTTCAAATCGACAGCGAGCGCATTCACTTGAGATTCGGTCAGAGGCGATTCGTTCTCGCAGCCCGGATGACCGCAGCCGATCGCGGTCGGAGTTTGACCGCCGCAAGAGAACCTCAGGAACTGCACCGAACTGATCTTCGCGTCCTCGTTCTGGCGCTCATCCGCTTGGGCGTAAGCGCGTGATCCATCTTCGAGTTTGAGATAGAGTTTTTCCGGAAGTCCGACCCATTCAACCAGTTTCTTCGCGCGCAGGTCGGCGTCTTCGATCTCGATCAGGAGCGTCGCGCAGATCTCGCCCGGCCCGCCGATGAGTTCATTGTAAGTTTCGAGTTCGTGCTGAATATCAGTTTCGCGGACGATCTTTTCCGCCCGGACCATTTCGAGCACCTGATACCGGATCGTCTCCGTGTTTTCGAAAAGAAATGTCAGGTGATCGCCGAGATGGATTCGGCGCGCATCCTTCACGCGCATCGCCGACTCGCGGATTTCGGTACGCCGATCTTCGTAGGTGACGTAATCGAGAATATCTGTTCGCTGAATTTTCTTCATAACAGGTAAGAGGCACGCGTTACTCGTACTAAAACTTGTCCCCACGATAGGCTTTTGCCAGGATCGACATCGGATGCATCGGTTTTTTCCCGGCGTGCTGCTCGAACTGGATCGCCGCCAGCGGACAGTCCGTCGCCCAAACTTCTGAATCCTTGTCCTGTTTCATCCCGTCAAACGCTTTCTTGCCGATTCGCTGCGAGGGCTCGAATCCTTCGACGGTCATCGCGAAAGTTCCGTCGTGTCCGCAGCATTCCATCGTCGTCGACGGTGCGACGCCGAGCACCTTGCGAATCAGATCGCGGCCCTTGAATCCGACGGCCTGCGCGCGCAGATGGCACGGCGCGTGATAGGCGACTTTCCCTTCGGGTTTAGATTTGACGTCCGAGCAAAAGCGCTCTTCGTTGCGGATCGACCAAAGATATTCGCTCGGATCCATTGTTGCCGCGGCCAGCTTTTCGGCATTCGCGCGATCCGCGAGGTCAACCAGATTCGGATACTCGCGCCGGAGCATCATCGCGCAGGTTGGATTGATAGCCAAAACCTTTGCGCCCTTTTCGACGTACGGCAGCAACTTTTCGATGTTGTTCTTTGCATGCTTGCGGAGCGACTCCAGGTCGCCGTGTTCCCACGCCGGCATTCCGCAGCAGTTCAGTCCCTTCGCGCAGGCCGTCTTGACCTGATTCTTTTCAAGGACCTCGACGGTGTCGCGACCGATTTGCGGCTCGTTGTTTTGAACGTAACAGGTCTGAAAGAGAACGACCTCGCCGTCGTCTTTGATCTTATCGTTCTCCTCGGCCCATTTCTCGAAGGTCTCACCGGCGAAATCCGGCAACAGTTTGTCGCGATGAACGCCGACGACCTTTTCAAAAAAATAGCGGTGGATCTTGTTCCGGTTCGCGGCATTGGCGATGAAGACGGGCAGTATCCGCGCCATCTTGCCGGCTTTGTCGGGGTCGCCGAGCACCTTGTCGCGCAGGCTCGCGCCCTTCTCTTTGTGACGGACGGCCTTGTAGCGGTGGACGAGTTTGGGAAAGTCCAGCCTGAATTCGTGATTGTCGCGCTCGGTGTACGGGCATTGGACCTCGCAGAGTTTGCACTGAAAGCATTCGTCCATCACCTGTTCGGTTTCTTCGTCCGAGAGTTTGCGGACGTCGCCGTCGTGATTCTCGTCGATGAACTTGAACAGCGACGGGAACGAATCGCAGTACTTGAAACACATCCGGCAGCCGTGGCAGATCTCAAACGTCCGCTCGACCTCCTTATGCAGGCCGTCATTGTCCCAGTATTTTGGTTCGTTCGGATCGTAACTAAGTCCGTCAGATGGCGCGTAGGCGATGTTCATAGTGAGCAGTAAGCCGTAAGCCGTGAGCAGTAAGCCGTGTGCGGTAAACAGGAAAAACTACTGCTTACCGCTTACTGCTCACCGCTCACTGCAGATTTAGCTGATTCCGTCGAGCAGGCTCTGGAACCTTCCAGCGTGCGATTTTTCGGCTTTCGCCAGCGTTTCGAACCAGTCCGCGATCTCGTTGAACCCTTCTTCGCGAGCGGACTTTGCCATTCCGGGATACATATCGGTGTACTCGTGCGTTTCACCGTGAACAGCCGATTCGAGATTCGCGATCGTGTCGCCGAACGGCAGATCGGTCGCCGGATCTCCGCACGATTTCAAGTAATCCATGTGTCCGTGCGCGTGGCCGGTTTCGCCCTCGGCGGTGTCACGGAAATTACCCGCGACTTCCGGATAGCCTTCGACGTCCGCGACTTTCGCGAAATACAAATAACGACGATTCGCCATCGATTCCCCGGCAAATGCAGCCTTCAGATTGTCCTGTGTTTTCGAACCTTTAAGTTCTGCCATAGTATCCTACAGTTTGATTACATTAGATTTAGAATTATTCTAAATCTAATGTAATTGATTGTCGGGGATGAGTCAAATCGAACGGACTAACCGTTGGGTTGCAGGCCGCTGAAGCAGTCGGTCGACGTATGGACAATGTGGAGAATACGGATTCCGGACTCCGATTCTTGATAGTAGATCAAGTATCGATCGAAACCCTATACTGGCCAAGATCGGACGCCGATCAAACGTTTGTCAATAAACGAGCGGGCAAATCCTGCGTTGCGATTCATCAAAAGAAATCGGAACGTTTCGTCGCATAAATTGAGGAATCTCTGAGCGAGGTCTTCGTTGTCTTGTGCAAGGTACAGTGAGATTTTGACAAATTCCTCGAGTACGCCGTCAGCGTAAACTGTTTTCATTCTTCAATGTGAGCTGCCTCGTGAGTTCTGCGGCTACTTCCGCAATGTCAACTTCCCGGTCGTTTCCCGAGTTCAACCGTTCGATCAAAAGACGTTCGAATTTGTCGCTTTCGCGACGTTTCTGATCCGCCCGGATGAGTTCGCGGACATATTCGCTGACCGAGCCGTATCCGTCGCTGACGAGTCGTTCATCAACAAATGCTTTCATCGTTTCCGGGAGCGAAATGTTCATTGTTGTCGTCGCCATTGATTTGAAACAATAAGGTCGTTGGCAATAATTGTCAATTATCATCAAAGCCCATACCGTGATATGACAAACCGGATTTGCGCGGCAAGTGCAGACTCGTTCAATTCGTGCATCCAAAACAACTCCACGCAGTTTTCGAACCGGCCGATTTCATTTAGAATTCAACCACTATGAAGCACCTGATATCGATCGTACTTGCGCTTGCACTCGTATCAATCGTTGCCGCCCAAACCGTCAACGAACTCGATTCCTACAACGAGTCGCCGTCGCGACTGCGCGGCGTGATCGAGAAATTTCAGGAAGACCGCGGGATTCTCGACCGGTTCTATACCGCCGAGACATCGGAAAATCGCACGGCGCGATTCCGGAAGCTATTTGACGACGGATTGGCCCTGCTGGCGCGACAGGATTTCTCAAGACTCAATTCCGCCGAACAGGTCGACTATGTTCTTTTCAAAAACTATCTCGCGCACGAGCGCGGCGAACTTGACCGCGAACAGACGCAATTCGATGAAATGGCCGCAATGCTGCCGTTCGCGAAAACGATCAACGATCTCGAAGACACGCGCCGTAAACTCCAAACGATAGATCCGACGAAGACCGCGGCGACCCTCAACGACCTCGCTAAACTCATCTCGCAAACCCAAAAGGACATCGAATCGGGCAAGATCGCGCGGCCGAAACGGACCGTCGCCAACCGCGCCGTTCGGACTATCGCCTCGCTCCGGCAAACGCTGCTCGGCTGGTATCGCTTCTACAATCTTTACGATCCTGAGTTCACTTGGTGGAATTCAGAAACGTACAAGTCGCTCGACGCGGCGCTCCTCAGTTATCAAAGCTACGTTTCGGAAAAACTGGTCGGGGTCCGCGCCGACGACCGCGTTACGATCATCGGTGACCCGATCGGCGCCGATGCGCTCCAGAAAGAACTCGATTTTGAGATGATCCCGTACACGCCCGACGAATTGATCGAAATTGCGAACAAGGAATTCGCCTGGTGCGAAACCGAAATGAAAAAGGCGTCGCGCGAGATGGGGTTCGGCGACGACTGGAAAAAGGCGCTCGAAGCCGTCAAGCAAAAATACGTCGAGCCCGGAAAGCAGCCGGCGATGATCCGCGATATGGCGTTCGAGGCGATCGAATATCTCGAAAAGAACGATCTTGTCACCGTTCCGCCTGTTGCCCGCGACGGCTGGCGGATGGAAATGATGACCCCCGAGCGTCAGCTCATTGCGCCGTTCTTTCTCGGCGGCGAGACCATCCTCGTTTCATATCCGACGAACGGAATGACGCACGAGCAGAAACTGATGTCGCTGCGCGGGAACAATCCGCATTTCTCGCACGCCGTCGTCCATCACGAACTGATTCCGGGCCATCACCTGCAGGGGTTTATGAACGCCCGTTACCGGCCGTATCGCCGCGCGTTCAGGACGCCGTTCGCGACCGAAGGCTGGGCGCTTTACTGGGAGTTTCTGCTGTGGGACCGCGGCTTCAACAAGACGCCCGAAGACCGCGTCGGCGCGTTGTTTTGGCGAATGCATCGTTGTGCAAGGATCATTTTCAGCTTGAGTTTTCACCTCGAAAAAATGACACCGCAGGAATGCGTCGACTTTCTCGTCGAACGCGTCGGACACGAACGCGAGAACGCGCTCGGCGAGGTCCGCCGTTCGTTTTCGGGCGATTACGGCCCGCTCTACCAGATCGCGTATATGATGGGTGGACTGCAGTTTTACGATCTGCACCGCGAATTAGTCGATTCAAAGAAGATGACCGACAAGACGTTTCACGACACGATCCTCAAAGAGGGCCCGATCCCGGTCGAGATGGTCCGGGCGATATTGACGAAGCAAAACCTGTCGAAAGATTTCAAAACGAATTGGCGATTCTACGGCATAAAGTAAGTCGCTTATGCCCGCGAAACACTCGAAACACTCGAAACACGCCAAGGGAGATTGCCCGCGAATTTTCGCGAATCAACGCGAATTTGATTTCTTGGCGAACTTGATTTCGTGCCTTTCGAGGGTTTGGCTAGCCTGCAGCATTATCGGTGATTCGCGAAAATTCTCGGGCAGAGTATGTTCTCGTAGTTCACACGTTTCTATATGAAAAAACTTAAATTAATCGTTCTTCTGCTTATTCTCGCGGCGACGGTCGCGGTCGCCCAAAAATCTGAACCGATCCTCGAACGAAACGTCCGCGCGAATATGGAATTCCTCGCCGGTGACGCTCTTCAGGGTCGCGGGAGCGGGACCGAATTCGAACGCATCGCGGCGACGTACTTCGGTTCGATGATGATGCAGTTCGGCATCGAACCCGCTGGTCAAAAAGACGCGTCCGGGCAGGCGACGTATTTACAGACCGTGAGTATTGTCCGCACATCATTCGCCGAGAACCCGAAACTGGTTTACGGCAGCACTACGCTCGAGCACGGCAATCAGATGCTGATCCTCCGAATCGCCGGATCGGGGATCGGCGGCGGATTGCAAAAGATCGGTGTCGGCGGAAAACCGCAGGCGGGCGCGGTCGTGTTCGTGCAGTCAAACGGAGAACCCGTTTCAAACGATGCTCTCGGTTCGTTGATGGCGAGCGGCGCGGCGGCGTTGATCGTCGAAGAAACGCCGCAATGGCGTGCCGGCTGGGCGCGATTCGCCGGGCGAAAACCATCGTTCACCTCGATTGGCGGAAAGCAGGAACCGGCCGCGGCATTGATCGTGGTCAGCAAAGAAGAGGCTGCGAAGATCGCGGCGCTTGACGACGGAACGAGGTTCGACATCAAAGGCGAACTCGCGCCGGCGCAAAAACAGCAAACTTGGAATGCCGTCGGCAAGATCGACGGAACCGACAAGTCGCTTTCGTCGGAAGTGATCCTTCTCAGCGCGCACCTCGACCATCTCGGCGTCCGGCAAAATGCTCCGGGCGACGACAAACTCTTTAACGGCGCCGATGACGATGCGTCAGGCTGCGTCGCGGTGCTCGAACTCGCACGCGTGCTCGCCGCCGGAGTGAAACCGAAACGGACGGTATATTTTGCCTTTTACGGAAGCGAGGAGGCCGGCGGATTCGGATCGCGTTACTTTGTCGAGAATCTTGGGTTTCCGAAGGAGAAACTCGTCGCCAACCTGCAGTTTGAGATGATCGGCCGCCCCGACGAGAAGGTTGGACCCGACGAACTCTGGCTGACCGGCTACGAGCGTTCGAATCTCGGTCCCGAACTCGCCAAACAGGGCGCGAAACTCGTCGCCGATCCGCATCCTGATCAGAATTTCTTTCAGCGGTCCGACAATTACACGCTCGCGCGGCAGGGAATCGTCGCCCATACGGTCTCGAGCTACGGACTCCACAAGGACTACCACCAGGCAAGCGACGAGATCGGCACGATAGACTTCGCTCATATGACGCGTTCGATCAACTCGATGATCAAACCGGTCGTATGGCTCGTGAACTCGAGTTTCAAACCATCGTGGAACGAAGGCAAACGACCGTAGGAAATTGTGATTTGCGAATTGCGATTAGCGTTGAGCGGGTGTAGCAGCGGTTGGTTTGACGCGGCACTTCCGGAAGTAAATGTTGAGAGCCGCCGATCTTCAACCATCCGATACCGAGGTTGTGTCAAAACGCATAAGTCGATGCTTATCCGTTTTGACACAGTCTCTGACGCTAGTGGCAACATTAAGACGGAAAGCAAAACGGGAACCGTGCGTTTTGACACGGCCTCTACCGCAGATGGTACTGACCATCTGCCGCGCCGGCTTACTTCAACCTACCCAAAACGCGCTCCAGTTTTTGTTTTGAAGCCGCCGCGAGTTGCGCCTCGCCCGACGCCTGAGCCATCTTGAAGGCCTTTTCGTAATTCTCCGCCGCCAGTTTCAGCTGGCCATCTTTTTCGTAAGCGTCTGCAAGCGAATCGTAAACATTCGCCGAATCAGGAAAGTTCGCGACGTTCTTTTTGAAAAGCGCGATTGCTTCGCCGTTTCGGCTCGCGTTGAGAAGCGCGTAGGCCGCGCGATTGAGGATGTCCTCCGGAACCGGAATCGGATAGCCGAATCGCTCGGAGAGTTTTCTATAGTGATTTTCAAGGTCGGCTATCGTGCCCCCGGCCGGGGGCGTCCAACCTTCGAAGATCTTCCTGAATCCCGCGTAGTAAGCCGGCAAGACGCCCGAAGCGTGATTTTCGTCCTTAAACTGGCGGAATTCAAACTCAAAGTTTTTCGGCTTCGACTTTTTTAGAAGCTCCTGAAACGAATTGAACCCGGAGAGATAATCCGGTTCGTCGGCGATCGAAACAAATATCGATTTCTTCCAGTTGCGGCTTTCCTTAAAGAGCGTCGCGGCACGCTTGATCACAAAACCGTTGTCGTAATGCAGGACAGGGCTTGCGGCAATGAACGCGTTGAACAGATCCGGCCGCGCGACCAGGGAATAGACGGCAAACAGGCCGCCGAGACTGTGGCCGGCGATGATCCTGTAAGGCTGTGTGCGGTAGTTTTTCTCGACCAACGGCACGACTTCGGTCTCGATGAATTTCAGAAACTTGTCGGCACCGCCGACGCTCCCGACCTTGCCGTCGTCGGTCGGAGTCAGATCGCGGGAACGGTTGGTGTTCTGAATCCCGACGATCATTACTTCGGGCATCATCCCGCCCCAAGCCTGCTGTTCGGTAATGCCGGCCATCATCGCGTTCTGCGGCGCGTGCGCATCGGTCATATATACGACCGGATAGCGTCGCGCCGATCGCGCGTAAGTCGGCGGAACGTGTACGAGGATCGACCGCGTTTCTCCGAGAACGGTCGATTCGATCGTGTGCTGAAAATGGACGACGCTCGCGATCTGCGGCGTCTGCCCGAAGGCCGCGACGACGTTCAGAAGCGTCAGAGCGACGATCGCCAAGTGCATCGGTGCGCGATTTTTCATTAGTTTTTCTCCGGTTATCTCCTTCAAAAGATGTGCTATCGTTTTGTTACGTTGCAAACGGCGGATGGTTCTCGATGTTAATATACGAAATAACGGCCACGGTTCGCGTTGATCCGTCGGAGAGGTACGAGCGCTATATGCGCGAGTCGCATATTCCCGATCTCCTCGTGACCGGCTATTTTGCGGGAGTGACGATGTGTCGCGCGGATGATCGTTACCGGGTTCGTTACGAAACGGACGATCTCGACGGCTATCTCGATAACGACGCAGCCCGTCTCAGAGCCGACTTTCTGGAACATTTCCCCGAAGGCGTCACGGTCGAACGCGAAACCTGGGAAATCGTCGAAGTTTGGAACATGGTCTAGTTTTCTGTTCCGCTTGTTATAATCACAAGGTGCTGATCCTCGGAATCGAAAGTTCATGTGACGAGACTGCGGCGGCCGTCGTGCGCGACGGCCGCGAGATCTTGTCGTCCGTGATCTCATCGCAGATCGAGCTTCACCGGCCGTTCGGCGGGGTTTTTCCCGAACTCGCGGCGCGCGAGCATCTCGAGAAGATCCGACCCGTCGTCCGCGAGGCGCTTGAACGCGCGAATGTTGACTTCGAAGACATCGACGCGGTCGCCGTAACGCGCGGACCGGGACTCATCGGCTCGCTGCTTGTCGGCGTCAGTTATGCAAAGGCGCTGGCGTGGGGGCTCGATATTCCGCTCGTCGGCGTCAACCATATCGAAGGGCACGTTTATTCGGTGAACTTCGAAAACCCGCCGGTCCGGTTTCCGGCGCTCGCGCTGATCGTCTCGGGCGGCCACACGAATCTCTTTTACATTCCGGAGGAGGGCAAATACAAGGTCGTTTCGAGAACCCGCGACGACGCTGCCGGCGAGGCGTTCGACAAGGTCGGGAAGATGCTTGGACTCAGTTATCCCGGTGGGCCGGTGATCGAGAAACTCGCACGCGAGGGCGACCCGAAGAAGATCCGGTTTCCGATTGCGAAGATATCGGACGGTCGTCCGGATTTTAGTTTCAGCGGTCTTAAGACTGCGGTTTCGCGCTACATTCGGGAGAATTCGGTCGAGCCCGCGACCGAAGGCGCCGAACCTTCGCAGATCATCAAGGACATCGCGGCAAGTTTTCAGGCAACGGTCGTCCGAAGTTTGATGGTCAATGTCGAAAAGCTATCGGACGAGTTGTCTCCGCGGACGCTGATCGTCGCCGGCGGGGTGGCATGCAATCTGGCCTTGCGCGAAGCGGCCGAACGGCTCGGCGAGATGAAGGGAATTCCGGTATATTTTCCCTCGCGGCACCTTTCGACCGACAACGCGGCGATGATCGCCGCCGCCGGATTCTTCAGGCTTGTGCGCGGCGAGATCGCCGATCTGAAAATGAATGCGGACGTGACGATCAGGCTTCAGAACATCGACGTCGAGGACGCCGAGCTCAGGCGGAAGAAAGTGAAGTACAAACTCTGACGATTCCGATTGGATAATTGTGAATGGTTGATTGGGAATTGTTCCTTGATAATTGCGCAAATCCCAAATCCAGATCACCCAAAAACTCTTGGCAATCGTCTCTCCAGATTCTTCGGAAGCAGGATCTCCATCGCGTCATCGACGGTGACAATGCCGGCGATATCGCCGTCGTCATCGATCACCGGCAGCGCCAGAAGATTATATTCCGCAATCGTTTGCGCGACATCTTCCGCGTCGTCGTTGGGGTGCGCGAACTGAAACTGCCCGCGCATAACCTCAGAAAGCGCGAGTGTCGGGTCGGCAAGGATCAGACTGCGAAGAGTTATCAGGCCGCAAAGCTTCCACGAGTCTTCTTCCTCGACGATGTAGAGGTAATAGATCATGTTCGGCGTTTCCGCCATCTCGCGAAGGCGCGCGATCGCCTGCGCGACGGTCAGCGTTTTCGGGAACGCGACGAACTCGGTCGTCATCAAACCGCCGGCCGTATCGTGCGCGAACGACATCAGTTCGGCGACATTGGCCTTCTCGTCCTCTTCCATCAGATTGAAAAGTTCCTGGGCCTTTTCGTCGTTCATTTCGCCGAGCACATCGACCGCATCATCCGGCGACATTTCTTCAAGGATGTCGGCGGCGCGTTCTTTTTCCATCTCCTCGAGGATGCGGGCCTGATTCTCCGTCGACATCTCCTCGAGAATATCGGCCGCGATCTCGTCATCCAACGATTCGACGATTTCGGTCCGGTGGACGGGCGACAAAGTTTCGGCAAGCTGCGCGATCTCGACCGGATGAAGCCGCGAGAGTTTGTCCTTCGAAGACTTGAGTTTGACCGTCGCCGACGCGGAATCGGTCGCAAGGTATCCGACGTCTGCCCAGTCGATCACCTCGACCGGCGTAGAACTGCCGTAAAATCCCTTCGGCACCAGCCGCCGTAAAAAGCCTTTGAGCGTAACGTCGGCGCCGCTCACGCGCCATTCCGAGCCGACCTGAATTATCTGAACGTCGTTGACACGGACAACGCGTTTGCCGTCGACATCAATCAGTTGGTTGTCGAGAACGTCCTTATTGAGCAACACCTCGCCGGTCCGCCGCGTGAACGGTCTGAGGTCGAGAACTCCAGAATTCATTTTCGCGCCGCTGTCGCCCATCGTTGAAATACTGCTGCGCGGCATAAAGAAAAGCCGTCGCCGATAGCGGGCGACGAGACCGATGACCGGCGGATAGTCTTCCTCGCCGTATCGCACGATAACATCGCGCACGGTCGCGATCCGCTCGCCGCCGGAATCAAAGATGGGCCTCCCCAGAATCTGGGACAAATAAAGCATCACCTAAAATATATGCGATTTTCGAAGAAAATGGGAACGCGCCGACCCAACGGAAGAAAAACTGCCGAAAAGAGTGATGCCTATGATGAGATAATAGGTCTCACCTTCGATTACAAATAGACGACCGCTCGGAATCGCCGCAGTTTCTCGGTCCCTCATGACATAGGGGCTTAAAATGCGGATTTCCGGTAAGATACTCTGAATTCATCTTGGGTTGCAAAGTCCGCCCAAACTCCCCGCAAAAACCGACCCGCATCGAAATGTGATAAACAATGTATAACGGTGCAAAAACTTGTGGAACAATCCTCGCATTGCCAGTTTTTATTACATATAGATGCTCGAAGAGTCGGGCGTCCGTTGCGTACACACCTCTTAAAACTACCTGCAAGCTTGAAATCTATGAAAAGTTCGTTGTCCGCGCTCTTTGTCGCGATGATAATTCTCTCAGTTTCAGTCCTCGGGCAAACTCGTTCCAGGGTATTCGATAATTTCGACGTATCCGGCGGCATAACCATCGTCAAACCAACGGTTGCCGAAACTCCGGCAGTGATATCGAAGAAAAATAAGAAATTGGTCCGCAAGACTTCCAAGACGACTATGAGCGTTCAGGAAGGATTGGGGGCAAGCAGCCTGCTTCCCGCTTACAAACTCGTGATGGGAAATTCGTCCGGGCTCAAGGGATTTACGACCGGAAGCATTGAATACGATTTGTACATCGTTGATTCGTCGCGCCGCCATAATGTCGATCCGCTTCTGATCTATTCTCAAATGCATCAGGAATCGTCGTTCAAACTGCGCGCCACATCGAACAAGGGAGCCAGCGGCTTGATGCAGCTCATGCCCGCGACCGCCCGTCGGTTCGGAGTTTCCGACATTTACGATCCGAAACAGAACATCGACGCCGGCGTCAGATATATGCGCTGGCTTTTGAACACCTTCAACGGCGACGTCGTTCTTGCGCTTGCCGGATACAACGCCGGTGAGGGTGCCGTCTGGAAGTACGGAAATCAGGTTCCGCCGTACCGCGAAACCCAGGAATATGTTCGCCGGATCACGGCGCGCTACAATACGATATCGAATCCTAACTACATCCGGACATCGGTCAGGAACGTCAGCAGCAAGCAGGCGGAAAAGCTCGAAAAAAAGGAAACCAAGCCCTTGGCGGTTTATGAACCGGATGCGCTGGCGATCCGGCTTCCGGATGGAAGGATGAGACTCGTCAACCAATAGATTCTCGCTGATTTTCTTCTCCTCTTGTCTGAAAAAGACTTGCGGCCGGAGCGTTTCCGGCCGCTTTTTTTGTTGGCGGGAATTAGGGTATGATTGGCAGAGTAACCTTGGCGGCGAATCAAACTATGTTTTGTATCAAATGCGGAAAGGAAAATTCGGACGACGCGGTCTTTTGTCAAAAATGCGGATCGCGGTTCGAATCCGAGGAGGTGACGCGAGTCGCCGCAAAACCGGGCAGCGATCCGGTTCGGATCGAGCTTGAAGAATCGGACATTTTTTCAATTTCCCCGACGCTCAAGTTCGTCAAGATCGGTTATGTTTTGGCGGCGGCCGGCGCGCTGCTGCTGGTTGCGTTCCTGAGCGTGTTTCTTCCGGGCCTCCCGTGGTGGGTGGTGATCCCGCTCGGACTGGCACTGTTTCTGATCCCGGCATATCATCACCTTCGTAATAAGATGATCCGCTATACGCTTACCGATTCGAAGATCGAAATCGATGAAGGGTTCATCTTTCAGAACTCGCGGAGCATTCCCTTGCGCTCGATCCAGGACGTTTCAGTGGCGTCGACGGTTCCGCAGCGAATGCTAGGGTTCGGCAATCTCGTGATCGACAACGCCAGCGAAGACGGCGGGAAGATCGTCCTCAGGAACATCAATACGCCAAAGAAATACGCCGACATCCTGCTTCGCGAAATGCGGCTCCTCGATAAATAGCCGCGGGGCGGCGGATTTCAGCGGCGCCGCCGCATAATAATTATGACGACTGTTTTTGTGACCGGCGGTGCCGGATTTATTGGCTCCGCATTCATTCACCTCGTGCTACGGGACAATCCGGAAGTGCGGGTCATTAATTTCGATGCGCTGACCTATGCGGGAAACCTCGAGAATCTAAAGGGGCTCGACGCGGTTCGCCATAGTTTCGTGAAGGGCAACATTTGCGATAAAGAAGCGGTCCTCGCGGCACTTCCGGACGGCGTCGATGCGATCTTCAACTTCGCCGCCGAATCGCACGTCGATCGTTCGATAACCTCGGCCGGCGAGTTTGTGACGACCAATGTGTTCGGCACACAGGTGCTGCTCGATTGCGCCAGGGCGAGGGGCGTCCGGCGCTTTGTTCAGGTTTCGACCGACGAAGTTATGGGCAGTTTGCCGGAGGACGGCGAGGCCTTTTTTACCGAAGACTCGCCCCTCGAACCGAATTCGCCCTACGCCGCTTCAAAGGCCGCCGCCGAACATTTCGTCCGTGCGGCGCGCGAGACCTTCGGGCTCGACACCGTCATCACCCGTTGCGGAAATAACTACGGCCCCCGGCAGTTTCCCGAAAAGCTGATTCCGCTGATGATCGCGAACGCGTTTCGCGACGAACCGCTGCCGGTTTACGGCGACGGTCTGAATGTCCGCGACTGGATCTTCGTCGATGATCATGCCCGCGCCGTCTGGCTCGCATACGTGAACGGCCGACCCGGCGCCCATTACAATATCGGAGCGCGAAATGAGCGCCGGAACATTGAAGTCGTGAAGTCGATCCTCGACATTCTCGGAAAGCCGCACTCGTTGATCAAGTTCGTCGCGGATCGCCTCGGTCACGACCGAAGGTATGCGATCGACGCCGCCCGCGCGGAAAGAGAACTCGGCTGGCAGCCGCAAACAACCTGGGAAGACGGTCTGCGGGAGACGATCGAGTGGTATCGTGCGAACGAGGATTGGGTGGAACATATCCGCAACGGAGCGTATCGCGAATACTATCGCCAAATGTACGGAAATCTGGTTTAGCGACCAGTCGGAAACTCACAAAACCACTATGAAGATCATCATCACCGGCGCGAATGGAATGGTGGCAAGGGCTACGGCCGCGCATTGCCGTAATATCGGAGACGAAGTGTTCGCGTTAAGCCGCGAGGATCTTGACATCGCGGAGAGACCGGCTGTTTTCGAACTCGTCGACGCGCTTAAGCCCGACGCGATTCTGAACTGTGCCGCCTACACGGACGTCGATGGCAGCGAATCGAACTCTCACCGCTGCTTTTCCGTTAACTCCGCGGGACCGGAAACGCTCGCAATGGCCGCCCGCCGTGTTGACGCCCGCTTTGTCACGATCTCAACGGACTATGTATTCGACGGTCATCAGGATGGATTCTACGACCAGCGCGACACGCCGGCGCCCGAAAGCATATACGGCGCCTCAAAGCTCGAGGGTGAGATCCGCGTACGGGATTCTTACGCGCGATCGATCATCGTTCGCACCGGCTGGATCTACGGCGCGGGCGGAACGAATTTTCTGAGCGTTTTGCCGGACCTGCTGGCCGAGGGGAAAACGGTCAAGGCGATCTTCGATTCATACGGGACGCCGACGTTCGCGAACGACCTCGCAAAACGTTTGCGAGAACTCGCAGAGCTCGATTTGCCGTGCATTTTTCACGTGACCAATTCCGGGCCCGGAACGAGTTATGCCGGATTCGCCGAGAAGGTCTGCGATCTGAAGGGTTTTGACCGCGGTCAGCTGGAGTCCGCCGCCGCCGCGAGCCTCCGGCGGCCGGCTCCGCGTCCGCTCAATTCCAGGCTGGCGTGTCTCTTCAGCGAGCGTTTCGGCCTCGCGCCGCTGCCAAATTGGGAAGACGCTTTGACCCTGTTCTTGGCAAACAAAGGTTAGAGATAAACCCAGATTGCGCGTCACGGAATTCTCTTTTCCCCGAAACATTCCAAAAACGCGAAGCATGGCATTATTCTGTTTTCGCGAGTTTCGTGGGACGTTCTCTCTAATGCTAAGTTTGGGATAAACCCGAATTACGCAATAGCCGTCCAATCGGGCTGATGCCGCACGGCGCACCTAAGAAACACGAACTGTATAAATCCTTTTGTTTCAATCACTTGAAAATGTGTTTCTTGAGAGCGGTCCGTTCGGCAGATTGGCGAACGGCGTACCGAAGAAACACGGGCTGAGCTAAATCCCTTGGATGCCGGGCCGCCGAGCCTTTTCGCTTGCTCTTCAAAAATACTCCGCGGATTCGTATCACCTTTAACAGACACTCTTCTTCTGAGTTTTTTCACCACATAGGCACAGAGAACACATAGATGTCTGAGAGATTTGATCCCGAATTACGAAATGGCGGTCCGTTCGGCAGATTGGCGAACGGCGTGCCGAAGAAACACGGGCACTTGAAATTGTGCTTCTTGAGAGAAAGCTGTTAGCCCCAGAAATACCCTAAAAGAGATTATTTTCCAGAACGTTTTCACGTATTTCGCGTGTTTCGCGGGCAAAAATTCTCTATTGCGTATTCTGGGATAAATGGCGGACGACAAAAAACCGGTTTCGGAATCATTGCGTCCGGAACCGGTTTTTTCTTTTTCGAAAGCCCTTCTTATTTCTCGACCCTTTCGGCTTCGAGATCTTCCATCAGCGGCGTCGAGTCGTCCGAATGGGCTGAATAGTAATTGTAGGTGTAGCCATAGCCGTAATAGCCGTATTCAACCGAATCGGCTTTGATTCCGTTTAGGACGACACCGTAGATGCGCGAACCGAGATTGGCGAGACGCTGTTTGAAGCGCCGCATCAAATGGATAGAACTCTTCCCGGCCATCGCGACGAGGATCACGCCATCGACGAGTGTCGCAAGAATAGCGGCGTCAGTGAACGAGATCGCCGGCGGCGAGTCAATGATGACGTGCTTGAAGTTGCCGCGGAGAAACTGCAGCAAATTGCGCATTTCATTCGAACTCAGAAGTTCGGCCGGATTGGGCGGGATAGGTCCGCTCGTAATGATCTTCAGATTCGGCAGGTTCGCAAATGTCCGGAGAAGCACTTCGGGATTCTTTTCACCCGACAGATAATTCGTCAGCCCACTTGAGTTCGGAAGATCGAAGTGGTTGTGCAGCCGCGGCCGGCGAAGATCGCAGTCGATCAGCACGACATCCGCGCCCGCTTGGGCGAGCGTCACGGCGGTATTGATCGCCGTGGTCGTTTTGCCTTCAGCCGGCTGCGACGAGGTTACCAGCATTGTTTGCGGCGGTTTCCCCGCGGACGAGAACAGCAGCGAAGTTCTGAGATGCCGGTATGACTCCGCCATCGCCGAACGCGAATCCTCGAGCGCGATGAGCGCGGTCGAACCGCCGACAGTTTTCGTGCCGGGGGAAAGTCGGCGTTTTTCCGGAGCCTGATGCGGGATCAAAGCGAGGGTCGGCAGTCCCAGATGGCGCCCGATGTCGTCGGATGTCCGGATCGAGTCGTCAAGGTAATCCAACAAGAACGCGAGACCGATTCCGGCCGCCAGCGAAACGAGAAACGCAACAAGAATATTGCGGCCGCGCTGCGGACCGATCGGTTCGGTCGGGCGGATCGCGTTGCCCGTGATCTTGATGTTGTCGGGCCGGTTGCTGTTCAGCGCCAGTTCCTGTTCCTTCTGACGCTGAATGTATGTGTCGAGCAGGCCGCGGTTGGTTTCGATCTCTCGCTTCTTCGTCGTCAGGCGCGTTTCGGCCTGGCCTTCGATATTCGCTTTTTGCTCCTCTTGTTTATAGCCTTCATACAACTGGCCTTCACGCCGGACGAGCGTTTGCAACTGTGCTTCAAGACCGGAAACTACTTCGACCTCGGCGTTTTTGATGAGCTTCGCGCCCTCGTCGGTTATCTTTTTCGAAATCTCTTTCTGCAGACTCTCTTTCTGTTCTTCGAGCTTTTCGATCCGCGCCGTGACTTCCTTGACCTTCGTATATTCGTCAGTGTACTTTTCGCGAAGCGCGGCGCGCTCTTCCTCGGCCTCCTTCACTTTGCGATCAAGGTCCTCGAGACGCTTTTCAAGATCGGCCTGACGCCTGAGATTCTGTTCGCGAGCCGCGAGAATCGCCTTGTTGTCCGGTACGACCGAAAGAATTCCGCCCTTTCCGTCGGCCGCCTTTTGAGCCGCGCGATACTGCGCTTCGACCTTCAGCCGCTCGTTGTGCGCCTCCTGATACTGCGTGTAGAGCGTCTGCAACGCGTTGTTTCGAAAGTCGCCGCCCTTGTCCTGCAGCGGCAGGTTGTTGCCTTGGAGGAGGCTGATGAGTTCCGCTTCCTGATTGCCGATCGCCGTCTGAAGTTCCTCGATCGACTTGCTCAGTTCTTCGTAGTCATTTTTTGCGCCGCGCGTTTCGAGCTCTTCATCGTTTTTGATGAAGACCTTGGCGAGCATATCGGTGACCTTCGGCGCGACGTCGGCGTTGGTGCTTTGGAGCGTCAGCGTCACGAGGTTTGTCTGCTGAATCGGTTCAACGCGCAGACCTCCGAGAAATGTCCCGGAGTATCGGTCGGCCCGCGCCCGTTCTTCGGGCGTAAGTACTATTGTATCCGCCGAGTCGCCGGGCGAATCCCCCAAAACGGGAAGCGAGCCGGAGCCTTCTGAGGTTGGTTTGTTCCCGCTGAAAATGGAACGCAGGGAAGCTAAAATCCCGCGATTTTGGTCTGCCAGCAGATTCGGGTCGCGCTGCAGTCCGAGATTGATCACGGTATCGCGCATCAGGTCCGCGCTTTGCAGAAGCTGCAGCTGGGTGTTCATGTAGTTGACGTCGTTGCCGAAATTGATGTTGATCGCATCCTTTTGCTGCAATTTCGGTTTGCGCGGCTCGATCACCAACGTCGTCGTCGCCGAGTACATCGATGGCTGCCGGTACATATAGAATGCCGCGCCCGCAGTTACCAGGAGCGACAACGCGAGAATCAGCGGAAGCCGTTTGTAAACGACGTTGAAATACTCGCGGATCGACCGCCGGTCTTCGAAGCTCTCGTCGTCGTAAAAGGGAGAATACGCAGCGGGATATTCATCCTTGCCGGTGACTTGAAGGTTGGTAGGTAAGGGCAGTAAACGCTCGTCCTTTTCCATAAAAACTAAGAAAACTCCATCAGTTGCTTTCGTTGCAACAAAACTACTTTATAACATATTCCCCAAAATTCGGGGCCACGATTTCGAAACGTGCGTCAAAAAAGAATCTCGTCCGGCGATTTTTGGCGAGAATTTCTTTGATCGCCGCCCGAACCGATTTTGTCCGAGCCATAACGCAAATGTTATATTTACTCTTTTCAGTTGATTTCGTATTTATTGGTATCAAGAACTTATATGACCGCATATTCCGAATTAATGAACAACGATTTTGAGCTTGGCATCGAAGGTTTTCGATTTTCCGATCTGTTTGCCGCGCATCGGTTAAAGGATCTCGCAGACGCATTTTACGCCGATGTGCTCGAAAAAGAACCCGTCTTGCACGAAGCGCTGATCAAATACATCGAGTCCCGCGGCGGCGGCTTTGAAAAACGCGCCGCGTCAAACATCCTGACCGATGCGGCGCCGCACCTGTCGGACTTTATCGCGCGCCTTTTCGGGATCTCCCGCGAGCGCGAGCAGTTGCAGCGGACGATCCTGCGCCAAAGTCCGATCTGGCAGTACAAATTCTTCGTTCAACGCCGTGCGATCAAGAAATACGGTGCAGACAAACTGACGGGACTTCCTTCGAAAGAATTGACGCAGGCTGTCAAAGAACTGCAGTTTGCGGCTTTCGACGAGACGATACCGTACGACGAGGAACTCGCGATCGCGACGATGACCGGACGACTCGTCGACGCCGAGGACGAACTCACCAAAGGCGCCGACGTTTCGGATGCGACTCGCGCGACGGTCGCGAAGATAGGCGCCGCATACCGTAAGCTCGAAGACAAGACCTTCGGCAAAATGTTCGAGAAGATCGTCATCGAATCCGAAGGCGCGGGCGACCTCCTGCAGATCAAGGCCGCGCTTCAGATCTTGGAACAATGGTCGGCGATCCAGTTTCACGGCAGGACGCGGAAATGGTATTCGTTCAAAACGCCGCACCCGCTCGACTATCAGAATCTCGTTCACTTGTACCGTCCGGATCCGAGATTGCACAACATTATGCGCGGCCGCGACTCCGAGATGCGCCGGCGCGACGGATTCAAACTCACCGACGATCGCGGAACGCAGCGCGACGCGCTTGCCGAGATCGATTACTGCCTGATCTGCCACGAGCGCGACAAGGACAGCTGTTCGACCGGACTGCGCGAAAAAGATGGGACGCCGAAGCGCAACCCGCTCGGCATCAAGACCGAAGGCTGCCCGCTCGACGAAAAGATCTCCGAAATGCACCTGATGAAGAAGCAGGGCGACTCGATCGCTTCGCTCGCGCTGGTGACGATCGACAATCCGATGTGCGCCGGAACCGGTCACCGCATCTGCAACGACTGTATGAAGGGCTGCATTTTTCAGAAGCAGGAGCCCGTCAACATTCCGCTCGCCGAGACCGCGAGTCTGACCGATGTTCTCAATCTGCCGTACGGTTTCGAGATCTACAATCTTCTGACGCGCTGGAACCCGCTCAACGCGAAACGCCCGTATCAGCTACCGTACAACGGCAAGAACGTGCTCGTCGTCGGACTCGGACCGGCGGGATACACGCTGGCGCATTATCTTCTGAACGAGGGCTTCGGAGTTATCGGCGTCGATGGTCTGAAGATCGAACCGCTTCCGGCGGCGTGGACCGGAGATCTCGGCAAAAACGCGCCGAAACCGATCAAGGACCTGTCCGAGATCACCGATGACCTCGACGAGCGTGTCCTTTCGGGCTTTGGCGGCGTTTCCGAATACGGCATTACCGTCCGTTGGGACAAGAATTTCCTGACGATGATGCAGTTGATGCTGTTTCGCCGCAAACGTTTTCGCGCATACGGCGGCGTCCGTTTCGGCGGTACGCTGACCATCGAGGACGCCTGGGATTTCGGTTTCGATCACATCGCGATCGCGACCGGCGCGGGCCGCCCGACGATCGTTCCGATGAAGAACAATCTTATTCGAGGCATTCGTCAGGCGAGTGATTTTCTGATGGCGCTTCAACTGACCGGCGCGTTCAAAAAGGACACGCTTTCGAATCTTCAGGTCCGGCTCCCGGCGGTCGTCATTGGCGGCGGTTTGACCGGCATCGACACGGCGACCGAACTGATGGCGTATTACCCGGTTCAGGTCGAGAAGATGCTCGCGAACTTCGAAGAGGTTGCGGCTGAGATCGGCGAGGAAGGCGCTTGGAAGGTCTTCGACGAGGAAGAAAAGAAGGTGATGGGAGAGTTTCTCGTCCACGGCAAGGCGATCCGCGAAGAACGCAAGCGGGCCGCGGCGGCCGGAGAGGAACCGAATTTTGTCCCGCTTCTTGAAAGCTGGGGCGGCGTCGCTCTCGTCTACCGCAAACGGCTGCAGGATTCACCCGCATATCGCCTGAATCACGAAGAGGTCCAGAAAGCGCTCGAGGAAGGCATCAGTTTCATCGAGTTGATGTCGCCGACCGAAGCCGTGCCCGACGAATACGGGGCGATTCGCGCGCTCGTCTTCGAAAAGCAGAATTTCGACGCGGAAACCGGCAAATTCTCGCGCGCCGGCGAATTCGTTACTCTGCCGGCGCGGACCGTTTGCGTCGCCGCCGGAACATCGCCGAACGTCATCTATGAAAAGGAAAAGCCGGGAACATTCAAACTCGATGAATGGCGCCAGTTCTTCCAGCCGTTCAAACTTGAGAAGAACGGCGACGGCAAATTTCATTCGGTCGAGGCGGCGAAGGACGAAACCGGTTTCTTCACGTCGTACGAACGCGACGGGAAGTTCATTTCGTATTATGGCGACAACCATCCGAAGTACGCCGGAAACGTCGTCAAGGCGATGGCCTCGGCCAAACACGGATACGAAAAGGTCGTCGAACTGTTTGCGGACGAATTGGTGACCCTTTCGCAGGACGATAAAGACTCGGTCTTCGACAAACTCGTGGCAACGCTTGACGAGCAGTTCAAGGCGTATGTCGTCAGGGTCGAACGTCTGACGCCGACGATCGTCGACGTCATTGTCAAGGCGCCTCTTCAAGCCCGGAAATTCGAGCCCGGACAGTTTTACCGCTTGCAGAATTACGAGACTTCGGCCCCGGTCGTCAACGGCAAACGCTTGATGATGGAAGGATTGGCGCTCACCGGCGCGTGGACCGACAAGGAAAAAGGACTTTTGTCGATGATCGTTCTCGAGATGGGAACGTCATCGCGGCTCTGCTCGCTGCTCAAGGAAGGCGAGGAGATCCTCGTTATGGGGCCGACCGGAACTCCGACCGAAATCCCGGAGAACGAAACGGTTCTGCTCGCGGGCGGCGGACTCGGCAATGCCGTTCTCTTTTCGATCGCCAAGGCGCTCCGCGAAAACAACAACAAGGTCATTTATTTCGCCGGTTACAAGAACGGCGCCGATCTGTTCAAGCGCGAGGAGATCGAAAAGGTCACGGACAAGGTCGTCTGGGCGTCGGATTACGGGACCGAGATCACGCCGCACCGGATACAGGACGCGCATTTCCGCGGCAACATCGTGCAGGCGATGGTCGCCTATGCCGAAGGCAAACTTGGCGATCAGAACGTGATGCTGTCGGATGTCGACCGCATCATTGCCATCGGTTCGGACCGGATGATGAACGGGGTCAAAGAGGCACGTTTCGACGCGCTGAAGCCGTACCTTAAGGAAAAGCACACAGCCATCGGGTCGATCAACTCGCCGATGCAGTGCATGATGAAGGAAGTCTGCGCACAGTGCCTGCAGCGCCACGTCAACCCGTATACGGGAGAGGAGTTTTTCGTATTCTCATGCTTTAATCAGGACCAGCATCTCGATTTCGTAGATTTCAAGAACCTGAACGACCGTCTGCGGGCGAATTCGATCCAGGAAAAACTGACGAATATGTGGCTCGACAAAGCGCTAAAATCACAGGAGTCGTTAGAGTAACGCCTTCAGGCGTGAAGCGCGGCGGATGTCACGCGTAAACGCGTTACTCGTACCGGGAACCGACGTATGACCAGGGAAGAGGCAGTTTTCAGACAACACATCGAGGCCGAGCTTTCGGAAGAGGAACGGGATCTTGGATTCGGCGCGAAGGTCGCGACCGAAAGCCGCGTCCGTTTTCTTAATCGCGACGGCTCGTTCAACGTCCGGCGAACGGGAATCCGCACGCTCTCCACGCTGAACCTCTATCATTTTCTGCTGACGATGTCCTGGAAAGTGTTTCTGGGCCTCGTGCTTTTACTTTATTTTCTCAGCAACGTGGTCTTTGCTATAGCGTATTCGATGTTCGGTGATGCGGCTCTTGTCGATACGTCTTCGGCGCCGTTCGAGAATTTATTCGTGCGCGCTTTTTTCTTTTCGGTTCAGACTTTCGCGACTATCGGCTACGGCACGATCCATCCGGTCGGCTTTCTGCCGAACCTTCTCGTCACTGTCGAGTCGTATTACAGCCTGCTTTCGAACGCACTGATCACGGGCCTTGTTTTCGCGCGGTTTTCGCGACCGACGGCGAAGATATTGTTTTCCGAGAACGCTGTCATTGCGCCGTATCGCGGCATCAACGGGCTGATGTTCCGTCTGGTGAACAGCCGCAAGAACCAACTCATCGAAGTCAACGTTCAGGTCGCGTTCTCGCGATTCTGCGACGAGGACGGGCGGACGGTACGCAAGTTCGATCTGCTCAAACTCGAGCGCGAACGCGTCTCGTTCTTCCCGCTCGCGTGGACGGTCGTCCATCCGATCGACGAAACTTCGCCGCTCTTCGGAATGTCCGAGGCGGAACTTAGGCGGTTCGATTCGGAGATCTTGATTCTGCTGACCGCGACCGACGAAACGTTCGCGCAAATCGTCCACACCCGTTCGTCGTACAAGGCGGACGAGGTTCTGGTCGGCTACAAATTCGCGAGCATCTACAACCCGATCGAAAACCACGAACCGATCTCGATCGACATCAGAAAACTCTCGGCGGTCGAAAAAGCTCAATGATCACGGCAAATGAGCAATGTAGACCGGCGAAGGCTGATTCAGTTCCTGAGAGCCCAGATCCTCCATTTCCCCGAAAACGCGTGAAAATGAGCGTGTGTATTTCGACCCCTGATTGACCGGGGAGGGATCGTTTACATAGACCTGATCGCCCGTCATCCCGCGGATCACGCGTATGTGCGGTCCGGCCGGGACCTGTCCGGCGAGCCAAAGCGGTCCGTACTGCATCAACATCGCTTCGACCGCCGCCGGCGTGTAGCACTGCGGCGATTCCAGAACGAAGCCGTTTCGTTCGAGAATGTAGCGGTCATTGGGATCGAGGCCCGGACCGTTGTTCGCGAACTGCGGCATATAGTTCGTTCCGCCCGGATTCTGGGCGATTCCTTGCGGGTCGTACGAGGCCTGATCCCGCCATCCGAGGATCATCGCCATACTCGCCGCCCAGCACGACATATTCGTGCTTTGCGGCACCAACTCAACGTCATAGATCATATCGTTTGGACCTCCACTATTACTTTGAACCCTTCGGCTTTACCAACCGAAGGCTCCAGTTTATCTTTGTTCGCCCGTCCGGCGACGTCTGCTGACCGGCGAGGACGTGCGGTTTTGAAGAATCGGTTTTGCCGTTTGCGTCGAAACTCGTCGATTCGAACCTGCCCTCCGGCAAGTCGGTGGCGTCGATCGTCGGAGCCGGGTCGCCCGAATCGCAGCCGGACGCACTGCGGGACGTTTCGAGCTTACCGTAAATAACGCCGGCGGGCGCTGTTACCTTGATGGTGTAACTCCCATCGTCGTCGATCGAGATAAAAACCGGCAAGTTATCTGTTCCCTGGCCAAGCTGGGTCATCGTTTCGGAGTATTCCTCGGAAAAGCCTTTGAAAAAAGAATTTCTTCCGGGCGGGCGGCACAGGAGTTCACCGCTTGTACTCGAATTCTTGGCAAAGACGAAACGGTTCCGCTGCATTACGCGGGCGGTCGGGGAATTGACCGCTTTGCCGGTAGCTCCGGACGGCGGAGCGAGGAGCGTCGCCTTGATCGTCGTCGTCATCGTCGATGACTCCGTTAATACCCGTTTGGTGTTTCTCGACGCTGCCCGCATCGCTCCCGCATCGGTCTTCTGCTTTGACTCGCTGAACGAATAAACGTAGCTGACCGTTCCGACCCAATGCGGCTGGCAGGTATCCGCCAAATACGGGCCAAGCGCGCGCACCAGGTTCTCGGCGATCTGTTTCGCGGCGCCGTCGCCCGTTGCGGTTTCGCGCGCCACCGCTTTTGCCGTTTGCGTGTTCATCACGAATGCCGTATAGACGACGGAACCGTTCGGCCCCGGAGTTGCGCGGACTGACATCACGAGGCCGGAATTCATCCTCTCACCAAGCATCTGCAGCGTCGCTGTCGAGTCGCCGCCCTCAAGCAGCGCACGGTCGCGCTCATCCTGGATCGCATCGCGAATATCCTGGTCGTCCATCGTTTCGACGCACGGCTTTTCTTTTTCCAATGCTGATTTGAATTCGTTTCGCAGATCCGCCGTTGAGTTCTCGCCGCCATCGTTTGCGGTGGTCGAGTCGTGGATAACGATCGAGTTCGCCTTCCGTCCTTGCGAAAAAGCGGGCACGGAGAAGATCAAGGCGATAAGAATGTGGGCGAAAACGACCGATCCCGTTGAACTCCGACGGGCTCCGCGAGCGTTGCGATCATTTATCTTCATGGCTTCATACCTCTTTGGTATCCGCTTCCGAAACTGCGGTTCGCCGAATCGTCCGAGCTCAAACCAATTCCAAACCGACGGCACGGGCGCTGTATAAATCCACCACTTTCATTTTATGCCTTTGATTGGGGAAATACACGTCCGCGTCTTTGGTCTTTTCTTTTGCAAGTCCATTCGCCGGCGCACGGAAAGCCGCAGAAATCCTCTGCCGCTCGTTTTCCTCTTCAATTCCGGCTGTGCTAGCGTAGAATTTGTTCGATCAACGGAGGATTGAAGATTGTGTTTACAGGGATAATCGAAGAACTTGGCGAAGTTGCGGAACTTGAGAAAAGCACTGCCGGCGCGCGGATCAAAGTCGCGGCAAAAGTCGTTGCCGACGGCACGAATGATGGCGATTCGATTGCCGTCAACGGGGTTTGTTTGACCGCGCTGAGCGTTGGTAGAGATTCGTTCGCGGCTGACGTTTCGGGCGAGACGCTGAAGATGACGACTCTCGGTTCGCTCTTGCCGGGCACGCCGGTCAATCTCGAGCGGGCTGTGACGCCGTCGACCCGGCTTGGCGGGCACATCGTTCAAGGGCACGTCGATGCGCTCGGGACCTTCGTCTCGGCGGTCAGAAGCGGTGATTTCTGGACGGTACGCATCGGATTTCCGGAAGCGATCAGCAAGCTTCTGATCTACAAGGGATCGATCTCGGTCGAGGGAATCTCGCTGACGATCGCCGAGCTCGGCGATGATTGGTTCGACATTGCGATCATTCCGAAAACCTGGACAGCGACCAATTTGTCAACGCTCCGGCCGGGCGCTGCGGTGAACCTCGAAACCGATATGATCGCGAAATATGTAGAACGGATTCTGACCCATTCGTCGACCGCAAAACCCTCTTCGGTTACGATGGAAAAGTTAGGGGAGCTTGGGTTTTTAGGATAAAGTTGCGATCAACGGCGAACCAAACGCGGGGATTGGATTTACCGTGACACACGCGCAAGGACGGCGGGTGACGGATTCGGCTATTGAATATCGATCGCGTGTTACACACGCTTAACGGTCGATGATCACGCTTTCCACCAGGTTTGCACCTGGTGCTACCGCCCTTGCGCGTGTTACACACGCTGAAGAGGTTTCCGCGTGTTGCACACACCAGGATTGCAACAGGTGCAAACGTTCTTCCGCGGGTTTCACACGCTTAATGGTCGATCTATTGCGATTTTCATCGGGAGCGTGTTACAAACAAAAAGAATGCAGATAGTCGAAGCCGTCTCGGGTGAACAGATCGAACTCGCGCGCGGGCTTTTTGTCGAGTATCAGGTGTGGTTCGGGCTAACGCTTTGTTTTCAGAACTTCGACGAGGAACTTGCAAGTCTGCCGGGCGATTACGCTCCGCCGGGCGGTCGACTTTGGCTCGCGTTTGTCGACGGGGAACTCGCCGGCTGCATCGCGCTCAAAAAACTTGAAGACGGCATCTGCGAGATGAAGCGTCTGTACGTTCGCGACCGATTTCGCGGCCGGCGCATCGGCGTTTCGTTAATAGAAAAACTGATTGCCGAAGCAAAAGCGCTCGGTTACAAAAAACTCCGGCTCGACACTTACCCTCCGAAGATGGGAAAAGCCGTAAGTCTTTACGAATCCTACGGCTTTCGCGAGATCCCGCCGTATTACCACAACCCTTACGGCGAAACGCTTTTTATGGAGAAGCAACTTTGATAATCGGCCGGTCCGAGAACTTGCAGCGTTCCAGCGCCCATGACTTCCGTGAAAGTCCCGCAACCGAAGTCGTTCGGCGAACCGTCACGGCTTGAAGACGAGCAAAGTCTTTTCAAGCCAGCCGATTTCGATTTCGTGCCAAACATTGTCATTCCAATCGGCGACGAATCCGTTGGCGTATCGGTACTTCGCCGTTGAGATCGAACAGGCGGATCCGGAGTCAGACATTCCATCGCCGCAATACCCGTGAAGCGTGACCTCGATGACGTTATCGTTTCCGTAAACCTTTGCCGTCTTTTCCCACGAATCACCGGTCAGTTTCGTCTTCCCGAATCCCGAGATCTCCCTGATTCCGCCGGTTCTTTGTTTGACGATCTCGTTGTTTCGTAGAAATCTCCCGCAAAGTTCGGTGGAATCGCGATCCCGGATGGTTCTCACGCCAAGATAGAGAAATAGAAGCAAAAGAACACCGGAAATCAAGGAACCGCCGATTATCGAAAGAACCTTACGCGTTCCGGAGCGCGGCTCTTCCGATTGCTCAACTGCGCAAACGTCGTCTTGTACTTCCATCAATATGCCTCCCAATTGCCGTCCCTTGACCTTCTTCGTTACGGCGATCACCGACGGGCGATGATCGCCCCGGTCGGTCACGCGGTTCTCGGCGCATCCGCGGGTTTGGGCAGAATGACCTTTCAGTTCATTGATTTCCACTCGACTTGATTCACAAGGGACTCGAAGGCGTCGAGAATTGCCTTTGTTTCATCCGGGTCCTTTCCGGTATTGCTTGTCACGATCTTCTTGGTCTTGCCCGAATAGGTCACAATTAGTGTGTACTCCGTCGTGTCGGTAATTCTATCGGGCGAATCTCCGAGGTTCGAAAAATCGTTGTCAGCCAACACTTCCGCGAGTCGCCGGAATTGCTCGGCCGAAACCGTTCCCTGATATTTTTGACCATCGACGGCTTGCTTCTTTCCGGTGTCGTAACTCTTGGCGCCAGTGGTCTTGATCGCCGCGCCGTCGCTCGAAAAACTCGTCGCGCCCGACGTCGTGTAGCTTTCGTCGGAGCCGACAAGCGGCCCGGCGTGACTTCTTACGGCAAATGCGACCTGCGTGATCTCCGAAGCCGAAACCGACTTCGATCCCGGAAGTTTGATCCACGGCGACGACTTCGCCGCCGGCTTGCCGTCCGTTGATGGCGACGAAGTTAGGTATATCGTCAAAACATAAGCCGCACCGACGAGGATGAGCGTCAAACCGATCCCGAGGACAAGGCCCAGAAGCAAGCGGCCTTTCGGATTGCGACGCACTTCGTTCCCGGCGGAAATGCTGTTGACCGCGCCGCCGCAGTTCGTGCAGAACGAAAGCGTTGCGCCGAATTCATTGGCGATCTCACTCCCGCATTGTGTGCATTTGATCTGCGTCATTATGCCATCAGTCCCCGCACTCGATCGACAATACCTCTTCGAGGCCGCTCCCCGTGAACTCATATACCTCGGTCGACTCGCCGCCGTAAGAAAAGAGGCCCTTCAGAATAACCTCCATTTTTCCGTCGCCGTTAAGATCGGCGAACTCCGAAAGGTCGAACTCGCTGACGTAGTCCGGATCTACCGGCTTTCGGGGGTGAAACTCGCCTTCGATCAGATAATTCTTGGTTTTGGCTCCGACCGTCTTCCTCATCAAGACGAACGAAAAATTCCCGGCTCGCGGCAACGTCCGGATCTCGCCTTTTCTGTTCTTGTAGTTCGTCGCCTCGAGAAAAATTTCCTGTGTTCCGTCGCCGTCGAGGTCGACTGACACGACTCTTTCGATCTTTACGCTTTTCGCTCGAATACCCTTGGTTCTAAGAAAGTCCAGCGCGATCTTTTGATAACCCGCCGGATTAAGTTTTTTCACCAAGCGCGGCACCGGATTCCAATTCGCGTTGGCGCCGATCGCCAGTGTCGGCCTCAGCGTTCGGTCGCTGAAAACATCGGCCGGAACGTCTGAGGTTTTGCCGAAGTAATAGAGATTTGCCGCGCAGCCAAGCTCGCCGAGCGTGCCGTATACGTCGGACCTTTGACCCGCCAGAAAAGACTCAATGGTCCGGAATTTTTCCGGTTTTCCGAAGTTCGCCGGAACCTCGGTGTCCTTCAGCCACTTTCCGTCCCGGGTTCCGCCGACCAGATAGTTGTTGTGTGCGATCAGAACGACCTCAGTCTGGGAATAGATCGAAAAGCTGAGCACCGAAACGTAGAATAACAACGAAAAAGCTCTCATGGTTATAATTAAGCACCGAATCTTCGCTCCAATCAACTTCCCGTTCATATTCAAACCGTCAAAACTCCCGAAGAGGCGGGACGCCGGGGCGCCCCGCATTCGTCCGAAAAATGGCGATCCTATTTCTTGATCAACGAATTATGGTCCGCGATCATTTGCCAGCGCTGTTCGCGCCAGATCCACGTCGTCGTGTAACGGCCCTTTTCCTCGAACGGCTTGCCTTTGTAAGTGCCCGTCACGCGGTATATCCCGGTTTCCACCGCCGCGGAGTTGCCGACAATGCGCACCTTCTTGTCCGAGGCCTCGACCGTTTTGATGACCGTGTCCGGTGACGAAAAATGCGCGATCTCTTCTGTCCGGGTAACGACTTCCCCTTCTTGGCTCGTGTATATGAAGTCGGGATGAAGCAATTTTTCATAGGCCGCCAGATCGCGGCTTTTCATCACCGAATCGAAGGCATTGCTCGCCGCGAGGACCTGTTCTTCCATTAACTTGCGGTCGTGCTGCTGTTCGGTGAACGTCTCTGCGACGAGCATCCATTTTCCGTTTCGCTTTTCGTAAACGCCGACGTACCGCCCCTTGTCGGTGTGCGGCTCCGTTTCAGGATTGAGCATCTTTGAGACCGTCGTCCAGCCGGACGTCACGTACGCGGCGCTTCCGATGACATTGATCTTGATGTCGTCACTCGTTTCCGAAACCGTCTTGAAGGTCGGGGATGCGATCTCCTTTCGCATATCCGCGAGAAGCTGGGCACGATTCTGAACTTTTCCGTCGGGTCCGTGAACGACATAGTTGTCGGCCAAAACGGCTTCGAACGGTGCGATTTCCCCGTTGACGTAAGCCTGTTCAAGACCCGTGTGGATCGACCGAATTTCCTGCTCGTCCTTCGACTGTCCGAAAGAAAAGCCCGCACTGACGGCGATCGTCAGCAGTGCAAAGATAAGTTTTTTCATTTGTTCTCCTTTTTTGTTGGTTTGTTTTGGCCTACGGAATGAACGCCGACGGAATGGGTTTGTCGGTCGAAACTCCAAATTGCCGGATGAGCGTACCGGCGGTCGAGCGCTGAGCGTACCAGGTCGCATTCGACGGCCGGAAGACCGCCGCATCGAACTTGCCGTCGCCGTCGTAGTCGCCGGGCGCGGGCACGTCGGTCGAAGCGCCGAACGGGAACGAGTAGAACGTAAAGTCCTCGCTGCGAAGGATGAACCAACTGCCGCTCGACGGCCGAAAGACCGCGATATCGGTTTTGCCGTCGCCCGTGTAATCGCCCCGAACCGGTTTGTCGGACGAGTTTCCGAACGTTACGGCGATGACTCCTGCGGTCGAGCGATTCAGCCACCATTGACCCAATGAAGGCCGAAAGATCGCCGCGTCCGCTCGGCCGTCGCCGTCGTAATCGCCGGCGACCGGAACATCGCCGGCGGCGCCGAACTGCTGGATCGTGGTTCCTCCATCGGACGATCGGCTGACATACCAGGTCGCGTTCGATGACCTGAAAACAGCCGGATCGGTTTTCCCGTCGGCGTCGAAATCCGCCGGTGCGGGCAAGTCGCCGTTGGCGCCGAAGGGGAACGAGTAGAAGGTGAAATCCTCACTGCGAAGAACGAACCAAACCCCGCTCGACGGTCTGAAGAGCGCGATGTCGGTCTTGCCGTCGCCGGTGAAATCGCCCGGCGTGATGCGGTCCGTCGATAAACCAAAAGTCGAGGCGAACGTCGATCCGTCGCCGCTGCGGTTGATCCACCACTGCCCGTTCAACGGCCGGAAGACCGCGAGATCGGTCCTGCCGTCGCCGTCGAAATCAAATTGAACGCGACGCGTCGTCTGAACCGTCGCTGTCGCCCCCCAAAAACCAGACCCGATTGCGAAGTTTCCGCCACCGCCGGCATCGCCCGCGACCGATTGTCCGAGTGTACCGTCAACCGTAAACGCGCCGCCCGATGTTCTGCCGCCGCCCGGGGCGATGACCGATTTTTCGATCGAAAACGAGCCGCCTGACTGCGCCGCGATGATCAGGGCCGATGAAACGATCAGGAGCCACGCTGAGAAAACCCGACCTCTATTAGCGTTGATCATAATTAGTTCTCCTTTCGCGTCGTCGTTTTTTGTTTGAGAAAAAGCTCGCGCTCCTTTTCCGATTTGTCCTGCTCAACCGGAACTCGGTCCTTTTCTGCCTGCGCGTCTTTCCGGACGCCGGTGACTTGCCACGACACCTTCACGTTGGGTTTGTCGGTCTTGATCGTGAACGTGTTTTGTGTAATCTCCTTCCCGATGATCGCCTGGGCAAACGTGCCGACGACCGTCAACTGATAGCGAAAATCCGTGTTCAACGCCTCAGCGTAGGCGGGAAGAACGACAACCGCTTCGCCGTTCGCGTCGGTCGTCACGTTGCCGCTGTAGACATTGACGGGATCCGGAGATTGAATTGTCGAGAGATTCAGTTTCTTGTTCGCCGGATCGAGCGGATTGTCGATTGAGACCAGCGCGAAGCGATTGTAGATCGTTCCGCGGACATGCAGGTCAGCGCTGACGTACGTATCGCCACCGAGAACAACGAACGTGCTCGCGTCGTTTTCATCGCCAAGGATCAGCGTTGTTCCATAAACCAGTAGGTCGGCATCGACCGTTACGTCGCCGTTAACGGTCAAATCGCCCGGTGTCTTAACGGTAGTTTGGCTTGTTCCGAGTACAATCGTGTCGCTCTCGCTGACAAATGCGCCGGCGCCGATCGCGGTTGACCGGAAGATCGTCGGTCCGCCCTTTGCGTCGGCACCGATATATGTGTTGCTGCTCCCAAAGGTGTTGGTGTTGCCGGCGTTGATTCCGATGAATGTATTGAGACTGCCGGTCGTGTTTGCCGATCCCGCCTGTTTTCCGAAAAACGAATTGTCGAAACCCGTCGTATTGACCGATCCGGTGAGCGATCCGAAAAACGAATTCGAATTGCCAGTCGTGTTCGATAGCCCGGCGCTTCGACCGAAAAATGAGTTGCTCAGGCCCGACGAGTTCGCGCTTCCGGAAAGCGCTCCGAAGAACGAATTGCTGCTGCCGGTCGTGTTCGAATCACCCGAATTCGCTCCGAAAAACGCATTTGTGCTGCCGGTCGTATTGAATTGGCCCGCAGCGAAGCCGAAGAAAGAATTCTTGTCGGCGGTCGAGTTCGACGCTCCCGCGCTCCGGCCGAAAAACGAATTGCCGTCGCCGGTCGTGTTTGCCGTGCCGGTATTCGCGCCGAAAAACGAATTGCCAAGTCCGCTTGTATTCGAGTCGCCGGAGTTGAAGCCGAAAAACGCATTAAGAGTTCCCGTTGAATTCACTCGGCCCGCATTGGTGCCAAAGAATGAATTGCCAATGCCCGTCGAAGTCGAAAGTCCGGCACCGTAGCCAAAAAACGAATTGTCGGTTGCGGTAGTGTTTGAAAAACCCGAACTGCCTCCGAAAAAGGCATTGCGCGTGCCGGTCGTGTTGAGTGCGCCGCTGTTTGAACCAAAAAATGCGTTGTTGGCGCCGGTCGTGTTCCCGGTTCCGGAATTGCGTCCGAAAAACGAGTTGCTGAATCCGGTCGTATTGGTGGCTCCGGACGCGCTTCCGAAAAACGCATTGTTGCTGCCGGTCGTATTTGCATCGCCCGACGTAGCACCGAAAAAGGAATTGTCAACGCCGTTGGTGTTAGAGGAACCCGCGACATAACCGAAGAACGAGTTGCTGCTGCCGTCGACGTTTGCCGAACCCGCGCTCCGGCCAAAGAACGAGTTCTTCTCGCCGGTCGTGTTGTTAAACCCGGCCGTCGCGCCAAAAAACGAATTGAAGCTGCCCGTGGTGTTTTGGTTACCCGCGGAGCGGCCGAAGAACGAGTTGTTCGATCCAGTCGTGTTAGCGACGCCGGTCAGCGCGCCTGTAAAGACATTGTTCACACCTGCGATGCTCAAAACCGGCGTCGCGCCGATGCTGAACGCGTTCGACGATCGGAGCGTGCCGGCGGTCAATACACCCGCGACCGTTCCATTGCCGGAAACATTGAAATTGGTGTTTGCCTGCTGAACCGTCGAGTTCTGAATGAACAGCGAGTTGGCGTTGTTCGCCGTTAAGAATTGACTTGCCGCGACTCCGCCGAGGAACGCTGAATTATTCGCATTCTCCGCGTCAAGGCTCTTTTGCGCGTACGGAGAACTGCCGATTTTTTGGCGCGGATCGAGTGTCGTGAAACTCGCCCCTCCTGCGTTCCGGACGCGAATCTCAAGATATCTGTCGGCACCGGGAAACGCGGTCGCGAGCGGCGAGAAGAAATCGAGTTTGACCGAAAAGGTCCCGTTCAAAACCGCGACGCTTGGGCGGGAAACGGCGTTTCCGACCTGATTGCCGCCGACCAACGCGCCGAATAGCCGGAATTCGAAATCGTAGTTCCCGTTTGCCGGATTCGCGCCGTCTTTCAACTGTCCCTGATATGTAAACTCGGTCGTCTGCGCATAAGCCGCCGCAGCCAAAACCAATCCGACGGCAATGATGCCGATAATTGTTCGAAATCTCTTAATTGTCATTTAAGCTCCAATGCAGCCGAGATCTCGGCTGAAGTTTTACTGTTTGGAACGGAAGTTCGTCCGCCTTCTACGACACGAATACGCCAGAGGCGCAGTCTCATCCGTTCGCGCTTTGGACCTGTTAGAAGTAACCTAACTTAATTGGCCACGTCATTGCGGTCGCATTCAAGGGTCTCTCCTTTCTTATTCAAAAGCATCTTTGGATCTCCTCACATTCCCCTTGCCGATCTGCTATTTCAGCCACCATTCGCAGAAGAGCTCTTTGCCGGTCGGCAAAACGTATCTGAAACCTCCGCGGACCCCGTACTTGAACCACGGTTCGAGCGGCGGCAGCGGCGATTTGCCCCAGTGATCGTGGGCGGTCAGCTCGCCGACGAACCCGCCGGAGTTGTTCGAGGTCAGGACCATCGCCACAAATCCGTACTGATTGTGATTCCAATCCCAGGTTCCGCCGTCGCTTGAACCGTTTTCGCCCCGCCATTCGAAGACCTGAGTTGTCTGACCCGGGAACCGCTTGCGCGCGATCTCAAGCGTCCCGGCGGTGATCTTTCCGTAAAAGTCAATGTGCCGAACATACAAGTAAACAAACATCTTCGTTTTCTCCTTTCAGACGGGTCGCTACTGCTTGGGCTCCGTTCCGAGCGAATTTCCGCAGATTCGGGCCGGACCGCGGTCGCGGTTTGTTAAATGAAGCTTTTTGTCGGCGAGCCGAAGACAAACCTCGCCGATGTCGATACAGAGAATGTCCGCGACCTGATCGGGGGCGAACGCGGCGACGCGTGTTCGGCAACATTCGCAATACGCCGTAAACAAGTTGCCCGTGGCACGGATCACCGTGATGCTGTGCCGTTCGATCGTGATCTGCGTTCTTTTCATTTCGTTTGGCTGATCTGATTTCAGTTCGCGGAAAGCCGCGCGAGAGTCAGGAAGTTGTTGTAAACGCCGGCAACGACGATCTTCTCGTCCGTCTGAAGTCGGCGACTTCTACATCGTTCCGCGACGGACCCCGGACGGGGCGGCTTCGGTTTGCGGTTGGCCAACGATCAACTCGCCGATCCTGATCGTTCCGTATAGCTTGTGAATCGAGCCTTCGAGCCCGATGCCGGTACCCGGAATGTCGATCGCCACGAGCTGCGGCTTGTTGGCGACCATATCGCCGGCGGTCCAAAGATAAGACATCGAATTGCGGATCGTATCGATGTCCTTCGGCGTCGCGTTTGCCCAACTGACGAGTTTTGCCGCGGTCTTGTAGAACCGGAGATTTGCCAGCGCTTTGACGATGTCGCTCCATTTTTCGCCGTAGGAAATATTGATGCTCCAGTCTTCCGACTGCGTGTCGTTCAGATTCTGGATATTGCCGCAGTTGAAAACGAGAATCGCGGTCATTCCGACCGAGGCTCCAAGTCCCAATCCGAGTCTCAGGCTCGACAGGTTAAGCCCGTGACCGTGCTTCGGATAACCGAGATTGGCGACGTAGCCGTCCATCGTTTCGAATCCGGCGACTCCCAACATGCCGCCGCCCTTCACACCGACTCCAAACCAATTTTGAAAATGATCCATTTTGTTTCTCCCTGAGTTATTCTTCCGGCGGCAGAACCGCCCGATTGATTCTGAGCTATCTGCGGCAATTCAATCTTCTTTTATCGCTCGTCCGCATCTGCTAGAATCCAGAACTGTCGACGCCGGATCTTTTCGACGATTGCAGTTTCGGCCAGCCGGGCGCTAAAAGTCCTTAAATTCGTCGCTAATTGTTCCTAAACTTTGTTAAATGCTTGATATCGTGTCAGGTTGCCGCGCGTTCCTTACCCGAAAAACACAGTTGGTCCGCCGGTTTAGACAGACGATTCAGATGACTACGGAAAAGAAATACTCGTTCGAAGGATTCGAACTTGATACGGCGAAGCGCCGACTCTCAAAAGACGGCCGGCCGGTCGCGCTCAATGGTAAGGCGTTCGATCTTCTGACGGTTCTGGTCGAAAATTGCGGCCGGGTAGTTGATAAAGACGAGCTGCTCGCATCTGTCTGGGAAGGTCAGTTTGTCGAAGAGAATAATCTGACGGTCCATGTTTCCGCGCTGCGCAAGATTTTCGGCGATCAAAAAGGAGCCCATCGATTCATCCTCACGGTTCCCGGCAAAGGCTACAAATTCATCGCCGGCGAAGCACCCTTTGATTCGGCAGGCCAAACTGCTTTGTCAGAAAAAACTTCCCGTCGCGGCGACGAGATCATCGGACGCGTTGACGAGATCGCGGAGATCATTCAAGCGCTTCGATCCTCGGACCGATGCCTGGTGACGCTGACCGGCGCCGGCGGGAGCGGGAAAACAAGACTTGCGGGGGCGGTTTTCGATCATCTGAGAGCGGAATTTCCGGACGGCGCTTTCTTTATCGAACTTGCCGCCATAAACCGCGCGGAATTGGTCGCCGGCGAGATCGCACAGACGCTCGACGTGAGGGAAACTGGCGGGCGCGGCCTCGTCGACGGACTAAAGGACTATTTTCGTCCACGCTCGGCGCTGCTCGTTCTGGATAATTTCGAACAAGTTATCTCGGCCTCGTCTTTAGTCAAGGAACTCCTCGACTCGGCATCTCGTCTGAAGATCCTTTTGACAAGTCGGGCGCCTTTGGGACTTGGTATCGAACAGGAACTGACGGTCGCGCCGCTTGCGGTGCCGCCGCCTGATCCAAGAGTATCGGCCGAGGAATTAAGCGGATTTGCGGCAGCCGAGCTCTTTGTCTTGAGAGCGCAGATGGCGCGGGCGAGCTTTGCATTGAGCGACGAAAACGCGCCCGTGATCGCCCAAATTTGCGGTCGGTTGGACGGACTGCCGCTCGCCATCGAACTCGCGGCGGTGCGGGTAAAACTGCTGTCTCCGCAGGCGATCTTGGCGCGACTTGAAAATTCACTCGGATTTCTGACGGGCGGTGCTAAAGACTCTCCTTCGCGCCAGCGGACGATGCGAGGCGCGATCGAATGGAGCTATCAACTGCTCGATGAAGAAGAGAAGGCGCTTTTTCGCCGGTTAGCGGTCTTTGTGGGCGATTTTTCGGTCGAGGCCGCCGAAGCGATCGGAAGTGATGAGGCGTCCGCCGTTGAAATGCAGCGGCTGCCCGAGGCAAAAGAGCGACGGACGTCCGAGATTCTTGACATTCTCACGTCGCTCGTCGACAAAAATCTGCTCGTTTCGAAGGAACAGGCTGATGGAAACACGCGCCTGCGGATGCTCGGAGTCGTAGGCGAATTCGCGTCGGAGTGCCTGGAACAAGAAGGAGAAGCACACACGGTTCGGGGCGTTCACGCGAAGTTTTTTCTGGCGCTCGCAGAAGTTGCCGAAATTCACGTCGTCGGCGAGCAATCCCTCGAATGGCTCGACCGATTGGAGACGGAGCATGACAATCTGCGAGCCGCACTTCGATGGGTGCTCGAAAACGAACCCGAAAAGGCGGCGCGGATGGCGGCCGCGATGCGTCAGTTCTGGAGTAATCGGAGTTATCTCAACGAAGGCCGCCAATGGCTCGAGGCGGCCTTGGAGAGAAATGGCGCCACGCCCTCGGCAGCGCACTTCAAATTACTGAACGCGTTGAGTCTGATGGCGCGTAATCAAGGCGACCACGCCGCCGCGGGTCGTTTTTCGCAGGAGAGTCTGGAACTCAGCCGAGCCGCAAACGACCTGCCGCAGATCGTCCTTTCGTGCCATGCCGGCGCGGGTTTGGCGTCCAGGGAAGGTGATTTTGCGACTGCCGGGAAACTCCTCGAAGAAGCATTGGAGATCAGCCGCAAACTGAACGACGAAAAGCAGATCGCCCATTCGCTCGGATCGCTGGGCGATCTTTTTCTCGGTGACGGCCGGGCATCGGCCGCGAGAGCGCCGATCGAAGAATCTTTGTCGATCTCGCGACGGCTCGGGTTGAAGATTATCGCCAGCGTAAATTTGATCAACCTCGGAACCGTCGATTGCTATGAAGGCAATCCGGAGGCGGCTCGCGAGCATTTCAGCGAGTCTCTCGCGATGTCGCTCGAAACCGGCAACAAGATCAACGTTTCCTGTTGTCTTGACGGATTCGCGGCAGTCGCGGCAAGGCTCGGAGACGTTGCGGAAGCGGCTTACCTCGCCGGCGCCGCGGGACGCCTGCGCGAACTGATCGGATACGAAATAGAACTGACCGACCGCCTTTTTCGCGATGACTACCTGGTTAACGTCAGGGCGGCGCTCGATGAAAAGGCATTTGCCGCGCTTTATGAGCGCGGATGCGCCGCGGATTCGGACGAGACGGTGGCCCTGGTCGCCGCCGGACGTCTGCGCCTCGGGTCGGGAAACTCAGACACGGCCGACGGGACGCTTTTTTCGGATGAGATGTCTGAGATCGTTATCGAGGACCACAGTTTTTCGCGGATCATTATCACCGAAGAAGCCGATGAAGACTAAGAGGCGCGGCGGTCGGAGGGTGCGCCCGAGGGCCGACTCCGCGCCGACACGATGACGCCTGGTCCGCCAGTCTCCGGTCGGCCGCGACGAATTGAACCCGAATTACGCAATAGCTGTCCATTCGGCAGATTGGCGGATGGCGTGCCGAAGAAACACGGACTAAGTTAAACCCGAATTACGCACTAGAAAGCTGTTTGCCCGCGAAAGACGCGAAATACGCTAAAAGAGATTACTTTACGCCACGTTTTCGTGTATTTCGCGTGTTTCGCAGGATAGAAATTCTCTAAAGTGTAATCTGACTTAAATTCTTTTGCATCAGGTACTTGAAATTGTGTTCTTGAGAGAAATCTGTTTGCCCGCGAAAAACGCTAAAAGATATTATTTTCCGCCACGTTTTCGTGTATTTGGCGTGTTTCGCGCGAAAGAAATTCTCTAAAGCGTAATTTGGGTTGAACCCAGCCCCGCGTTCGCGCGGACGTTTTTCACCGATCGTTTTTCGACGGCGATCTCTGTTCGCCGTCGCAACCGCTCTCATTTCCGCAGATGTCGAAGTCTGGTAAAATCCGATAATTCATGCTCCGGACGGGGCACATCGTCAAAAGTAAATCGCGGCTTTTGCTCGCGGCGGCGCAAATGCGTCGCTGAATGTTCCCGAATTGCGCTACGCAGCCGGATTCGCGCGCCGGGGCGCGCGAATCCGACAAATTTTATGGAAGCTCTTACCAAAAAGATCTACGTCTTTGGCGAGTTCAAACTTGACGGTCGGCGACGTTTGCTTTTGAAAGGCGGCCGCGCCGTGGCGCTTAATTCGAACGCCTTCGATCTGCTGTCGGTTCTGGTCGAGAACGGCGGACTGGTTCTGAGCAAGGATCAACTGCTGGAAGCAGTTTGGCCGGGGCAGTTCGTCGAAGAAAACAACCTCACGGTCCATATCTCGGCGCTTCGCAAGGTCTTCGGCGAAACGAAAGGCGCGCATCGTTTTATCCTGACGATCCCCGGCCGCGGATATTCGTTTGTCGAAGAAGTGCGGCGGGAAGACGAGCAGGCGCTTGTCAAAACCTTTGAAACAGGCGTAACCGGCCCGCCAGCCGAACACGTCGGCTTGGGACCGATCATCGGGCGCTCGGCGGAGATCGCCGAAGTGAAGACTCACCTGACCGCCGGAAGCAAGCGGTTGGTGACTCTCACGGGCGCGGGCGGGAGCGGAAAAACTAGGCTTGCGCGGGCGGTCGCTGCTGAGATGGAGACGGAATTCACCGACGGCGTCTTTTTTGTCGATCTGGCCGCCGTCGATACGCCGGATCTGGTCATTGACGCGACCGCGGCGGCCCTCAACGTAAGGGAATCGGGCGGCCGACCGGTTCTGGACATGCTCAAGGAATTCCTGCGCGAACGCAGGATCTTGCTCATTCTGGATAATTTTGAGCAAATCGTCTCCGCGGCACCTTTGGTGGCTGAACTGCTGCGAACCGCCGCCGGCCTGAGGGTTTTGGCCACCAGCCGCGAGCCGCTGCGACTGGCCGACGAGCTGGAAATGGCGGTTCAGCCGCTCGCGGTTCCGCCCCGGGACCGAAATCTTTCTGTCGAAGAGCTGTCGGCATTTGGCGCGATCGAACTGTTTGCCGTCAGGGCCCGTGAGGCGCGATCGACGTTTGCGTTCGGCGACGAGAACGCGGTCATCGTCGCGGAGATCTGCAGCCGCCTGGACGGGTTGCCGCTGGCGATCGAGTTGGCCGCGGCGCGGGTCAAGCTATTGTCTCCGGTCGCGATACTGGCGCGGCTCCGGGATCTGCTTCGATTGCTGGCGGGCGGCGCAAAGGACTTGCCGTCGCGCCAGCGTACGATGCGCGGCGCGATCGCGTGGAGCTATCAACTGCTCGACACCGACCAACAGTCGTTGTTCCGGCGGCTGGCCGTCTTCTCGGACGGTTTTTCCGTTGAGGCCGCGGAAGCCGTCGTTGAAGCCGGGAACGAAGGAGAAACGTACCTTCCGGTACTGGACGGGCTCTCGTCGCTGATCGAAAAGAACCTTCTGACGCATCGGGACCTGCCCGACGGAGGGGTCCGCCTGCGAATGCTCGAGGTCGTTCGCGAGTTCGCCCTCGAGACTCTGCGTGAATCGGGTGAATTCAATGCTCTGCGGAGCCTTCACGCCGAATACTTTCTCGGGCTCGCCGAGGAGGCCGATCCGCATTTGAACGGCGTAGAATCGGTCGAATGGCTCGATACGGTCGAAGCGGAACTGGATAATTTCCGGCTCGCCCTTAACTGGTATTTTGCAAATGACCCGGACGCCGCGATCCGTTTGTCGGCGGCTTTGCGGTTTTTGTGGATCTATCGAAACCACTTCACGGAGGGCGCGGGCTGGATGGGGTCGGCGCTGGAGAAGAGCGATGGGGCGGACTATTCCCTTCGTTTCAAATTGATGCACGGACTGGCCGTCCTGGAGAGGGTCCAGGGTGATTACGAGGCGGCAAAAGAGCTGTACGGCGGGGCATTGGAAGAAGGGATCGCCGCCGGTGACCGCCGCCAGATCGCTTCGGCAAAAAGCGGTCTGGGAACGACCCTCATGCTCACGGGCGAACAGGATCAAGCGATCCGGCTATTCGAGGAAACGCTAGCGGCCAGCCGAGAACTCGACGATGAGCCCTTGGCCGCCTACGCGCTGATCTGTCTCGGAACGGTTTTCGGAATTGACGGACGCCCGGCGGAGGCGCGGAAACTCCTCGAGGAATCTCTTTCGATATTGCGCCGGATCGGCAGCAAAGAGGCGGTGAGCAATAACCTGAACCACCTTGGGGCGGTGGCCTTCGACGCCGGCGATTACAACGCCGCGCAAGAGTTCTTTGCGGAGGGCCTCGAGTTGTCGCGGGAAGTCGGGAACCGGATCAACATCATCGATTCCCTAAACGGCTTCGCGGCCCTCGCCGAGCGCCGCCGGGACCCGGAAACGGCCGCCAGACTCGCCGGCGCCGCGCAGAATCTGGCGGATTCGCTGGCCTATGACCCGGAACCCGCCGAACGTGACTTCTGCGAATCGTATCTCGAGAGGGTCCGCACGTCGCTTGATCGCGTTACGTTCGAACGGGCATTCGAAGAGGGGCGTGCAATCGGACTGGACGGCTCCGTCGCGCTTGCAGTGGGCTTCAATGCGCGGTTCGACGGCTCGGAAATGTCGGAGATCGTGATCGAGCGACACAGCTATTCGCGAATCGTGATCGAAGAAGAGATCGATCCGGATAATTGAGCGCCCCGGGAATGAAACGCCGTAGATCCGCGAAAAGAGACGCTTTCTGAAAAGTCCGTGGCCTATATTCATTAGAGATTAAGATTCGGATCGTCAGCGTGTGTAACACGCGCAAGGGCGATGGCACCACATGTAGCGAGGCGAAACGCGGTGGGCGGAACGCCGAAACGGAGCGTGTGCAACACGCGTAACTATTGCTTTTGCAAAATGTTACGCGTGTTGCACACGCTCCGTGCGAATATCGCGACCAACACCACGCTCCGCTTTCGCTACGCATGGTGCATCGCCTTCGAGTTACCTCATCGGTTTGCGCGGCATCTTCTCGTCCATCATCGCGGTCTGGTAAACGAATGCGGCCATGATCATCGCCGCCTGTTTCATATCTTCGGCCTGGATGCGGTCATAGACGTCCTGGTTCGAGTGATGGGTACGCGTGTCGTACTCGATCTCGTCCTGGATGAACTGGAAGCCGGGAAGTCCGACGCGGTCGAACGCCAGGTGATCCGTGCCGCCCGTGTTCTGCATCGTCAGGGTCGTAGCGCCCATATCGCCGAACGGCGCGAGCCACGCGCGGAAGATCGGCGCGACTGCCGCGTTGCCCTGCATGTAAACGCCGCGGATCTTGCCGGTTCCGTTGTCGAGGTTGTAATACGCCGAAAGCTTGTCGTAATCCGCACCCTTGATCAGTTCCGGCTTTTGCGCATTCGGCTGCGTGGGTCCGAAGAGACCGCCGCCGCCCTTCATTTCGCCGAAATGCTGTTTGACGTAATTCATCGATCCGAACAGGCCCTGTTCTTCGCCCGACCAAAGTCCGACGCGGATCGTCCGGCGCGGTTTCAGGCCGAGCGTCTGAATGATGCGCGCGGCTTCCATCGCGACGGCGACACCGGCGGCGTTATCTGTCGCGCCCGTTCCGGCGTGCCACGAATCGATATGTCCCCCGAGCATTACGAGTTCTTCCTTGAGATTCGGGTCCGTTCCCGGAATTTCCGCGACGGTGTTGTAAACCATCGGGTCTTCATCGTGGTACTGAACCGCGAGATCGACCGTCATTTGGACCTTTTCGCCGGTCTGCAGCATTCTCACGAGACGGTTGTAGTCTTCGCTGGCGACCGTCATCTGCGGAACCATCTTGGCTTCGGCCTCCTTGTCCCAGGGCGACAGGCGCCGTTGCGTGAAAAAGTCCATCGGATTCGCCGGAATGTCGGCTGCGACCGACGCGCCAGAAACAAAGATCGTTCCGCCGCTGCCGTTGCCGCTGTTGTCGACGACGAGCGCCGCGCCTTCCTCGATCAGGAATTTCGCGCGTTTCGCGCCGGCGATGAATCGTTCGAGTCTCGCTTGCATCTGCGCCTGATTTCCCCCGCCGGTCGGACGCTGAATCATCGCCGGATCCGGAGCGTTCGCCATTTCGAGAAGCTGTTTGTCGGTCATCCGTTCGCCCATTCCGTCAAAATCGGCCTTGATTTCGCGAACGTTGGACATCAGCACGATCTTGCCCTTGAGCTGACCCTTGAATTTGGCATAGTCGGCCTCGTTCTGCGCGTCGAAAAGGACGACGTCCGAGGTCAGTACCGACGTGGTCTGAACCGGCATTTGAGCGGCTTTCTTGTCTTTCGGGTTCACCGCCGGAGCGGGTACGGGTATGTTGATCCCCGGCGACCAGGCTTTCGGATACGCGATCAGCGGAAACGAGTATGGTGACGAAACCTGAGCCGAAAATCGCTTCAGTTCCCAACCGCGGCCGAACGGGCCCCAGGCTTCGAGCTTCGCGTTCTGCATTCCCCATTTCGCCATTGTGTCGCGCGTCCATTCGTTGGCGCGCTTCAGATTCGGAGAACCGGTCAAACGGCCCCCGATAACGTTCGTCAGGTAGCTGAGCGTTTGCATCACCTGCGAATTCTTCGATCCCTCTTCCTTGATCTTGTCGATGACGTCTTTCGGCGCCTGATAGATCGGTTGCGTTTGGGCAAGCGCGGCCGTCGGCAACATAAATGCCGCAAGCACTAACGCGCTGATAATTCTGCGTCGTAACATTAGATTGATTTCTCCTGAATAATGATGAAAAGACTGAAGACTAAGACGCGAAACAAACAGGAATCGTTTCAAATTTGTTGACCGGGCCCGCTTCCGGCTGAACCGTCCCGTGCGCGAGGTCTCCGGATTGCGAAGATTACCGGATTCTCGAGATCTCCGGAATCTTGAAATCCCCGGAATCCGAAGCGTATCCCAAAATCCAAAATCGGGAGGTTTGAAAAACCCCGCAAATTTTTGCCCTGAATCAGGCAAGCGACTCTGATTCAGTTGAATTTATTGCGGCTTGCCGCCCGGATGTGCGGAAAAGCTTGGCTTTTCCGAAAGTCACTTTAATGATTCCAAGCGGCTCCGCCGCGATTTCGCCGTTCGCGGCACAGCCGCAGAAGTCTGGGGGCGATTCACGGAAAAGCCAAGCTTTTCCGCACATCCGGGCGGCAAGCCGCAACGAATCCCAAATCGCAAATCGCAAATCCCCAATCCCAAATCCCAAATCCCCAATTACTTTGTTGTCCAGGTAAGCGTGTACGCCGGCGGAACGTTTTTTACGATCAGCGGGCTGCGTTTTGATTTGCCGTAGCGTGCCCGCATGAACTCGCGGAGTTTGATGGCCGAGGGCATATAGTAGCCGTGAGCGTACTGGAAGGTTCGGAAAGTGCAACCGGCCTGCATCAGGACGTCGATCTCGCTGAGGATCTTTTCACCGACCTCGTTCGGCAGCGACACGAACGGCAGGCAACAGATTACGAACCCGACCTTTCCGAGCCCCGACTTTCGATGGATCGAAACGGTTTCGCAGGCGTTTCCGCAAACGATATTCAAATCCTGGTATTTCAGTCTGAGTGAGCGGACCAGATCGCGGTCGAGTTCGATGCCGAGATACGACTCGTCATCCATTATGACTTCCTGGAGAAACTTGGTGATCGCGCCGGTTCCGACTCCGAGTTCGAGAACGATGTTGTCTTTCTTCGGTTTCATCCCTTCGATCATCGCCACCGCGAGCTCCGGCGAGGACGGCGCGATCGAGCCGACCTTTAGCGGGTTTTTCAGAAAGGCTTGAAGAAACTGAATATTCTCGTTCATCCTGTGGAACTCTCCGGCAAACGACGCGTTGCGCAGAGAAACAAATCAACATTCGCAAATAGCGTTCTGACGAAGCGTAACACGTTACCCGCACCGTGCCGAATTGTGCCCTTGATTAATTCGCTTTGACGGACGCATCGCTCTTGGTTTCGCCCGCTGCATTTCCGTCGGCAACCGCAATTTTATAATCGCACCCTTCGTTTTGGCAATAGCGCGTCGTTCCGTCCTTTCGAGTCTTATCGAGCAGAAACGGAGTGTTGCATTGCGGGCACGGAACAGCGACCGGTTTGTCCCAAAAGACGGCGTCGCATTTCGGGTAATTCGAGCACCCGTAAAACGACTTTCCGCGCCGCGATTTCTTGACCGTAATCTCGCCCTTCGTACATTTCGGGCACGCCACGCCAACGGTCTCGCGTTTTACGTAATCGCATTTCGGATAATTCGAACAAGATACGAACTCGCCGAACCGCCCTTGTCGTCGAACAAGATTCGCCCCGTCCTGCGGACAGATCTCGTCGAGTTCGACCGGCGGAGCCACGGGTTTCATATCGCCCTTCGCGATCTTGCGGATGTTTTTGCAGTCCGGATAACCCGTGCAGCCGTAAAACGCGCCGAACCGCCCTTTCTTAAGCGCCATTTCGCGTCCGCAAAGTTCGCAAACCGGAACTTCGGGACTCTCGGCCCCGCCCTCGGCCTTGTCGCCGTCTGTTTCCGACTTCGGCTTGACGCTTGAAACTTCACGCGTAGTTTTGCATTCCGGATAATTCGCGCAGGCTAGAAACTGACCGAAGCGCCCGAATTTGATGACCATTTGCGAGCCGCACTTGTCGCAGATGTGCTCGGTCGGGATCGACGCCTTTTTCTTGTTCTTGATGCTCTCTTCGGCCGATTTCAGATCGACCGCGAACTTATCGTAAAATCCGCGCATCGCGTCGCGCCAGTTGAGCTTGCCCTCTTCGATCTCGTCGAGCTGGCCCTCCATCCGCGCCGTGTAGGCTTCGTTGAAAAGTTCCTCGAAACTCGCGATGAGCAGATCGTTGACGGTCGTTCCGAGCGGCGTCGGGCGGAATCGTCCTTCGAGTTTTTCGACGTATTCGCGATCCTGAATGGTCGTCATGATCGACGCGTAGGTCGACGGGCGTCCGATCCCTTTCTCTTCCAGCGCCTTGACGAGTGTCGCTTCGGTGTAGCGCGGCGGCGGTTCGGTGTGATGTTCCTCGCCGTCGATCGAGTTGAGCTTCAGAGTTTCGCCCTTTTCGACGAGCGGAAGATTGCGTTCTTCATCGTCGTCATCACCGTCGGCCGGTTTTTCGTCGCGTCCTTCCTGATAAACCTTGAGAAATCCGTCAAACTTCTGGACCGAACCCGTCGACCGGAAAAGAAAGCGTCCGGCGCGAATGTCGATGGTCGTTTGATCGAAGAGGGCGGGCATCATCTGCGAAGCGACGAAGCGCTGCCAGATGAGCCTGTAGAGCTTGTATTCGTCTGGGGACAAGTATTGTTTGATGCTTTCCGGCGTATGCTTCACGTCCGTCGGGCGGATCGCTTCGTGAGCGTCCTGCGCGCCGCCTTTCGTCTTATACATCGTCGGCTTCGCCGGAAGATAGCGATCGCCATATTCTGAGCCGATGAAATCGCGGACCTCGCCGAGCGCGGTATCCGAAACGCGGGTCGAATCGGTACGCATGTAGGTGATCAAACCGACGGCGCCTTCCGCTCCGAGTTCGATGCCTTCGTACAGCCTCTGCGCGACCGACATCGTCTTCTTGACCGGGAAACTGAACTTTCTCGACGCTTCCTGTTGAAGCTTCGAAGTGATGAACGGCGGCGTGGCGTTCCGCTTACGTTCTTTCGTCGCAACCGATTCGACGACGAACGTCTGCTGCTCGGCCTCTTCGACGATCGATCTTGCCGTCGCGCCGTCTTTGATATGCGTTTCGGTCTTCTTGAGATCCTGATCAAAGCCGCTCGTCTTAACGGTCAGGTCTTCGATCTTATATAGCTTCGAGTCGAATTTCGGCGGGAGCTTTGCGCTCAGATTGGCGATGATCGTCCAATACTCGGTCTGAACGAAGCTCTCGATCTCGCGTTCGCGCTCGACGACGAGCCGCACGGCGACGGTCTGCACGCGCCCGGCCGATAGCTTTCCGCCGATCGTCTTCCAGAGGATCGGCGAAACCTTGTAACCGACCAGCCGGTCCAGGATTCGGCGCGCCTGCTGGGCGTCGACGAGATTCTGATTGACTTCCTTCGGATGGTTGAACGCTTCCTGGACCGCCTTCTTCGTGATCTCGTTGAACATCACGCGGAAAACGGGCTTGACGGGCTTTTTCGGTACGATCTCTTCGGCCAGATGCTGACAGATCGCCTCGCCCTCGCGGTCGGGGTCGGCCGCAAGGAAGATCGCCTCCGATTCCTTGGCCGCCTTTTTCAGTTCGGCCACCGTCTTTTTGTTGTTCCGTTTCTTGATGTCCGGAATGACCTCGTAAAACGGCTCGAAGTTGTTCTCGATATCGACGCCGAGTTCTTTCGTCGGCAGGTCCTTGATGTGACCGATCGACGCGAGAACCTTGTAGTCGCTCCCAAGATACTTATTAATTGTTTTCGCCTTTGCGGGCGATTCGACGATGACTAGATTCTTTGCCATTTGTAAAAAAAATAAGTCAGACGCAGAAATTTGCGCTGACATCTGACTTCTAACACCGAAATTACATTCGTGTCAATCCGTCCAAACTCAATTGACCAAAACGCGGACCAAGCCTCGCGCGCGTGCGAGGACAAGCCTCCCGTGCGGGCTTCCCGGACAGCCTAATCGTTCCGGATAAAGGCTTTGATTATCGCCGGAGGCAAGTCTTCCGACCTGCCGTTGCGAAACTACGGATCACACACCCGCGCAGCGAAGACTGGGATCGCGACCGCCCCGATGCTTCTAATTGCAAGTCGTCCGGCGGGCCGCGAACGTCGCTTCGGCTTGGGCAATTGTCAGTCCGTCGAACTCAAATTGCATCAGGACTTCGTCGATCGGGTCAAATCGTGCGATCGATTCCGTCCTTCCGCTTCTCATGGTTGCCATAATCTCAAAGTCCCCATCGCCGGTTTCGATGAAGCGGACGAACCTGATCGTGTCGGCCCCGGCACCCTTTGCGGCGTTTCGCCGCTCGAGCTTAGCAAGTGCCTCGGACATCTCGTCGAGCGTAAGAAAAGGCTCGTAGCCGAATGCGCGACGGAGGGCGTGGCATTTGTCGCTGCCCGCTTCGAAATCGCGGCAAATCCGCGGACGGTCAGCGTAGATCCGGCAGACCGCCCGCTCGCCGTCTTCGATCTCGAGCGCTGAGCACATAAACGTCTCCGAAGAGCGGCGCATAAAACGATCGACGGTCATATCCCCGGCATCGGTGGCCACGGTGATATTCCAGTAATCGTCGTCCGCAACTTTCTCGTCCGGTCTGACTCCGACGCACAGCATAGCGATGCAGCAGGCCCCGCACGTTTGGCAGTCCGGAACCTGCGCGTCTTCGGGAGTTATAAAACTGCGGGAACGGCGCGCCGATAATCCGTCCGTAAGGATCTGAGCCGGCAATAGCTGCTCCCACATCCGCTCGTACATGCGACTGATCGCGGGGTAGAAATCGGTCTCGGCGATCGCCGATTGGCGGGTGATTTGAATCAAACGGGTTTCATCCATATCGTCAATTATGACGGAGCATTTTGACGGAGTCTATGGCATCCGCCAAATCCGGTTCACTTGCATGGAGTTGTTTCATTTCGGCAAAGACGCCGAGCGTGACGCCACGTTTCAAGTCTTCCTCGCGAAGTGATTCCCCGGCAACACGCGGATCACGTCCCTCAGATCCAGTCCGACGAGGATCGAGTTGAGCTCACCGAAACCCATCCCCGATTTTGCGAGCAGTTCGTCGAAATGCAGTGCCTCGTCGGAACGCAACAAGTGCCAGACCCGGCGTTCCGCTTCGGTGAGTCCCGACGGGGCCAGACCGGGTTGCTTCGGAAGAGCCGGCGGCGAATCGTCAAGTTTTGGCGGCAGGATCCGCGAGGATATCTCGGTCGGGAGTTCGCAAACCACGTCCTGCCATTGCTGGACGAGTTTGGCTCCGGACTTGATCAGGTAGTTCGTCCCGATCGAGTTGCGCGATGTGATGTTTCCGGGAACGGCCAGGACTTCGCGATTCTGCTCGGATGCCAGCCGCGCTGTGATCAGCGAACCGCTGCGGTCGGTCGCTTCGACGAGCAAAACTCCGAGACTGAGCCCCGAAATGATCCGGTTGCGGTACGGGAAATTTTCGCCGAGCGGCGGAGTTTCGAGCGGAAACTGCGTCACGATCGCGCCGCCGGAATCGAGTATCCGCGCGGCCAGTTTTGCATTCTCCTTCGGATAAACGCGGTCGATGCCAGTTCCGAGCACGCCGATCGTCCGGCCTTTTGCGTTGACCGCGCCGCGATGCGCTGCCGAGTCGATGCCGCGGGCGAGTCCTGAAACGACGCAGATCTCGCGCTCGGCCAAATCGCGCGCGAGCATTTCGGCGGCGTTCTCGCCGTAGGTCGAGCAGCGCCGCGAACCGATAACGGCAATCGCCGGCTGCTCGAAACACGCCTGCCATTCGCCGCGCACGTAGAGGACGACCGGCGGGTCGGCGATCTCGCGAAGTAGAAACGGGTACGCGCCGTCATCGAGCAAAAGGATGTCGCCGCCGATTTCGCGTACACGCTCGATCTCGGTCGCGGCGCGCTCGTGGAACTCGCGTTTGAGAATGCTTTCAACCGTTTCGGCCCGCATTCTGAGGGCTTCCAGTTCGCGCCGCGTCGCGTGAAAGACGCCGTCGGCCGAACCGAATGTTTCTAAAAGTTTAGTAGCCGCCCGCGGCCCGACGCCGGGAGTCATATTGAGTGAGATCCAGTTTTTCATAGGTCATTTGTGATTTGTGATTTGTGATTTCGGATTTCGGCGCGTTTTGGTGGTTATCGACGCCGCGACGACGATTGCGACGATTTCGTTTGCTTCGTCGAGCAGTGCGGTGAGTCGGTTAAACGGAACAACGCCGGATTCTGCGATCAGTTCAAGCCAGTATCCCGATTCATCGGCTTCTTCTTCGACGATCGCGAGTTTATGTATGAAGTCGGCACTTGACTTGGCACGGCAAACTGCCCGGTAGTTGGCGCCCACTGAAGTCGCACTTCGAACGAGTTGCCGTCCAATGACGCTGGCGGGCATTGTTGCAGGTAAGTTTTCAACAAGATTGATAGCACGCAGGGCAAACTTCTTTGTGCGAAGTTTCATTTCGTTTGGGGTCATTTTCGTATCTCCATGATTTTGAGTGTTGATGTTTCGATTTGGCGAAAATTATCGATTTGCCGACCGGACGTGAAGTAATGAGGCAAACGGAAATCCCAAATCGTTTTTGTTGTGGTCGAGTTCGTATTTTGAAAAGAGGGAATGCGGCGTTTTCGCAAGAATGCCGAGTGGGTCGGCAATCCGCAATCACAAATCCAAAATCGGTTTGGCGGAGACGTGTGGGAGTCGAACCCACCCAAGCGTGCTCTCACACGCTCACAGACGGTTTTGAAGACCGCGCCCATCACCGGACAGGATGCGTCTCCGCATGTGAAGTTCTGAGATAACAAAACTACGGTTTCGGCGCGCTTTCTGTCAAGCCGTTTTTTCGGCCGCGCGTGGCGGTCCGCTTGCTTGACCGTCAAATTTCGCGCGTGTTATTCTTTCTCTTTTGAATTGGGACCGCTTTTTGGTCCGGTTATTACTGAGAAGCTTTTAACAATTAACTTTAGATATGTTTTTGCTAGCCTTTGCTGAGGGAAGTTCCATCCAACTTGTGCCGGACGGCACATTGCTGATTCACGTTGCGCTGATTCTCGTAATGATCTGGGTGCTGAACCGGACGTTTTTCCGTCCGGTCAACCGGATCATCGAGACGCGTGAGAAGAACAAAGGCGGGCGCTCGGTCGAGGCCGAGGAAATAATGCGCGACGTTGAATCGAAGCGTGAGAAATATGACCTCGCGATGCGCGATGCGCGGACGAAAGGCTACGAGATCATTGAAAAGGAACGCACGAAAGCTCTAAAGAAAAAAGACGAGAAGGTCGTCGCGGTCAAAGCGTCTGTAGCCGAGTCCTTCGCCAAAGAAACGGCGGAACTGGAACAACAAACCGCCGACGCCCGGGCAACGATCAAGACCGAAGCCGAAAAGCTGGCCGACAGCATCAGCGCGAACATTCTCAAAGCATAGCCCGGAGTTAACGTTTATATGTTGGCATTTATTAATAGTTTACTGATACTCGCCGGAGGCGGCGGAGAAGGCTGGTGGAGCAAGATCGAGCCGTATCTGAATTATCCCGGCTTTGAAGCCTGGAAGTTCTTGAACCTCGGTATCTTCATCGCGGTCATGGTTTACCTTCTCAAAAAGCCGCTCAGCGAAGCGTTTAAGGCGAAAAGGGGAACCATCCGCGCCGAACTGATCAGGGCGGAAGAGCAGAAGCAGGCTGCCCTCGCGGAGTTAACGGCGACCGAAGCGAAACTTGCCCGTCTTGAGGCGGAAGCCGACGAGGTCGTTGTCCGCGCCAAAGAAGAAGCGGCCGCCGAAAAGACCCGGATCGCCAAAGAAACTCAAGAGGAAACGAAACGGCTCGAGAATCAGGCAGCGACCGAAATTGAACGCAAAAGCGCTCAGGTTCGGGCGGAACTGCGCAGGTTCTCGGCTGAAGAGGCAATTCGGCTTGCGGAAGAGAAACTCAGGTCGGGAATTAACGCCGAAAGTGACTCCAGGCTGGTAAAAGCCGGCATCGGCGCGATCGGAGGTTTGAAATAATGAGTGTTGAAACGATTGCCCGCCGATACGCGACGGCGCTGGCGGATGTTGTCATCAAGTCCGGCGAAACCGAACCGGTCAAGACCGAGTTGAAGTCGTGGGAAGAACTCTTCGCCGCACATGCCGATCTTTATCGTGCCTTTTCGAACCCGACGATCGCGCATTTGAGCAAAGAGAATTTACTTGAATCGCTGATCGCGAAGACGAAGCCGACGAAGACGGCCTCGAATTTTCTCCGAATTCTTCTGCGCAACAGCCGGCTGACCGAACTTCGGCAGATCAACGATAAGTTCGCGGCGGTCCTTGACGAGCGCGGCGGGATCGTCGGAGCCGACATAACCTCGGCGCGCGCCCTTTCGGACGCCGAACGCGCGGAGCTCGGTTCGTCGATCGAGAAACTGACCGGAAAACAGGTCAAACTTAATTTTATTATCGATGCGAACATCATCGGCGGGGTCGTCACGCGGGTCGGGTCGACCGTTTATGACAGTTCGGTCAAAACGCAATTAGAGAATCTTAAACAACAATTGGTTAATGGTTAATCGTTAATGGTTAATTGATGCCGCGGGTTTTGGCCGATTAACAATTAACAGTTAGCAATCAACGATTAACAAATAATATGGAAGCAATTAAAGCCAACGAAATTAACGAAATCATTCGCGCTCAGATCGAGAATTTTGATGCGACGATGACCGTTGCCGAAGTCGGAACGGTGATCAAGGTCGGCGACGGTATCGCCGAGATCCACGGACTCGAAAAGGTCATGGCCGGCGAACTGCTCGAATTCCCGTACGGAGTTCGCGGACTCGCGCTCAATCTTGAAGAAGACAAGGTCGGTACCGTGCTTTTCGGAGATTTTCAGAAGATCAAGGAAGGCGACGAGGTCAAGCGCACACGCCGCATTATGAGCGTTCCGGTCGGCGACGCGATGATCGGCCGCGTCGTTGACGCGCTCGGCAATCCGATCGACGGCAAGGGCGAGATCGTCACCGATCTTTTCAATCCCGTCGAGCGCATCGCGCCCGGAATCATCGATCGCCAACCGGTTAAGGAGCCGCTCCAGACCGGTCTCAAGGCGATCGACGCGATGGTCCCGATCGGCCGCGGACAGCGCGAATTGATCATCGGCGACCGCCAGACCGGAAAGACGGCCGTGGCGATCGACACGATCATCAACCAGAAAGGCAAGGACGTGATCTGTATCTATGTCGCGATCGGTCAGAAAGCGTCGACCGTGGCGCAGGTCGTGCAGAAGCTGAACGACTTCGGCGCGATGGATTACACGATCGTCGTTTCGGCGACCGCCTCGGATCCGGCGGCGATGCAGTTTCTCGCGCCGTATTCGGGCGTCGCCATCGGCGAGTATTTCCGCGACAACGGCCGTCACGCGCTGACGGTTTACGACGATCTTTCGAAACAGGCCGCGGCATACCGCGAAATTTCGCTCCTTCTCCGCCGCCCGCCGGGCCGCGAAGCTTATCCGGGAGACGTTTTCTATCTCCACTCGCGCCTGCTCGAACGCGCCGCGAAGATGTCCGACGCCCGCGGCGGCGGAAGCTTAACGAGTTTGCCGATCATCGAAACACAGGCCGGCGACATTTCGGCGTACATTCCGACCAACGTGATCTCCATTACCGACGGTCAGATCTTCCTTGAATCGGATCTTTTCAACTCGGGCGTTCGTCCCGCCATCAACGTCGGAAACTCGGTTTCCCGCGTCGGCGGATCGGCACAGATCAAGGCGATGAAGCAGGTCGCCGGTACGCTCCGTATCGACCTTGCGCAGTACCGCGAACTCGCGGCGTTCGCGCAGTTCGGCTCGGATCTCGACAAATCGACCCAGGATCAACTCGAAAAGGGCAAACGCCTGACCGAGGTCCTGAAGCAAGGTCAGTATCAACCGATGGAAGTCGAAAAACAGGTGTTCATCATCTGGACGGTTTCGAACGGCTTCGCGTCCGACATCGCGGTCGAGGATCTGAAGCGCTTTGAAACGGAACTCTTCGCTTTCGCCGAAGGTTCGCATCCGGCGATCCTCGAAACGCTGCGCACCAAGAAAGCGATCGACGACGATCTCAAGGCGCTGCTCACGGAAGCGGTCGAAGACTTCAAAGCGACACGTTGGAACAAATAAATTTGTGATTTGTGATTTCTGAATTCGGATTTGACCGCTTGCTTGGGCAATCCGAATTCACCCATCCCAAATCCACAATTGCAATATGCCTAGTTTATTGGATATGCGCCGGCGCATTAAGTCGGTCAAAAATACGCAGCAGATCACCAAAGCCATGAAAATGGTCGCGGCGGCGAAGCTCAAGCGCGCGCAGGATCGCGTCACGGCAGCTCGTCCCTTTGCCCAGAAAATGTCGGTGGTGCTCGGCAACCTCAGCGCGAAGATCGGAGACGAGTACTCGTCGCCGTTGCTCGACGAGCGCGGCGATTCGAAGTATCTGATCGTTGTGGTGAGCGCTGATAAAGGTTTGTGCGGCGGTTTCAATGCGAACCTGATCAAGGCCGTTCAGGCGTTTCTACGCGAGCACGACGGAAAGCAGACCGAAATGATGCCGGTCGGACGCAAGGCGCGCGACTTCTTCAAGCGCCGTCACGTGACCTTTGTCGAGGAGTTCGTCGGTCTCACCGGAAGCGGAGCGGTGAAGCACGAGGACTCCGTCGCGATCGCTAATAGCGTTGCCAGGCACTTCACCGAAGACGAGTCGATCGACAAGGTTTTTCTCGCCTTCACCGAGTTCAGAACGGTTCTTTCGCAAAAGCCGGTGGTCGAGCAGCTGCTGCCGATCCCGCGCGGCGAGGACGAAGGCGAAGGTGCATCGGCACAGGCCGAGTACATTTATGAACAACCTGCGGCCGAGATCTTGGGCAAACTTCTGCCAAAGCAGATCGAGACGCAGATCTACCGTGCGATGATCGAGTCCGTTGCGTCGGAACAGGGTTCGCGGATGACGGCGATGGACAGCGCGTCGAAAAACGCCGGCGAACTGATCGACACGCTGACGCTCAATATGAACCGTATCCGTCAGGCGGCCATCACGAAGGAGATCATCGAAGTCGTTTCCGGCGCCGCTGCGGCCGCTTAATCGGCATTTTATTCGTAACTAAAGCAAGCAAAGCTGTTTGAAGTCATTTTGGATTTCAGATATGCTTTGCTTGTTTTTTTTCGAAGAAAATAAGCTGGAGGTGAAGATGGAGATTCTTGGTATCGGTTTGGTCGGACTCGGAAGTCTGCTCGCGGTGATAGGTTGGATCTGGCTGATTGTCGTCGGGTTTCAGAACGGCGGCGCGTTGTGGGGAATTATCATTTTTCTCTTCAGCGGAATCGGCGGATTGATCTTTTGCTTCGTTTATAAAAAGGGTTGGGCGCCGCTCGCATTGATGCTCGTCGGCGGGTTTCTCGCGGGAATCGGCGTGATCCCGATGACGCTCAAAATGTTGGAGAATATGCCGCGGTGACCGGGGAATCTGCTGAAGGCCAACCGGACTGGCGCGGGCGGGTCTTTCGTTACGCGCCATTGATTTTGTGGATCGGGGTGATCTTTTTCGCATCGTCGACGCAGGGCGCGATGACGAACACGTCGCGTTTTGTCCGGCCGGTTCTGATCTGGCTTTTCCCCAATGCGCCGGAGGATTTGATAACGGTTTATCACGGCTATGTCCGAAAGTCGGCGCATTTTGTCGAATACGCGATCCTCGCGTTCTGGGCGGCACGTGCGTTTTGGGGTTCCGCGCGGCCGGTTTTGAATCGCTATTGGTACGCGGTCGCATTCGCGGTCATTTTTTTCACGGCGGCGCTCGATGAATTCAATCAAAGCTTTAATGCAGCGCGAACCTCGTCCCCATACGATGTGGCGCTCGATTGCGTCGGCGGGCTGATGATGATCGCCGTATTGCTGATCTGCCGCTGCATCCGCACTAAATAGGGCAGTTTGAAAAACGCGCGGAGTTTAGCCCCGAACCGGCAGGGAACGCTGATTTATTTGCCGTCCTTGCGGCTTGCCGCCCGGATGTTCGTCGTTCCCGCGATCCTGCGGCTATGCCGCACATCGGCGATTGGCGGCGCAGCCGCGCGGATAGTAGACGCTCCCGGAAAGGCAGAGGAGGACGTCTCAAAAGTCCCTAATGTCGCCGAAGGTGACGGACAACATAGCGTAGCGAGAATCGCTACGTGTGGATCGGAATTCGTCTTCGGTCTCCGAAGGAGACGAACATAAATCGATGATTGTTGGTAACTTACAGCGACGAAG
>JBGSWK010000073.1:0-67870 GCA_041752475.1 Pyrinomonadaceae bacterium | reverse complement strand
TTCAAAAAACGACTTTCCGTTGTATCCTTTCATCCGTAGCGTATCCTCCTTAGGCCTCAAGAGCCTGTGTGTTTTTTGATCAAAACAAGGATACGCTACTTTTTTTGTTTATCGCATTTCCACAACTTTCGATACTATCTCAGCTATCCGTGTCTCGCAAGCCCGGGGGCGGTGGCGCACCATTTGTGGGCGCGAGCTTCAACGCTTCTCAACTGCTTGGTGCCGCTCAACCGTTCCGACGGCGCCCGTAAAGGAGTTGGTTGGGCAGCTCTTCTCGAAGCCCGGCGATTATTCGAATGAAAATTTTCCTCTTCATTCCAAATTCCACAGACCAATTGATCCGTCAGTGCTTCCAGAGGCAAGCGTCCGACCGTTGGGCGCGAATGACAATGAAGTGACGCCCGCACGCTGTTTGGCAAATTTGCGAATCAAATTACCTGTAGCCAAGTCCCAAAATTCAATTTCTCCTTCAAATCTCAGAGTTTCCTTTGAACCTTGAATCCCGCCGCTGGCAAGATTTTTACCGTCAGGCGATATGGCGATTGGAACTTTATCAGAATTGGCAATCAACGTGTTTTTGAGTTTGCCGCCGGCAACTTCCCAGATAAAAATCTTACCGGAGTAACTGCTTCCGACAAGTGTCTGACCATCGGGCGAAAAAACGATTGGCCGGGCGGAGTCGGCAGCCTTGCCGAGAGTTTGTTTGGGATTACCGTTTGCCGCATCCCAAAGTTTGACTTCTTCGCGGACAGAACCCGCCAAAGTCTTGCCATCTGGCGAAAATGCTATCGACAGCGCATAGTAATCGTCGGTCGAAATCGAAAAGCGAATATTGCCATTCGTCGAATCCAAGACGTGAATGGCACTGCTTGCCACCGCCAGTTTTTGACCGTCCGGTGAAAATGACAGTGATAGTACTTCACCGTCAAATCTCTTTTCGTAAAGCAGCTTTCCGCTTTCCGCATCATGAAGCCGAACGGTGCGGTCGGTGCTGCCGCTCGCGATCGTTCGCCCGTCAGGCGAAAACGAGAGCGCCCGGACGTGATCTTCATGTCCGCTTAGAGTCTGTTTTAGATTACCGGTTGCCGCGTCCCACAACTTCACTGTCTTGTCATAACTGCCGCTCGCAATCGTTCGACCATCGGGCGAGTACGAAATCGACGATACTTCCCTTGTATGTCCTTTAAGGGTCTCGGAAGGTCGGTCATAGAACAAATAATCGTAAAGGAAGTAACGATATATCAAAAACCCGCCGATACAACTGATAATCAATGTCAGAATGATGATAATGACGGGCGTCTTGTACGATGATCTTTTCATTGCTTGTGGCCTTTTATTTCATTACCTTGCTGAGAATGCTCCAACATGTTGCCGCAAGCATTAGAGGCTGTTTCAAAGCTGCGACATCGTGATTTTCAAAGTGATTGCAATAATAAGTTGTCTTCTGAATTGCCGTCTTCTTTAGCTGGCGGATACAAATAAATTCAACTGTGTCATGGCTTTAGCCCAGAATTCGGCTAAGGCCGAGGTCTTCTTGTCGCTCCGATCCGTTCGTCGAAACGAACGTCAATTCATGGAGTCCCTTTTTTACGAAGTGCCTTTTGAGAAAAGCAGCAAATGATCCCGGGTTCACCGAATCTGTGGTGCGATTCGGCAATTTAGAAAACCAAGGCCCGCGAAGCGACGGTCTATTCTCGCGGCCGGATCGCTCAAGAATCAATATATCCTTCTTTAACGTTTGTTGCTTTACCGTCGGCAAGGTTATACCAGCGCTCCAGGCCCGATTTGAAAGCGGCCCATGTTTCAACGCTCCCAACATCAATGATCATCTCTTTTATCTTGCCGCGATCAACCAAGCCTTTTTTGCTCAGGAGGAAAACTCCGTCTTCCTGATCCTTGAAGCGTCCGGCGATGTATTTCAGTATTACCAACCATTCGGGCGTCAGTATCGGCGTTTCCTGAATCATCACGGCATCTTTCAGGGCTTCTTGATAGAATCGTTTGGCTTCATCGCTTCGCGTTATCCAATCAACCGCGACTTCACTTTTTGCGGTTCGAATGTTGTAACGCTCGCCGCCCTGAACCAACGCGCCTTCACTTTTCAACGGCAGTTTTTTCGAGGCAATAATATCAACATCCTTCGTTAATCGGTCGCTTCCGTAAAGAATAACCGCCAAACCGCCCGCTAAAGCCCAATCAATGTTATTTTCATTGGCTAATTTCCCAACGGTTTCGATGGTTTCCATCGCTGATTCATCGTCCAGCAAATCAAATTTTAGCTTGGTCATCTTCGTTTTATTTCATTGTCGGCACTTTACCGATCTTCACTTTTCTGCAAACTCAAAACGGTTCCGTTTAGGCCGCGTCAATGTGCCAAGATCGTCCGTCCTTGATGATGCCGAGAATTGTATTCAGACTTTTGACAATTTCAATTCTTCATCAAGCCGTTCTTTCAGGAAGATTTTTATTAAGGACTGATACGGAACATCGCGTTTGTTTGCAACGAGTCTGATTTGGTTGAGCATTGATTCCGACATTCTTAGCGAAATCGTCGTCGTCGTTGGTTTCAGATTCGGCAAAACGATCGATTCGGCATTTTCCCAATCAACAAAGTCCGTCGAACTTTCAGACTTCCAAAACTTGCGCTTCAATGACGATTCGAATATGGGTATCTCCCACGTAGCCCTCAATCAAGACGTCAATTTGCCTCCGTGTACGCGATCTCTTACCGTAAAGTTTTACGTTTTTTCGAACGTCACAATCGTCATATTTCGAGCGAAAGTATTTATGAACCTCATCTTCATATTCTTTCCATTTCATATTCTTTCCATTTCATATCCTTTCCAATTCATCCCGAATGTTTTTACCACCTAGTAAATAGACTATCTTACCGGAGATACTAGTCACACTCCATTCAAGCCATCGGCACCTTCACGCCGTTCTCTCTCGCGAATTCGATCGCTTCCTCATATCCCGCGTCAGCGTGGCGGATGACGCCCATTCCGGGGTCAGTGGTGAGGACGCGTTCGATGCGGCGGGCGGCTTCGGGCGTGCCGTCGGCGACGATCACCTGGCCGGCGTGGAGCGAATAGCCGATGCCGACTCCGCCGCCGTGGTGGAGCGACACCCACGTCGCGCCGCCGGCGACGTTGATCATCGCGTTCAGATAAACCCAGTCGGCGATCGCGTCCGAGCCGTCCTTCATCGATTCCGTCTCGCGGTTCGGACTCGCGACCGAGCCGCAATCGAGATGGTCGCGACCGATGACGATCGGCGCTTTGAGTTCGCCGCTCGCGACCATTTCGTTGAGTTTCAGACCGGCCTTCGCACGCTCGCCGTAGCCGAGCCAGCAAATGCGCGCCGGAAGTCCTTGAAACTCAACTTCGGATCCGGCAAGCGTCAGCCAGCGCGCGAGATGATCGTCGTCCGGAAAGAGATTCATGATCGCCTCGTCAGTCCTGTAAATATCTTCTTTTTCGCCGCTTAGCGCGACCCAACGGAACGGGCCCTTGCCCTCGCAGAAAAGCGGACGAATGTATGCCGGGACGAAGCCGGGATAATCGAAAGCATTTGCGACGCCGTTGTCGAGCGCGCGCTGGCGAAGGTTGTTTCCGTAATCGAAGACGATCGACCCGCGCCGCTGATATTCGAGCATCGCCTCGACGTGCCGCGCCATCGAGTCCATCGCGCGCTTTTCATATTCGGCCTGATTCGATTTTCTTAGATCCGCGGCCTGATCGAGACTGAGCCCGACCGGAATGTAACCGTAAAGAACATCGTGCGCCGATGTCTGATCGGTGACGACGTCGGGAACGATTCCCTTCTCCAGAACCTGCCAATGAACGTCCGCCGCGTTCCCGAGCAGCGCGATCGATTTCGCTTCACGCTTTGCGGTAAACTCCGCGATCCACTGCAACGCCTCGTCGAGGCTTTCCGTCGCGAGATCCACTTGTTCGAGCTGCAAGCGCCGCTCGATGCGCCACGGATCGACATCGACGAGCAGCCCGACGCCGCCGTTGAAGGTGATCGCCTGCGCCTGCGCTCCGCCCATTTCGCCAAGTCCGGCGGTCAGCACGAACTTTCCGGCCAGCGTCCCCCAGCCGTTCAGCCGGGCGAGCGAACCGAACGTTTCGTAAGTTCCCTGAAGAATCCCCTGCGTGCCGATGTAGATCCACGAACCGGCGGTCATCTGGCCGTACATCATCAGCCCGTCGCGCTCGTACTGGTCGAACTGCTCCTGCGTCGCCCAGTGCGGGACGATGTTCGAGTTCGCGAGCAGGACCCGCGGCGCGTCCGTGTGCGAACGAAAAACCGCGACCGGCTTGCCCGATTGGACGAGCAGCGTCTCGTCCTCTTCCAGGTTGCGCAGCGATTCGAGGATTGCGTCGAAGCTCTCCCAGTTTCTTGCCGCGCGGCCGCGGCCGCCGTAAACGATCAGATTGTCGGGATCGAACGCGACGTCTGGATCGAGGTTGTTCTGGATCATACGATAGGCCGCTTCGATCAGCCAGTTTTTGCAGGATAATTGGTCGCCGGTCGGCGCTTTGATTTTACGTGTCATCAGATATCCGGGTCGAAATTGTAAATGTTATTCGAACTTATTCTAACCCATCGTCGCTAGGGCGCGAAAATCGTCGCTCGCGACTATTTCATCATCGGAAAAACGCAGGAAATGATCAATCCGAATTCGATTCGGTTCCAAATCCCGACTCGTACCCGAATCTTACAAGAATCGACGATTGCCGCTTGCTGTCGAATTGGGAGAGATCTGAAATATGATCAGGTTGACGGCTCCGCAGGACGGAGCAGATAACGGCCGAAGACAAGTTCACGGAGAAGCCATATCGGCCGTTTCAGAATATCGCTCGGCCACCGTCTGTTTCACGTGTTTCGGGGCGACGCAGCGACAAGTGATTTTTTGACGCTCAACGAGGAACCGCCTATACTGGACGCACCTGTCCCTATTCATCGCACCGACTAAAGAGGTTTCAAATGATTGCTTATGCCCGCCGGAAATCCATTGTTCTCGTTTCAGTCGTTTCGATCGTCTTTTTACTTTGCGACCCGATCTACTCCCAGTGCGGTTTGTTCTTCAATAGATCGAAACCGCGGATATCGCCCGTGAACGGAAGGATCTTCGAGAAGGCCGATATGAATTCGGACGGGCACGCGGACATCGTGGGTCTGCAGGAGGATCCGTTCGATTCAAACAACCGGCAGGCATTCTTCATTCTTCCCGGCGACGGGCAGGGCGGTTTCGGAACGCCGATCGTGGTCGGTACGAGTCCGGGCTGGCGAATGGACCATATGATCGTCGGCGATTTTGACAACGACAATCTCAAGGACGTGATGGTTCGCTTCGCTCAACCGGCGCGGGACCATCAGATCTATCGGAACAACGGCGACGGGACCTTCACCGCCGTGGCGAATGCTTCAGGAGCCTTCAGTTCGACGACAATGCAGTTCCTGCTCGACGCCAACGCCGATGGCAAGGGAGACCTGGTTATCGCCTTCGGTACCGGATACAGGATCCATTTCGGCAATGGCGACGGGACATTTCAGGCCCCGATCGACCTCGGCTTCGGATTTTTCATTCTGACCGGTGACTTCAACGGCGACGGCTGGACGGATTTCATCACCGGAAACGGCCTCGTGCTGAACAACGGAAACGGGACGTTCACTTCGTTTCCCAGTGCGTTGAACAACGGATTTGGTGAAAACCCGTTCGCTGCGGCCGACCTGGACGGCGACGGAAAGACAGAGGTTATCACCTTGATGCTGAATCAGCCCTCATATGTCGGCATCCTTCGGTTCGACGGGACAAACGCATTCGACCGGACGATCTATTCGCCAAACTCTTACTTCGTGACCAACAACGCGAATGTCTTTACCGGAAAATTCGATGCAAACGCTTCTACTGACGTATTAGTGGTGTCTCCGAGTTCAGGTCGAAGCTATTCGCTGCGCAACGACGGAACCGGTTCCTTCACGGCCGAGGTCCTCGATCGTGCTTCGGCAGCGGTCTTTGCGGACGACTTTGACGAAGACGGAAAGTCGGATCTGCTCGTGGCCAGCAACGGCCGTTCGACGGTCGGGTTCACCGGCAAGACGTTCTTCGAGATCAACACGACGTTCCTCAAGAACACCTGCACGCCGTCCGGCCAAACACGCTACGTAGATTTATACGGAACCGGATTCAGCGATTTCGCTTCCTGGGATCCGATCGACGGAAACTGGAACTCACGGTCCTCCGTCACAACCAATCCGTTTCGTTATGCAGATCCGTGGGGCGGCGGAAGTTTCGGCGATATTCCCGCGCCCGGCGATTTTGACGGCGATGGCAGGACCGACAAAGCCGTTTTCAGAAGCTCGACAGGGACCTGGTGGGTCAACAGAAGTTCCGACGGCGGGTTCTCCGTAATGCAATTCGGACTGCAAAACGACCGGCCTTCGGTCGGCGATTTTGACGGCGATATGAAATCCGACATTGCCGTCTGGCGACCATCGGACGGAAATTGGTATGTTTGGCTGACCGGTCCGCAGCAGTTTTTGGTCCAGCACTGGGGCCTCGACGGGGACAAACCGGTGCCGGCCGATTACGACGGTGACGGCAAGACCGATTTCGCGGTTTTCCGGCCTTCAACCGGTATTTGGTATGTGCTGAATTCGAACGGCGGATATTCGATCGTGCGTTTCGGTCTCGCCGGCGATCATTTGCTGCCCGCCGACTTTGACGGGGACGGAACCGACGACATCGCCGTTTACCGCAGCCCGAACCGCACGTTCCATATGCTTCGCAGTTCGAACGGCGCATACTTCTCAATGATCACGGGCACAACCACGATGATTCCCTTCGCCGGCGACTTCAATGGCGACTCGGTTGCGGAGATCGGAGGTTATGACGCGGCTTCATCCAGTTGGATGACGTCGATCTTTGGGGGATCGTTTCAATATGGCGTGCCGAATTCGGTCCCGGTCGGCTCGCTGTTGGTCGAAACTCCTTAATTCACCAATGCAGACCGCGGCGCATCGGCTCGCCGCGGTCTGCCCGTATCCTACTTGTCGTCCTTGTCGTTCTTCCCGCGATCGTCATCGTCGCCGTCCGAATCCTTGCTTTTGGTGTTCGCCGAATTCGTCGGTTTCTTCTGGTCGTCGGCATCGGCCTTTTTGACGTTGGCCGCGACATTGGTATTGTTCGCCGCGGGCATTGTGGTTTGCGTTGACGTCGGAACCGGCGTCTTCGTCTCCGTTTCCGGTTTCTTGGTTTCCGTACCGCCGCATGCGGCCATAGACGCAACAAGCGCGATCAACAGGATCATTTCTTTCATACGATTCTTCTCCTTTTCTTAGTCATCATCATCATCGTCACCGTGTTTTTTTGACGGTGCGTTCGTTTGGGCGGTCGAAGCGACCATCGCCCGGACGCCGAATTCGTGAACGAGCCGGCCGCCCTCGTGCGCCGCGTTCATCAAAACCACCGCTCCGCCCGCATAGAACAGCAGAAAGGCGAGTGTCATCGGGATCGTCACCTTGCGGCCGAAGTCTTTCTTGAGAACCATCGGAACAAAGACGATCGCTCCGAAGATGACCGTCAACGCCAAGAAGATGTTGCGGGTCGTTTCGGCGAGTTCCTCGTGGTTCTCAAGAACTGATTCGACATTGGCGACGCGTTCGGCGAGCTCGCCGGCAGCACTGCCGGTCGCGACCGCGACAACTGCCGCGATGGTCCCGAGCAGCATCAGCACAAAGGCCGAGATCATAAAAGTGCGATTTTGTCCGTAAAAGATCAGTCCGAGCACGATCAGCAGCGGCGCGATCAGCAGCAGCGCGACCGGAAAATGGACAATGATCGGATGCATCGCATCCCACGCTGGAATTGGCGGTAACATATTGTTCTCCTTGTATTTAACGCTTTGGGCGCCGGGAAATCACCCTCGCAGTCCGGCGCCCAAAACGATTCCCCCGAGTGTTTGGGTGGGGGAAATTAAACCCGAATTACGCAATAGAAAGCTGTTAGCCCGCGAAATACGCTAAAGAGATTACTTCCACGACGTTTCGTGTATTTCGCGTGCTTCGCAGGAAAGAAATTCTCTAAAGCATAATCTGAGTTCAACTGATGCTTTCGAATTTCTCCTTCGGCGTGAAATCGACCGGGCATTTCGGCAGATTCGCGTCCGGAGTGGTAAAGCCGCAGACCGGACACACGTAGAAGGTTTGCTTGTCGCCCTTCCATTTTTCGAGGTTCGCCAACGCGTCGGCATAAAGTTTTGCGTGCTCGCCCTCGGCGATTTTCGCGAAATTGAAGGTCCGCAGCGCCTCGCGGTTGCCGACGCGCCGCGCTTCGATCATAAAGTCCGTGTACATCGTGTCGCGCTCATATGTCTCGCCGTCGATCGACGCTTTCAGGTTCTCTTCGGTCGTCTTGATCTCAGGCAGTTTGATCTCGTTCTTCGGCGTCCCGCCCATTTTCGTGATCACGTCGGCGTGGTTCTTCATATGAATGGCCTCGGCGCGCGACGCGGCGCGGAAAAGGCTTCCGACCTTTCCGTATCCTTCGGCATCCGCCTTTTTCGCGTATTCAAGGTACTTCGCGCTCGCGTTGCTTTCGCCGTTGTAGGCCTCAAGCAGATTCGCCAGCGTCTTTGCATCTTCATTCGGAACCGGCGACGAATATGCGCCGGTGTTGGTAACCTGCGCGCCTCCGCATCCGTTTAAGAACGCGACCGGCAAAACGGCGATCGCGATGATTGAAAGGAAACTGAACAGTTTCATAACGGTATTCTCCTCAATAAATTTTCGAGTCCACACGGGCTACCGTTGCAACTTCGGTTCCAGTTGTTATTTTCTTGATTTAGTGAGGGTTATTGATATCAGGGGCATTGCGGTTCTGCGCTTTGTCAAAAGATTTTGACAAAAGTCCGAATCGGCGTACAAATTTTTTGACAAGTCAGAGCCCGTGTTTCTTTATCTTGTACGCGAGATCGCTGCGAGAGATTGCGAGCCGACGGGCCGCTTCTGCCTGCACCCCGCCGGCGGCGTCGAGCGCATCGACGATCAGCGACCGCTCGAAAGCTTCCACGGCCTTGGGAAGATCGACCGGCTCGGAACTCGGAACCGCATCGCGGACCGCCTCCAGAAAAAAGTCGGAGGCTGCGATCTCTGATCCGGCCGCGAGAATGTTCGCCCGCTCGATCAGGTTGCGGAGTTCGCGGACATTGCCCGGAAAATCGTAACGGCAGAGTTTTTCGAGCGCGGCGGGACTTATCTCGCGTTCCGGTACTTTGAGTTCGCGCGAGGTCATCCGCAGCAGATAGCGCGCCAGAACGGGAATATCTTCGCGGCGTTCGCGCAGCGCCGGGACGGCGAGGGGGACGACCGCCAGACGGTAATAGAGATCCTCGCGGAATTCGCCGGATTTGACGCGTTCGAGCAGGTCGCGATGGGTCGCGACGATGATCCGGACATCGACGTGCCGCGGAACCGTCGCGCCGACACGGGTCAACTGGCCCTCGGTCAGGACGCGCAGGAGTTTTGCCTGAAGGCCGAGCGACATTTCGCCCGCCTCATCCAAAAACAGAGTTCCGCGATGCGCCGCCTCGAACAATCCCTGTTTTGCGCGGTCGGCGCCCGTGAACGAGCCTTTTTCGTGTCCGAAAAGTTCCGATTCGAGAAGCTGCTCAGCGACGGCCGCGCAGTTCACGGCGAGGAAGTTCTCGTCCTTGCGCAAACTCCCGCGATGGATCGCGCGGGCGACGAGTTCCTTGCCGGTTCCCGTCTCGCCGGTGATGAGGACCGTCGCGTTCGTCGGCGCCACCCGGGCGATGAGGTCCTTGAGTTCACGGATCGGAGCGCTATCGCCGAGGATCTCGTCGGCAAATGCGAATCGGCGCGCTTCTTCGCGGAGGATCTCGTTGTCGCGAAAGAGCTTAGCCCGTTCGGTCGCTCGCCGCGCGACGGCTTTGACGACCTCCGCCACGAAAGGTTTCGAGATGAAATCGAAGGCGCCGCGGTGCATCGCTTCAACCGCGAGTTCGATCGTTCCGAATGCGGTCAGCATCACGACCGGAAGCGACTGGTCCGCTTCGCGACACGCCGCAAGTATCTCGAACCCGTCGCCATCTCCCAATTTCTTGTCGGTGATGACAAGATCGAGAGCGCCCTCCGCGAGGCGCAAGAGCGCCGTCTTTTCACCGTCCGCCTCGACGATCTCGTGGCCGTCCTCGGTCAGTATCAGCGAAAGAATGCGCCGCATGCTGGCTTCATCATCAACGATCAGTATCTTAGCCATTTTCTTCAGTTAGAGCGTTCAGCCGGATCTCGAATCTGACCTTTCCATCTATATTCAACGCGAGCAGCGCGTCGCCGCGGTGCGCCCGGGCGACGCTTTTGACGATCGACAAACCGAGTCCCGTCCCTTTCGGCTTCGTCGTAAAGAACGGTTCGAACAAGTTGTCGGAGATCTTCGGATCCACCATCGATCCGGTATTCTGGACAAAAAACGTCGCCGGGGGCGCGAAGCCGATGGTGATCATGCCGCCCGGCGGGGTCGCGTCGGCCGCATTCAGGACCAGGTTCAGAATCGCCTGCCGGATCTGGGTCGTGTCGAATCCAATTGGTTCGTGATCCTCTCCGCCAAGTTCAAGATCGATTCCCAGTTCCGTCAAACGCGCGCGCACGAGTCCTCCGATATACTCGATCGTCTCCCGGGGTCCGGAATCCGTGATCTCGGGCGGCCGTGTTCGCGCAAACGCCAAAAAATCGCCGGTCAGTGTCTCGAGCCGCTTCGACTCCTGCGTCGCGATATCGAACATCTCTTCCCGCAACGGAGAACCTTCCGGCTGCTTCAAAGCCAAATCGAGACTGCTCGCGATCATCGCCACCGGATTGCGGATCTCGTGGGCGATGGCCCCCGAAAGCTGTCCGACGGCAGCGAGCTTTTCCTCGGCGACCAGTTTCGCCTGCGTCCGTTCCAACTGGCTCAAACTCGACTTGAGTTTTGTCTCCTCCTCGCGCAGGTTGCCGACAAGCAGCCAAACAACGATTCCGACGACGAAAAATATCAACGCCACGGTCGCCGCCTCGAAAAACTCGCCGAAATCGATCGGCGGCTTGCGCTGGAAATAGATCCAGACCTCGAGCATCGTCAGGACCACGGCGACCGTCACGACGCCGAGCGTTTTCGGAAGGCTGAAGTTGTACGCCGCCTGAACGATCGGAATGATCATCAGGACCGAATAATGGCTGTCGGCGCTACCGCCGAAACTCGAAGCGGTAAAGGCGAAAACGATATTCAGCCAGATCGCCAAAATCGTGTAGCCGCGCAGCGTCGCCGCCGATGATTCCGACGTAAGTCTTTGAATCCAAGCGAGTTCGATGATCAACAGGACAAACCGGACGGCGAGCGTCGCAAGCAGCAGTTTTGACGGCGTGCCGATCTCGAAAAGAAAGACGATGTGCACGACGAAGAGCGCCGCCAAAACGGCGATGTTGATGACGATCAACACCGTTTGTTGATTTTTGTAGGCTTCGATGTCCAAGTCTGCCGCGCCCAATTTTCGCGATGCCGCCGAATTGGCTATAATTCTCGCAAGTTTCGTGCCTTAAGAATATGAGAATCATCACAATCTTATCAATAATTGTCGCTTTTTCAGCGTTCGCGCCCGCACAGACGGCTGAAACGGTGAGCGGTCCGAACATCACCGGCAAGATCGATCGATACAAGAGTTTCGAATCCAAGCAAGTCGATGCGCGCAACGTCGATGTCTGGCTTCCGCCCGGCTTTTCTCCGAAAAAGAAGTACGCCGTGATCTATATGCACGACGGGCAGATGCTCTTCGACTTTTCGACGACGTGGAACAAGCAGGAATGGCACGCCGACGAGACGCTCGCGCGGCTGATGGATGCGGGAAAGGTTCGTGACACGATCATCGTCGGCGTCTGGAACACACCAAAACGGCGTGAGGAATATATGCCGCAGAAAGCATTTGAAATGGCGTCCGCCGATCAAAGAAAGGAAGCCGCGACGTTCGGCATCACCGCGGTGTTTTCAGACAAATACTTGAGATTTCTTGTTGAGGAGCTCAAACCGTTCATCGACAAGACCTATCCGACGAAGCCTGATCGCGGCAATACGTTCGTGATGGGATCGAGCATGGGCGGACTGATCTCGCTTTACGCGATCAGCGAGTATCCGAATGTTTTCGGCGGCGCCGGATGTCTTTCGACCCATTTCCCGGCCGGCAACGGCGTAATGGTCGACTATATGCGGACACATCTGCCGTCGCCGAAAAAGCACCGGATCTATTTTGACTACGGCACTGAAACGCTCGACGCGATGTACGAGCCGTTTCAGATGAAAGCCGATGACTTGATGCGGTCAAACGGGTTTTCCGACCGGAATTGGGTCACAAAGAAGTTCGAGGGCGATGATCACAGCGAAAAAAGCTGGGCGAAACGGCTCGAGATCCCGTTGGAATTCCTGCTTGGGAAGCGGAAGTGATCTGACAATCCAGTGTTTGTCTCCGCGCACGGGAGCGCAAGCGGCCGCTTTAGCAACGGGACTGAACGCCGTAAAGCCTTTGAATTCACCGCATTCTTTTACCCGGCGCCGTTCGCGCTCCGCGCTCATTGCAAGCGGGGACGCTTGCGCTCCAGCCCGACCAACCGGGAACAACTCCTTTACGGATTCCGTCATTCCGTATAAAGTTATGACAGAAAAGCATTTAGTTACCGAATTCCAAGATTGGGGGAAAGGCCGATGCAGGAAACGGAAAAACGGCTCGCCGAACTTCGAAAGAGGATCGAGGATCTCGCTAGGTATCAGGATTATTTCGCGCGCGAAATGACCGAGATCCGGAGACTGTTGGCATCCGTTGAGACTCCGGCCGAACCGGACGCCGCGCCCGCCGCCGATCAGCGTTCAGTATATTTTCCGACACCGACCGGACCGCGCCGCGCCGCGCCCTCCGATGAATCGGTTCCGGCCCCGCTTCAGGATCATTCGGAACCCGATACTCCAACGGGTTCCTCAAATCTCGAAAAATTCATCGGCGAAAATCTGATCGCGATGGTCGGCGCCGTGATCACGGTGATCGGCGTCGCGATCGGCGCCAAATACGCGATCGACAAAGGCTGGATCACGCCCGTGATGCGCATCGTTTTCGGTTATCTGATCGGCATCGGGCTCTTGATCCCGGCGTTCCGGCTCCGCGAGAAGATGTCGAGATTCAGCGCCGTCACGCTCAGCGGATCGATGGCGATCTTCTATTTCGTAACCTACGCCGCGTATGCCTTTTACGATCTCGTTCCGCAGTCGTTCGCCTTCGCCTTAATGGTTCTGTTTACGGTGTTTACGGTTCTTGCCGCGATTCGTTACGAACGCGTGGTAATCGCTCACATCGGATTGGTAGGCGCCTACGCAGTTCCCTTCTTACTGAGCCAAAACGAGGGCCGGGTTGCCGTTCTGTTCTCGTATATGTGCGTCATCAACGTCGGAATACTTGCGGTTTCCATCGCTCGTTACTGGCGCTCGCTTTTCTATTCTTCGTTTATCATTAGTTGGCTGATCTTTAATGTCTGGTTCACCGGGAGCTTTGTCCAGAGCGAGCATTTCGAAATCGCGCTCGGATTCTCCGCCGGGTTCTTCGCGATCTTCTACGCGACGTTCATCGCCTGGAAACTAGTCGCGCACGAGCCGTTCGGCCCAGAGAACGTCGCGCTGGTTCTTGCGAACTCGTTTATCTTCTTCGGGCTCGGCTACGCGACGCTCGCCGGAGACGATCTTTTCAAAGACTATCTCGGACTCTTTACGCTCGCCAATGCGGCGGTCCATTTCGCCGTCGCGGTCGCGATCTTCCGCTTTGCCGCGACGACGCCATCGGTCGTCAACCTCGTTATCGGGCTCGTCATAACGTTTCTGACGATTGCCGTCCCTGTTCAACTAAAAGGCGAATGGATCACTCTCGTCTGGATCGCCGAAGCCGTGGTGCTATTCGGTATCGGGCGGATCAAACGCGTTCCGCTGTATGAATGGTTCTCGTATCCGCTGATGCTTTTCGGAACGCTCAGCCTTTTCACCGATTGGGCCAAGACAAGCGATCTTTTCGGTTTCATCAAAGCGGTTGCGATCAGTCCGTTGCTCAACGTCGGTTTCCTGACGAATATCCTGTATGTTGCGGGCGGAGCGCTGATCTTGTGGATCGACCGCGAAAATCCGGATGATTCGGTTCTGCCGAACGCCCTGGCGAAGGCCTTTCGCCTTGCCGCAGGCGGCCTGGTGACATTCGTGCTCTACAACTGCTTCCGGATCGAGATCGGGAATTACTGGAACGGACGGCGCGCACAAACGGCGCTCGACGGGTATCAATACCTGTCAACCGATTCCTCGATCGAATACTGGAACGCGATCACGCAGATCGATTATTCGATGCTCTTCATCGCGCTCGCACTGTTCGTCAACGGCAGGTATTTTCGGAGCCGTGCGGCGGCATTTGCCGGCGTCATGTTTTCGGGCCTGTTCTTTCTGGTGTTCCTGACGGCCGGATTCGCGATCCTGACCGAGCTTCGCGATGCATACCTGAGACCGGCGGAACTCGGCTTCGCGGTTGGATCGGGCAACATCGTCGTTCGCTACGTTTCTTATGCGTTTGTCGCGCTGCTGCTCACCGCGCTCGCGTCGCTTGTCCGCGACAAGGAACTTTCGATACTTCCGGACGCGGCCAGAAAGATCGGATTTAACGCGTTGCTGCACGTCGTCGTGCTTGCCTGCCTGAGCAGCGAACTGCTGAATCTGACCGACATCTTCGGCATCCGAGACAGCGAGAAACTCGGGCTCAGCATACTCTGGGGAGTTTACGCGCTGTTTCTGATCCTGCTCGGGATCGGGGGTTCGCAAAAACACTTGCGGATCGGCGCGCTTTTGCTTTTTGCGCTGACGCTGGCGAAACTCTTCTTCTACGATCTCGCCGACCTCGGAACGATCTCGAAAACGATCGTTTTCGTTTCGCTCGGCGTACTGCTTCTGATCGTCGCCTATCTTTACAATCGGTTCCAAGACGTTATCTTCAAAACCAATGAATCGTAAACTGTTTATTTTGTTGATGTTGCTTACCGCGATCCTGGCTCTTGCCGAGATCGACAACTTCGCGCTCCGGCGCGAGATCAAGGATGCGCCGACCGGTTGGGCGCGGATCATTCTGCCGGATCAGATCTACGCGAAGGTTTCCGGATCGCTGACAGATCTGCGGATCGCCGGCGTCCGCCCGAACGGGGAACGATTCGAAGTTCCCTACATTCTTCGGCAGGTGTCGGAATCCTCGGAAAAAGCCCTCGAATTCAAGATCCTGAACCAAGTCGCCGGCGACGGCGGCCGCTTCGTCACGTTTGAGGTTCCGACCGCCGAACCGCTGAATCTGATCGATCTCACGTTTTCAATGGAGAACTTTGACTGGCGGGTCCGGCTCGAAGGGAGCAGCGACCAAAAGGAATGGATGAAGATACTCGACGATTACCGGATCGTCGCGTTCAAGAACAAGTTTACGAGCTATTCATTCACGACGCTCCGGTTTCCGGAGGCCAAATTCAAGTATCTGCGCCTTTTCATTCCGACCCGCGAAGACCCGAAATTCGAACGCGCATCGCTGATCGAACGCCGTTCCGACGCTTCGGCAGTACGCGTTTATCCCGTCAAGTCGTTCAAGGTTTCCGAGGACAAGTCCTATCGGCTCTCGGTGATCGACGTCGAACTCGCCGACCGTGTCCCTCTGAATAAGCTCAAAGTGCGCGTCAAGGATCAAATCGATTTCTACCGGCCGATCTCGATCGAGTACGTCGCCGGCAAGAGCGCCAACAATGAACCGGTATACAAACGCGGCGCCGCAGACATCTTCTCTTCATTCGATCCGGAGGGCTTCCGCTTCCCGGTTTTCGCTGCCGACAAACTGCGAATTACCGTGAGCAATCAGGACAGTCCGCCGCTCAACTTCGATTCTTTCGAGATTTCCGGCACGCCATATGAACTCGTCGCTCAATTTCCGGAGAAGGCGCAGTATTTCCTGATCTACTCGAAACCAGACACGCCGAAACCGCAGTATGACATCGCCAACTTCGGGGACAAGATTCCGGCGGCAGTGGCAGATCTGAAACTCGGCGACGAAGAGACAAGCGGCGATGCCGCGCCGGTCTCAAAACCGTGGATGTCGAGCCCGGTCTGGCTCTGGCCCGTAATGATCGCCGCGATCGCTCTGATGGGATTCTTCGCGTATCGAATGCTCAGGCGCTGAACTTTGCCCGCAAACTCCCGTGGATCCGGGCTGATTCTGCCCGCTAAACACGCGAAAAACGCGAAAATGGAACCGAACGACGTCGGCACTGAAGAAATTCTGCGAGACTGAAGCAACACAGTATGTTTTGCCCGTTTTTCGCGTATTTCGCGGGCTAACAATCGAACCGATCTACGGCAAGAGTCTCGTGACAAACTCCCCGATGTTGCCGACCAGATCGTCGCCCTGATCTCGTCCGATCTCGGCGACGATCGCCGAACCGACCACGGCGGCATCGGCGTACTTCCACGTTTCTTCCACCTGTTTCGCGGTGGAAATTCCGAATCCGACGGCGATCGGCAGATCGGTGAATTTCCGAAGCCGTCGGACCAGACTTTCAGCGTCGCCGCTGAGTGAGTCCCGTGTTCCCGTTACGCCGGCGCGCGAAACCGCATATACAAAACCGCTTGCCGCGTCGCAGATCTTCTTGAGCCGTTCGTCGCTCGACGTCGGCGCCGCCAGCATGATCAACGAAAGCCCGCGCGCGTCGAGTATAGAACGGAACTGGGCCGCCTCTTCCGGGACGAGATCGGTAACAAGAAGCCCGTCGATACCCGATCTCAGCGCTTCGTCCGCAAATCGTTCAAGTCCGAACTGGAGTATCGGATTGAAGTAACTGAAAAGGATCAAAGGCGTTTCAAGACCTTCCGCGCGTGCTTCGGCAACCGTCCGCAGGATTGCTTCGACCGTTATCGAATTCTTCAACGCGCGTTCCGAGGCCGCCTGAATCGTCACGCCGTCGGCGACGGGGTCCGAAAAAGGCACTCCAAGTTCGATGACGTTCGCGCCGCGCTTTCCGAGTTCCATGATCAGTCGTTTCGAAGTCGAAAGATCCGGATCGCCGGCGACGATAAACGGTATGAAACCGCCGCGGCTTTCCACGGCAAGCTTCTCAAATTCCGATTTGATTCGATAGGACATAGATAACGCTCTTGCGAGCTATTAGCTTCGAGCCCCGATCCCCGAACGTCAAACGTTCAACCTCAAACTTGCAACCCTGCACTCTGCACTCTGCACTCTTCACTCTTCACCCTGCGTGATCACAAATCAACCATCCCCCTGACCTGACTGACATCTTTGTCGCCGCGACCCGAAAGATTTACGATCATCGATTGCGCCGGCGACATCGTGGGCGCGATCTTGAGCACGTGGGCGATCGCATGCGAGCTCTCAAGCGCCGGAATGATGCCCTCAGTCTTCGACAACACGCCGAACGCCCCAAGCGCCTCTTCGTCCGATGCCGAAACGTATTCGACGCGTCCCAGATCGTGCAAAAAAGCGTGTTCCGGTCCGATCGAGGCGTAGTCCAAACCCGCAGAGACCGAATGCGTCAGGGCGATCTGCCCGTTCGGGTCCTGCAAAAGGTAACTCTTCGTCCCCTGCAGCACGCCGACGCGACCGCCGTCCATAAAGCGTGCCGCATGATCGCCGAGACCCGATCCGCGCCCGCCCGCCTCGACGCCGATCATTCGAACCGAATCGTCGCGCAGAAACGGATGAAACAGACCGATCGAGTTCGATCCGCCGCCGACGCAGGCGATCAGCATATCCGGCAGACTTCCCGTTTGTTCGAAAATCTGCTCGCGCGCTTCGCGGCCGATGACCGACTGGAAATCGCGGACCATCAACGGATAAGGATGCGGCCCGAGCGCGGAACCGAGCAGGTAATAGGTCGTTTCGACGTTCGTCACCCAATCGCGAAGCGCTTCGTTGATCGCGTCCTTCAAGGTCCGCGACCCCGAATCCACACCGCGCACTTCTGCTCCAAGAAGCTGCATCCGGAAGACATTGAGCTCCTGGCGTCGCATATCCTCGGTCCCCATATAAACGACGCATTCCAGGCCGAAGAGCGCACAAACCGTCGCCGTCGCGACGCCGTGCTGACCGGCACCGGTCTCCGCGATGACGCGTTTCTTGCCCATCCGCCGGGCAAGCAAAACCTGTCCGATCGCGTTGTTGATCTTGTGCGAGCCGGTATGGCCGAGGTCCTCGCGTTTCAGATAGATCTGCGCGCCGCCGAGCGTGTCTGACAAGCGCTTTGCGTGAAACAGCGGCGTCGGACGCCCTGAAAAGTCCTTCAGCAAACGTGCGAACTCCGACTGAAAAACATCATCGTCACGGACCGCGAAATACGCCTCGGTCAGTTCCTCAAGCGGCGACATCAGCGTCTCGGGGACAAACCGTCCGCCGAAATCGCCCCAATAGCCGCGTTCGTTCGGTTCAAAAACTTTCATTTATCCACTTCTCCGCAGAACTCCTTGACGAGCCTCGCATCCTTGATTCCCCGCCGAAGTTCGAGCCGACTGCACGCGTCGACCGCATACGGCACGACTTTCTTTATGGCGTCCGCAACGTTTCCGGGGCCGAGCCCTCCGGCGAGATACAACTTCGGACACCTTACGCGAACATTCCGGGCGATTTCCCAATCGAAGACTTCGCCCGTGCCGCCGCGTTCGCTGGGATTGTACGCGTCGAGCAAGATCGCATCTACATCGAACTTCAAAACATCCTCCACTTGGAAGTCTGCTGAAACGCCGAACGCCTTGATGATCTCGAGGCCGGTTCTTGATTTCAACTCCCGGGCGAAATCCGGGGTTTCATCGCCGTGAAGCTGAATCCCCCCGAGTGTTGCAATCCCGGCGACCTCGACGACGCGTTCGAGCTTTTCGTTGACAAAAACGCCGATCTTGAGCACCTCGTCCGGTAGTCGGGCGATTATCTCGCGCGCCCGTTCCGGTTCGATAAATCGTGGACTCTTCGGATAGAAATTAAAGCCCAGCGCATCGGCCCCGAATTCGACCGAGAGCCTCGCGTCCTCGAGATTCGTGATTCCGCAGATCTTAATCAGCGTCATTCATCTCCGCCTTTTCGTCCTTGAGCCTGGTCGCGAAATACCAGACGATGAACAAGTTAACTACAAGCGCCGCAACCCGTAAGAAAGTAAACTTCTCGTAGATCTCGTAGATCTCGAGCGGGATCAGCAGCGACGTCGCGATGACCGTCAGGACCTCGGCCCACCGCTTCTCAAGCCACAATCCGACGCCCTCGGTCACCTGCAGCGCCGAATAGAGAAACGAACCGACGCTGAACGCGATGAGGTTGTTCCGATTGATTCCGGCGACCTTCTCAATGATCCCGTGCACCAACTTGTTTTCCGGATCGATGCGGTGCCGGGCGATAAAATCCGCGAACCACTCGCCGACGTTTCGATCGAGCAAGGTCAGCAGCTTCACCGCCACGATAAACAGCAGAATTCCCTTGAAAAGCTTGACGCCGGCGAGCAGATGGATCGTCCAATGCCGCTCTTTCGGGGTCTGATTCCGGTATCTGATGTGCGGTTTGTTCATCGCCAGGATTTTAGCATTTCGCCCGCGTCACCGCTCCGCATCAGCGTCTCGCCGATCAAAAAACCGGAAAAACCGAGACCGCGCAGTTCTTCGATCTCTGAACGCGTCGAAAGTCCGCTTTCGGTGATCATCAGCGATCCGTCCGGCGAGTGTTTGATCAACTCGCGCGACACGTCGAGCGAGACCGCGAAACTCTTAAGATCCCGGTTGTTGACGCCGACGAGGCGCGGGTTTATCGGTTTGATCCGTTCGAGTTCCTCCCGCGTGTGGACCTCGACCAACGCGTCGATCCCCAATACTTCGTCCGCGAGTCGGTAAAGCCGTGCGAGCGTTTCGTCGTCGAGCATCGCCGCGATCAAAAGGATGGCATCGGCACCCGCGGCCGCGGCCTCGTAGATCTGAAACTCATCAAAGACAAAATCCTTGCGAAGGATCGGCAAACCGACCGCCGCCCGCGCCGCCCGAAGGTCTCCGAGGCTTCCGTGAAAGAGATCTTCCTCGGTCAAAACCGAGATCGCCGCGGCGCCTCCCTGCTCGTAAGACCTCGCCGTCTCGGCGACATCGATATCGGCGTTGATCACGCCTTTCGACGGCGACGCGCGCTTTATCTCGGCGATGACGTTGACCGAATCACGCGCGATCGCTTCGGTCAGACGATGTTTCACGCGCGGCCCGCGCATCGCGAGCGAACGCAGTTCTTCAAGATCGCAAGCGGCCTTCGCCGCCTCGACGCGGACGCGTTTCAACTTCAGTATTTGATCAAGAAATTCCATCGACTGATTTCCAATGACGTCGGGCATCGCTCTATCATCTAGCAACTTTCAGCTCCCAGCTATTCCGAAGCTGCCCGCATCGTCAAAGCTCAAGCATTCGTCCGCTTCCTCAACCCCTCAAGCTTACCGAGCGCCCGACCGCTCGAAATGCTCTCCGCCGCAGACTCTGCCGCTTCTTGATAAGTCGCAGCCAGTCCCGCAACGAACAGAGCCGCGCCGGCGTTCAGCAACACGAGCGATCGCGCCGGTCCCATCTCGGATCCATCGAGCACGCCTTCAATAATGGCCGCGTTCCTTTCGGCATCGCCGCCGCGCAGCGATTCCAAGGCGTCGCCCGAAACGCTGCCGATCCCGAAATCTTCGGGCGAAATATCGAAAATGCGGACCGATTCCGGCGTCACCTCCGCGACGCGTGACCTTCCGTTCAATGTGAGTTCGTCCAAACCGTCAAGGCCGTGGACGACCCAGGCCTTTTTCGTTCCGAGCGCGCGCAGCGTCTCAGCGACCTTTGGCACGAGGTTCTCGTGCCACACTCCCATCACCTGAAACGGAGCGCCGGCGGGATTCGTCATCGGGCCGAGCAGATTAAAGGTCGTGTGCACGCCGAGTTCGCGCCGGACCGCGGCGACTCGCGCCGTCGACGCGTGATAGAGCGGCGCGAACATAAAACAAATGCCGATCTCGTTCAGGCACCGTTCCGAAGTCTCGCGATCGGCCGAAACGTTTACGCCGAGCGCGGCCAGAACATCCGCGCTTCCCGACTTCGACGTCGCCGCGCGGCTGCCGTGTTTGGCCACCGGCAACCCGGCACCGGCAATGACGAACGCGGCGGCGGTCGAGACATTGAAGGTCTTAACGCGGCTCGACCCGGTTCCGGCAGTATCGATAAACGATTCATGAACCGAACTGATCCGAGTTGCGTGCTCCCGCATCGACTGCGCCATTCCCGCGAGTTCCTCCGACGTATCGCCCTTGATAGCGAGGGCGACAAGTGCCGCCGCGATCTGCGAGTTGTTCGCCGATTCCGACAAGAGCGCGTCGAGCAATCCACCAGCCTCGCGCCGCGTGAGATCGACGCCCTGCATCAGCCGGAGCAGTATGGCTTTAAGATCGTCCGGAGAGGCCTCGTCCGTCCGCGCCGGAAGCTTGATCAAGAATGACGAATCGCTGTGCATATTTGACAAAAAAATCCGTGGCCAAACAGTCATTTCGGCCACGGATTCCTGATTTCTCGTTCGGAGAGAAGTTCTAGAAAGCCGTTGACAAACGCCAACCGTGCGACCAAATTGATCCGGCATTAAATCGGCTTTCGGCGTTGTTCATAATCTTCACTTCGCGTCCCTGTGATATCATATTTATATTCAAACGAACCGGAAATTGCAAACTATGCAAAAGATCTTCGAATTGACATCCCGCCCGCACGCATCGCTTTTTTTTCAAAATCACGACCGCCACGATGTCCGCCTCGGGGAGCTGGCGTCGTATAGAGCCGAGGACTATGAGGGATCGGATGTCGTCATCGTCGGCTGCCCGGCCTCGGACGGAACGACGTCCGCGCCCGACGCGATCCGCGAGCATTTTTACAAGCTTTCGAATTTCGGGATAAGCGGTTCGATCTTCGATCTCGGCAACATCGCGGCAAACGATCGCGCTTCCGCGAATGAATGCCTGCGCGAGGTTTCGGGACAGGTACTGCGGGACGGAAAACGCCTGATCACCCTCGGCGATGGCGGGATCGCATTGCCGAACGGCGCGGCGATGTCGGAGACCTTCGGGCGTGACCGATGGCTCGCGATCAACGTCGATGCGCGACTCGATATTTTGGAAAAGTCCGAGCAGACGAATGAGACGGCATTTCGGGACTTGCTGAACGCCGACCTGCTGTTGCCGATTTACCTGTATGAGATCGCGTTTCAGTCCCAGCTCGTGTCCCCGATCCATTACCGGCACCTTGTCGATCTCCAGGCAAAACTCATCAGTCTCGAAATGCTCCGTTCGCGGGAGGCCGCGGACACCGAGCTCAGAGAGACGATCCGGCTTGAATTCATCAATCACAGCCGCACGATGAACGTCTTTTTCTGCTTTGATATGCAAGCCGTTCGGGCCTCGGAGGCACCAGGAGTGACGCAACCGAGTCCATTCGGATTGCGAGCCGGAGAGTTTCTGCGACTAGTCGAATTCGCCGCCGGCCTCGTCAACACGAAGGTGATCACATTTGCCGAGGTGAACACCGAATCCGACCAAAACGGCCAAACCGCCAAACTCGTTGCCGTCGCGATGCACCGCATTTGCTGCGCCAAACTATAGAAAGTGAATTTCGGATTTGGGATTTGGGATTTCGGAATTCGGAATTCGGATTCGGGATTCGGGATTTCGGATTTGGGATTTGGGATTTCGGATTTGCGCCGCTCAAAGCGGCTTGCCGCCAGGATGTGCGGAAAAGCTTGGCTTTTCCGGGAGCGACTTCTCGATCGAGGCGGCTGCGCCGCCGATCTCGAGCGTGCGGCACAGCCGCAGGAATCCGGGAACACCGAACGGAAAAGCCAAGCTTTTCCGCACATCCGGGCGGCAAGCCGCAAGAATTCAAACAAATCAGCGTCGCTTGCCGGGTTCAGGGCCAGACTCCGCGGCGTTTTTCAAACCTCCCGATTTCGGATTCGCTTGTATTGATCTTGGCGGATTTTGCGTGCGATCCCCGCGCAAAGTCCGCCAAGAACGCAACGGATCGCCAGTCGCGAGGCTGAAAAAACCAACGACTTTCATTCCACAGATGAACACGGATGGAACGGATGAGCAGGATTGGGAAAGAGGCTCCGCCAAGCGGACGTCAACGCTTTTAGCGAGTTCAACTGATCGATCCTTTGCGGAAAGCATCCCAAAACCGCCATCCCCAATCCGAAATCCCAAATCCGAAATCCCCAATCCCTCATTCTCCGCGCATCGCGTTCACCGGATCGAGGTTGGCAGCGCGGACGGCCGGATAGATTCCGGCGATCAGTCCGATCGCGACCGAGGTCAGGAATCCGGAAAGAACCGCCCAAAGCGGAACAACGGTTGGAAAACTCACAAGCAGCCTGATCAGAAAGGCGAAGGCGAGCCCGATCAAAATGCCCGCGACTCCGCCGATTCCCGTGAGCGCCATCGCTTCGATCAAGAACTGGAGCAGGATATCGTTCTTCCTTGCGCCCAAAGCTCGCCGGATGCCGATCTCCGCCGAACGCTCCGTGACCGAAACGAGCATTATGTTCATCACGCCCAGTCCTCCGACAAGCAGGCTTGCGAGCGCGATCGGTACGACGATCAAGGCCAGTCCCGCGATCGCCTGGTTGACAATGGTGAAGACCTGTTCGGCACGGTTGACGCCGAAGTTGTTCGGAGCCCCCGGGGCGACACCGCGTCGTTGGCGAAGCAGCGCCGAAACCTCGTCGGTCGTCTCATCGGTCTTTCCCTGCGCCGCGCGGACGACGATCGCCGTTCCTTCGATCTCGGGATAGAGTTTCAACGCCGTATCGAACGGAATGTAGACCGTGCGCAAATCGATGTCATCACTGCCGATAACGCCCTGCCCCGCCGGGTCCGCGAGAACGCCGACGACCCGAAACAACCGTCCGTCGATCTTGATCTCCTGCTCGAGCGGATCCGCGCCTTCAAACAACTGCCGCGCGATGCCGTTCCCGATCACGGCGACATTCGACCGTGCGCGACGTTCCTGTTCGACGAAGAACCTGCCCTTTTCAAGCGGAACCGAGACGATCTGGGGGAAGTTCTCCCAAACGCCGAGAATCAGCGGGTTGTACGCGTCACGGCCCTTGAAGTTGATCTTCGGCGGATTGGCCGTCGGACCGTAGCTTCCGCGTATCTTCTGCGGGGAAACGCCGAGCGGGGTCGGGAGTTCGGAAACGGCAAGCGCGTCCTCGTATGTCAGTTCCTTGCGTTGCCGTTCCTCTGCGGTCGGCCGGTCGAATGACGGTCCTATCTTCTCTTCCTTGGTGAACCAGATAGTATTCGGCGCCGATTTTTCGGTCACTTCGGCCACCCGCTGCGAAAGCCCCGTGAGGATCGCCCCGACCATCGAAACGACTGCCGTCCCGATGATCACGCCGGTCAGCGTCAGAACCGCGCGCAGTTTGTGCGAACGCAGCGATCCGACGACGGTCCCGATCGTATCTCTGAAAAGTTGGCGGTTTATGTTCATTCCTTTTCGTTACAGCCGACGTTGTTTTTTCCGCGCCGCCCGGGTTCATTCGCTGCGCAGTGCTTCGATCGGATTCAGCCTCGCGGCGCGCCGCGCAGGCAGAACGCCGAAGACGATTCCGACCAGGCAGGACAGGATGATCGCCCCGGCGACGGCGCGCAGCGGCAGATCGACCGGAAATCCGGTGAAAAACGCGGCAGCCTTGACGACCACGTAAGCCAATCCCAGGCCGATCAGTCCGCCGATAAGCGTCAGCAACGTCGCCTCGAACAAGAATTGGATCAGAATATCTTTCCGGCGCGCCCCGATCGCCATTCTGATGCCGATTTCGCGGGTTCTTTCAGTTACCGACGCGAGCATCATATTCATCACCACGACGCCGCCGACGACCAGCGCGATCATCGTCAGCGGGTAAGTGATCGTCGCGACCAATCCTGTCAGGCTCGATGTAAATGCCTGAACGCTCTTCGCGGTCGTCAAGCTGAAATCGTCCTCTTTGCTCGATTCCAGTTTTCGCAAGATGCGCATCGCGACGCGCACCGCATCTTCGGTCTCGGTGACCGTCAAACCGCTCTCCGGACGCGCCCGGGCCAGAATGGCCAGCGAGCGCGAACGCCCGCCGAAGACCCTTGAAAATGTTCCCATTGGAATGAGGGCGAAACCGTCTTGCGACGCGCCAAAGACCGAACCGCGCGGCTCGGCGACGCCGATCACGGTATAAGGGAGTTGGCCGATGCGGATCTCGGCTCCGATCGGATCCATCGTCGGGAACAGTTCGTCGGCGATGTCGGTTCCGATGATCGTGACATTCGAGCGGTAGTAATCGTCAATTGAGGTAAACTCCCGACCGCGCGCGACTTTGACCGTCGTCAACGAAGTGATGTTCGGGGTCACGCCCTGAACGGCGATGCCGCTCAGCGTTCGCTCGCCGCGGCGGACCGGAAGTCCGGCGTCAACCTGTGCCCCGACCTCGATCGTCGACGAAAGCCGGTCCCGGAGTTTTTGGAGTTCGTCATTGCCGATATCCGGACGGCGCGAAAGAGCGGTCACGAACGCCTGTCCGTCGCCCGAGAAATCCTGAAACGCCGCCTTTTCAACGCGCACGACATCCGGCGCGAAGTTCGCCGTCTGCGACACGATAAAGTTGCTCGCCCCGTCGAGAAGCGCCGAAACCAGCGCCACCACGGCGACGCCGATGACGATTCCGATCACCGTCAAAAAGGAACGCAACCGATGGGCGCGGACCGAATCCCACGCAACCCTGAGAAATTCCCACGAGCGTTCAAATATGCTTCGAAATTGCGTCAACACCCATTTTCTCCCGCCTTGATTATCGGCCGACCGTTTCTTCTCAATAATAGTTCCTGGCAACGGGAAATAAAACCGCGCGGCGAACGCCTGCCCTAACCGCCCGCCCGCCGGACCCGAACCAATCCGCCGGAACACCCCAAAATCCCCGATTCCATTGAGGAATCGGCTCAGGTTCTTTCGATGAACTTGACACTCAACCCCGTTTTTTGGCATTCTATCGATTCGCGTTTGACAGCGAATTTTAGTCAGTTAGCTCAGTGGTAGAGCACTACCTTGACACGGTAGGGGTCAGCAGTTCAAATCTGCTACTGACTACCATTTTTATTTTTCGGTAAGATGCTTTCAAAGAACATTGCCATTTTCGGACGAACTACTACGACGCGTTTCTAATGACGCGTATTCGGCATTCGATGAATGCCCGGCAAAGTCGCTCTTATCGGATCAAATCTGTTTAGTAGTAGTTGGTTAATTGTTGATCGTTCGGAGTACCGGCTTGAGCCGGCGATCCGTGGCGCGTGGGTCGGCTAAAGCCGGTACTCAAAACAATTGACTAAGGTATGCAAGTAACATTTGGCGAAATAGTTAAGGAATTTTCCGAGCCGGTTTCCGTTTTGGACGCGATCAAAGCGTTCGACCGCGACGTTTTGAAAAATACGATCGCGGCCAAGGTGAACGGCGAAGAGGTCGACCTGTCGAAGCAATTGGTTCCGGCGGGGGAATCTCTTGCGCTTGAGGCGATCCGGACCGACACGCGCGACGGCCTCGAGGTGTTGCGTCATTCGACCGCGCATTTGCTTGCGGCGGCCGTCCTTGAACTTTTCCCCGGCACGAAACTCGGCGTCGGCCCGGCCCTGATGGAAGATCCGCGCTACGGGTTCTATTACGACGTCATCGCCCCGCGGCCGTTGACCGAAGCCGATCTCGCAGTCATCGAAAAGAAGATGAAGGAGATGGCGAAACGAAACCTCGTTTACCGCCGCGACGAGATCTTGAAATCCGAGATCCTCGGCATCTTCGGGGACCGTGAAGAGCCGCTCAAGTGCGAACTGATCGCCGACAAGGTCTCGGACACCGCCAGCGTTTATTATATCGACGGTTCGTCGTTCATCGACTTCTGCCTCGGCCCGCACGTTGGCCATACCGGCAAACTCAAGGCGTTCAAGCTTTTGGCGCTGTCGGGCGCGTACTGGAAGGGTGATTCCGAGCGCGAGCAGATGCAGCGCATTTACGGCACCGCGTTCGCCTCGCAGGAAGAACTCGACGCGTGGCTCAAACAGCGCGAAGAGGCCGAAAAGCGTGACCATCGCAAACTCGGAAAGGAACTCGATCTCTTTTCGATCCAGGACGAATACGGTCAGGGCTTTATATTCTGGCACCCGAAAGGCGGGGCGATCCGCACCGATATGGAAAACTATCTCCGCGAAGAGCTGCAGAAACGCGGCTACGGGATGGTTTTCACACCGCACATCGCAAAGCGGCAGCTGTGGCAAACCTCGGGGCACGAAGAAAATTACGCGGACGGCCTGTTCGAGCCGGTCGGGATGCCGCCGAAATTCGGCGAGGACACGGAGTTTCGTCTGAAACCGATGAACTGCCCGTTCCATATCGGGATCTACAAGTCGCATCCGCGCTCGTACCGTGAACTTCCCTTGCGCTATGCGGAACTCGGAACCGTTTACCGCGCCGAGCTTTCGGGAACGCTTCACGGCTTGATGCGCGTCCGCGGATTTACGCAGGACGACGCGCATATCTTTTGCCGGCCCGATCAGGTCACCGACGAGGTCGGAGCTTGCGTCGATTTCGCTTACGATGTATTCAAGACCTTCGGGTTTGAAAATTTCAAGGTCGAGCTTTCGGTCCGCGGCGGCGCCGAAAACAAAGGCTATCTTGGTTCGGACGCCGACTGGGAACGCGCCGAGATGGCGCTGGTGGCCGCGCTCAACAAGCGCGAGATCGCCTATGAACGCATCGAAGGCGAAGCGGCGTTCTACGGTCCGAAGATCGACATCAAGGTCGAAGATTCGATCGGGCGTTTGTGGCAGCTTTCGACGGTGCAGTTCGATTTCAACTTGCCGGACCGGTTCGAGCTCGAGTTTATCGGCGACGACAACAAGCCGCACCGGCCGGTGATGGTCCATCGAGCGCTGTTCGGGTCCGTCGAACGCTTTTTCGGGGTCTTGATCGAACACTACGCCGGGGCGTTTCCGTTTTGGCTCGCGCCTGTCCAGGTTACCGTGCTTCCGATCACCGACCGCATCAACGATTATGCGGAAGCGATCGGCAAAGAGCTTAAAGAAGCTGGATTCCGCGTCGAGGTCAACTTGAAAAGCGACAAGATCGGTGCGAAGATTCGTGACGCGCAGCTGCAGAAAGTTCCGTTTATGCTGGTTTTGGGCGATAAGGAACTTGAGGAAAACAAGATCGCCGTGCGCGAAAAGGTAAAGGGCGACATCGGACAGATGACGCTCGAAGAATTTAAGGAAATGGCGACGCGGCTGAAAAAGTCGCGGGCGCTGACAAATGATTGATAGGATTTCGGAATTGTGATTTCTGAATTCGGATTTTGGTTTTTGTAATCCGAATTAACAAATCGCAAATCCGAAATCGATAGGGGGTAATTTTATCGCAATACACAGAGGCCGCGGTCGTTTTGATAACAGACGCCAGCCGATCCATCGTACAAACGAACGAATCCGCGTTCCCGCGGTTCGGGTGGTGGGTCCGGATGGCGAACAGATCGGAGTGATGGACACGCGCGACGCAGTTCAGCAGGCGCGCACCATGGGACTTGATCTCGTCGAGATCGCACCGAACGCCCAACCGCCGGTTTGCCGGATCATTGACTACGGAAAGTTTCTTTACGAGCAGAAAAAGAAACAGCACGACGCCAAGAAAAAGCAGACCACGGTACAGGTCAAGGAAATCAAATTCCGACCGGCGACGGACGATCACGACTACGGTTATCGAATGGAACGGGCCCGCGGTTGGCTGACTGAAGGCGATAAGGTGCGCGCGACGATCGCGTTTCGCGGTCGCGAAATGACGCACAGAGAACTCGGGGCAGCGATCCTCGGGAAGCTCAAAGGAGATCTGGCGGACATCGCCGACATTGAAGTGGCGCCGAAAATGGAAGGCTATCAGATGTTTACGATTTTTGTCCCCAAAAAGAAATAATTCGGATTTGGGATTTCTGATTTCGGATTTGTCGGGAGGACAAAATCGCAAATCGCAAATCGCAAATCGCAAATGGAGTAAATTATGCCAAAACTTAAAACACACAAGGGCGCGGCGAAGCGTTTTCGTTCGACGGCGAGCGGCAAATTCAAACGCGGTCACAGCCACGCGCGACACATTTTGACGAAGAAGTCGAGCAAACGTAAGCGCAATCTCGATATCGACACGCTCGTGTCGGAAGGCGATCAGAAACGCGTCGAGAAGATGCTGCCGTACGGAAGAGACTAGTCGATTTTGGATCTGGGATTTCGGATTTTGGATTGCCGAAGCCCTGGACATTTCGTCGTTATTATTTGGGTTTAATGATACTAGGAGGATAATCCGATGCCTCGTGCAAAACGTGGAAATAAGCGCACTGAGAAGCGCAAAAAGATATTAGCCTTAGCCAAGGGCTATCGCGGAACGAAATCGAAACTTTACCGCTCGGCCAAGGAATCGGTCGAACGCGCACTTAATTTTGCCTATACGGGCCGCAAGCTGAAAAAACGAGACTTCCGCAAACTGTGGATCGTCCGCATCAACGCTGCGTGCCGTTTGAACGAAATGAAGTATTCGCAGTTCATGCATGGCCTGAAGCTCGCCGGAGTCGAACTTGACCGCAAAGTTCTCGCGGATCTCGCGGTGAAACAGCCGGAATCGTTCGCCGCGCTCGCCGGTCAGGCGCGTGACGCGATCAGCAAGCAGGCCGCTGCGGCGTAGTTTGGGAACGGATCGCACGACAATGCGATCCAACATTCAATATGGCAAGAAAGAACTCGATAGATTTTTTTCGTTTTCGGTTTACGTTTTGTTTCGGCAAAACGGCGACGCGGAATAGCCTTGAGTAAAACTTGATGTCTGAAGAGAAGAAACAAGTTGAAAAGATCCGCGAAGCGTTCGAGCAAGAATTCGGACGCTTTGTTGATTTGAGAAACAAGGTCAGCGACGCCGGACTGGCGGCCGCCGAAGGACTGCAGCGCGAGATCAGCGATTTCAAGACGCGCCACACGGGTAAGAAAAGCGAGATCGCGAACGCCAAGAAACTGATCGGCCGCGTCGCGCCCGAGGAACGGGGCACGTTCGGACAACTCGTCCAATCGGTCGAAAAGCGCATCGTTTCGGCGATCGACGAGGCCGAAGGTGCGCTCAACGAATATGTCCTGAAAGCGAAAACGGAACGCGAACGCGTCGATGTCACGCTTCCGGGCCGGCGTCCGCGCGTCGGTCATCTTCATCTGATCACGCTCCTGCGCCAGCAGATCGAGGATATCTTTGTCGCGATGGGCTACACCATCGAGGACGACCGCGAGATCGAGACCGATCATTACAACTTCGACGCGCTAAACATTCCCGACGGTCATCCGGCGCGCGAGTCGCAGGACACCTTTTACACGACCCACGGTTTCGCGCTGCGTTCGCAGACCTCGACGGTGCAGATCCGCGCGATGGAACGCCGCGGCGTCCCGCTTCGGATCATCGCTCCGGGCCGCGTTTTCCGCCGCGACACGCCGGACCCGACGCATGTCCCCATGTTCCATCAGATCGAAGGCCTGTGCGTCGATAAGGGCATCACGATGGCGCATTTGAAAGGAACCGTCGCCGAATGGCTTCGGCGGCTGTTCGGCCAAGAGACGAAGATCCGGATGCGTCCGAGCTACTTCCCTTTCACCGAACCGAGCGCGGAATTCGATTTTTCGTGCTTCAAATGCAGCGGAACGGGCCAGTTTCAAGGCGACCGCTGCCGGCCGTGCAAGGGATCCGGCTGGATCGAACTCGGCGGCTGCGGAATGGTCCATCCGAATGTCCTGACGAACTGCGGCGTCGATCCGCAGGTCTACTCGGGCTTCGCCTTCGGCTTCGGCCTCGAACGCATGTGCGCCCTGATGTATGCGCTCGACGACATAAGATTGATATTCGAGAACGACATCAGGTTCTTGGAGCAGTTTAAGTAACGGCCCAAAACCCGTCGGATTCATTGATTCAGGGACGGGCTTTCTCCCGTCCGTTTCGCGCCGTCATTTGACGAAAGGGCTATGCCCGCGAGTTTATTTCTATGTTGATCAGCTACAACTGGTTGAAAGACCTTATTAAAACGGATATGACGCCGCGCGAGATGGCGGATAAACTGACGTCCGCCGGAAACGCGGTCGAAGGGATTGAGGAACACGATGACGACTTCGTCTTCGATATCGATCTCACCTCGAACCGCGGAGATTGCCTGTCACATCTCGGCATCGCGCGCGAGATCAACGCAATTTCGGATTGCGGATTTCGGAATTCGGATTTTGAGGAAATTCCGAAAGCCGAAATCACAAATCCGCAATTGGTCGAGATCCGCGACCCGGACCTTTGCTATCGTTTCACCGCGCGCGTTATCCGCAACGTCAAGATCGGTCCGTCGCCGGAGTGGCTCGTCAAACGGCTCGAAGCGGTCGGCGAGAGATCGATCAACAACGTCGCCGACATCACGAATTTCGTAATGCACGAACTCGGCAACCCGATGCATTCGTTCGATCTCGCAAATCTCAAAGAAAGCCGCATCGTCGTCCGCCGGGCACAGCCGGGAGAAATGATCACAACGCTCGATGAGGTCGAACGCAGGCTCGACGAATCGATGCTGATGATCTGCGACGCTGAAAAACCGTTGGCGGTCGGCGGCGTGATGGGCGGATTCGATTCTGGGATCACCGAATCGACGACCGACGTCCTGCTCGAAGTTGCCTATTTCAATCGTGACTCGATTCGTCAGACGTCGCGGAAACTCAAGCTTTCGACCGAGGCGAGCCACCGTTTCGAGCGCGGCGTCGATATCGAAAATCTGAAACGTGCATCGGACCGCGCGACGCGGCTGATCTGCGAACTCGCGGGCGGCGAGGCAGGTGAATTCGTCGATGTTTTTCCGACAGAACCGGAACCAAAAACGATCGAATCGAGCGATATCGCCAATGCCGTCCATCGCCTGACCGGACTCAAAGTTTCGCTCGATGAAATCCTTGGAATCCTGAAATCCCTTGGAATAACCGAAGAATCTAAAATCCAAAATCCAAAATCCAAAATCTTCCTCGTTCCCCCCTGGCGCCACGACCTCAATATCGAGGAAGATCTCGTCGAAGAGGTCGCACGCATCATCGGTTACGACAAGATCGGCGAAGAACTGGCGCCGGCGTTCGGTGCCGGCGAGTACCAACCGAACGAGATGCGCAAATTTCATCTCCGCCAGGCGCTCGCCAATCTCGGATTCGACGAGGCGATCTCCTACAGCTTCATCGATACGAAATACGACGGGCGATTTGAACTTGTCGACGGACTTGTCAACGAGGGCCTCGATGAGAAGTTCATCACGCTGCAGGATTCGATCATCGAGGGCGCGACCCGTATGCGCGCGACTCTCATTCCGGGTCTGCTCGAAGCGGTCCGCACGAATCTCAATCACCAGCAGCGGAATCTCGCCCTGTTCGAACTCGGGAAAGTTTTTGCGGCATCGACCGAAGAAAACGGTTTGCCGGTCGAACGCGAGCTTTTCGCGCTTGTGATGAGCGGCAGCAAGCTTCTCGAACACAAAGCGCTTCCGGCTGCTGAAGTCGACTTCTACGACGCCAAGGGAGCTTTGGAGAGCGCACTCGACGCTATCGTGGCACCTGCGCTAACTTATTCAGCCGCCGAGGTTTCGCATCTGCGCTCCGGACAGTCGGCGTTGATCTCACTGAACGGAAGCCCCGTCGGGACGATCGGTCGGCTTTCGGATGAGGTCGCCGCGTCTTTCAAATTCCGCCAACCTGTCTTCGTCGCCGAGGTCGATCTCGAATCCATCCTCGCGGCCGACGCCGACGCGATTCTGTATCGCCCCTTGGCGGTCTATCCGTCGATCCAGCGCGATGTTTCGTTTCTCGTCAAACGCAGTCTGACGTTCGGCGCGATTCGCGACGCCATCTTGCGGGAGAACTTCGAGTTGCTCCGAAAGGTAAGTTTTGCGGACATTTACGAAGGAAAAGGCATCGCCGGCGACGAACGCTCGTTGACGATCCGGCTCGAATATCGCAGCGACGAACGAACGCTTCTCGAAGAGGAAGTCGAAAAGGTCCACTCCGCGATCCTCGCGTCGATCGAACGCGAGTTCGCGATCAAACCGAGAGAATGACGGGGCAAGGCAATGGACAATGGACAATGGACAATGGACAGCGAGGGAATCTTATATAGTCAACCGTCTATCTCTCTCCGACCACTTCCCACTGTCCATTGTCCACTGTCCACTGTCCACTGTCCACTGCCCACTGCCCACCGACCACTGTCCACTGTCCATTGTCCATTGTCCATTTTGTCCATTGTCCATTGTCCACTGCCCACTGCCCACTGCCCACTGCCCACCGACCACTGTCCACTGTCCACTGCTTGAACTTTTTGTGAAAACTTACCATAATCAGAACGCGTTATAACTCAACTCAAACTTGGAGAAATCAATGAACGGTCTTGCAGGAATGGAAAAATTCTCGCATCTCGAAGATAAGATCTATCTCACGATCGAAAACGTCAAGAAGATGCGTGACGAGAAGGATCGGCTCGAAAACGAACTTCGTTCGCTTCGCCACGAGGTCAGCAGCCTTTTGTCGGAGAAGAATCGACTCGAAGTCAAGATCGAGGACCTTCTTTCGGAACGCGACGCGATCCAGCTCAAGGTCGAGGCAATGCTCGACGCAATCACGATCATCGAACCCGACGTTGCCGAGGCGCTCGGAAGATAAGCCAGATGATTGGAACAACGAGAGGACGAACCGAAGTGACCGAACAATCAATCCGAGTTGAAATCTATAACCAGACGTATAACATCCGGTCGGACGGCGACAACGAGTACATTATGCGTCTCGCGGAATACGTCGACGGGAAAATGCGCGAAATTTCGTCGGGCACGCTGACCGTCGACTCGCTGAAGGTGGCGATCCTCGCTGCGCTTCACATTGCGGACGAGTTTCACCAGCTGAAAAATCTTCAAGAGCAGACCGACGCCCAGATCGCCTCGCGCAGCGCGGAAATGACCGAAATGCTCGACCACGTCTTCAAGCAGAAGGACGTCACGCCGCAAGAACTCGAAACGGAACAATAAGAAGTAAGTGCAAGACAGTGCATAGTGCAAAGTGGATGGTGCAGAGTGCAAAGTGCAGAGTTCAAATCCAAGTGACAATCTGCACTACGCACAATGCACTCTGCACTTTGCACTTTGCACTGTTTTGCACTCTGAACTTTGCACTGTTTTGCATTCCCTTTGCCATCTCCGGCGTGATACAATCCTAGGCAAGCAGAGGAAATCCACTGCGGGGTTCGTCACCGAACGACATAATAATTGAGCCAACACTAATTGATCGGGAGGCCAACGCCGGTTTCAGTGCAGTCTCTCACAGCAAGAGACCCTGCCGGAGAATCCGGCTTCGATGCGAATCAGAAATGAGGCGCAAAAAGCCACCCACCTGTCTATACAGGTTCAATTTTTCCGTTTGAACGGCCATCGCGGTTCTCTTCTGCTTACTTTGGAATCTCTCGTCTCAAGTCTCAGGTCGAACGCAACTTGCTTTTCGACGACCTTGGCTTGGGACTTTGTATTTTATGAAAGTCTTGATGATCGGCGACGTCGTCGCGCGCCCCGGGCGGCGTGTTGTGCTCGACAAACTCGCCGAGATCCGCAAAACATACAGTATTGACATCGCAACGATGAATGCCGAAAACGTCGCCGGAGGTTTTTCGATCACTCCGCCGATCGCCGACGAACTGTTCGCCGCCGGCATCGACCTGATGACGTCCGGCAATCACATCTTCGACAAGCCCGAGATAATTCCCTACATCGAAAAGAACCCGCGGCTCCTGCGGCCGGCGAATTACCCTCCGGCAACGCCGGGAAAAGGGCTTTTTGTCGGCGAGATCAATGGTTTTCGTATCGCCGCGCTGAATCTGATGGGGCGCGTATTTATGCCGACCGTCGATGATCCGTTTCGCGCAGCGAACGATTGCGTCCGCGCGATCCCCGACGAGATCAGGGTCCGGCTCGTCGATATGCATTGCGAGGCAACGAGCGAAAAATACGCGATGGGGTGGTTTCTGAACGGACGCGTTTCGGCGGTGGTCGGTACGCATACGCACGTGCAGACCGCCGACGAGCGGATCCTCGACAAAGGAACGGCGTACATCACCGACCTCGGAATGACCGGAAGTTATTCGGGCGTGATCGGAATGGAAAAATCGCACGTCATCGAACGCTTCACCAAGTTCCCCGCTCCCCGCGCGGAACATTCCAAGGGCGACGTCTGGCTCTGCGCCGTCGTCATCACGATCGATGAAGAATCCGGCAAGGCAACGGATATCGAACGGATTCGAATCACGGACTGATCATATTTGGGATTTCGGATTTAGGAATTCGGATTTGGGATCACGATTCGGAAATCGGGATTTCTGATTTCGAATTGATCCTGAATCAATCCGCAATCGGAAATCCCGATCCCGCAATCCGTTAGCTCTGCATCGAAGCGAGGAATTCGGCGTTCGACTTGGTCTTGCTGAGCCGTTCGAGGACGACTTCCATCTGCTCGACCGGCGAGAGCGGGTTGAGTACGCGGCGCATGACCCAAATGCGGGCCAGGTCTTCCTTGCTGAGGAGAAGTTCTTCTTTTCGCGTTCCCGACCGCTGCAGATCGATCGACGGGAATAGCCGTTTGTCGGACAACCTACGGTCGAGATGTATTTCCGAGTTACCGGTTCCCTTGAACTCCTCGAAGATGACATCGTCCATACGCGAACCGGTGTCGATGAGCGCGGTGGCGATGATCGTCAGACTGCCGCCTTCCTCGATGTTGCGAGCGGCACCGAAAAATCGTTTCGGGCGCTGCAGCGCGTTCGAGTCAATACCGCCCGATAGGATCTTGCCCGAAGGCGGAACGACCGCGTTGTGGGCGCGCGCGAGGCGTGTGATCGAATCCAGCAAAATGACGACGTCGCGTTTGTGCTCGACAAGCCGCTTCGCCTTTTCGATGACCATATCCGCGACCTGCACGTGCCGAGTCGGCGGTTCGTCGAAGGTCGAACTGATAACTTCGCCGTTAACCGAACGCTGCATATCGGTAACTTCTTCCGGCCGCTCGTCTATCAGCAGTACGATCAGCGTCACTTCCGGATGGTTCATCGTGATCGAATTGGCGATCGTTTGAAGCAGCATCGTCTTACCGGTTCGCGGCGGAGCGACGATGAGAGCGCGTTGCCCCTTCCCGATCGGCGTTACAAGATCGATGACACGCGCCGAAATGTTGTCGGTCGCGGTTTCCATCATCAGCTGTTCGTCCGGATAGAGCGGCGTCAGATTATCGAAAAATACCTTTTCACGCGACTGTTCGGGTGCCTCGAAATTGATTGCCTCAACCTTGATCAGCGCGAAATATCGTTCGCCTTCCTTCGGCGGACGAATCTGACCGGAGACGGTGTCGCCGGTGCGAAGATCGAACTTGCGGATCTGCGACGGGCTGACATAAATATCGTCGGGGCCCGGCAGATAGTTATATTCCGGAGCGCGGAGAAACCCGAACCCGTCGGGCAGCGTCTCAAGCACGCCCTCTGAAAAGATGAAGCCGCTTTTTTCCGTCTGCGCCGCCAGGACCTTGAAGATAAGTTCCTGCTTACGCATTCCGGAAGCGCCTTCAACACCCATTTCCTTGGCGATATGAGTCAATTCCGAGATAGACATATCCTTGAGGTCCGTCAGATCGAGACTCGCGCCCGAAGGAAGCGGATTCTCATTCCGCCGCGTCGGCTCGGCCGGCGCGTCTTCGACGGGTTTAACTTCCGGCGATTCTTCCGGCGCCGACGCCGTTTCCTCAGCGCGACTCTTCTTGGTCACCTTCGGTTTTACTATTTTGGTTGCCATGTTGTTTCCGTTTGTCAATTTGGGTAGTTAAGTTGCAGTAACGCAGAGATTTGGGATTCCGCACAGAATCTTTACTTCCGACTTAATTGAAAAGCTAAACTCGTGGAGAAAATTGTCTGGAAAGTTCAAAAATTGTGCATCAAGCTCTCGAGCTTTCTCAAAACCCTTGAGTTTTTTGGAATGCTTAATTATTACAGACAACAAGTTGAAAAATCAACTTGTTTCTTCACTTTTCGAAAAAGATTTTTCGATGTGTTTCCAGACCGCGTCGCGGCCCTTTCCGGTCGTCGCGGAATAAGGGACAACGGCCGAGTCCGGCATCGCGTTCTCGATCTCCCTAATGTTCTTGATCAACTGGTTACTCGAGAGCTTATCGGATTTTGTCGCTACGACGATCGAGTGTTTCCCGTGATACCGTAGCCATTCGCTGAGGTTCAGGTCGAGTTCAGTGGGCTTATGACGGGAATCGACTAATTGTATGAATAGCACAAGCTCGCGACGATTGGCAAGATATTCTTCCGCCATCTTGCCCCAGTCCTTGCGCATCATTTTTGAAACCTTCGCATACCCGTAACCGGGCAGATCGGCGAAATAAAAGGCTTCATTGATCAGGAAGAAGTTTATCGACTGCGTCCGCCCCGGCGTGTTGGACGTCCGCGCGAGGCCTTTTCGCTGCAACAGCGAATTCAAGAGACTCGATTTCCCGACGTTCGACCGGCCAAGAAACGCGATCTCGGGAAGCCCCTCGGAAACCCAATGTGCCTGCTCAAAAGCGCTCTTGATAAACTCTGCCGATTTTATTTTCACCGTTCAATTGTTTTCGCGAACGCGGTCGATGTCAATCCGAGGGAACGCAATTCATTGACGGCAAACGATTTTCTTGGGCCAATAAGGAACTCGCGATTTCGAATTTACATTTACAAATTACAACGGATTCTCAAAAGGCGGTCCGTCAGCGGTTGATAACAATGATTGTTATTATTAACAAAGACTGCTACTATCGATTTTCAGAAGGAGTATTTTCAATGAACGTCTCTTTAACACCGGAACTAGAGCAATTTGTTAATTTCAAAGTCAAAAGCGGGCTGTACAATTCAGCCAGCGAGGTTGTCCGTGAAGGACTGCGACTCCTGCAACAGCGCGACGAACTCAGCGAGCTGAAACTCGAGGCGCTGCGGACCGAGATTCAAAAAGGCGTCGATGACCTTGAGGCCGGAAGATTCTCGGACGGCCGTTTGGCGATGCAGGAGAGGCGCGACCTCTTGCTGAAATTGAAAGAAAACGATGGCTAATTACGTCGTCACGTTGAGCGCGGAGCGGGACATCGATGAGATTCTACGCTATATCGCGATTGATGATTTGGACGCGGCAATCGCATTTTTTGATCGGCTTATCGGCCGTTTTGAGATGTTGGCGGAAAACCCGAAGGCGGGTCGCGATCGAACGGAACTAAAACACGATCTGCGGAGCTTTCCTGAAGGCAATTATCTGGTGTTTTATCGAGAATGGGCCGGAATTGTCGGGATCGTCAGAGTATTGCACGGGGCAAGAGACTTGGACGCGCTTTTTGGCTGATCGGCGCGGCCGGCTTCCCTATTTTGGATGCGCCCCTCGCAACGATTCGACATCCGCAAATCTCTCCGACTCCGGAAGATGCTCGATCATCAAACTCAAGCGATCCTGGCCCGTACCGACATCCGGCTACCGCTTGGAAAAAAGGAGCATCACGAGGCGGGCTTTTTCTATTTTGCCCCTGACCATCAGCGACTTGACACACGGTTCGCAGTTTGCCGGCCACGCAAGTATGGGTTTTCGGCCGATCAGGCGACGGATTCCGTCCTGACAGTGTTAACGAAGATGACCAACTGCCAGCGGCAATTGCTACGCTAAGTTATCGGTAGCCTTCGGTGACGAGACACCGTCCGCCGGCTTTTCGGACCAAACCTGAGGCGCTTCGATCGCCGTTACCGGGTCCGCCTTCGGTTCAAGCGCAAACGCCAGAACTTCGTCGATCATATCGACCGCGTGGATCGTCAGATCCTCGCGCACTTCTTCCGGAATATCGGCGAGGTCCTTTTCGTTGTCTTTCGGAAGGATGATCGTTTTAAGTCCGAAGCGGTGCGCGGCCAGGAGCTTTTCCTTGATCCCGCCGATAGGCAGAACTTTGCCGCGGAGCGTGATCTCGCCCGTCATCGCGACGTCGTGACGCGCGCGTTTGCCGGTTAGAATCGAGACTATCGCCGTCGCCAAAGTGATTCCGGCGCTCGGACCGTCTTTCGGGATCGCTCCTTCGGGCACGTGAACGTGCAGGTCCTTTTCGTTAAACTCGTCGGGACTGATCCCGAGCGCCTCGGCGCGCGTCTTGACGCAGGTCAGCGCGGCGCGGGCCGATTCCTGCATAACTTCGCCGAGCTTTCCGGTGAGCGTCACATTTCCCTTTCCTTTGACGAGCGTCGCCTCGACCTGCAGAACGTCGCCGCCGACCTCGGTCCAGGCAAGTCCGTTGACGAGCCCGATCTCGCTTTTGCGCGCAATGTCCTGCTTGCGGAAGCGGATCGTCCCGAGAAGTTCGCGGACCTTTTCGGCGTCGATGACGGCCTTAAAATCTTCCTTGGCGTCCGTGATCACAAACTGCTTCGCGATCTTGCGAAGACAGGACGAGATCTCGCGCTCGAGGTTGCGAACGCCGGCCTCGCGCGTGTAATGGCGGATGACCTCGAGAATGCCGTCGTCGGTGAACTTGACGGCTTCACCGTCGAGTCCGTTCCCTTCGGCCTGCTTCGGCAGCAGATGCCGTTTGGCGATCTCGCATTTTTCGCGTTCGGTGTAGCCAGACAGATGCAGAATCTCGAGGCGGTCCTGGAGCGCCGGCGGAATCGTATGCAAAACGTTCGCCGTGGCGATGAAAAAGACCTGCGAAAGATCGTAATCGACGTCCAGATAATGGTCGCGGAACGTGTTGTTCTGTTCCGGATCGAGAACTTCGAGCAGCGCCGCCGACGGATCGCCGCGAAAATCGCGCCCGAGTTTGTCGACTTCGTCGAGCAGGATCACGGGGTTGACGGTTCCGGCGCGTTTCATCAATTGGACGATCTGTCCCGGAAGCGCTCCGATATATGTTCGCCGATGGCCGCGGATCTCGGCTTCATCGTGAACGCCGCCGAGCGCGAGCCGGACGAACTTGCGCCCCGTCGAGCGCGCGATCGATTTTCCGAGTGAAGTTTTGCCGACGCCGGGCGCGCCGACGAAACATAGAATCGTGCCTTTCGGGTTCTTGACAAGCTGACGGACCGCGAGATACTCCAAGATACGCTCCTTGATCTTCTCAAGTCCGTAGTGGTCCTCGTTCAACACGCGTTCCGCTTCGCCCAGATCGTCGATCTCGTCGGTGCGCTGCTGCCACGGGACGTTGATCAGCCAGTCGATATACGTACGCGAAACAGTCGATTCGGCCGACATCGGCGACATCGCTTCGAGCCGCGAGAATTCCTGCAGAGCCTTGTCCCGCGCTTCTTCGGACATCCCGGCCTCTTCGATCTTCTTTTTCAGATCCTCGAGTTCGACCTTTTCGTCCTTGCGTCCGAGTTCCTTGTGGATCGCCTTGATCTGCTCGTTCAGATAGTACTCGCGCTGATGCTTGTCCATCTGCTTTTTGGTGCGCGCGTGAATGTTCCGGTCGAGCTGTTTTTTCTCGATCTCGCCTTCGAGGATCGTGATCAGTTTCTGCAGACGCTCCTGGACCGAAGACGTTTCGAGCAATTTTTGTTTCTCATCGACCGAAATGCGCAGGTGCGACGACATCGCGTCCGTGATCTGCGCCGCCGAGATCCCGCGAAGCGACGCGTGAAGCGCGTCCGAATAAGCGTCGGGCGAGACACGAAGCAGTTGTTCGACGAGGTTGTGGATCTTTTGAAGCAGTCCGTCGGTGCGGTAGCCTGACTCGTCGACAGATTCGATCTTGCGGACGTATGCGTAAAACATCCCGTTCTCGTCCTGCTCGACCCTGACCGCGACTCCGCGGTCGCGCCCTTCGACAACGACCTTGATCTGCCCGTTATCCTGTTTCTGCGCCTGAAGAATACGGCCAAGTGTTCCGATCTTATAGACCTGATCCGCATTCGGCTCATCGACCGAAGCGTCGTGCTGGGTCGCTAGGAAAATGTTGCGCTCGCCGAGCATCGCCGACTCCAGCGCCATTACGGAGCTGGCGCGGCCGATCTTGAAGGCAACTTTGGTGTACGGGAAGATGACGACGTCGCGAATAGGAACCATCGGAAACCGGACGATGTCCTTCGGCATTTGATCTGAAAACTCTTGCATATTTTTTCTATCGAACGGGAACTCTTTGTTGTCGATAAAGACTCATTAACCTTGGTTTTCTAATTTTAAGTGATTGGACACGCGAAAGCCAAGCGATTTTCGATTTTCACGTGCGATAGCCGTCGGCTTGGAACACAGGCCGACGTCGCGGCACTCGCCGCTCTTCTCGCGAAACCGGACTCTTGGCCGCTTACATGGGCGTGTCGGAAACCCGTTACGCAGTAATTCTCCCGACACGGCGATCATTTTATCCCCGGATTAGTCAACGTCCGGAGGATGAATTCGCCGACGGCAATCTCCGGATTACGTCAAAGCGCAAGGGGCACGCCCGTGCCCTTCGCGTTGTTTCGCGGTCCCAGAATTATCCAAGAGGTACCGACCGCAAAATTACGCGAAATGACGCGAAGAAAATCCAAAATCGAAGGCCCGCGGCATATTGCCCCGGGCCAATTTAAAATCCAAAATCCAAAATCCAAAATCCAAAATCCAAAATCGACTTACGCCGCCTCGTCGAGGTCGGCGACGACTTCGAGAACCGGCGTCTTGCGTTCGACCATTTCTTTGGTGATGAGGAGTTCCTTGACCTTCTTCTGCGACGGAAGGACGTACATCGATTCGAGCAGGATCTCTTCAAGAATCATCATCAATCCGCGCGCGCCGACCTTTCGCTTGATCGCCTTGCGCGCGATCGTCTTGAGCGCGTCGTCGGTGAACTTGAGCCGGATGTTGTCGAACTCGAACTTGCGCTGGTACTGCTTGATGAGCGCGTTCTTCGGCTCGGTCAGGATCTTGAGCAGCGCCGCCTCGTCAAGCTCTCGGAGCGTGCCGAGCACCGGCAGCCTTCCGACGAATTCGGGGATCAGGCCGTAATGGATCAGATCCTCCGGCTCGAGCTTTTCGATCGCTTCGTCCTGACGCTGTTTGCTTGATTTGACGTCCGCCGAAAACCCGAGCGATTCGTTGCGAAAACGTTTTTCGACGACCTTTTCGAGCCCGATGAACGCGCCGCCGCAGACGAACAGGATGTTCGTCGTATCGACCGGCGTGAATTCCTGCTGCGGATGCTTGCGGCCGCCCTGCGTTGGGACGTTGGCCACCGTGCCTTCGAGGATCTTGAGCAGCGCCTGCTGGACGCCTTCGCCTGAGACGTCGCGCGTGATCGAGGGATTGTCGTCCTTGCGGCAGATCTTGTCGATCTCGTCGATGTAAATAATTCCCTGCTGCGCCTTTTCGACGTCGCCGCCGGCGGACTGCAGCAAACGCAACAGGATCGTTTCGACGTCTTCGCCGACGTAGCCGGCTTCCGTCAGGCTCGTCGCGTCGACAATGCAGAACGGAACGCTCAAAATGCGCGCCAGGGTCTGGGCTAAAAGCGTCTTTCCGGTTCCCGTCGGCCCGATCAGGAGGATGTTTGATTTCTGAAGCTCGACATCGGACCGACGTTTCGCCAGTTCGATGCGCTTGTAATGCTGATAGACAGCGACCGACAGGCGTTTCTTCGTTTCGTCCTGCCCGATGACGTATTCGTCGAGGAACGTCTTCAGTTCCTGCGGTTTCGGCAGCGTCGTGTGCAGTCCCGCCGTTTCCGCCTGTTCATCGTCGTTGATGATCTCGTTGCAGATGTCGATGCATTCGTTGCAGATGTAAACGCTCGGCCCGGCGATCAATTTCTTGACCTCGTTTTGGGATTTGCCGCAGAACGAGCAGCGCAGGATTTCTTCAGGACGACGAATCATTTTAATTTTGGATTTCTGATCTCTGATTGCGGAATTGTGATCCGGAAAATCCGCAATCACAAATCCGAAATCCCAAATTCTATTTCTCTCTATGTTCGATCACTTCATCGATCAGCCCGTATTCTTTGGCCTGTTGCGGCGAGAGAATGCGGTCGCGTTCGACATCTTTTTCGACCTGATCAAACGGCTGACCCGAATGATCGGAAAGAATCCGCGACGTCATTTCGCGCATTCGGAGAATTTCTTCCGCCATAATGCGGACGTCCGTCGCCTGCCCGGAAGCACCGCCCGACGGCTGGTGGATCAGGATCCGCGAGTGCGGCAAGGCGAATCGTTTGCCCTTCGTTCCGGCGGTCAGCAAGAGCGCTCCCATCGACGCGCACTGGCCGACACAGATCGTCGTCACATCGTTTTTGATGAACTGCATCGTGTCGTATATCGCCATCCCCGCAGTGATCGAGCCGCCCGGCGAGTTGATATAGAGATTGATGTCGCGCTCCGGGTCTTCTGCTTCGAGAAACAAAAGCTGCGCAACGATCAGGTTCGCGACAGTATCGTCGATCGGCGTTCCGATGAAAATGATGCTGTCTTTTAAGAGTCGTGAATATATGTCGAAGGCGCGCTCGCCGCGCGACGTTTGTTCGACAACCATTGGAACTAACATAACTTTTCTTTGTTTCCTTATCTTTTATTTCCGGCGGTTTGTTTAAGGGTTGCTTTAATTGACAGAAGATAAGTTATTGAAATGACTGCTGATGCCGCCAAAAGCATTCTACAACCTATCTTCCGAAATGCAAAGAGGAAAAAATCCGCCGCGCCGTGCGGCGATCTCCCCTATTTATCCTTTTTCGCCGCTTTCTTCTTCGGCTTGTCGCCCGCAGACGCTTTCGCGGCCGATTTCTTGGCCGGTTCCGCGACCGCTTCGGTCACAGGTTCATCCGCCATTTCGACCGGCGGCTGATTCGGGTCCTGCCATTCGCCATCCGAGATCTTTGCATTCTCAAAGACCGCTTCGACCGCTTTCCTTGTGCGCAGCGTGTTGGAAATGCTCGACTCGACGCCCTGCTGCTTGCGGATCTCCTCGCCCGTGACGCCGTAATACTCGGCCATCTTGTCGATCTCGTCACTGATCTCTTCGTCGGTCACGACGATGTTCTCGAGCTCCGCTATCTTTTCGAGCAGCATCGCTCCGCGGACATCCAACTCGGCCTGCTGACGCATCTGGTTGTAGGCCATCTTGACGAAATCTTCTTCAACGTTCTTCAGGTCGAAACCGCGGTTTGACATATCGCGCGCGAAATTGTCGAGAAGGTTGCGGGCCTGACTCTCGATCAGCGCGCTCGGAACCGGAAAGCCGTGTTTTTGGATGATGGTGTTGATCAAATCGTTGCGTACGCGAATGTCCGCTTCCGATTTCGCAACCGCTTCGAGGTCCTTGGCGAGTTTCTTGCGAAGGTCCTTCATCGACTTGTAGCCCTCGTCCAGGCTCTTGGCCCAGTCGTCGTCCGCCTCCGGAACGTCGATCGTACCGACGGACTTAATCGTCGCCTGATAGCTAACCGTTTTCCCGGAGAGACTCGGAGCCGAAAATCCTTCCGGATACGTCACCGTAAATTCCTTGACCTCGTCCGCCTCGAGCCCGACGAGGTTATCGGTGAACGACTTTTCAATCGCCTCGTCGCCGAGTTTGATCTCAAGGTCGGCAAGCTCGATCGGATCCTGCGTATCGTCGCCGACGAAGGTGCCCGTCAGGTCGGCGATGACCGTGTCGCCATCCTGCGATTTACGCCCTTCGACCGGGATCAGGCTCGCGAATTCCTGCCGGCGCGATTCGATTAGGTTGTCGATCTCTTCATCAGCGACCGGCTTCGCGCGGCGGACGGCATCGACATTCTTGTAGTCCGGCGTCGGAATTACCGGCATAACTTCGAAATGGATATGAAGCGACAAGGGCTCCGATCCGTTGACCTTCATCGTGTCCCAATTTTCAAAATGAAGATTCGGTTCGGTCAAAGGCATCTGACCGTGCTCCTTTATCGCCTCGGACACGCGATCGGGCAAGAGTTCGCGAACGACCTCGTTCTTGATGTCTTCCTTGAAACGGAGACGAATCACGTCGAGTGGCGCGAAGCCTTTCCGGAAGCCCGGCACGTTGGCGGATTTCGCGTACTTCTGGCTGACTTTGTTGTAAACTTCCCGAACCGATTCCGCTTCGATCTGAATCTTGATCTCGCGCTCGATCTCCGACACTTCAATAAGTTCTGTTTTCATTAGATATTTTGATAGGTCCCGAAAAAACGTTTGAAAAAATAGTGATGATCTTCGTAATCCCGTGGTGCCGAGAGCGAGACTCGAACTCGCACGCCTTTCGGCACAGGCTCCTAAGACCTGCGTGGCTACCAATTACACCATCTCGGCAACAATGCGGAAACCGCCTGTTCAGACGACTTCCGCAAACTTGAATTTAGCGTTTTTGCAAGGGAAAGTCTAGCGGGCCATTTTGCGCCGCGCCGACGTGATTCGCACGGTTCGAACCGCTCCGTCAAATGAAGTCTTACTTCGAGAGCATCTTGCGCCGGTACTCTTCAAGCGCCCTGTCCGAACTATCGAATTCAGCGATCGAGATCGGGGTTTTGTCCTCCAGCGACCGCTCCGCCGACCCGCGGCCGAAGAAGAGTTTGTACCCGCCGTAACCGACAAGCCCGATGACGCCGGCGTAAACAAGCAGCCAGAACAATCCGAAGATGATGCCGACGAGCCAGTAGCCGATCAGCAGTAACGCCAAAACTCCGATCACCAGCAGAATCAGTTTGATTAAGTCCATTTTTTCTCCTTCGCGATTTCGGTCTTGCCTCATTGTCGCAAAACGATCCCGAAATGGCTATAATTCTTCCTGTTTTTCCAAACGATTTTTCAGAGGTTAAAGTTTTGACTTTTCATTCAGCCGATCTCAAACAGATCGCCGACGGCCTCGGCGCAAAGCTCACGGGAGACGCCGGAACGGTCGTCACCAACGTTACTCACGACTCGCGTCAGGCGGCCGGCGGCGCTTTGTTCGCGGCGATCCGCGGCCTGACTATGGACGGCCACCGCTTCGTCGATGACGTGATACGTCGCGGCGCCGTCGGCGTCATTTCGGAACTCGACCGGCCCGAAGGATTCAGCGGCGCGTGGCTCCAGGTTTCGGACGCGCGCGAATCGCTCGCGAAAGCCGCGTCGATCATCTACGGCAATCCGTCGCACGACCTGAAACTGGTCGGCATCACCGGAACCAATGGAAAAACGACGACGACCTATCTTTGCTTCGCATTGGCCGAGGCCGCCGGCGAGCGGGCGGCGATGCTGACGACGGTCGAGTACCGGATCGGCGACAAGAGCGAACCGGCGGTGCGGACGACTCCCGAAGCGTCTGACACGAACCGCTTTTTGCGCGACGCGCTCGACGACGGCTGCGTGACGGCGGTGATGGAGGCGTCGTCGCAGGCCATCGACTTGCACCGCTGCGACTGGCTCCGGTTTCGAGTCGCGATCTTTACAAACCTCACGCGCGACCATCTTGACTACCATCTCACGATGGACAACTACTTCGACGCGAAAAAGAAATTGTTCGACGGCCGGCTCGGCGAGCGCCCAGCGAACTCGGTCGTCAACATCGACGACGAATGGGGACGCAAACTGGCGGAAGATCTCAGATCGGAAGGTGCGCGGGTGATGACCTGTTCGCAGATCTCGGAAGCCGACCTGACGGCGACCGATGTCGAGGTCTCGCTTCTCAGGGGAACGTCCTTTAGGCTGAATTCTCCGGCGGGGGAACGACGAATCAATTCCCCGCTCGTCGGACGTCCGCATGTTTACAATATGCTTTCGGCGACCGGTGCGGCTCTCGCTCTCGGCTATGGACTCGACGACATCGTTCGCGGACTTTCGACCTGCGTCGGCGCGCCCGGACGGTTCGAACGCGTTGCGCACGACGGTGATTTCGCGATCGTCGTCGATTATGCGCATTCCGACGATGCGCTGCTGAATACATTGAAGACGGCACGGGATCTGACCAAGGGCCGAATAATTACGGTGTTCGGTTGCGGCGGGGACCGCGACAAGACGAAACGGGCCCCGATGGGCGAGGTTGCCGGGCAAAACAGCGATCTTATCATCATCACGTCCGACAACCCGCGAACCGAAGACCCGATCTCGATCATCGATCAGATCATTGACGGAGCGCGGAAGAGTTCGACACCGTATCTCGTCGTCCCGGATCGTCGCGAAGCTATTTTCCAGGCGATTTCAAAGGCCAAGCCGGAAGATGTGGTATTGATCTGCGGAAAAGGACACGAAACGTATCAGATCGTCGGGAACGAAAAATACCATTTCGACGACCGCGAGGTCGCCGTCGAAGCACTTGCAAAACTTGCGGAAGAGGCCTGAAACGGCCCGCCTTTCGGATTCGCGGTATTTGCGCCACTCAATGTGACTTGCCGCCCGGATGTGCGGAAAAGCTTGGCTTTTCCGTTCAACGTTCTCGCGATCCTGCGGCTGCGCCGCACATCTGGGATCGGCGGCGCAGCCGCGTATACAGTATGGCCTTCCCGGAAAGGCCGAGCCTCTCCGCACATCCGGGCGGAAAGCCGTAAGGAATTCATCTAAATCAGCGTCGCATGCCGGGTTCGCGGCAAGACTCAGCGGGGTTTTTCAAACCTTCCGATTTGCGATTCGTTGCGATCTCGGCGAACTTTGCGCGGGCCTCACGCAAAGTTCGCCGAGATCGCAAAGCAACGATCCGCGCTTTTTGATCAGCCATCACAGAGTTTGTCAAAGGCCCGTTCAGCTATTTGAGCTTCGAGATGTAGTCCTCAAGCATTTTATGCTGGGCAACGCTCAGATCGATGAACCGGACCGCGAACCCGATCTCGAAGATATGGTTGACCACCTCGCCGCTCATTTGGACCTTCATCCGGTCGCCGGCCGGAAGAAAGATTCGCACGCGGTCCCCGTCTTCAACTTCGCCGGAACACAGGACGAAACATCCCTCGATCGAAAGGTCGCTCAGCGTCCCTTTTCGGCGCCCTTGCGCGCTTTCCCATTCGACTCCGATGTTGACCGCGTAGCGCGGAACTTTTCTCCGGTCTTCGCCTGCTCTTCTGTCGATCATTCGCTCTTACCTTCCGCCTTTTCAGATTTTCCGGCCGTCAAATAGTAGTAAACGGGCAATCCGGCAAAAATCAGGAAAATTCCGACAAATGATTGCGTCGGGCTGGTTTGCAAAGTATTTAGAAGAAGCCATCCGGCGACAAAGAGGAAGATGATAGGTACGACCGGATATCCGAACGCCCGGTACGGCCGCTCCATATCAGGGTACTTGCGGCGAAAGACGAACACCGACGTCGTTGCCAGTGCATAGAAGATCCAGGATCCGAAGATGACGTAATCGGTCAATGTGTCGAACGATCCGGAAAGCGCAAGCAAACACGCCCAGAGCCCCTGAACAACCAATGCGATGACCGGTACGCGTGTAGCGGACAAACGTCCGAGCGATTTGAACATCACGCCGTCCTGGGCCATCGCGTACGGCACGCGCGAACCGGCAAGGATCGACGTATGAAGCGTCCCGAGCGACGAAAGCATCAGTCCGGCCGTCATTAGAACGAGCGCGCCGGCGCCGAAGAACTTAACCGCAACTTCCCGTGCGACCGACGAATCCTTTGAGACGTTGGCGATCTCGGTCGGCGAGAGCACGTAGAAATAGGCGAAGTTGATAAATACGTACAGAAATATGATCAGGATCGTGCCGCCGATCAGAGCGAGCGGTATGTTCCGCTTCGGATTGTCGACCTCGCCGGCCACGAGCGAAAGGTTGTGCCAGCCGTCGTATCCCCAAAGCGCGCCGAGCATCGCCGCTCCGAATCCGGCGAGAAACGTCGTTCCGGCGACTCCGTAGCGGGCTGTCTCGGATACCGACTCGCAAGCGCCGCCCTGATTGACCATCGCGTAATTTCCCCAATTTCCGTCAGCCAGGAAGAACGCACCGAATCCGACCAGCAGGATCAGTCCGATCTTGACGAACGTCAGCACGGTCGCGATCTGCCCGCCGATGGCGACCGACGCGCAATTGATGGTCGTGACGATGACGATCATCATCACGGCGATGATCTGGAGCGAAGTCAGTTCGTAACCGTAACCGAAGACCTCGGTCTTGAACAGCGTCTGCTTCAGGCCGCCGCCCAGAAAGTCGTTCAAAAAGACCGCAAAAGCGACGGCGACGGCCGCTTGCGACCCTGTCTTCGCGATAAAGATCTGCATCCAGCCGAATAGAAAACTGGAAACTTTGCCGTATGCGTCCCGCAAAAAGACATATTCGCCGCCGGCCTCCGGCTTCATCGCCGATAGTTCCGCGTAGGTCAGAGCCCCGGCCAGCGAAAGAATACCGGCAGCGATCCACGCGAGCAGGACCCACTCGGGCGAACCCACGTTGCAGGTCATCACACGCGCTTTCAGGAACACGCCCGTGCCGATGACGTTTCCGACGATCATCGAGACCGCCGCCAACAGTCCCAGTCCTCGAACCAAAGACATCGTTTCTTTTTGCATAGGGATTTCGGTCAAACGCTTTTCTAAATTCGATCGCCGCTATTCATCGTCCGCATATCAGGTCGAAAAAATGGCGGTTCGCCGCGGCCGTCGACCTCTCGCAACGGTCCGGCATCGGCCTGACCACGGGAAGGTGAACCGATTCTGCCGCCGCAACCAATTCCGAAGTAAGGACGTCGGAAGTCAAAATTATGGATCTGGATGAAACCGGGCGGAACGTTACAGACAAAATAATCAAAGCCGACCCTTTTATCAAGCGAAAACTCATTGTTCGCGGCAGAGCGCCCAAAAAGTCCGCTGACGAACGATCCTGACGGCTGTGTTATCATTTTTGCCTTGCGGAAATCGTGAAACAGCGACGACTCAAAAACATTCGTTCGGCGGAAGACATTGTCGGGCGCCTTCTCAAGATCTCGGCGACCGAGGATATCTATCTGCTCGACAGCGGCGGCGCGGGGCACGGCGGATCACGGCTGATGATCTGCGGCCTGCGGCCGTCGGAGTCGCTCGAACTGCGGTCGCCCGATCCGCTCGAAACGCTCCGCCTCCTCGATCAAAAGCTGGCATCGAATCTTTTCTCGATCTTCACGATCGCCTACGATTTCGGGCTTAAACTGCACGGCATCGAATCGCGCGACGCAAACGCCGACGAACCGGACTTCTATCTGGCGCTCTTCGAATGCCTGTTGGTCCACGATTACGAAAGCGGCGAGACACGGCTCGTCGGCAGCGGCCAGAATTTTGAGGAACTCGAAAAGCTGCTCAGCTCAAGCGATTCTTTTGTTTGTTCGCAAATTCCGGCGGGCGATCCGGTCTTTGAACTCCCGCGGGCCGATTATCTCGAGGAGATCGCAAATATACAGGAATTGATCCGCTCGGGACAAACATATCAAACGAATTTCACGCACCGGGTTCGCGCCGATTTACCCCCCGGCCTGACTCCCGCCGACGTATTTCATCGACTCAGGCGTGACCATCCGGCGCCGTTCGCGGCGTTCATTCAGCGCCGCGATTCGACGGTAGTTTCCGCATCGCCGGAACGGTTCTTCTCGATCAACGGAAGGAGGATCGAAGCTTCGCCGATCAAGGGAACGCGGCGGCGCGGTTCCGAAGCCGATGAAGACGAAAGGCTCCGCGACGAACTCACAAGATCGGAAAAGGACCGTGCCGAGAACGTGATGATCGTCGATCTTCTGCGAAACGATCTCGGGCGGGTCTGCGAGTTCGGCTCGGTCACGGTCGAGCAGTTATGCGCCGTCGAAGAGCATCCGTCTCTTTTTCACCTCGTTTCGACCATCAGCGGAAGTCTCCGGCCCGAGATCGGATTCGCCGATGTCCTCAAGGCGTTGTTTCCCTGCGGATCGATCACGGGCGCCCCGAAGATCAGCACAATGAGGATCATCGATGCCGCCGAGCGTTCGACGCGCGGCCTGTCGATGGGCGCGATCGGATATTTTGCCCGCGACGGCCTCGGCGTCGGCGGCCGCTCGGAAACGCGCGCGGATCTTTCGGTCGCGATCAGGACGATGGTCGTGCGCGGCACCGAGGCGACGTTCAACGTCGGCGGCGGAATTGTCATCGACAGCGGTGCCGACGACGAATATCGCGAGTCGCTGCTCAAAGCAAAGGCGCTGATCGCCGCTCTCAAGGGCAAAGCCGGATAGAAAAATCCAGGAACAAACCGGCATCCGCGGGGTCTAAGTCCGCGAAAGGTCGAATCGAATGGCTGAACGCCTTATATCCTGCCTGAAGTTTGGCCTTCGATCTCGACTTTTCAAAACTTTCGATACCGGAGGATCGCAATGAAACCAGTCATCAACGTCACGCCGCTGATCGATGTCCTGCTTGTACTTCTCATCATCTTTATGGTGATCGTACCGGCCAAGCCGACCCGCTTTGAGGCGAAGATACCCGCGGAATCCAAGCCGGACGCAGGATCTACGCAAAACCCGAACACACTTATCGTTTATGTCGAATCGGACGGGTCGCTGCGGCTGAATCTCGAGGCCAGGTCGGGCTCGGTCGACGATCCGGCGGAATTGATCGCAATGCTGCGCGAGAAGTTCAGATTCCGTGAAGAGAACGGCATTAGGCGCGAAGGCACGAACGAGATCGAAAAGACGGTTTTTATCAGCGCGCCGCGGGCATTGGGCTACGGCACGGTAGTTCGCGCCGTCGATGCCGCCAAAGAGGCCGGAGCCGGGCCGATCGGACTTCAGATCGACGATCTCAATTGACTTTGCGTTGCTTTCGCGGCGAGGCGCTGTGTTATAATTTCGGGCGGCCGGACGCTCTTCCAGTTCCTCGCCGGCGTACAATGAATTACTACGAAATTCTCAGTATTTCGCCAAAAGCGTCGAACGCCGAGGTCAAGTCGGCGTACCGCAAACTCGCGCGTAAACTTCATCCCGACAAGAACGACGGCGACGAACAAAAAGCGCTTGAATTTGCGAAGATCGCCAAGGCCTACGAGATTCTCGGAAACCCGAAGCAACGCGCGGAATACGACCGGCGGCTGCTTGACGAGCAGTATCGGACCAACGCCGGCGAATCGGTTTTCGGTTCGGAAAACCCGCATGTCCGGCGTTGGCGGCAAATGGTCTATGAGCGCCGCTACAACGAGATCATCGACCGGATGATCGCCGACGAGCGCCGTGAATCGGTGGCGCTGCAAAGGATCATCTTTCCGATGGTCGCGCTCTTCGTATCAACATTCGCCGTCGCCGTTTTCCGGCCCAACATCTTCTCAAGCTCGGCGGTGATCGGGAAGATCATTCTCGTTTCACTATCAGTCGCCGGATTGATCCACCTGTTCGGCCGGTTGCGCGAAGCGTTTGAGAAGTACACATACACCGAGAACATCCACGATACGATCTTGGAAGAGAATGCCCCTGAGACGCGCCCCTACTCGCGGGTTACCGCCGTGGTTTTCATTTTCGGAGGTCTCGGTATCAGCCTCGCGGCCGGATGGCTCACCGGAAACTATTTTTCATTCATCATCCATTCGTCGATGCCGACGTTCTATTCGGCCGGTCTGCAGCCGGAGATCGTTTTCTACCCTCCGATCGTCGTTCTGTTCGTCGACCTGATGCACCTTATCGTCTCGAAGTACGAATGACCGCCGACAACGCGTCCGACCCGCTCAGCGCTTGACAACCGCACGTTCGACGGCTAGAATCTGGAGTTTCTCTTAAACGAGAAAAAATTTACTTTTTGAACTAATTATGCCTAATCACAAGTCAGCCGAAAAACGTGTCAGACAAACGGCGAAAAGAAATTTAGTCAACCGCAACAACAAGAGCCGTCTCCGTACGCAGATCAAGAAACTCCGCACCGCGCTCGCGGCCGGTGATCAAGCGCAGAGCAACGAGCTTTTGACGCCGACGATCTCGGCGATCGACAAGGCGGTGAATAAAGGAATTTTGCACCGGAATACGGCCGCGCGCTACAAGTCGCGTTTGACGGTTCACGTCAACAAGCTCGCGCAGTAAACGGCGGGTCTTTCAGATTTCTTCAGATACCTAACGGAGACGACCGACGATCGGTGGTCTCCGTTTTCCTTTTCCATTCGGCGCTCCCATTTGCCGGTCCGCAAATCGATCAAACGATCCGTAACCGATACGCGGTTGGCGTGTCATCAGAAATTGACAAGCTCCGCCACGAGGATTTCGATCTGCATCCGGGCCCCCGCGTTTCCGCCGCCGCCGCGCGACGTCTTGATCGATAGATCCGTCTCGGCAATTCTCTTCAGTGCGCGGCCGAGTTCGCGCTCATCGGCGCGGCGGGCGAGTTTCAGAAAATCTTCTTGCTTCCGGTACGGCAGCCCGAGAATTCGGGCCACTTCCCGCCGGTCGACGCCCCCGGCCATCATCTCCCTGGCCTTGAAAAGCTTGTGAAAATTGCTGGCGATCAACCCGAGCAACATCAGCGGTTCGGCGCCGTCGTCGAGTATCTTCTTAAGCGTCTCGAACGTTCGCCCTTTGTCGCGAGCAAACAAATGATCGGTGAGATCGAAATTGGAAATGATGCGCGAACTCGGCACGAGCGAATCGATAAGCTCGAATGTGATCAGCTTATCGGGCAGCGATGCGGTAGAGATCTTCGCAATCTCGGATTCGAGCCGTCGCATATCGTCGCCGACCAGTCCGACAAAATAGTTCAGGGCCCGCTCGTCGATATCGAACCCCGTGGCCGTAATTTCGCGGCGCGCCCAATTCGCGAGTTCGACGTCTTCGAGCCGTTTGAACTCGACCGCGACCGAACCTTCGAACAGAAGTTTCGACATACGGCGACGCTTGTCGACATCGTCGGCAATAAAGATCAGCACCGACGATTCCGCCGGTCGTTTCAAATATGCCGCGAGCAACGCCTCGTTTTCTTCTTTGACCGTATCGCGCGTCCCCGTTGCAGAAATGCGGACCCCGGAAATGCGTATGACCCGGCGCGATGACATCATCGGAAGCTGTTCGGCGGCGGCAAGAGCCTGCGCGAGGCCTTCGGGATTGGCGAGAGAGATCTCTGTTTCGTTAAACTCGCGGAGCGCGCCGCCTTCAAGCGCTTTTTCGGCGATCGCTTTGGCGGCCCGATCGCGCAGATACTGTTCTTCACCGAACAACAAATAGACCGGCGCGATCTCGTTCCGTTTCAACTGCCCCCAAAGTTGTTCCCGTGTAACAAGTTGCATCGGTCACTTCTTTTCGTCCTTCACGCCGAACCCGTTGATGATCGTCGAGACGACGGATTCCGCGAACGCGCGTGACATTCGCTCGACCGCCGGGTCTTCCTCGTTGAAGAACGAACGCGGATCCTCGCTGAATTCGAACGAGTCGCGGAATATGAAATTCTGATTGTCGTAAAGGATGCGATTTGAACGCAGGTCGCGAATCGTTACCGCCGAGGTGATCGTCACTTCATAAACGCGTGCCCGCCCGTCGCGGTCGAGCAGCACGCCGGAGAAGTTGAAGTCGCGGATGTTGCCCTCGATGACCGCATCCGCCCCCTCGCGCGTCCCCTGCACCTTTAGGCCCCGGCCGCGCCGGATGATCTCGCGCGAGACCGCATCGGTGAAACGGCTCTCGACCCGGTACCGCAGGCCCCTCGCCTCGAATTGAAAGGCGGGCACGGCGATCGTCTTGATATCCTTCGGCAACCCCGAATTCGTCACCGGCTTGTAGCAATCGGTGAAACCTGAAACAAGGGCGAGAAGGACGGCGACGGATGCGATTCTGATTATTCTCATAACTGACCTTTGATAGCCTCGACGACGCGAATGGCCTGGACCGTTTCCGCGACATCGTGAACACGGACGATGCGGGCTCCGTTCCAAACCGCAACCGATGCGCTCGCGAGGCTTCCGGCAAGCCGATCCGCCGGCTTCTCTGCTCGCGAGATCCGGCCGATGAACGATTTTCTCGATGTCCCGGCGAGGATCGGAAATGTTTCAAATTCCCGCACAAGTTTACCAAGTTTGGCGAGAAGTTCTAAGTTCTGTTCCGGGCTTTTGCTGAATCCGATACCGAGGTCCAGCGCGATCCGGTTTCGTTCGATTCCGTATTGTTCGGCGACCAAAAGGCTTTCATGCCAACCGCCGGTGACATCGGCGAAGATGTCGGCCGCGGGCGGCTCCGAGTGCATCGTTTTGAAGGACCCGCGCAGGTGCATTAGCACGAGTGCGGCTTCCGAGTCGGCGGCAACTCGGGCAATTTCTTTGTCGAATCGAAAACCCGAAACGTCGTTGATGATCTCGGCGCCGGCTTCGACCGCCACGCGCGCGACCTCGCTTTTCGAGGTATCGATCGAAACCGCCGTTTCAAATCGTTTGGTGACGGCTTCGACGACAGGAACGACCCGCCGGATCTCCTCGGCAACTGAAACGCGCGCGCTGGCGGGCCTGGTCGATTCCCCGCCGATGTCGATGATATCCGCGCCTTCGGCGATCATTTGTCCCGCGCGCCGCAGCGCCGAGTCGGTATCGCCGAATCGGCCGCCGTCGGAGAAGCTGTCCGGCGTCACGTTCAGGATCCCCATCACCAGCGTGCGCTCGAACGAAAATTCCCGGCGCGAAGTTCTCCAAAGCATACGATCTACAGTTTACTCAAAAAACGAAAAAGGGACGAAGCCGAAACTTCATCCCTCATCTTTTCATCGTCCTTGTGCGACTTACGCCGTCGCCGGATTGTTTGGCGCGATCGGCGGAATGAGCGAATCCTTCAAACTCTTTTTCGGTTTGTCATCGGATTTCGCGGGGCCGCCGCCGTCGGTCGGAACCGAACCGTCGTCCCCGTCAAGCGGAAGCCCGGCGACGACGCGGCGGATCTGAACGCTATCGAGCGTCTCGTATTCGAGAAGCGCCGCGCTCAGACGCACCATCGCGTCGGCATTTTCCAAGATCACTTTCCGCGCCAGTTCGTATTGCTCGGCGATGATTTTCTTGACCTCGCGATCGATTAGGATCGCCGTGTCTTCGGAATAATCACGATGCTGCGATATCTCGCGGCCGAGAAATATCTGCTCCTCCTTCTTGCCGAAGGTCAGCGGCCCGAGCTCGGACATACCGTACTCGCAGACCATCGAACGCGCCAGTTCGGTCGCCCGTTCGATGTCGTTCGAAGCACCGGTGGTCACCTGTTCTGCGCCAAAGTAGATCTCTTCGGCGATCCGTCCGCCCATCAGGATCGCGATCTGGCTCGTGATGTACTCTTTCGTGTAGCTGTGGCGATCGGCTTCGGGCAACTGCTGGGTGACTCCGAGAGCCATTCCGCGCGGGATGATCGAAACCTTGTGAACCGGATCCGCCGACGGAACTTTTAGTCCGACCATCGTGTGCCCGGCTTCGTGGTACGCCGTAAGTTTCTTCTCGTGATCCGAAAGCACCATCGAACGACGCTCGGCGCCCATCATGACCTTGTCCTTGGCGATCTCGAAATCGGTCATCGTCACGACCTTCTTGTTGTAACGCGCGGCGTTCAAAGCTGCCTCGTTGACAATGTTGGCCAGATCCGCGCCCGTGAATCCCGGTGTTCCGCGGGCGATGACGCTGATGTCGACGTTCTCGTCGAGCGGGATCTTGCGCGTATGGACCTTGAGGATTCCCTCGCGTCCCTTGACGTCCGGACGGCCGACGACAATGCGGCGATCGAAACGGCCGGGACGAAGGAGCGCCGGATCGAGAACGTCCGGGCGGTTCGTGGAAGCCATCAAAATGACCCCATCGTTCGACTCGAATCCATCCATCTCGACCAAAAGCTGGTTGAGCGTCTGTTCCCGTTCGTCGTGACCGCCGCCGAGTCCGGCCCCGCGATGGCGGCCGACGGCGTCGATCTCGTCAATGAAAATTATGCAAGGCGCATTCTTTTTGCCCTGTTCGAAGAGGTCGCGGACACGCGATGCGCCGACGCCGACGAACATCTCGACAAAGTCGGAACCGGAAATTGAAAAGAACGGTACGTTCGCTTCGCCGGCAACGGCCTTGGCAAGCAATGTCTTGCCGGTTCCCGGAGATCCGACCATCAGGACGCCTTTCGGAATTCGACCGCCGAGTTTCTGAAACTTCTGCGGATCTTTGAGGAACTCGATGATCTCCTGGAGTTCTTCCTTCGCTTCCTCAACACCGGCAACGTCTTTGAACGTCACCCGTTTCTGTTGATTGTTAAGCAGTTTCGCCCGGGATTTACCGAAACTCAACGCTTTGTTCCCGCCGGCCTGCATCTGACGCAGCGTAAAGGCCAGAAAACCGATCAGAAGCAAAAACGGGAGTGCATTGATCAGCAAGATCCAACCATAACCGCTCGAGGCCGGCTCTTCATCCCACTTGAGCGAACCCTGCCCGTACTGCGTATTGTAGTCGTTGAACTTCTTGACCAGATTCTCGCGCGTCGCGTCGCTTCCGAGATCGGCGTACAACTTATTGTTGTTGACATCGGTCAACTCAACCTGCGATTGCTTCAGGAGCGCCTCTTTGATCTCCTTGTTATCAATTCGCGTAACAACCTGATCAAGGCTGAGTTTTTGCGGATTCTTGCCCTGTTTGGACTGAAGCGCCCAAACGAGGACCATCGCGCCGGCGAGGATCATTAACCACAACAAAACCTGTTTTGCTTTAGAACTCAATTTATAGCCTCCAAAATCACCATTGCACTCTTCTTGAACAACTATTGTCAGATGAGCGCAAGCGCCTGCCGGTTGTTAAGAAACGGCAGACCAACACCTGCAGATTAGATTCTAGTTTGCCGAAATCCATTTTTCAACCTTTGTTTCAAGATAACACGCGCCGGCCCTCTTCCCCCGGTGCCGTGAGGCAAAGCGAGCGATCAATCGAATAAAGGGTCAATCCGCGGCGTCTTCCGATGTTTCAGGGCGTTGATAGACGATCTTTCCGCCCCCTTTTACAACCGTGCATCCCCCGGGCATCTCCACAAGTCGACCACTTTTCGGACTGTCTATCAGACGTTCGATCGACCGGATGTGTTTCAAACTGATGCCGCGAAGATTTCCGCGCCGCGCCTCGAGCCACGCCCGAAGGTACTCCGCGCGCCCGACCGGATGCAACCCCGCGAGGTCCGAAATGCGTGGCTCGGCCTCAGTCTCGAATCCGACAGGTTCGATCTCGCGCAGCGACTCCGCCGTCCCGGCGAGCGTTTCAACGATTCGCGGATTCAACGACTCAAGCATCGGAATCAGTTCGTTCCGGATGCGGACCCGGGTGAATCGCGGATCGGCGTTCATCGGATCGACGAGAAAGTCGACCGCCGATTGCCGGCAGTATGCCTCGGTTTCTTGTCTCAGCGCCCAGCCGAGCAACGGACGGATCAGCCTGAACGCCGAATCCGACGAATCATCGACCCGAAAACGTTCGTTGACGGCCGTCATCGACGACAATCCCTGCCGCCCGCTGCCGCGAATCAAATTCATCAGCAACGTCTCCGCCCGGTCGTTCATCGTGTGTCCGGTTACGACGCCGAACGCGGCGGTTCGTTCCGACACGTCGGCAAGAAAGCGGTAGCGCGACGCGCGGGCGTTCTGCTCGAGATTTCCCTTTTTCGGTATCGCGTACCGGCCAACGGCGGCGCCTGAAACAAACTCGAAATCCCTCGCGAGCGCGAGTCCGGCGACCATTCCGGCCTCGGAGTCGCCGGCAACGGGCCGCAGGCGATGGTCGAAATGAGCAGCGACGAACCGGTGTCGAAGTTTTTTTGCGCGATTCAGTTCGGCCAGCGCCAGCATCACGCTCAGCGAGTCGGCGCCGCCCGAGACGGCGACGACGATCGTTTCGCCGGCCGCCGGCAATCCGAGTTTTCGCCATTCGGTGACGAGACTTCGCTCGAATCTATCCATCGCTTCTTTCCGGAAACGCGGCGCCGCGCCGCAGGCTCAGCGTGCATCGCGAAACGCAGATCAGTTTGCCACGCTCGTTGCTGATCTCAACCTGCCAAACGCTCAAACTGCGCCCGTGATAGACCGATCTCGCCTCGGCGCGAACGATGCCCTTGCTTACCGCCCGCAGATGGTTGGCGTTGATCTCGATACCGACCGGCGAGACTTTCGTCAGATCGCTGCTGACGACAGCCCCGAGCGACGCCGCCGTTTCCGCCAGCAGGAGCGAGATACCGCCGTTCATGATTCCGATGTACTGGTGGACCTTCGGCGTCACCGGCATCGTCAGGACGACGCGACCGGCTTCCGCCGATTCGACCTTGATGTCGAAAGTGCGCATCAATTCACTGTTTTGCGTGTGCTCGACAAGTTCGGCGATATCCATTATTCAGTTTCCCTGTCGATCTCGCTGCGCGCCGCCGCGAGCGCTTCCGCGACCCGTTCCGGCGAGGTGCCGCCGATCTGATTCTTCGAAGCGAGCGTATTTTCGAGGCTCAGCGACTCGAAAACGTCACCGTCGATCTCTTCGGCGAAATCGCGCAGTTCGCCGAGACTGAGTTCGTGAAGTTCCTTGCCTTTGCCGATCGCGTCGAGGACGACACGGCCGACGGTGTCGTGGGCGATCCGGAAAGGGACGCCTTTATGGGCCAGATAATCGGCGAGTTCGGTCGCGTTGAGATAACCGCGATGGGCCGCGGACGCCGACCGTCCCGCGTTGATCGTCACGTTCCGAAGGACGATCGCCGATACGCGCAGCGTTCCCGAAACCGTATCGACGGTATCGAAGACCGCTTCCTTGTCCTCCTGCATATCCTTGTTGTAGGCGAGCGGCAATCCCTTCATCAGCGCAAGCAGCGCCGCGTGGTGACCGAAGACCCGTGCCGACTTGCCCCGGATCAGTTCGAGCGCGTCCGGATTCTTTTTCTGCGGCATCAGGCTTGAACCCGTCGAGATCGCGTCGCCGAGTTCAATAAATCCGAATTCGGTGGTCGAATAGACGATCAGGTCCTCTGAAAGCCTGGAAAGATGCATCAGCAGGATCGAGGCCGCGCCGACGAATTCGATCGCAAAATCACGATCGCTGACGGCGTCGAGGCTGTTCGCAGTGATTCCGTCGAATCCGAGTTCGCGAGCCACAGTTTCGCGGTCGATCTCGTAGCTCGTCCCGGCGAGCGCCGCCGATCCCAACGGAAGGACGTTGATGCGCCGCCAAACCTCGTCAAGCCGCTCACGATCGCGCGCGATCATCTCGAAGTAGGCGAGGCACCAGTGCGCCCAAAGAACGGGCTGAGCGCGCTGCAAATGGGTGTAACCGGGCAGCACGGATTCCCTGTTGGACTCCGCGAGTTCGACGAGTGCGCGCTGGACGTCAAGCGCGAGGTTCGAGATCTCGGTCACGTTTTCGCGCAGCCAAAGTCGAAAGGCCGTCGCGACCTGATCATTGCGGCTCCGTCCGGTATGGAGTTTGCGGCCGGTATCGCCGATGAGCTGAACCAGTTTCGACTCGATGAACGAATGAACGTCTTCAGCGGGCTCGTCAAAATAGTTCTTGTCGAAATCCGCCCGCTTGAGCAATGTACCGAGGCCGTTCTTGATCTTCTCGGCTTCGAGACGGGTCAGGACGCCGGCGTGGAACAAGGCGTTGCAGTGCGCGGCCGACGCCCGCACGTCGGCGGTAAACAGACGGCGGTCGAATCGAAACGAGTCGTTAAATTCGGAAAAAACGGCGTTGGCGCTGCCCGTGAAGCGCCCGCCCCAAAGTTTATCGGATCCGGACATACGACTATCGTAATTCGGAATCGCAAAATCGTAAATAAACGATTGAAGTTTTCAAACCAATTTGCTAGTTTATGCGTCTATGAGTTGTTTATGCGCATTCTCCGCATAAATAGCGAGTAATATGCAGAAAGAACAACGACACACCGCATTACTGAACCTGATCGGCGAAAATCGAATTTCGCGCCAGGACAGACTTGCCGAACTGCTCGAGAAAAAAGGGTTTTCGGTGACGCAGTCGAGCGTCTCGCGCGACCTGGTCGAACTCGGGGTCGTCAAACTCGGCGGATATTACTCGCTTCCGCAGAAATCGAAGAACGAAATGGTCTTCGGACTGACGAGTTTGGAAATTGCCGGCGACAACCTGATCGTTGCAAAATGCGAATCCGGTCTGGCGTCGGCGTGCGCCGTCCGCATCGACTCGGAAAGTTACGACGAAGTTGTCGGCACGATCGCGGGCGACGACACGATCTTTATCGCGGTCCGCGACGGAAAAGGTCAAAAGTCGGCATTGAAGAAAATTTGGGAGCTATTCGAAGGCTAAGGAAAGGGCGCGGCCCGATTCTGCCGACGAACAAGCGATCGCGTCCAAAAACGCGACCTCGGAAACATGATGAAAAACAAAATCAACAAAGTCGTCCTCGCATACTCCGGCGGACTCGACACTTCGGCGATGCTTCTCTGGCTGAAGGAAACATACGATTGCGAGGTCGTCTGCTACACGGCTGATGTCGGCCAGGGCGACGAACTCGACGGTCTTGAAGAGAAAGTCCTTAAGACCGGTGCGTCGAAACTCTATACCGAGGATCTGCGAGAAGAGTTCGTCCGGGACTTCGTCTGGACCGCGGTCAAGGCAAACGCTCTTTACGAGGGAGTTTATCTGCTCGGGACATCGCTCGCCCGGCCGGTGATCGCGAAGAAACAGATCGAGATAGCACAAATGGAAGGCGCCGATGCGGTCGCGCACGGAGCGACCGGCAAGGGAAACGACCAGGTGCGGTTCGAATTGACCTACTACGCGCTCCAACCCGATATCAAGGTCATCGCGCCCTGGCGCCATTGGGAATTCAAGGGCCGCGCGGACCTCATCGCGTATTGCGCGAAGCACGACATCAACGTCACCGCGACCGCCGAAAAGCCGTACTCGATGGATCGCAACCTGATGCATATCTCGTACGAGGGCGGAATTCTCGAGGACCCGTGGGCGGCGCCGCCCGAAGACATATTTTTGATGACCAGATCGCCCGAAAATGCGTCGGACACGGTGCGGGAGATGATCCTGACATTCGAGAAAGGCGAGGCCGTGGCGATCGACGGCGAGCGTTACGGCGCAGTCGATATGCTTTCGAAGCTCAACTTCATCGGCGGCGAACACGGGATCGGCCGTGTCGATCTGGTCGAGAACCGCTTTGTCGGGATGAAATCGCGCGGCGTATATGAAACTCCGGGGGTGACGATTTTGCAGGCGGCGCACCGCGCGCTCGAATCGATCACGATGGACCGCGAAGTTATGCGCCTGCGTGATTCGCTCGGTGTAAAGTTCGCCGAATCGGTGTACTACGGTTTTTGGTTCGCGCCGGAGTTTGAAATTCTGCGCTCGATGATCGAGCAGACGCAGGAAACGGTGTCGGGCGACGTTCGACTGAAACTGTATAAAGGGAATGTGACGATTCTCGGCCGCAGGTCGCCGAATTCACTTTACAAGGAGCGGGTCGTGACTTTCGAGGACGACGCCGGGGCTTACGATCAGCACGACGCGGAAGGCTTTATCAAACTTCAAGCGCTGCGCCTGAGGTTGAGAAAGATGGAGTAGAGAGCAGTGGACAATGGACAATGGACAGCGAGGCAATCTTTTATAGTCAACCGACTATCTCTCTCCGACCACCGACCACCGACCACCGACCACTGTCCACTGTCCACTGTCCACTGTCCACTGTCCACTGTCCATTGTCCACTGACCACCGACCACTAATGAAGATATGATTGAAGCAGACAAGATCGGTTCGGCGACTTCGCCGCTTGAACTTCCGAAGATCGTTTCGGTCGTCGCCGAGAACCCGTCGCCGAAGGCCGGCGACTGCATCGTCGTCAAGGCGCTCAGCGAATCGGTGACGTACGGCAACCTCGAACTTCCGTCGGGGCGCCTCGCCAAGATCTATCGCAACGACCTCATCGCTGGTGTTCTCGGACGGCGCCGGGCGCTGAAAGGATTTTTCGGCGACGTTCCGGAGACCGCGAAAGCCGGCGACCGTCTTCATCTTCTCAATATGGGCGGCGTCATCGGCGTTTGCAGCGGACACCATTCGTCGCTGTCTGACGCCATTGAGGTCGAGATAATCGGATTCGCGTGCGACGAGAATCTGCGTATTCTCAATATCGCCGACAACGCTCTTGTTCCCGCGGATAAACTGGAGAAGTGCGCCCCGATAGTGCTCATCGCCGGAACGTGTATGAATTCGGGCAAAACGGTCGCCGCGACCGAGATCATCAAGCAGGCCCATCACGCCGGAATGCGGGTTGCCGGAGCCAAAATGTCCGGCGTCGCCTGCCTCCGCGACACGCTGAATATGGAAGACTGCGGCGCGGAACTTACTGCCAGTTTTCTCGATTGCGGCCTGCCTTCGACTGTCGGGGTGGAAAATCTTCCGCAGATCGCCAAGGCGATCTTGAATCGCGTCAATTCGATCGATCCGGATCTGATCGTGGTCGAACTCGGAGACGGGATCGTCGGCGGCTACTCGGTCGACTCGATACTCAGCGATCCGGAGATCAAAGCCGCGACGAGTTCCTTCGTTTTTTGCGCTTCGGATTACGTCGGGGTGACGGGAGGCATCGAGATCTTGCGCCGTTTCGGAATTACGATCGACGTTATTGCCGGTTCGGTCACGGATTCCCGCGCCGGCGAAGAGTTCGTCGAAACCGTATTCGGAATAAAGGGCGGCAACGCCCAACGAGACGGCGCGGGGCTTTTCAGACTTGTTTCGGATGGCGCCGCGGCGCGAAAACTGAAAACTGCGCCGGCCCCGATTCAATCGTTCGACACCACGCAACTCAACGCCGCTTGACGCCTTGGCCCCGTCCTTGTTTGGCATCCGGATGCGTTCGATTTCGCGACGGTTTGTGTTAGATTTGGAAAGATATCCCAATCGCCGCGATTAGACGAATGTCCGATTCAAGCCCTAAAGAAGTGACCGAACTGCTGACGCGATGGAGCGAGGGCGAGGAAGCCGCGCTTGAGTTGCTGACGCCTATCATCTATTCCGAACTTCACCGGATCGCGAAGCGCTGTATGCGTCGCGAGCGAGAGAATCACACACTGCAAACAACAGCGCTTATTAACGAAGCGTATATGCGGTTGATCGAATGGAAGACCGCCAAATGGGAGAATCGCTCCCATTTCTTTGGCGTATCGGCGCAATTGATGCGGCGTATCCTGGTGGACTTTGCGCGAAAACGTCCGAAGGTCGGCGACAATGTCGTCCATCACCTCTCGCTCGAACTGGCTCTCGAGGTGCCTGTCGCAATGGATTCCGATCTCGTGTCTCTCGACGAGGCGCTCGGACGACTGGCCGAGTTTGATCCGCGGAAAGCGAAGATCGTCGAGCTTCGGTTCTTTGGCGGACTGTCGGTCGAGGAAACCGCCGAAGTGGTAGGAATCGCCCCGGTCTCGGTGATGCGGGAATGGCGAAAGGCAAAGGCCTGGCTTTACAAACAACTTTCAGAAACTGATTGACCGCAAAATTGATCTTCGGACGCGCGACGCGATGGCCGTCTCTGCTCAAGATCAAGGATCGAGTGATGAACGCAGACAGTTGGAAACAGATCGACGATTTGTTTGACGCCGCTTTGGATCTTCCCGAAAGCGAGCGCGAGTCTTTCCTGTCGGAACGTTGCAAGGACAACCTTGATCTGAAGGCAGAAGTAATGTCGCTGCTCGCCGCCGCAGAAAATTCCGAAGATTTTCTTGAGCGTTCGGCGATACGCGTCGCGGCCGAAAATATGGCGGACGAGCAATCCGCCCGAATCGAATCCGAACTGATCGGAAGGAACATCGGCGCCTACCGGATTGAATCGGTGATCGGTTCCGGCGGGATGGGCGACGTATATCTCGCGTTCGATAACAAGCTTCACCGCCGGATCGCGCTCAAGATCCTGCCTTCCGAATACACGAAAGACGACGAACGCGTGAAACGGTTCCGGCTGGAAGCCCGCGCCATTTCGGCGCTCAATCATCCGAACATCGTTACGGTCTATGATGTCGGGACATTCGAAGGCGTCAACTTCATCGCCACCGAGTTCGTCGAAGGCAATACTCTTCGCGAGCTTATCGGTAAACCCCGGATCGGACTGAAGGACGTGCTCGCGATCATTATTCAGACCTGCGAGGCGCTTTCCGCGGCGCACGACAACGGCATCATTCATCGCGACATCAAGCCGGAGAACATCATCGTCAGACCCGACGGATACGTCAAGGTGCTCGACTTCGGACTCGCCAAACTCTCTGAGATCGGAATGCACGCAACCGATGACTTCGCCGAGACCGCGAAGGGAGTGATCATCGGAACTCCGGCGTATATGTCGCCCGAACAGATCGCCGACGACAAGGTCGACCATCGGACAGATTTGTGGAGCGTCGCAGTCGTGCTCTACGAACTACTGACGGGAGTGAATCCTTTCAAGAAGGATGGTCGCCAGTCTACTTTTCAGGCGATTCTTTCTGAAGGCGCTCCGCCGGCGAGCCAGCTAAACAAAGAGGTGACTCCCGAGCTGGACCGGATTCTCGCAAAAGCACTCGAAAAGGATGCCGACATCAGCTACCAGACGGCGTCGGACCTTCGGGCGGACCTCAGGCGCGTCGTGCGCGAGATCGATTCCTCGGCCTCGCTCAGCCGGAGCGACAGGCTTGCCGGCAGCGCGATCGATCGATTCGGAAGCCGCCGCAGGTTGCTGAAGATCGGTTCCGCGCTACTGATTCCGGTTCTTGCGGCCGTCGCATTATGGTTCCTCGCGATTGGTCCGGCGCTTACGTCCCGAACCGCTGCGGTCGATTGGAAACGCCCGCAGAACCTGCAAATCACCGAGTCGCCCGGAATCGAAAACTATTCGACGATCTCGCCCGACGGAAAGACCGTCGTCTTTGCGAACGCGGCGGACGGCGACCGAAACATCTACCGTCAGCGCGTCGGCGGGCGAAACGCCACAAATCTGACCCCGAATTCGCCCGCCGAGGACTCGATGCCTATGTTTTCGGCTGACGGGAAACTGATCGCTTTCCGCTCGGAACGCGAGGAGAGCGGCATTTACGTGATGGAAGAAACCGGTGAGAATCTTCGCCGGGTTTCCGATCTGGGTTTTCACCCGGCGTGGTCGCCCGACGGCCGGAAGCTGGTCGTCAGCGACAGTGCCGCATCGCTGCACACTGTCCATACTTTGCCGAACAGCTCTCTCCTGATCATCGACCTCGCCAGCGGCGACAAGCGGAAGATCGACACCGGCGGCGACGCGATCATGCCGAGCTGGTCACCCAATGGAAACCGTATCGCATTCTGGTCCGTGTCGGACGGAAAACTCCCGCACATCGCGACGGTTCCCGCTGACGGCGGCCAACGCGTGACGGTCGCGGATGGGGAGTTTTCGAATTGGAACCCGGTCTGGTCGCCTGACGGCAAGTTCATTTACTTTGCCTCGGACCGCGGCGGAAATATGAACCTGTGGCGCGTTCCGGTCGACGAGCGGACGGGACTGCAGTCCGGGGAACCCGAATCCATTATGACCCCTTCGCGATACCCGAGACACATTTCGATCTCGCGGGACGGCAGAACGATCGCCTATGTGCGTTACGAAAGCCAGTCGAACATACAATCGCTGGCTTTTGATCCGAAGACGCTGAAGGCCGGATCCGAAGTCACTTGGGTAACCCGCGGCGACAAAGAGATCTCGAGTCCCGCTTTGTCGCCGAGGGGCGATGAGTTTGTCGCACGCCAACCGTCCCGTTCGCAGGAAGATCTGGTCATTTTTGACCGGAATGGCCAAAACTGGCGCAATTTGATGAACGATCAGTTTCGGGAACGGGCGCCGATATGGTCGCCCGACGGCAGCCGGGTGGTCTTCCAATCGAACCGTACCGGGCGTTTCCAGATCTGGTCGATCCGCCCCGATGGTTCCGATCCCAAACCGTTGACGTTCACCACAGGCAACGGGGCTACGGAACCGGTCTTTTCCCCGGACGGGAAGCGCCTCGCGTACACGGAATCCGAAGCGGGCCTTGAAACCTCGAAGATCATCGATCTCTCGATCCCGTGGCCCGCGCAGAAGCCGCAGCAACTGCCACCGCATCCGGAGAAGCGTTCGTACAGTGTTCGCGACTGGTCGAAAAATGGAGACAGGTTGCTTTACGTCGTTTTCGAGCCCGACGGCGACGAACGCGGGATCGGAGTCTTTGATCTCCGGACCAACTCTTTCGAAAATCTCACCGAGCGTGGAAGTTCGCCGACTTGGCTGAACGACGGCAGGCATTTTATCTACCTCGATCAAAACACGCTGCGCTTGTTCGACACCGAGACGAAAAAGATCACCGATCTTTACAAGCCGGCGGCGTACAACCTTCAGCAGCCTGATCTTTCGGCCGACAACACCCTGATCTATTTTCGATATCTCCAGATAGAGGCGGACGTCTGGCTGATCGAGGCAACGCCGGAGAATCCCTGATGGAAACGGTCCTCTGGTCCCGTTGAGCCCAAATTGATTGTTGGAATCCAGCCGCGCGGAACTTCGGTTCAAAAGGGGGCGCTTGTTTGGCTGGATTTCGTCACGCAATTCGGATTAAAAAGAGAGCGGTTTCAGATTCAACGGAAAACCGGTGCTGCTATGAGATTTGAAATCTGAGATCACTAGCGTTGCGTTAAAAGTCGAATAGTGTCAACTGTTTACAGTCTTGCTCTTTGAAATTATGTAAATAAGATCTCTGAAACAGTGTGTTTATCGGGGTTTTGTCAAAAATGTTGATGCTCAAAATCTGTAGAATTT
>JBGSWK010000072.1:0-44901 GCA_041752475.1 Pyrinomonadaceae bacterium | reverse complement strand
TGACGCGACGGGTTCCGCCGTACCGATCGACACAACGGTTGAACTCGTTATGGTCGATAAATGCCATGATCTGTGAAAAAACGTATTTGCCTTCGTTCATATCGATCTCCCTGATAGTAAGGAATCCGACAAATCTCGAACGATTTCAAATCGTTTAACTCAGAAATGGCCGTAAGCTACTTATTTACAATAATTTCAAAGAACAGTATTGTTGCTTAACGCAACGCTAGTGATCTGAGATTTGCGATTCCGATCGGTTTGTTTGTGCGACGACTTCAAAATATCCACGTACTGAAATCTCAAATTTCAAATTTCAGATCTCATCCTCGAAAGACTCGAGATCAACGCCCCGCGATCGAGTTTTGCCGGCAGTCGGTCAAATCCGAATACGTATTACCAATCGGCTCCGACGACCCGAGTACCGAAGAAAACAAGCAAATTCCAATTGCCGTAAGCCTGCCCGCGAAATACGCGAAAAACGCTAAGAGATTTTTTTCCGGTCGGTTTTCGCGTATTTCGCGTATTTCGCGGGAAAAAGATCTCTAACACGCAATTCCGCGCTTTGCGCCTTTGCGGGAACACGTCTGTTAAGGCAAGCGCCGGTGTTCCCGCAAAGACGCCAAGCCGCAAAGTTCGGCTTCAAATATCGGGAGGTCAGACGCCGCGAAGTCCCGTTTGTCTTGGATCGGTCTGACAAAGAAACGTTTTCAGGTGTGTTTCGCGGGAAGTTCCTTCGATAGCGTAATTCGGGTTCAACCAAACGCCAACCGCGTTCCGACGGTAAATTTTGTCATTCAGCCGTCACGTTTCGAATTATTTTGGTTTATATTATCGTTTTCGGTCGTACAGGATCATATGCTTCGATTTCATAACACACTTACCAACCGTCTGGAAGAATTTCGGCCACTAACCGACAATGACGTCAAACTCTACATCTGCGGCCCGACGGTTTGGAATTTCGCGCATATCGGGAATTTCCGGACGTTCACTTTCGGCGACATTCTGGCGCGTTACCTTAGGTTCAAAGGTTATAACCTGACGCACGTGATGAATCTCACGGACGTCGATGACCGCATCATCAACGAGTCGCACAAGGCCGGCAAGACCATCGATGAATTCGTCCAGCCTTTCATCGTCGCGTTTTGGGACGATATGGCGTCGATCGGCAACAACCGCCCCGACATCGCGCCGCGCGCGACTGAACATATCCAGGAGATGATCGACATCATCTCGACGCTGCTGGCGAACGGCAAAGCTTACGAGTCCGACGGCTCGATCTATTTTCGAATTTCGGCTTTTCCCGACTACGGAAAACTCTCGAAGATAAACTTTTCCGGCAACGAGACGGGCGGATCGGGGCGCGTCGATACCGATAAGTACGAGAAGGAAGACGCGCGCGACTTCGCGCTCTGGAAGTTAGTCGACCGCAGCGATCCGGCTGGTTGGGACGCGCCGTTCGGCTACGGGCGGCCGGGTTGGCACATCGAATGTTCGGCGATGTCGATGAAGTATCTCGGCGAGACGTTCGATATTCACGCCGGCGGCGTCGATCTTCAGTTTCCGCATCACGAGAACGAGATCGCGCAGTCCGAAGGCGCGACCGGGAAACTCTTCGCGAAATACTGGCTCCACGGCGAGTTTTTGAAGATCGACAACGAGAAGATGGCGAAATCTCTCGGGAACGACTTTACGCTGCGGGACATTCTTTCGCGCGGATTCTCGCCGCTCGCCATTCGCTATCTGCTGATCTCGGTGCCTTACGGAAAGCAGCTTAACTTCACTTTTGAAGGACTGAAAGGCGCGGAAACGGCGACCGAACGACTGCGGCAGTTCCGTCGTCTGGTCGCCGAGGCGAAGACGGTTCCGGGTTCCGACGATTCGGTCCTGGCCGCGGTTGCAAAGGCGCTCAAGGACTTCGAGGACGCGATGGACGACGACCTGAACACGTCGGTCGCGCTCGCGGCGATCCATAATCTCGTCCGCGTCATCAATTCCCGGCTCGCGAACGACGCGCTCCGCGCCGGCGATCAGAAGGCCGTGCTCGACGCAATCGGGAAATTCGATTCGGTGCTCGGAATCTTCGGCACGGAAGAGGCCGAGATGCTTGAGGCGGAGATCGAACTTCTGATCACTGAAAGGCAGGAGGCGCGGCGCAACCGGAACTTCGCGCGTTCGGATGAGATCCGCGATCTGCTTCTGGAAAAAGGAATAGTCCTTGAGGACACCAAGGACGGAGTCCGCTGGAAGCGAAAGTAAATGCGACTTGAAACACGATCAACGCGCGGAGATCGTCGACCTTGTGCGCTGACCTTTTCAGGCAACCGATCGAATGGCCGTTTCAGAAAGAATCGTTACTGCCGAAGACTACATCGAGTCGCTCCGCGGCCGACAGCTCAAGGTGTATCTGTTCGGTGAGCTTGTTGAGAACATAGTCGATCATCCGATGATCAGGCCATCGATCAACGCCGTCGCGCAGACCTACGAGCTTGCGGCCCGCGACCCCGAATTGGCGAGCGCGACCTCGCACCTCACGGGCGAACGCGTCAATCGGTTTCTGAATATCGCGATGAACCGCGATGACGTCGTGATGCAGAACGAGATGCAGCGGCGTCTGGGGCAGTTGACCGGAACCTGTTTCCAGCGCTGTGTCGGAATGGATGCGCTCAACTCGCTCTATTCGGTCACCTTCGAGATCGACGAAGTCGCCGGAACTGACTATCACGACCGTCTCGTCAAGTTCATCATCGAGATGCAGGCGAGAAACCTGGTCATCGGCGGCGCGATGTCCGACGTCAAAGGCGACCGCAGTCTTGCTCCGCACCAACAGTCTGACCCCGACCTGTTCCTCCACGTCACGAAGCGGACCGACAAGGGCGTCTATGTGACCGGCGCGAAGGCGCATCAGACGGGTTGCCTGAACTCGCACTGGCTGATCGTGATGCCGACGATGCGCCTGACGGAAAACGACCGCGACTACGCGATCGTCGGCGCCGTTCCCGTTGAGGCCGACGGCATAACATACATTTACGGCCGCCAGTCCTGCGATACGCGGGCGATGGAAGGCGGATCGATCGACGTCGGAAACGCGAAATTCGGGGGCCAGGAAGCGATGGTCATTTTCGACAACGTCTTCATTCCAAACGAACTGGTCTTTATGAACGGCGAGACCGAATTCGCATCGATGCTCGTCGAACGGTTCACCTGCTATCACCGCCGGTCGTATGTCTGCAAAAGCGGCGTCGGCGACGTCCTCATCGGCGCGGCCGCCCAGATCGCTGATTACAACGGAGTCGGGAGGGTCTCGCACATCAAGGACAAGCTCGTCGAGATGACGCACCTCAACGAGACGATCTATTCGACCGGTATCGCCTCGAGTTATCAGTCGAAGCCGACGAGATCCGGCGCCTACATCTGCGACGATCTGATCGCCAACGTCTGCAAGCATCACGTCACGAAAATGCCCTATGAGATCGCTCGCCTGTCCCAGGATCTGGCCGGCGGCCTTGTGGTAACGATGCCGTCCGAGAAAGATCTCAAGAGCGAGGCGGTCGGCGGTTTGCTCGAAAAATACCTGAAGGGCCGCGCCGATGTCCCGACCGAAAACCGTGTTCGGATCCTGCGGCTGATCGAAAATATGACGCTCGGACGCAACGCCGTCGGTTATTTGACCGAATCGCTCCATGGCGCCGGATCACCGCAGGCGCAACGCATCCAGATCGCGCGGCAGATGCGGCTCGAAAAAAAGAAACGGCTGGCGCGCGAGCTTGCGGGAATCAAAGAAAGCGAATCGGAAGAGATTACGGTGAACGCCGGCGACGCGCCCGAAATCGATCTTTGATCACTCAAGTTTATGAAAAGTAGAATCGTCTCGCTATTGTTCGTGATTCTGACTTTGTCGTCGGGAACTCCGGCCCGATCGAGCGACCCGGTAACCTCCGTCAAAGGCTTCTACAAGTTCTTCCGGAGTCGCTCGGGAGCTTTCAACGCGAGCGAATTGAAGCTTTACAAACGATGGTTCACTGCCGAGCTTTACGGAGCATTTAATGAAGAACTGCGCCGCGAGAAGGAATTTTTGAAAAAGGAACCGACCGGGAAACCTTACTTCGGCGACGGATTCGGGTTTGTTCCGGTTGACGAGTGTCATCGATTGGGAACGTTCTATCCAGATCGGATGCAAGTTCGTCTCGAAAGCTCAAAACGCGGGCGGGCGATAGTCGCGGTCAAGTTCTATCTGCACAAAGCGTGCGGCGGTGCTTTCATCGACACTTGGAAGATCGAATTGATCAGGAGCGGCAATCAATGGCTGCTAAACGATTGGATCTATTCCGACGGCTCGCGCCTTGTGAACGATATCAAGACGCATAAATACTAGAAAGATGAGCGGCAAGATCCCGCGCGACGCGGAAAATGACTACACCCACGAAGCATCGGCCGAACGCCGCGAATTTGCGCGTCGTGCGACCGGTGCGGATCTCCGGTGCGTCGGCAGCTTTTCAATCGATCCGGCGGCGCTTCCGGGCAACATCGAGAACTTCATCGGCACCGCGCAGGTCCCGATCGGACTTGCCGGACCGCTACTCGTCAACGGCGAGTTTGCACGCGGCGAGTTCTATGTGCCGCTGGCGACGACCGAAGGGACGCTTGTCGCCAGCTACAACCGCGGAATGAAACTCGTGCGCGAGTGCGGCGGCGTGACGACGACCGTGGTTGACGACGCGATGCAGCGTGCCCCGGTCTTCGTTTTTCGCTCGGCGCGTGAAGCGAAGGCGTTCGGCATCTGGATCGGCGAGAACTTCGCCGAGATCGCCGAGCGGGCAAACGCGACGACGAATGTCGGCCGACTTCGCGACATTCAGCAGTTTCCGGCGAGCCGCTTTCTTTATTTGCGATTCAATTTCACGACCGGCGATGCGGCCGGACAGAATATGGTCGGAAAAGCGACCAAAGCAGCTTGCGATTGGATTAAGACGGTTTATCCGGGCATCGAACGCTACCAACTTGAAGGCTCGATGGCGACCGACAAGAAGAGTTCATTCGTCAACACGCTTCACACACGCGGCAAAAAGGTGATCGCGGAAGCGACGATCGCCGCCGAGAAACTCGAGTCGATGATGAACGTTTCGGTAAAAAGGATCTTCGAAGCGCGGCTCGCTTCGCAGCTCGGAGGTTATCTCGCCGGCGTGAACAACAACGGAGCGCATTCGGCGAACGGAATCACGGCAATGTTCATCGCCTGCGGACAGGACGTCGCGAATGTCGCCGAATCGTCCGCGGCGGCAGTTTACGCCGAGATCACGAGTTCGGGCGACTATTATTTTTCGGTCACGATTCCGTCGCTTATCGTTGCGACATACGGGGGCGGGACGGGACTTCCGACGCAGCGCGAATGCCTCGAACTGCTCGATTGTTACGGCAATGGAAAAGCGATGAAGTTTGCCGAGATCGTCGCTGCCTGCGTGTTGTGCGGCGAGTTATCGCTCGGAACCGCGGTCATCGCAGACGAATGGGTCTCTTCGCACGAGAAACTCGGTCGAAACCGTTGATCACCTCGAAACCTCGACGATGAACGCGCTTATTCCCTGAGCTTGAAACACTCGCGGCTCGCCGATCAGATATCCTTTCGCCTTCAGGTTTTTGAGCGGCGGATGCTTTTCGTTCCACATTGAATCGCGGAAAGCAACATAGAAACGGTCTCCTTCGATTCCCTGCTCGTCGGTGATGCCGATCGCCGAAAATCCTCGAGGAATAAAGTACGCTTTGTCCTCGACCAGCCCCTCGACCCCGTTGACCTTGAAAACTGTCACATCCGGGACGTCGCGGAGCGCAAACCACAGATCGTAGGCGACGACGTCTTCAAACGCGTAGATCTTCGCCGGCCGCGTCGTATCGATGTCACGCGCCAGATTCTCCCAACCGCACCAGATATAAGCCGGCGTCGGCGTCAGGGCGTGGGCAAGAAGCGCGAAACCGATCGCCGCCGAAATCAGGCTCACGGCGCTGATCCGAAAAATACGATGGCCTGTCTGAGTAAGAATCAACGCGCCGACAATCGCCAGCGGCACGAATACGAAGATCAGATGACGAGTTCCCCAGATCGAATACGGGAACACCCAACTGGCGACGAAGGCCGCAAGCACCGGAAAAACGGAAAGGATCGACAGAAGGAGTACGTTCGAACGCTCGCGTTCGTCACGCGAACGCCAATCCGCAATGTACACGACCGCGCCGGCAAACAGAATCGCGAGAATCGGCAATGAAAAAACGTACATCGACGCGGCGTCGATGCTGCTCGCCTGAAAATAGAACGGATCGACCAGATCGAAAACGAAGTTAAAGACGTCCAAAGGCCCGGGCGCGTTGATCCATCCGATATTTTGCGCGAGACCCGACGACCCCGGCGGTGCCTTGAAAACCGCGAATATCCACGGTGCGAACGCGACCAGCGCGATTCCGGTCATAATCAGCGTCTGGCGGATCTTTATCCGTTGCAGCAGAACTATCGCGAGTATCTCAGACAGAATCAAAAGCCAGCCGAAGTAGTGCGTGTAAACAAGCAGAACATTGACGATCGTCAAAAGCCATATGTTCTTTCCGAGATAAAAGAACCTGACAAAAAGCCAGACCGAGAACGACGCAAGCATCAAGACGACGCTGTACATTCGGACCTCTTGGGCATACTTGATCAGTCCGCCGTTCACGGCCAGAAACAGCAGAGCCAAAAACAGTTGCGAAGTCCGCAGCTTGAGATCGCGGGCGAGACAATAGAACGGAACGAGAGCGGCGGCGGAGAAAAGAAAGGGAAAAAGCCGAACCCAAACTAGTCCTTCGCCGCCGGCACTGATCCAAAATTTCAGAAGGATGTAAAAGAGCGGCGGATGGATCAGGTCCTGCGAGACAAATCCGAGAATCGCCGTCCAAGGCTGCGACGCCGCGTGAATACTGAAGATCTCGTCGAACCAGAGACAGGAATCGTGAAGTCGCCAGAAACGAAAGGCGGCATAAGCCGCGAAGAGCAAAATAAGTGCGGCAGTGCCGATTTTTTCGCGTCGGTTCATTTTCTAGAGCGTGATTCCGCTCGTCAGTTTGCCGTCAACGCTGGTGTAGCACAGCTTCACTTCTTTGAACGTGTCGGTATCGCGACAATATGAAAGACAGCTTTCAAATGGCTTCGAATAGATGTGTAGGCTGACCGCGCGTTCGTTGAATTCAGACAGGTTTAGGATCTGATGAATCGGTTCCTCAAGCTCGACCTTGGCGGCGAGACAGTCCGAGAGATCGAATCGGTCGGTCTCGCGAAGTTTGCAGTAACCGCGTGACTCGTCGATCTCATCGATCGAAAAATTCTGTCCGCGAAGTTTCCCGCCGACGACGGTCATCCAGCATCTTTGGTCGGCGTGGTTGTGGACGCGTGAAGCCTGTCCCTTATCCCAACAAAGCGCCATCGCTTCAAATTGCCCGTCCTTGTATATCAGGTTTCGGGTGTAAAATTTGCCGCTCCAGAAGAAATAGGGCGCGAGCGAGTCGATATCGACCGGATTCGAGGCGAGAAAATCGTAAATATTGTCGCACGTGAAGTCTGCCTCACTAACCCCGCGCAGGCCGTCGATCAGCGAACCGATCTTGATCATCTAAAAAATCCCCCTGTAGTAAACTCTTTTGCGTTCCGTCGTCAGGCATTTGGCATCCGTCAACGGATCGCCGGTTTCCCGGCAGCACGGCGCGGTCTTGCTGCAGCTAAGTCCGTCCTTCGCGAATCGCGCGAGCGTGTCCTGACCGAGCGCCGACGGATGAAAGCAATCGCAGCAAGAGATCTGATCCGCGCTGAACTTATAAAACCACGGAGCGTCGGAATAGACCAAATGGTTACCGACGGCCTTCGTCGCGCCGCCGACCATCTCGCCGCCGATCATTACGACCGGCGAGTTCCCGCCGTCCGGAATTGCGGAATAATCGGCCGTCACGCGTTTGAGAACCTCGCGATATGCTTTCATCGTGTTGTAAGCGTCAATGACCCGCGTATTGGAACAGTCCGTCGTCAACGAACCGCAGATATTCGCGGTGGCCCAAAGCAGCGAGCAATTGCCGAAAAGCTGGCAGTTTGCCTTGCTCCCGAAATTGCACAACTGCGAAACGCGCACCGGCGACGCGACGCCGACCCGCGTGTTCGCGACCGTTATCAGGACATCCAGTCCCTTTCGGAACTCGCGTTCGAACGAGTCGTTTCTCGTTCGGCAGTAATTGTTCGGATCCTGATCCGCCGTGGGGCAACTCGCATTGGTCTTGGTCAGAGTCGTGCTGCAGCCGTCGTTATGGCCGAGAAATACTGCCGCCAGCCGCGGAATCGGCTGCGAATTTAAGTATGTCCGGATACCGTTTGCCTGTCCGACGAAATCCGAAAGCATCCGCGCGCCTGAAGCGGCCCGGTTCGGATTCGCGGCGAAAATGCTTGATCCGAATTCGCATTCCAGACGCTCGACAAAGCTGAAAACGTTCTCGGGGCCGCGCCCGCAAAGATTTGTCCCGTGAGTGTCGCTCGTCATCCAGTTGTACTGTTCCTGGTCGCCGTTTGTGCAAGGAAACTGGCTGCCCGCGTTGAATCCCTTGGAAATGCTGTCGCCCGCAATGTCGATCGCCTGAATGTTCAACTGGGCGCCGACAGTGACGCAGCCGATCAGGATCGCGGCTGCGAGACGGATTATCGAGATCGGATTCATATTCATTTGGGCATCAAACAGTCGGGCTATCGGGGGAAAACCGTCGTCCAATGAGCATCCGAGAATTTCCCTCAAACAGTTTTTCTTAATTTTGTTTCGGGTCCGAAGTGACAAGAATCTTATAAACTCCTTTGAATTGCCCGTCAAGCTTGGCAATCAAGAGTTTCAATCGTTGTTTTTTCCGTTTTGCACAATTTGCCCCGCGTCCCTTATAATTTTCGTTTGTCGAATTTTCTAAATCAATAAATCGAGGAATTCGGCCGCAAACGGAGGACAAGATTTTGCCAAAAACAGCAACTCGCGCAAAAGCGGACGCAGTGGTCAAGGAAACTTCAATCGACGGTTCGCGAAACGGCGTTTCAAATGAGCCGGTCACGGACGTCGTGGATGTCGAACAGGCGCAAGCCGAATATATGAAGAGAAAAAAGTCGCAATTGTCGGCGATCAAGAAGCTCGACAAGGAATTGCTGCGCGAAATGCTCTATCAGATGGTTCTTGGCCGGGTTTTTGAGCAGAAGTGTGCCGAGGTTTACCGTTTGGGCAAGATCGGCGGATTCTGCCACCTATACATCGGCCAGGAAGCGATCGCCGTCGGTTCGATGACGGCGCTCAAGGAAGGCGACTACGTTATCACCTCGTACCGCGACCACGTGCAGGCGATGGTCGCGGGAATCACGCCCGAAGCTGTGATGGCCGAATTGTACGGTCGTGCGACGGGCAATGTCGGAGGCAAAGGCGGTTCGATGCATATGTTCTCGAAGGAAAAGGGATTTTTCGGCGGGCACGGCATCGTCGGCGGCCAGATCGGCGTCGCCACCGGAATGGCATATGCGCAGAAATACAAAGGAACCGACAACGCGACGCTTTGCTTCTTCGGCGAGGCGGCGGTGAATCAGGGCATCTTCCACGAGTCGCTGAATATGGCGCAACTTTGGAAACTTCCGTGCATTTACATCTGTGAAAATAACCGTTACGGGATGGGAACGTCGCAGACTCGCGCGATGAGCATCGCCAACATCGCAAAAAAAGCCGAAGGTTTTGGAATGGCCGGAGAATTCGTTGACGGAATGGACGTGATGGCCGTCCGCGACGCGACGCTGCGCGCGCTCGAACGCGCCCGGAAGGACGGTTCGCCGACGTTGCTCGAGATCCGCGCCTATCGCTATATGGGCCACTCGATGTCCGATCCCGGCAAGTACCGCACATCGGAGGAGATCAAAAAGTATCAGCAGCGCGACCCGATCGTTCTTTTCCAGGATTCGCTCAAAGAAGCGAAAGTGTTTACGGACAAGGATTTCGAGTCGCTGAGCGAACAAGCGAAAGCGAGAGTCGAAGCCGCCGTCAAATTCGCCGACGAAAGCCCCTACCCGGATGCGAGCGAATTGATGACGGATGTTTTTGCTCAGTGAGCAGTGAGCAGTGAGCGGTGGCCGGTGGCCGGTGGTCGGTGGCCGGTGGCCGGTGGTCAGTGGTCAGTGGTCGGTGGTCGGTGGTCAGTGGTCAGTGGGCGGTGAGCAGCAGTTCGTTTAGCGTCGCACAAATATGCGGCGGAATGATTGATTAAGATTTGAACAAGCAAGGATCGGGGACAAAACGAATGAATCTTGCCGAGCGCGAATTCATATCGTTCTTAAATAGTTACAGTCGTTGAGGTAGAAATACTATGTCTACAAATATAGGAGTTCGACCTCAAAAATATGACTATTCAGAGTTATCGGCAATTGATAGTATGGCAGCGAGCCATGGAAATTGTGACTTATGTTTATAGGCTCGAGTTTCCGAAACATGAGTTGTACGGGCTGACGAGCCAGATTAGACGCTCCGCAGTTTCTGTTCCCTCTAACATCGCAGAGGGACAAGGGCGAGATTCCACGAATGAATTTCTCAGACATTTGGCGATCGCATACGGCTCATTGATGGAATTGGAAACCCAACTGATGATTGCAAAGCGACTGGCATACATTAGTGACGTAACAGAAATGGAGATTCTGAATTTGACGGCCGAGACCGGACGTCTCCTTAACGGACTTTCGAGGTCGTTAAGGAATCGCTCCGAATCACAGTATTCGGGCAACAAATCGAGACACTAGGGTAAATTTCAGTTGCTCTGGCTGACTGACCACCGGCCACCGACCACTGACCACTTAATTATGGCTGAACTAACTATCCGCGACGCGCTGAATGCGGCGCTTCGCGAAGAACTAATCAGAGACGAGAACGTCTTCATCATGGGTGAAGAGGTGGCGGAATATGACGGCGCTTACAAAGTGACGCGCGGTCTGTGGAAAGAGTTTGGCGACAAACGCGTCGTCGACACGCCGATCACGGAACTCGGTTTTGCGGCGCTCGGTGTCGGGGCGGCGATGGCCGGACTGCGGCCGGTGATCGAGTTTATGACGTTCAATTTCTCGATCCTCGCCTCCGACCAGATCATCAACCACGCGGCCAAGATGTACTACATGTCGGGCGGCCAGTTCAACGTCCCGATCGTCTTCCGTGGCCCGAACGGTTCGGCTTACCAGGTCTCGTCGCAGCACTCGCAGTCGCTCGAGGCGTTTTACGCCAACTTCCCTGGTCTGAAAGTGGTGATGCCGTCTACCGCGGCGGACGCGAAGGGCCTTCTTAAATCTGCCATTCGCGACAACAACCCGGTCATTTTTCTCGAACAGGAAACGATGTACGGAATGAAGGGCGAAGTCCCCGACGATCCGGATTTCACGATCCCGCTCGGCGTCGCCGACGTCAAGCGCGAGGGCACCGACTGCACGATCGTCGCCCGGTCGTTTACCGTTCCGCAAGCGCTCAAGGCGGCCGAGATAATGCAGGCCGAGTATGACGTCTCGGTCGAGGTCGTCGATCCGCGGACGATCAAGCCGCTCGACATCGACACTATCGTCGCCTCGGTAAAGAAGACTAACCGACTCGTCGTCGCGGAAGAATCGCACGCCTTCGCGTCGGTCGGCGCCGAGATCTCGCATCAGGTGATGGAGAACGCGTTCGACTATCTCGACGCGCCGATCAAGAGAATCTCAACGGTGGAAGCGCCGATGCCGTATGCGCGCAACCTTGAGGTCGCGGCGCTTCCGAGCGTCGAGAAGATCGTCGCGGCGATCAAAGAAGTTTGCTATCTTTGAGTGAAAAAGGAGATTGGGCCGAAAAACTGAGGAAACGCTCTGGTCGACGGATACTTTTTACGATCCGAGCGTGCCGTGAGTGATTTGAACAGAACCGTGAAGATCGCCTCCGGCTGAACTAAAGGAAACAAAAGTCGGGCGGAAGACCCGCTCTGAGTTCGGCACAATGCCTCGGCCCGCCTTCAACAAATAGCGGGTTCCGGCTGAAATGAAAACGCCAGGAGAACACATATGATGCGAATAAGATTCACTGCGATTTTGGGATTCCTGTTGATTTTCGGCGCCTTGCCGGTGATCGCGCAAAGTCCGAATGAAACTCTCAACTCGAACAACAAGGAGTTGAATGTTACGGTTGAATTCTGGAACAGCCAGCGTGTTAAAGCGCGTGCCAAACGGACCTCTCCGGTCGGCGAGCGCCCTCGCGGCCTGAATCCTCGCGCTGAGTTGCTCGGCGGTCCTCGCCTGCAGGTGAGGAAGATGAAAGAAATGGTGGAAGGCGGTTACCGGATACCGCTCGATTTCGCCGACCTTGCTGAAAAACTGTTGGCGGGCGAATTGGTTGAACTGCCGTCGGCAACCGAAGACTACGTGATTGAAGTGGGCGGTTCCGCTAATTCCGATGAGTTTACCGAATTCACATTCGACAAGGGGTCGGTTGCGCTCGAATCCGATTCCGCGAAGTATCTTCTCCTGAAGAAACTCGCGGACGATTTTGCAGGCGTCAAGTACGACCTGTCAAAGCCGATGGACCGAAAGCAAATGCGAATCCGTCTGTTGCGCACTCTGCAGCCGGCTGCGAAAACCGCTTTGGACGAAGTCGCCGCCGCATACAGGAAAAAGTACAACCGGCCGTTGATCGTCTCTTCCATGACGCGTTCAATTGAATATCAGACCGCGCTCAACAGAATCGATTCGAATTCATTCGTTGTCCGGGGTCCTGAATCAACGCCGCCGCACACTTCGGGCTTGTCTTTTGACCTGGGTCGCAAGCATATGACGGCAGGCGAACAAAATTTCCTAATGATGAAAATTGTGGAGATGGAAAAAGCCGGACGAATTGACGCGATGATCGAATACGGCACGAATGCTGTTTTCCATCTATTTGTTTTCGCTGACGGCAAACCACCCAAAGATGAAGAGAAGTAAGAACTGGAAGTAAGTACTTTCGGAAGTTGTTCTGAGTCCTGCCGGCAGGCCGCCGGAAATGCGGTCAAGACCGCGCAATAACTCGGCTCGGAACCTGAAAAAACGGAAATTGCTGACCCCGGGACGTCACGATGGGCCTGCGCTGCATCGGTTTTTCCCGTAGTTCTGGTTACGGATAATTATGGCCAACAAAATACTGATGCCGAAGCTTTCTCCGACGATGGAGGAAGGACAGATCTCGAGATGGATCAAAGCCGAAGGTGATGCGATCGAGCCGAATGAGACGATCGCCGAAGTCGATACCGACAAAGCGACGATGGAAATGACGTCGCTCGAGGGCGGCACGCTGCTCAAGATTCTCGTTCAGGCGGGCAACAATGCCAAACTCGGGCAGACGATCGGAATCATCGGCAACGCCGGCGAGGATATTACGGCGCTGCTCGCCGAAGTTTCGACAAACGGTTCCGCGGCGGCGGCTCCGGCACCGAAAGCCGAAGCAGCACCGGCTGCGGTGCCCGCTGCGACGATCGCGCCTGCAGTTTCCGAAGCACCAAAATCCGAAATCCCAATTCCCAAATCCGAAATTGGCGGCCGTTTGCTCGTTTCTCCGATCGCCGCCCGTATGGCAACCGAAAACGGTATTGATCTGCGCTCGATCGCGGGTTCGGGACCGCAGGGACGCATCATCAAGCGCGATATCGAATCGGCGATGACCGCCGCGCCGACAACGCATCCGCAATCGCAAATCAGCATTCCCAAATCGGTCGCCGGTTTCCGCGAAGAGAACACTTCCAAGATGCGCCAGGTCATCGCCCAGCGCCTTGGCGAATCGATCGGGCCGATCCCGACGTTCTATCTGACGGTCGAGATCGAGATGGACAACGCGCTCGAACTGCGCAAACAGATCAACGCGACGCTCTCGGAAGACGCGAAGATCTCGGTCAACGACATCATCGTCAAGGTCACGGCGATGAGTTTGATGAAGCATCCGTTCGTCAACGCTTCGTACCGCGACACGTCGATCAGGTTCTACGATCAGGCGGACATCGGCGTCGCGGTCGCGGTCGATGAGGGATTGATCACTCCCGTCGTCCGCGGCGCGAACCACAAGGGCTTTGCGGAGATCGCCCGCGAGGTCAAGGAACTCGCCGGTCGCGCCCGCGAAAGGAAGCTTCAGCCCGAGGAATACACGGGCGCGACATTCTCGATTTCGAATCTCGGGATGTTCGGTATCAAGGAGTTTACGGCGATCATCAACCCGCCGGAAGCCGCGATCCTCGCCGTCGGCGGCGCGACCCCGATGCCCGTCGTCCGCAACGGCGAGGTCGTCGTGCGGAGCATTATGAACGTCACGATGAGCTGCGACCACCGCGTCATCGACGGCGCCACCGGGGCGAAATTCCTGCAGACCTTCAAGCAAATGCTCGAAAATCCGGTGTTGATGCTTGTTTGAGTGAGCGGTGAGCCGTGAGCAGTAAGCGGTAAGCAGTGAGCAGATTCGGACGGCCAAATGACGGCCTTTCATTCGATCACCCAAGCAGGAACGAGAATTTTCTTGTCGGTCGGATATTCAAAGACGCGGTCTCCGTCGCTGTCCACACAAAGCCAAATCCAAAGTTGCCGGTGGAGCGAGTTGCCGTTTCGCGGTTCGAGATCACGGCCAAAAAGCTCCACCGCGAAAATTCTGCCGTTGTAGCTGACTTCCTCAAACCACTCAAGTTCCCGGGGCTCGGGTTGCGTTCCCGATTCGATTTGCGCGCGAGTCAGCGTCGGTGAGTATTCGACTCGCCCACTTGGCTCGTTCTTCGTACTAACAACCGAGTACATTCTCCCGTTTTTGTCTGCCATCTCGTACTGATGACGCTCGACCACTTTCCGCCTGGGCACCGTCGGAAGTTCGCAACGATCAGGAATGATTTCGGATCTTTGCTCCGTCAGGGCTCGGTTTTCGCTGGCGGGGACCATGCATCCGGACAATATCGTCGCCAAGATTGAAATTTCGAGGATCGCAAGGGTTGTAGAGATTCGCATATCGCCGAGGACCAATAATCGATTAAGAATCTTTCACTTTTGCATTTTTACCTTTACCCTTTCGACTTGATGTGCCGGACGCGGACGTTACGGCTTACTGCTTACGGCTCACTGCAAGCGGTTCACTGCTCACCGCTCACTGCTCACTGCTCACTGTCCACTACTCCCGCTCCAATTCCCTTCTGATCTCTTCTTCCATTTTCGCCGATTCGAGCGCGAGCGGAAGATCGCTCGTCCGGGCCGAGAGTTTCTTGAGCGCCAGTTCCGTTTCCGAAAAGTTCGTGCCGTGGCGCGCGGCGGTCTCGATCTGGTGCATCCGCTTTTCGGCCTCGATCTTCATCTGCTCGGCCTCGCCCTGGATTGCCGAAAGTTTCTTGTAATCGCGCTGCAGTTCGTCCTGGAAGGTCTTCGTATTTTCAGCCTTCGAATACTTCAGCTTGTTCTGTTGGCGCTTGTTGAGCTGCAGTTCTTTTTTTGCCGAGTTGATGATCCGCGTCGCCGTCAGACGCGCCGCGAGCGAATCGCGAAACGCATCCGCCATCAGGAGATTGCCGCTTTCCAGCTGCTTTAACGACTGGCGTTCGGTTCCCGTAAGCTCGTGCAAAAACCAATCGAGCTCTTCGGCGCGAATACCATCGACCGCAAGTCGCTCGCGAACCCGCGCAAGCCATCGCGAGCGGTAGAACATCAGTCCGCCGGACGCCGCCAGCCCGAGCACAAAGCCTCCGACCAGCGACGCGACCGTGAAAAACAACCAAACCGCGGCAGCGGGCGTCGCCGAGGAAATCATAAAGAGGAAGAAGAAGACCACGACCGGAATCAGCGGCAGCGCCAACGGCAAACTCCACGCCCCGAGCTTCAGAAGTTTGTCCTTCCGAAGGTCCGCGCGCGTGATCTCGTAAACCGGCTCTAATTCATTCATCTATTTTGATTTACCTTAGTTGGAAACTTAATTCAACTTTACCGCATCGTAAAATTTAGCTTTTGGGAAAATTTCGTATTATTATTGCTTTCGAAGTTTGGTCGCAATTTTCTGAGCAAGAACCTATGAATTTAATTCGAGTAACCGGCGCGGCGGTGGTCGCAATTTTGCTTTCCGTTTCGCTTCTGGCGCAGCCGGACAAAAAGAAAGACAAGAAAGACGATCGGGTTCGGACCGTGACGATTCCTATCTCCATCTTTACCGACCAAGAGCTACGGGACAATCAGGCGGAAGAATTTATCCAGGCCGGAGAGATCCAGGTTCGGGAAAACAACGACGAACAAACGGTTCTTTCGATCCGCAGCGTGACGAACACTCCGCTCCATCTGGCCGTACTGATACAGGACAACCTGACCACCGACATAAATCTTCAGCTCGAGGACATCAAGAAGTTCATTCGCAAACTTCCGACCGATTCGCGGGTCTTTGTCGGCTACCTTCGATCCGGAACGACGCAAACGCGTCAGAAATTCACGACCGACCTCGAAAAGGCCGCATCGTCGATCCGCATCGTTGCGGGCAGCGCCGCACTCGCGCCGAACAGCCCGTACGAAGGGGTTGAAGAGGTCCTCAACCGCTTTGACGCGCTCCCGACGGGACGTCGCGCGATCCTCCTCGTTTCGGACGGTTTCGACGCGTTTGACAATTCGACACCCGGACAGAGCCTTGACCTCGACAAAGCGATTCTGAAAGCTCAGCGGCGAAGCGTTGCGGTCTATTCGTTCTATTCGGCGGGGACCGCCACCGAGCGTGCGGGCTCGACGCGCATTCTCAACGCGCAGGGATCGCTCCAGAGGCTGTCCGAGGAAACCGGTGGCCGCGCCTTCTTTCAGGGAACTTCGTCGCCGATCAGCTTCGACCCTTTCTTCCGCGACCTGAACATCATGCTCAACCGCCAGTTCGCGCTGACCTATCTGTCGACCCATCCGAAAAAAGGCCATTACAAGATCGAGGTCACGAGCACGAACCCGAAGGTTCGAATCGAACACCCGAACGGGTATTTTTACCGCGGGAGACCGTAAAGTTAGCTCTGAATTCCGCTTGGAGTTCCGCCTTTCGGCGGCCGTTGCGCTGATCGGAAGAACGCCGCCTGAAGGCGGAACTCCAAGCGGAACTCCAAACGACTAATTCGTCGCGAACTTGTGATTGCAGACTGGACAGACGCTGACATCTTCGCGGATAAGCAATCCGATCCAAAAAAGAGGGAAAAACGCGAGCATCAAAACGCCGAAAACGATCCATCCGCCGGTTGAAATGCGCCGTTCGCGACGCGGCATCAGGCGGCTATGGCACTGCGGACAATGATAACCGCCGGCCACTGCCTGCTGCTGAAACGGCTGCATTGCGAGATCGGGTTGCGTGCTCATATTCGCAACACCCCGAAACTGCCGGCCGGCCTGGTTCCCGAGAACCTTTGTCGGTTCGGTCGAAAACTCATCTGTCTTCCAGGAATAAGGCCGCGGCGGCGCTTCTTCGTAGTTGGCCGGTGCCGGGAACACCTGCGGATTCGGAGGCGGGACCGAAAAATTCACGCCGCAGAAACGGCAGAAATGACTCGAGGTATCGTTGAATTGTCCGCATTTCGGGCACTGGATCATCTGAACTTCCTTTTATCAAAGTTAAAAACTATCGGAATAAATCTACGCGCCCGACGGGAAAAAGTTCTCTTTCAGAGGCGTATCTTTTCGCCCGTCCGAATTGCCTGATAGACCGACTCTACAAGTTCTACCGACTTGAAACCGTCGAGCGCCGTAACGGGCGGCGGGGTACCGTCAAGTATCGCGTCGATAAATGCCCTGTCTTCCTGCAGATAGCCCCATTTCTCGAACTTTTCGAGCATATGGCACGAATAGGTCGAAACGTCCTGCGTCCGGTGATCGAAACCGCGCGAATCGAACAGACGCTCCATTTCTTCGGTAAGAATCGTGCGATGATGACAGAACACTTCGATGCGTTCGAACGGAAAATGCCAGCTCGCGTCGGAACTCGACGCGAACGTGCAATGAAAGCCGTTCTTGAATTTCAAAATGATCGAGAACTCGTCTATCTCCGGATATTCGTGCTGAGAGCCGTAAGCGACCAACTCCTCGACCTCGCCGAACTGATAGCGCATCATATCGAAAAGATGGATCGTCGTCTCGTACAAAAATCCGCCGGTGACGTTCGTATCGCCGGTCCAAACCGGATTCTTCAACTCGCCGCGGTTCATCTTGATATGGGCCGAATGCGGAGTGTCGCCGCCGATCAATTCCTTGAGGCGCGCATAAACAGGCGCAAACCGTCGATTATGCCCGACCTGAAAGACCTTGTCGGTGGAATCGGCGGTCGCAAGCAATTGCCGGGCATTCTCGATCCCGATCGCGAACGGCTTTTCGCAAAAGACGTGTTTTCCTTCCGCAACCGCGTGCGACGCTATTTCCGGATGCGTTTTGTTCGGCGCGCAAACCAAAACGGCGTCACAGTTTTCCATCAGTTCCTCGCGCGACGAACAAACGCGGCCGCCAATGGCCTTCGATGTGCGTTCGGCACGTTCCGGAACGATGTCGAACAGCGCCGAGATCTCCGCGCGGTTGTCCTGCGAGTATATCTGTCCGTGAAGATTGCCGACATATCCGGTCCCGACTATTCCGATTCTTACTCTATCCATAATTCGCTTGATCAATACCTTTTCCCGCGCAGTTCTGCAAACAAAGCGGTCGCTCAACTAAGCCGGCCGTTCCCGACAAATCCACTACCTCTTAGTAACTTCCGCCGGCGGCCGAGTTCTCGAGGCCGAGAACATCGATCGTCGCACGCCTCGCCCGTCTCGCGACCTCAAACGGGTCCTGATCCCAGTACTCGGGACGAAAGATCTCGATCGACACCATACGGTTGTAGCCGATCTTGTCGAAGCGCGCCTTTATCTCCTTGATAGGCAGAATCCCCTCGCCAGGATATAGGCGCTCGGCATCGGTCAGGACTTCCTTCGGAAGATCCTCGGCATCGTTGATATGAAAGATGAAGAGCTTTTCGGGGTCGAGCGTGTCGATCGCCTCGAACGTCGAATTGCCGGCGTAAAAATGAAAAGTGTCGAGCACGTTTCCGATGCTCTTGCGGCCTATCTTTTCGACGATCTCGTTGCACAGATCGAGGGTCTGCACCGAACAGTCCGTTTGGCCGAGAAACTCGAAAGCGAGCGAAACGCCGTGCGGTTCGGAGATATCGGCGAGTTCATTGAGGACCCGGACGGACTCTTCGATGATCTGTTCTTTCGTCGCATTCTCCGGCAGTTTGCCCGGCACGACGACGATGTACGGACAGCCGAGTTTCCCGGCGATCGCCGAAAGTTCTTCGCACTCGGCTTTTATTTTCGCGTAGTCGGCATCGTTCCGGAATGTGATGTGCTCGATCGAGTTGATCGACCACGGACTCAGGTTATGTTCGGCAAGCAGCGCCGCGAGGTCTTCGACCGTTTTCGACTTCAAGAACACGCGAAGCTTCGCCGCCCAGATCTCGATCAATTCATAACCGGCTTCGGCCGCCGCGCGGATATCGGTCTCGAGATCGGCTTTCATCGTCGTCGCGCCGTTTAATGCAATTTTCATTTAATGCTCCAGTAAATACGATTTCGAGTAGTTTACCACGAACAAAAGTCGCGAAAAAACGCGGCGGTAGCGAGTTCCTGATCAGTTCGGATCACAATGCGAAACTGCCGCATAATTGGACCTGTGAACTTTTTTTGAAAATAATGTGTAAGGATTCGACCGAAAATGCCATTTACAAGTGTAGCGTCGAATAAAAACGTCGGAACAATTGGAAGCTACACTTCACGAAGTACGGGGAAGATCTCAAGTCCAACCAAAACTGAAGAAGACGGTTGCTCATACCTCCGTCTTCTTCCCTTCCTAATTTGCCGCAAACGCCTTGTAGCTATCGCCGATCCTAAAGGCAAGATCGTATTTTTTGCCGCCAAATCGTGCCACGACGAGATTCGACTGTTCATCAAAATAATCGAAAAAGATCGTGTTCTTCACCCTCAGTTGCGCCGGGTCGCCCGCGAACGCGCCCTCGACATAAACGAACAGAACGTCGTTTTCGAACTCCTTGCCGACCCAATTCAACTTTACGGCAGTCTCGTCGGATGTTCGAAGAACGAAATTCTCGGAAATGTACTTGAACAACTCGGCATCGACCTCCGGAGTTTTCGCCGGATCGACCTGCTTTTTCAAACGGCGCTCAAGCATCGGCGTCAGATCGTGCACGAACAGACGGATGCTGATCTCGAGGTTCTTGTCATCCGCGTCGTAGTCGATACGGGTCAGGCTGGTATGGTATTTGTGCGCGAACGCCGGAAGCATCGTCAAGAGGACCAGCGCCGCGCAACTTAGCAGTTTTCTCATCAGTTTGACTTCGATCCGCTGAACGTTGTCGACCCCTGCGGCGCGGTGATATTGCCCGAAACCTCGACCCCGTTGACGTTTCCGACAAATGTCAGTTCGACGGGCGAAGAGGTCTTGATCGTCAGGACACCGTTCTCAAACTTCCCGCTCGAAATCGGAATCGCTCCCTGAGCGGATTCGACCGTTCCCGTGATCTCGGTACCGTTCTGGACGAGGTTCAACGTAAACGGAATGACCTGCCCGCCGGCATCGATACCGACCGTCCATTTTCCCGTGACCGAAGAAACGGCTGACGAACTCGCCGGCCGCGGCTGATTCGGCACCGGCTGAAGATTCGAACGCTGGCCGGCCTTGAAGGTCTGAAAACGTGTCGGGACAAAACGCCGCGGGAAGAAATTGTTGTCGAGATCGGCGTCCGCCGTCTCGAGATTCGGGTCGAGCACGATCGCCTTCGCTTCCTTGGTCGTGACGACCAGTTTTGAAACGTTGAAGTTGTTATAACGCCAGATCTCGGCCGGAATCCGGATCTCCTCGCTGGTGCCGTCAACGTATTCGACCTTGAAGATGAGCGGCATCACGAGTCCGCCGACATTCTTCAGATCGACCACGTAAAAATAGTAATTGCCGCTGAGCAGCGATTTTTCCTTGTCGTCAAGGCTCGAGACGAACGATTCGTAGTCTTTTCGATCCTTGTCCGTGACCTTGAACTGGTCGAAATCGTTGTAGAAATCACGCAACGACGGGTACTGATCGATGCGTTTCGGCAACGGCTCGTTGCGCTGCGCGGTCAGCGTTTTCGGCTGGCTGTTTGCCTGTTTGCGCTGGAGGTCCTTCTCGACGTCCGGGTTTCGGGTGTTCATCTGATATAGACGAACGTTTTCGATCGCGATGTCGACGTGGTCCGTCGAATAAAACCAGCCGCGCCAGAACCAGTCGAGATCGGTTCCGCTGGCGTCTTCCATCGTGCGGAAGAAATCCGCCGGTTCGGGCCGCTTGAACTGCCAGCGGCGCGCATATTCCTTGAAGGCAAAGTCGAACAGTTCGCGGCCGAGGATCGTTTCACGCAAAATGTTGAGCGCCGTCGCCGGTTTGGCGTACGCGTTGTTGCCGAACTGCAGCAGCGAATCGCTCTGGACCATTATCGGCACCTGATTATCGCTGACCATATAGTCGGCAATGAACTGCGGTTCGCCGCGCCGCGACGGATAGTTCTTTTCCCATTCCTGTTCGGCGAGAAACTGGGTGAAGGTGTTCAAGCCCTCGTCCATCCAGGTCCAGTCGCGTTCGTCGGAGTTGATGACCATCGGAAAATAGTTATGCCCGACCTCGTGGATGATGACCGAGATCAGGCCGTACTTCGTTTGCGCCGAATACGACCCGTCAGGCAGCGGCCGCGGGCCGTTGAAACAGATCATCGGATACTCCATACCGCCGACCGGCCCGTTGACCGAGATCGCGATCGGATACGGGTACTTGAAGGTGTATTTCGAGTAAACGTTGAGCGTATGGATGATGGCGTGCGTCGAGTATTTTTCCCAGAGCGGATTGCCCTCGTTCGGATAATACGACATCGCCGTCACCTTGTTGCCCTCGACATTGTGGCCCTGCGCGTCCCAGACGAACTTGCGCGACGATGCGAACGCAAAGTCGCGAACGTTGTCTGCTTTGAAAACCCAGGTCTTCTTGCCAGACGGTTTGCTCGATTCGTTCGCTTTCGCTTCCTCGTTGGTGACGATCTTGATCGGTTTCTTAGCCGTTTCGGCTTGTTTCAGCCGCGCCGCCCACTCCGATTTAAGGGTTTGCGCTCCGTTCTGAAGGACGCCGGTCGCCGCGACGACATGATCGTTCGGGGCGGTGATTCGAACCAGATAATCGCCGAATTCGAGAGTGAACTCGCCGGCCCCGAGAAACTGATGAGTCTGCCAGCCCTGATAATCGGTATATGCGGCCATCCGCGGGAACCACTGCGCGATCTCGTAAATGTAATTTCCGTCGCGCGGAAAATACTCGAAACCGCCGCGGCCGCCGAAGATGCGCTGATTGTTGATGTTGTAATCCCAGGCGACGTTGAAAACAAACGTTCCGCCCGACACCAGAGGCGTCGGCAGGTCGATGCGCATCATCGTCCGGTTAAGCGTGTGTTTCAGCGCCTTCCCGGTCGAATCGGTGACCTCGTTGATGTTGACGCGGCCGTCGTATTCCCGCGCGGCAAGGTTCTCGACAATCGAAAGCGGCATGCCGTTGTTGCCGAAATTGGGCGCGTTCTGCGTCTTCTGCGCGTCGGAATCCTTGGCGAAGATGTTCTGGTCGATCTGCAGCCAGATGTAGTTGAGAGTGTCCGGCGAAACGTTCTTATACGTCACGGTTTCGCGGCCCTTCAGGTGCTGGCGCGAGTCGTCGAGTTCGACGTCGATCACGTAATCGGCGCGGTTTTGCCAATACTTATGGCCCGGTGCGCCCGACGCGGTTCGATACTCGTTCGGCGTCGGAAGATCCTCGTCGAGCTGTTTGAATTTATCGGAAGGTTTCGACTTCGACTGACCGAAGGCGAAGGCGGAGACGAGCAAGATTAAGAAAACTGTAGAAAAACGTCGAAATATCACGATCGGAACTCCTTTGCTGGTGGTTTTTAGGGGGAACTGGAAACGAAACAATTTTCGGCTTTTGCTGCCGTATTTGCAAGCGCCGGGATATTTTCATCCCGAATATGAGGAAAAAACGGCAACCCTGCGGATTTACTCGGCGTCAAAAAATCGGTTAAGCTGAAAGGAACCGCATCCCGCATGTTCGACGTATGAAAAAATCAATACTAATCAGCGCGCTAATAGCTATCTTCCCGATTCTCGTCTTTTCGCAGTCGGACGCATCGCTCCGCATCGTCACGGAAAAGGACGCTGCCGGCCGCGACGCACAAGGCAAGATCGTCCTGCTGACGCCTGCCGAGCATCTCTATCGCGGCGACGTCTATATGGCCAACAGGCTTTTTCCGCAGGCGCGCGAGCATTACCGGATATTCATCGACAACTTTCCGGCCGACGAAGGGATATCGCGGGCGGTCTTCGGCGTCGCGCGTTCGCTGATGTGGGAACGCAAGTATCAGGATGCGATCGACTGGTTAGAGAAACTTTCGCCCGATTACCTCGGAACAAAAGAGGGCCGCGAAGGCCTCGCTTTCAAGGGCGCGTGCTACGTCCGTCTCAGCAAACCCAACGAGGCCTTCAAGGTTTACGAACAGTACACGATCATGTTTCCGACCGGCGAAAAGATCGAATCCGCGTTCCTGAACATCATCGACGCGCTCCGCGAAGCGGCCCGTTACGGCGAGGCAAACGCCTGGATCGACAAGGCGCGGACGCGCTTTTCAGGGATGCCGGTCGAAACCAACGCGCTTCACGCACGGTTGCGGATGGAACTATTCCGGCAGAACTGGAACGATGTCATCAAGACCGCTGACGATCTGCTGATGCTGAACAATTTCAAGGGGTCGATGGCCGGGCTCGACGAAACGCGTTTCCTTCGCGGATACGGACTGGAAAAAGCCGGACGGCGCGCCGAGGCGATCACCGCGTACCGGACGATTCCGGACGGCACTTCGTCGTATTACGGCGGGCTTGCATCGGAGCGCCTGGCGAAGCTCGACGCCGGAAACCAGGTCAAGAAGACCGTCAGCGTAACGCCGCGGATGTTCAGCGAATTTCCCGTGCCGTACCGGGCGGAACTTCTGCGAAACGCGAAACTCCGGGACATCGATCCCCGCTTCGTGCTCGCGATCATGAAGCAGGAAAGCAGCTTCCGTCCGACCGCCAAATCACCGGCGGCGGCGCGCGGCCTGCTCCAGCTCGTTTTCGACACGGCGATCAGATACGGCAAGAGCACGGGCTACCCGGCGCTCAAGCCCGACGATCTTTACGATCCGTCGACCAACATCGCGATCGGAAGTTACTACATCGGCGAGCTGAAAAATGAATTCGGCGGGATGTACGAGGCGATCGCCGCGAGTTACAACGGTGGCGAGGACAACGCGCTACGCTGGCTTGAACGAACGAAACCCAAGGAAGCCGTGATCTTCGCGTCCGAAGTCGGCTTCGCCGAAACGAAGAGCTACGTTTTCAAAGTAATGAGCAACTATCGCGTTTATCGCGAGCTGTACAACGAAGACCTGACAAGGAAGTAAAGGGAAATTCGGATTTGGGATTTGGGATTTGGGATTGGGGATTGGGGATTGGGGATTTCGGATTTGGGATTTGGGATTTGGGATTTGGGATTTCCGATTTCGGATTTACGATTTGCGCCACTCAATGCGGCTTGCCGCCCGGATGTGCGGAAAAGCTCGGCTTTTCCGTTCCCGCGTTCCCGCTTTCCTGCGGCTATGCCGCACATCCGAGATCGGCAGTGCAGCCGCGTGGACAGTAGACGCTCCCGGAAAGGCACAGCCTTTCCGCACATCCGGGCGGCAAAGCCGCTTTCACGAGAGCTAATCCCCAATCTCAAATCCCCAATCCCAAATCCCGAATCCACAATCACAATTCCCCAATCCCAAATCCGAAATCACAATTCCCCAATCCCCAATTCCCTTATTCTTCCCAGCTGTCGACGCCCTCGCGTTCGACGTGGTAGCCGGTCTTTTGGAGATGTTTTATGACGTCCTGGCCGTGGCCGTCGTCGCGCACTTCGAGCAGCGCTTCGATCCCTACATAGCCGAGCGGCGCGAGCCACATCGCGCGGCGGTGGTAGACCTCGATCACGTTCGCGCCGGTCTCGGCGATGCATTTCGTTAAAGTCGCGAGCATTCCCGGCCGGTCGGCGACAAGTACCTTGAGCATAATGTAGCGTCCCTGACGCACGAGGACCTGTTCCAACACTCTGGTCAGAAGATTCGCGTCGATGTTTCCGCCGCACAAGACCGTGCACACGACGTCGTCGGGTTTGACTTTGATCTTGCCCGCGAGCAGCGCCGCGACGCCCGCCGCGCCGGCTCCCTCGACCACCAGCCGGTTATTCGTTACGGAATGATGGATCGCCCGCGCGATCTCTTCTTCGGTCACTTCGACCACGTCGTCCACATACTCCTTGATGATCGGCAAGGTCAGTTCGCCGGGACGCTTGACCGCGATGCCGTCGGCGATCGTCGGCAAAGCCTTGAACTCGACTGGTTTTCCGGCCTTGAGCGACTGATTGACAGACGCGCAGTGCGCCGCCTGAACGCCGACGACCCGGACATTGGGCAGCAGATTCTTGACGGCGATCGCGATCCCGGAAATTACGCCGCCGCCGCCGATCGGCACGACGACGAGCGTCGATTGCGGCAGGTCTTCAACGATCTCCCAACCGATGGTCCCCTGCCCGGCGATGATGCTCTCATCCTCGAAGGCGTGAACGTAGGTGAACCCGTGTTCTTTTTGAAGTTCGCGCGAATAGGCGACCGCCTCGTCAAAACTGCCGCCCTTGAGAATCACTTCCGCGCCCTGGGCCTTCGTCGCGGTGACCTTCGTTAGTGGCGCCGCTTCCGGCAAGACGATCGTCGCCTTGATGCCGTGCAGCCGCGCGGCCATCGCGACACCCTGCGCGTGGTTGCCGGCCGAAGCCGCGATCACGCCGCGCTCTTTCTCTTCCGGCGTGAGGCGCGAGATCTTGTTGTAGGCGCCGCGCATCTTGAACGATCCGCTGCGCTGCAGGCATTCGGCCTTGAGATACGCCTTCGCGCCGATTTGGATCGACAATTTCTCGTCAGACAGGATCGGCGTCGGAATGATGATGCCGTTAAGGATTTTTCGCGCTTCCTGGATATCGGTTAGTTTCACGGTCATAAGTAGCGAAGATTATACGCCGAAAGCCGGTTTCGGATGAAGAGCAGCGGGTCCAAATCGAGGAACGCGGTTAGTTGCGAATGAATTGCGGCCGGCGCTGCGGCTTTGCGGCTTTGCGGGAACGCCCTGACCCGTAGACTCCGGCGCCGGTTTTCGCGCGAAGCCGCCAAAGCGCAAAGTTCCGCATTGAAAATCGCGAATCAATCTCAAAGGACCGAATTCGGCCTGCTGCGGAATCCTGGCTTGATCGACGCAAGCGCCAACAAAGTGCGAGTCGTGCTTTTTTCCTCTTGATTCCTGCGCTCTCCGTCAGACCGCGAAATCACGCAAAACGGCGCGAAAATCGCTTCAGTTGCAAATGAAGCGGAAGGCTTCGTCGAGGTCCGCGAGGTGGCTCGGCCGACGTCCCGCTACTGACGCCGATCGAGATTTCGCGGAATTCAAATGCAATTCGCTCCAAATCTGCGATATATTTAATACATACGTTTTAAGTAAGGGAGGACATTATGGAAATCGGACTTGGCTTAGGTTTTATTTTTCTGGCATTCGTCGGACTCGCGCTGCTGGTCGTCGCCGCGAAGACGATCAAGATCGTCCCGCAGTCGAGCGTCTTGTTGATCGAGCGGCTCGGGAAATTTCACCGCCTCGCGACAAGCGGACTGAACATCATCGTTCCGTTCTTCGAATCGCCGCGGGCGGTTTACTGGACAAATGTCCGGCCCGGACTGATGTCGATCGATCTCCGCGAACAGTACATCGATCTTCCTCCGCAGCCCGTGATAACCCGCGATAACGTGACGATCAACGTCGATTCCGTTGTTTACTGGCAGATCACCGATCCGATCAAGGGCGTTTACGAGGTCACCGACCTGATTGGCGGTATCGTGCAGCTGACGATCACCGGTATGCGCTCGGTGATGGGCGAAATGGATCTCGACCACACCCTTTCGTCGCGCGATCAAATCAACAACAAACTGCGTTTGATCCTCGACGAAGCGACGGACAAATGGGGCGTGAAAGTAACGCGCGTCGATGTCAAGAACATCAATCCGCCGGAAGATGTCCGGATAACGATGGAAAAGCAGATGACCGCGGAACGAAACCGCCGCGCGCTGATCCTGACCGCCGAAGGCGACCGGCAGGCCGCGATCACCCGCGCCGAGGGCGAAAAGCAGGCGGCGATCACGCGTTCGGAAGGTTTGAAGGAGTCCGCGATCCTCGAAGCCGAGGGCTCGGCGCAGGCGCGGCTGCGATCGGCGACGGCCGAGGCGCAATCCATCGCGCAGATCGCGCAAACGATCGGCAGCGCCGAACAGACGGCGCAATACCTGATCACCGCGCGCTACATCGAAAGCTTGCGAGATATGTCGCGTTCGCAGAATTCGAAGGTGATCTTTATGCCGGTCGAGACGTCGGCGATGCTTTCGAGCATCGGCGCGTTCAAGGAAGTGTTCGCGGAAACCGGCGAGAAGAAGGATCAACTGCCTGGTTCGCCGCGTTCGCCGCGCGAGTTGGGCAAATAGGCCGGGACGATCAGATGGCTCTCGTCTTCGTGCCGAATTCAAATCGATCGAGTACCGAATAGCTCGAACCGTTCGGGTCGAGCCGACTTTCGTAAACCGTTATAGCGGACACGACGAAATCGGCCGGCCCGAATTTTTTCGCCAGGTGACGACCGGCCAAAGCGGACGATTTGAAAGGCTCACGCACGCGCCCGACCGTCAGATGCGACGTGAAGCGGCGGGTTTCCCTTGGGAATCCGATCGTTTCGCCGACAGCCTCAAACCGCGCGTTCAAGTCGGAAAGCACGGAAACTTCTCCCGTAATGCCAAGCCAGAGAATTCGCGGGCGCGCGGCATCCGGAAAAACGCCGGTGCCGCTGATCTGGAGACTGAACGGCTCGAAATCGGACGCGACGGATCTTGCGGCGTCAAGAATCGCTGCCGTTTGTCCTTCATCCGAGTCGCCCAGGAATTTGACGGTGAGATGAAGCTTTTCGGGCCGCTCCCAACCGACCCGAAGTCCGGGAAATTCCGCGCGAAGACCGCGCGTGTAATTTTCCGCCGCGCCCCGTGCCGCGTCTGAAATATCGACCGCCAGAAAAAGTCGTCTCGTTTTGTCCATCGCTCCGCCATTAACAATTTATCACTATCGTTCCACAAATCGTTTCTGCTAGAATCGTCTCCGAAATGAGCCTTCTTAAGATACTTGTCGTTTTTTCTATCGCTGCCCTTCTCGCTGTCGGCGGAGTTTCTTACTGGATGTACGGATCGCTGAAGCAACCGGTCCAGCATTCGAAATCCAACGACTTCATCAACATTCCAAAGGGTTCGAGTCCGAACGAGATCATCAACAAACTCGCGGCCGAGGGCGTCATCACGAGTCCGACGGCGACCAAGATCTATCTGCGGACCTTCGGCGACGCGTCGAAACTCAAGGCCGGCGACTATCAGTTCAACTCGCCGATCACGCCGCTGCAGGTGCTGGCCGAGTTGGAAAAGGGAGAGGAACGGACGATCAAGATCACGATCCCCGAGGGCTGGACGCGGTTCGACATCGCCAAACGGATTTCCGAAAAATTCCCGGTCGAGCCGCCGACGGACGACAAGGCGCTGCTTTCTCTGATGGACGACGTCTCGCTGATCAAGGACATCGACGCGAACGCGAAGAACCTCGAAGGCTATATGTACCCGACGACGTACAGTTTTCCGATCGGCACCGACCCGAAGGACGTCGTCAAACGGATGGTCGAACAGTTTCGGAAGACCTGGAAGCCGGAGTGGAGTGAACGTGCCAAAACAATCGGACGAACTGTCCACGAGATCGTAACCATCGCGTCGCTGATCGAGACCGAGTCGAAATTCGACGCGGAACGGCAGATCGTCGCTTCGGTCATTTACAATCGCCTGAATAAAGGAATGGCGCTCGGGATCGACCAGACCGCCGTCTATATCGCGAAGATGGAGAACCGCTGGGACGGAATCATCCACAAGAGCGATCTCGAATCAAACTCTCCGTACAACACGCGAAAATTTGCGGGAATTCCGCCGGGGCCGATCTCGAGCGTCACCGAATCGTCGATCGAAGCGGCGCTCAATCCGAAGCAGACGGATTACATCTTTTATGTCTTGAACGTTGAGAAAAACGACGGGTCGCACAATTTCTACGCCTCGGCCGCCGACTTCGAACGTGGCAAAGCGGCATATCAGGTCTGGCTTGAAGAGCAGCGAAAAAAGAAGCGTGAGCAGGGGCAGTGAGCAGTGGACAGTGGTCAGTGGTCGGTGGTCAGTGGGCAGTAAGCGGTGAGCGGTGAGCAGTGAACAGCGGCAGACAAAATGCGCGAATTCCGCCGCTCACCGCTTACTGCTCACCGACCACCGCTAACTGCGCACTGCTAACTGCTCACCGCTCACTGCTTACTGCGCACTGCTAACTGCTCACTGCTCACCGCTCACTGCTTACCGCTCACCGCTTACTGCTCACTGCTCACACCTTACCCTTGATTGTAAACAATGTCCTTGAAGGTCAAGTGGTCGATCAGGCCGCCGTTCTTGTAGATCACGTCGGCGTCGATCTTGAGATTATAGTCACCGTCGGGGAGGTCCAATTCGTCATACGGCATAAAAACCGAAAGATCGTCGTAATCGGTGGTCGCGTAACCGGGTTTAAGAGCATAATAAACCGCCACTTCGCCGGCCGAACTGTTGTATTTGCCGTTGCGGTCCGGGAGTTTGTCGCCGTCTTCGTCCATAAAGTAGATCGCAAGATACGAATCGAGATTCCGCATACCGTAAACGCTGAATTTGACGTGAATCCGCATTCCGTTTCTTCTTCCCTCTTTCACATCGTATTGAATCCACATTTCCTTGAAGGCAGCGCTCGGCTTAAAGAAACCGATAGCTCCGTTCGAGGACCTTTCAAATGTCGTTGCCGGGGACGCAAACCCGGCGGTAAAGCTTACCAACATAAACGCCAATCCAAGCGCGACGCGCTTGAACGCGCTTCCATTTGATTTTGTTCTGTTCATCCATTGACCTCTTTTTACTTTTTATTCTGCCGCTGAAGCTTTATCGGAGAGATGCTTTCAGTTGACGTAAGTATCCACGAATTCCAACAATATGCAAGCATTATCCCGCATTCATGATTCCGGCGAGGGTGCTCCGCCGTTCGGTTTGAAAATTCGGGTTTCGGCTGGTGCGGGGGCGTTGCCTCCAAAATCTGCCGACGCGGACAATCGGGACCTCCGAGTATATGATAAAATCGTGCTTCTAAAACGGAACGAAACCTACGATGAATCACATAAAATTGCTGGCGCTTGACCTCGACGGAACCCTGCTCGATTCACACGGGGCAATTTCCAACGAGAACAAACTCGCCATCCGTCGGGCTGAAGAAAACGGAGTGCTGGTGACGATCGCGACCGGCCGGCGCTTTCGCGACGCGCGTCCGGTAGCACTCGAGATTGGCTTCAACGCGCCGATCGTGACGCACAACGGCGCGCTCCTCAAGTTCGCGGAATCGCTTGAAACGGTCGACGCTTCACTGATTGCAACCCCGACCGTCCGCGAGATCCTCCGCGTCGGCCGCGGTTTCGGTGGCGACGCGCTCGTATCGGCCGACCCGAATGGCAAGGGCACGATGCTTTACGATGTCATCTCGGCCGAGAACATCCCGCTTCAAAAATACGTCGCCTGGTCGCGCCGTCTCCATGGCGACGAGGCCGAAGAGGCGATCCATCGCGTCGAGCGCCTCGAGGACGAGCTCGAATCGGCCGAAGTCATACACGTTTCCTTCTCGGGCCATTGCGGCGCGATGTACGATCTTCAGCGCGTGCTCGAGGCCGAACTCGGCGAGACGGTGAACATTTTGGCGACTATTTACCCGCACCTCGATTTCACGCTGCTCGACATTCTGCCGCCGCACGCGTCGAAAGCAAGCGGACTCAACAAGATCGCGATGGCGCACGGTTTTTCCCACGAGCAGGTGATGGTCTGCGGCGACAATTTCAACGATCTCGAGATGCTCGAATACGCCGGCACCTCCGTCGTAATGGCCAACGCCGCGTCGGAATTAAGGGAGCGCGAGGAGTTTTTCGTAACGGACTCGAACGACAAAAACGGCGTCGCCACCGCGATCGAGCGGTTTATCTTGAGTTAAGAACCAAACTCGATCGCGGAATCGCGCGAAGCATTCGGAACTACGACCGCCAGATATCCATTCTTGACTCCCGGCCTTGTTTCGGACGCCCGCCCCAGCGGGTTCTTCACTCAATTTAATTCGCGAACTGACAGGGAGGCGTTTTTCTTATTATAATCGGAGAGCACGTTAACCATTTCACATTCATAAATTACAGGAGAGTTTAATGTCGAACAGAACAGCAGTTATTGAAACGAACAAGGGGACGATCAAATTCGAGCTTTTGGAAGACGACGCGCCGAAGACGACGGAGAATTTCAGGCTTTTGGCGGAACGCAATTATTACGACGGCGTGATCTTTCATCGCGTTATCAAGAATTTTATGATCCAGGGCGGAGACCCGCTCGGCGAAGGTTACGGCGGCGAGTCGGCTTGGGGCGGACGGTTTGAAGACGAGATCGACCGCTCGTCAGCGCTCTATGCCGGCCCGTACGAGCGCGGCACGGTGGCCATGGCGAACGCCGGGCCGAATACCAACGGCTCGCAGTTTTTCATCATGCACATCGATTATCCGCTGCCGCCGAGCTACACCAAGTTCGGGAAGGTCATCGAGGGGCAGGACGTGGTCAACGCCATCGCCGAGGTCGAAACCGGCCACGGCGACAAGCCGGCGGAGCAGGTCGTAATGGAAAAGGTCTACATCGAAGAGTAATCCACTTCAGATTTTGGATTTTGGATTTTGGATTTTGGATTGGCCCTCGAAAGCACAGTCCGAAATCCAAATTCCAAAATCGAGAATGCGTTGTGTCATTCAGAGGGTTTCCCGCGCGCGGGTGACGGTTGACGGAGAAGTGACGGGCGAGATCGGCCGCGGGCTCTTGGTCTTGCTCGGCGTGTCGCGCGACGATTCGGAAGATCAGGCGCTGACGCTCGTCGACAAGACTCTGAACCTGCGCGTCTTCGACGACGACGAGGACCGAATGAACCTTTCGCTGCTGGACGTCGGCGGCGAGTTGCTGGTCGTGTCGCAGTTTACGCTTTACGGCGACGCGCGGAAGGGACGAAGGCCGTCATACATCGACGCGGCCGCGCCGATTGACGCGAACCGCCTTTACGAGTTTTTCGTCGATGAGGCGCGGAAACAGGTTATGAAAGTGGAGACCGGCCGCTTTCAGGCGATGATGGATGTCGAGCTCGTCAACGACGGCCCCGTCACCATCCTGCTCGACAGCGACCGGCAGTTTTAGAGGAACTTGAAAAATTATGTTGAAGAAATCATTGATCTTATCGATCGTTTGCGCGCTGGCGTTTATTGCTGCGTGCAGCGACAAGCCGGCCAACAAAGCGTCGAACAAAAAGCCTTCGAATTCGAGTTCGGCCACGACCGACTACAAGAAAGGCGTCGCGCCGGTCGCCGACAAAGAGGTCGCCGTCTTTGAAATGGAAGAGCCCGCGTACGGAACGATCAAAATGGAACTTTACTCCAACGTCGCGCCGCAGATGGTCGCCCGCTTCAAGGAGCTGATCAAGGAAGGCTATTACAACGGGATCGCGTTTCACCGCGTCAACGCGAGCGTTATCCAGGCGGGCAATTCCGATACCAAGGTCGGCGGGAAGCCGCAGCCCGGCAAAGAGGGTGATTCGGGCAAACCAAACGTCGCGGCGGAGTTTTCCGACATCCCGTATGACAGCGGCATCGTCGGTGCCGCGCGGCTCGGAAACGACGTCAACTCGGCGAACGCACAGTTTTTCATCACGCTCAAACGCGAGGCAGGTTTCGACAAGAACTATACGATCTTCGGCAAGGTCATCGACGGAATGAACAACGTCCGGACGATCGCCGGCGTCCCGAAACAGGGTGAAAAGCCGATGGAACCGGTGAGGATCAAATCGGCGAGGATCGAGTGAGCAGTGAGCAGTGAGCGGTGAGCGGTGAGCAGTGAGCGGTGAGCGGTGAGCAGTAAGCAGTGAGCCGTGAGCAGTTGCTGGTCAGAAAACACACGCGTCCGAACTTCAACCCCCTAAAGGCTTCCCGTCAACGGCTTCCCGTCAACGGCTCACGGCTCACGGCTCACTGCTTACTGCTTACTGCTCACCGCTCACTGCTCACTGCTCACTGCTCACTGCTCACTGCTCACTGCTCACTGCTCACTGCTCACTGCTCACTGCTCACTGCTCACTGCTCACTGCTCACTGCTCACCGCTCACTGCTCACTGCTCACTGCTCACCGCTCACTGCTCACTGCCCACTACCAACTGCTCACGGCTTTTGGTATTATCTTAATTCTTATGCTCGCGTAGCTCAGTGGATAGAGCGTTCGCCTCCGGAGCGAAAGGTCGCAGGTTCGATCCCTGCCGCGAGTAATTTTCCAGCCCGTCCGTTCCGATGATCGAAATCACCAGCCGCGACAATCCGAAGCTCAAGCATTTTCGCAAGATACGCGACGGGCGCGACCGTGATTTCGTGTTCATCGAGGGATTGCGCCTCGCCCGCGAGGCGCAACGCTCCGAGATCACGGTCACGACCGCCGTCTTCGCCCGGAGTTTTGAACACGCGGCGGAATTCTCCGGCATCGCGGACCCGATCATCGTTCCCGACAGCGTTTTCGATTCCCTCGCGGATACCAAGAATTCGCAAGGCATCATTTTCATCGCCACGCGGCCGGGCACCTCAAGAGCCGGTTTTGCGTCAAGGTTTTCGGAACGGACGTCGGTTTTTCTACACCGGATCAGTAATCCGTCAAATCTCGGCGCGATCCTGCGGTCCTGCGAGGCGGCCGGCACGACGGACGTCGCGGTTTCGGGGAACTCGGCAGATGCATTTTCGGCCAAGGCGCTGCGGGCGTCGATGGGTTCGACGCTCAGACTCAATATCTGGGAAGGCGCGGGATTTGACGAGGTGATGGATTGGGCGAAAACCGCCGGACTTTCGACCGTCGCTGCCGATGTTTCCGGCAAGAAAGGTTATCGCGAGATCGATTGGAAACGGCCGCGACTGATCGTTTTCGGTTCCGAGGCGCACGGTCTCGAGGCGCAGGAACTTTCGGCAATGGACGAATTGATGGTTATTCCGATGGAAAATGACGTCGAGAGCCTGAATCTCGCCGTCTCCGCCGGGATCATACTCTTCGAATCCCGAGACGGCCAAGGCAACAGGGATTCGGTTGGCTCCGGCAACCGACCGATTCAATAATTTGGTTTCGCGTTTTTTCGCGGTTGTCCCGGTCCGATGCCCGCAGAAGCGCGGTCCCAAGTCCGGCACGTAAAACTGACCGCGGAATGGCGCGAAAAAACCGGTCTTGGATCAGGGCTCGCGGGAACTGTTGGCCGCGGAGTTAGAGTCGGTGCCGGCCGGAGCCTCGGTGAATTTCAATTCCCTCTCGAATGATGCCTGCACGTCCTTGCTCTGCGAAATGATCAGTCCCTGCGTGATGTCGGCCGCCAGCGCCGCCTTGTTCTCGGCATTGGTGACGTCCTTCAAACGGTTGCGCGCTTCAATAAAGGCCTTCGTCGCTTCCGGGTAATTCTTCGCGAATAGATGCGCCTTACCGAGGACGAAAAAGTCAGACGCGTCCTTCGGCGCGGCCGATTCGTACTGCTTGATGACCTCGGCCGGTCTGGTGACCGCTTCTTGCCGCAAGGCGTCCACCGAACTCTGTGGAATGTTGTTCGTTTTCGGAGTCAGGACCGGAACTTCGGGAACGTTGGCGAAATAGTTCTGATAAGCGAAATATCCGCCCACGCCCAAAATTCCGCCGATGACGAGCCACAGCAGCGCGCCCACCATTTTGCTAAAGAAACCGCGGTGTTTCGGGTCTTCGTCGTCGGTGTAAATGGAAAACGGCGCTTCCATAGCGCCCGCTTCGGCGGCGTCCCGTTCGGCGGCGACCGGTTCGGCGGCGACCGCTTCGAACGACATCGAATCGTCGTCCGGAACGTCTTCGACCTCGACCGACTCGGTCCGGTCGCAATCGACGAATTCCCCGATTTCCACGGTATCATCCGACATCAGATACTGTTCGTCACTGTCCCCGTCGTCCGCATCGGTGATCTCGGGCATATCAAGTCGCTCGGTTGGCGCCAAGTCGTCGTCCTCAGCCGAAAATGCTTCAGGCCGGACTCCGGCGATTGTTTCCTCTTCAAAGTAAGAGGGAGCAGAGTCGTCGCTCGCGGCTTCCGGTTCGGACTCCGGCGGGGCTTCCGTCGCGCGAACCACGACCGCCGTCAGATTGTCCTCGGCGCCGCGGTCAAAACAGATCGCCTTGATGCGCTCGCAAGTGACCTCCGGAATCGGACTCGAAAGCAGAAGTTCGCGAAGCTCAAAGTCTGAGATGTGACGCGTCACGCCGTCCGAACAGATCAAAAACACCGTGCCCGGTTCGAACATTATGGTCTTCAGATCGACTTCAACGGTCGACTCGGCGCCGAGCGCCCTCGAGATGACGTTTCGGCTCGGATGATTCGCCGCCTGCGCGGCGGTCATACGGCCGGCACGGACCTCCTCCTCGACGACCGAATGGTCCTGTGTCTCACGATACAGGCCGCCGTGGCTGTCGAGTCGGTAAAGACGCGAGTCGCCGACGTGACCGATGGTCGCGACGCTGCCGTTGATCTGGAGCGCGACGACCGTCGTCGCCATCATCGAAAGCTGCGCAAGATCGCCCGACATCTGAAAGATCGCTGCATTTGCGCGCTCGACCGCGACCCGCATCACGTCTTCGGCATCCGCCCCCGGGTGGATGTTGATAAACGCCTCGCCGAGTATCTCCATTGCCATTTGCGAGGCGACCTCGCCGGCTTGGGCGCCGCCGACGCCGTCGGCGACGGCAAACAGCCCGACTTCCGGAATTTCAACGTACGAGTCCTCATTTTGAGGCCGCTTTTCGCTCAGACCGCGGTCCGTGACTGATGCCGAATTTATCTGGTATTTGGATTCCATGGTAGATTCTCCGCAAAAGTGCCCTATCTGCCGAAGCCTTCCGGAACCGCCGTCGCGGCGTTTCGGTCGACCGCGTTCCGGTGCGAGAACGCGAGCAGCATCCCGAGCATTACAAAACTGGTGATCAGGCTAAACCCGCCGTAACTGACGAACGGAAGCGTGATTCCCGTCATCGGCAAAGCGCGGGTGATTCCACCCATGTTGACGAGAGCCTGAAAACCGATGAAAGCCGTGAGTCCAACCGCGCACAGTTTGCTGAACATATCGCGCGAATCGAGTGCGGTTCTCACGCCGGCGCTGACAAGTACAATCAGCGCAAAGATTACCAGTAAACCCCCGAAAAGTCCAAGTTCTTCCGAGAGCGCGGCGTAGATATAATCGGAGTCGGAAACCGGTATCAGCTCGACGTATCCGAGCCCGAGCCCACGGCCGGTCGTTCCGCCCGATGCAAGTCCGAAGGTCGCCTGGGCGGGCTGAAACGCCAGCGCGTCGAACCAGGCGTCAATGTTGACCGACCGCAGCATATTTTCGTCCTCGGCAAATACCTGCGGGAGTTCCGGGTTCTTCTTGACGAGATCGTCGTAGTAATCGTCGTAGTCTTCCTTCCACCAAGCGGTGTCCGGCGATGGCGGATTGAATCCGTCGAGCCAAAGATGAAAACGCTGCTGGATGCGGTTCGGAAGAATCGTTTTGACCGGCTTCGCGAGCGTCGGAAGGAACGGGATCTTCTCCTGCGTCTTCTCGGGCAGCGCGCCGACGACGAGGATGCTGACCATCAGCAGAACGCTTCCGACGAGCACGAAGCGCTGCGAAAAACGGCGCACGGCGACGAGGAAAAGCGTCGCGTATACTCCGCTGAAAACCATCATCTGTCCGAAATCCTTGAGCACGAAGAACGGCACGAACGGCATCATCGCCATCACTACCAGCGGCACGACGTCCTTGGCCCGCGGCACGCCCCAGTAGGTCCGCGCCAGATTCTTGTAAAGGACGGCGAGAATGGCCGCGAATCCGATCAGAAAAGGTATCTTCGATGGCTCCCACGGCGTCATATTGCCGATCGACTTTCCGGCGCGCGACGTGATCGCGGCCAGCAGCAAAGGGCCGAGCGTCAAAAGGACCACGAGGAAACCGTTGTCTTGCAAAAACCCGAGAAACCGCTCGTTTCGAAAAAGAAGTATCGCGCCGATGCAGCAGATGATCGCAAAAAGCGGTATCAGTGTCTTGCCCGAGGTTACCGTCGCCATCAGCGAATCCCCGGCGGGCCGCGGGGTTTCCTTCGAAAGATCGACCGGTGACGGCGGCGACGGCGGAAGCCCCATCATTTGTTTCTTTTCGGGCGTATAGTTTTCCTGGATGTAATGAAGTTGCGCCGTCTTGATTTTCGCATCGCGCTCGGCAACCATTGCCCGAAGTTTCGCGCGCGTCATTTCACGCGCCTTTTCCTTGTCCGTCAGGCTCGAGTTCTGGATCCTATCGCGTTCCGCGCGCGGGATATCGACGGCGTATTCGCCGTCGTTGAACAGACGGTACTGGACCGTCAATCCGATCGAAAACAAAAGGACGGCCGTCGTGTACAAGGTCCAGTTGCCCTTGAATTTCAGGACGACCGAAACGAATATCGGAAGGACCGCCAGCAGAAGAAGCAGTGCGAGATTTCGAAACGCGCTGTACGACGACGCTTCATAGCCGCGGATCAGGGCGCCGTAACTGATCGAATAATGTGCGATCGCCGTCAGAAAGACGATCAGCAAAAGGATCAGAACATGTGTCGATGCGCGGCTTTTCATTTCTTGCTCTTCTTCTTCGTCGTCGTTTTTTTCTGCGGCGTGTATTTCTCGCCGAGCAGCCCGAGTTCTCTCGCCTTCAGGATGAGGTCGGCGGCGATCGGGGCGGCTGTCGTGGCGCCATAGGCCGAACCGCCGATATCCTCAACGACGACCGCGATCGCGATCTGCGGATTTTCAAGCGGCGCGATCGACAGAAACCAGCCGTCCCAACGGGTGTAGGTTTCGGGCACATCGACCTCGACCCACTCGCCCTGATCGTTCTTTCGTTTCACCTTTCGGGTCTTTTTCGTTCCGTCCTTGTTGTAGACGATGACGCCGTCCTTGTCGGCGGTTCCGGTCTTGCCGCCCGAGGTGATTCCCGTCCCGGCGAGTTTGGCGCGGACAACCCCGCCCGTCCCGCCGATCTCTTCGGTCACCGTCGACATTATTTCGCGAATCGTCGCCGCCTGCTGCGGCGTCAGAACCTGAGCGAACATCTGCGGCTGGAGGTCGGCCTCGATTTTCGGCTTCATCAATTTGCCCTGCAGATTCGCAGCCGCCGAAGCGATCAGCGCCATTTGGAACGGCGTCATCTGGCCGGCGAGCCCTTGCCCCATTCCCTCGACGCCGAAGTCGTACAAGGTCAGTTTGTCACCGGTGACGATCGTTGACCTTGCCGGGGCGAGCGAGTTTGCAATGCGCTTGTTGCTGGTATTCCAGATATCCGCGAAAAATCCCTGCGACAACGCCTGTTTCGGGGTATCGACGGGCTCGATCCCGAGTGCGCGGGCCGTCTGCCCCATCTGCTCGCGGCCGAGAAAATTGGCCATTTGCGAAAAGTATTGGTTGCTTGAAACCTTGAACGCTTCGCGAATCTCGACGTCGCCGCAGGCATGGCAACTTCCGCCGGCGTCGCAGATCGGTTTTGAACCGCGAAACGGCGTGTAGCATTCCGGCGCGGGCTGTCCCGGCAGGATAGTATCCTCCTTGCCGGCGCGAAAGGCCGAGATCATCGTGAACGTCTTGAACGTCGAACCCGGAATGTAAAATTCGCGGGTCGCGCGGTTGAGCAGCGGCTGTTCCCTCTTGTCGGCTTCGAGCTTTAGAAATCCGTCGAGACTCTCGGCCTCGTTCAAGCTGTACGTCGGATTCGAATACATCGCCAAGACGTCGCCGGTCTGCGGGTTGATGACGACGATCCCGCCGCGTTTGCCCTCGAGCCGCTTCGCCGCATAGGTCTGCAGCTCGCGGTCAATGGTGATGCGGACGTCGCGGTTCTCGGGTTCGGGCTTCTTGTATTTGGTGAGGATCTCCCAACTCTCGGGCAGCGGCTCGGCGTCGCGGCGGAAAAGCGTCCGCTCAAGTCCGGGCGTGCCACGCTCGGTGCCAAGAATATGCGCCATTTCCCTTTCGAGCGGATAACTCCGATCGATCTTCTTGTCGCCGTCAACGCGATAGTAAGCGAGGGCGTTGTCGAGTTTGCCGGTCCGGTCCAGCATCCAGCCGCGAAGCGTCGCGGCATTCGTCCGCCGCATCCGCAGGTCCTTGTAGCTCAGCGCTTGAAACTGCTCGTTGTAATCATCCGCATAGTACGTCCAGTAAACGTGAAAACCGTAAACGCTGAGCGCAAGCGCAATGAACACGATCTGCCAGACTCGGAGACTGCGGTTCGTCAGCGTCGAGGTCAGCCGACGCTTGACGTCCTGATCGAGATTCAGCTCGAACGGCAACTTCGGGATCGAGAAATTGCCCCAGAACGACAGGATCAGGAACACGATCAAGACCGCGAGGCCGATAAGATAAATGATGCTGAGCCCCGCCGGCGTGCGCTCGAGAACCTGGCCGCCGAAAAGATTTTCGGGACGCAGTTTGTCGAGCTGGAACAATATCAGGTAAAAGTTCATCGTGATCAGGCCTCTTGGTCAAAGTCGAGAACGATCCGTTCCGCCGTCGGTTCCGCAGCCGATTCCGCGGCCGGTTCCGCCGAATCCCCCGCCGCAGGTTCCGCCTCGGGTTGCGGCGGATCGCCCGCCCGTTGCGGCGGATCGCCCGCCGGTTTCGGCTGTTCGATCTTCTTGATGATCTCGATCCTCGGCGCCGGCGCGACAAGGGTCGGACCCGACGCCGGTCCGTCGCCGTCGAGCGCGACCTTAAACTCCTCGGTCGGGGCATCGGAAACGTCCGCGGACTCGGGCTTTGAGAGCTGCTCGAAATGGACGCCGATACTTCCGAACTTGATTACGCCGTCGGAATCCGCCGCGATCGCCTTGCCGTAAGCAATACGATTCCCGGCGACGAAGGTTCCGTTCGTCGAACCCGTATCGGCAACTGCAAGAACGCCGTCCGAATTGACCACCAACGATGCGTGGATCTTCGAAACGCTCGAATCGTCGATGACGAGATCGTTCTCGCCGCCGCGCCCAACACTCAGGCGCTGATGGCCGTTGAACTCGAGGTCCACCGCCTTCGTCTTTCCGGCGGCTTCGAAATGCGCGATGAATCGGACGGGTTCCGGATCGATCGCAGGTTCGTCGATCTCAGGCGGGACAAAATCGCCGACCTTGATCTGCGGGACCGTAACGCTGACCGCTACCTCGCGCTCGTCTTCGTCGAATTTGTCGAAACTAACCAGTAATTTGACGCCTTCCGTAAAGTAGTCCGGCTTGATCTGAAGGGAGACGGGAGCGTAAGTGTGATAGCGGAAATCGTTGATGTGATCGATGACCGCCACTCTCAGTTCGGTTTCGAGCCTTTTCAGCGAATCGCCCGAATCGGTCGAAAATTTGTCCCATTGCATCTTCAGCTTGATGTTGTGCGGAACGAATTTGCCGTCGCGGACCTCGTGATCGAGCAGTTTCTTCAGCTTCTCTATCAATTCCGACGTCGCAAGACTGCTCGACGGCCTGTACCCGCGGCCCGTCAACCTGTCAAACGCGTCGCCGACCTTGGTCAGAACGCCGCGCAGGAGCCAGTCAGTGGCAAACTTGCCTTTTTTATTTTGATCTTGTTCCGACATCTCGCAGAGACGATTTTTCGAAAATTTTCAGTGCCGCCATTTTATCCGAAATTGTTGTCAAATCGAAGTTTGCCGGAACTCCGAATCGGATTTTTTCATTTTGACGCAAATTTTTCTGGAATTGTTGAACATTGTTTGTTTATTTTTAATAAGTCAAGCTGGCGTATTCCCATACACCAAGTCAGCCAGATTGACCGAAGAATGACAGAAACCTTCACCGAGCTTGCGAATCAGGCTCCGAACTAAGGATTGAGGTACAAACGATGTCTCGTGGTTTTTCATTGGTCGAATTGCTGATCGTCCTGGTGGTGATGTTGATCCTCTCCGGATTCTCATTATTCTATCTTGCCGGTCACCAAAGGCTCTACCGTCCTGATGAGCAGTCGCTGCGCTTGGTCGACGCACTTCAGGAAGCACGCCAGCGATCGCTTACCCAGCGCGAAACAATGCGCGTCGAAATTGACGTCACCGACGGATTGATCCGGCTCATCGACGAAAACTCTCCGGCAACCGCTGATGATGATGTGCTGGTCCGGTCGGCACCGCTCTTTCCCGCTTCGGAGGTAAAGATCGATGAACGTCCGCCGGACATCGTCACGAATCCGGAAGAGCCACTTCCGGTTCCCGTCGCCGACTATCGGCCGAGCCTTCATCCGTTGAGCCTGACGCACCGTGTCGCAACGCTTCGATTCCTACGGAACGGAACCGTGACCACCGGCGGTACGGACGCGATCGGCACCAACTCTGCAACCGCCGGCTCGACGATCTTTATCTGGTCGCCGAAATTGGACAACGATAACGAATCCAACATCGCCCGCGCGATCACCGTTGTCGGAGCGACCGGTTCAGTCCGCTATTGGGAATATGACCGATCGATCGCAGCGACGAACAAATGGAAGGACTCGCGCCGGTCCGGCGGATACGGCGGCGGCCAGACGGGAAACTGATCCGCGCCGACCCTGCGTGAATCATCTCAGAGATCAACCGGGAGAATAATGCTGAACAAGAAAAGTGAAAGCGGATTTTCGTATATCGACGTGATGATCGCGCTCGTCATCCTTTTGATCGGACTGCTGGCGTCCACCGCCGCGCTGACCGCAAACCTCCTTCGTTCGTTCGAAAGCGAGAAACAGGTCATCGCGAAACAGGTCGCGCTCTCCACGATCGAATCCATTTTTTCGGCCCGCGACATTGCCCGCGAAGACGCGGTCAGCGGTTGGGATTCGATCGGAAACGTCGGCAGCAACCCGGTGAACGGCGTTCCCCAGGGCATTTTTCTGACCGGCTTCTGCCCGATTCGGGACGATATGGGCTGGGACGGACTTGCCGGAACCGCCGACGATTCTTGTCCCGAAGGCGACGCCTGCCAGGTTCCGGGAAGGCCGTCAAACAGCAGTCCCGTTGTGGCGGGTTTCCGTCGTCAGGTGGTGATCACTGACCTTCAGGACCCTGAACGCCCGTCGCCGCCGCACGCCATCGCGCGCCGGCGGATAGACGTCACCGTGCGTTATCAGATCAACCGGCTGGAACGTGAACAGACCGTCTCAACGATCATCACGAATTACTCGGAGTAGAAAAATGACTCGAAACAAGCAATCCGGATTCTCGATCGTCGAACTGATCGTCTCGATGGTCATTTTTATGATCGTCGTCGGGACGGTCTACGGCCTTCTTCAAGTCGGCCTCATCGACCGCAACCGTGCGAGCCGACGCTCTGACATTCTCAAGAATGCACGCGCCGCGCTTCACATCATCGGACGCGATGCCCTCAACGCAGGGCTCAGCTACAACCGGAACGGCGCGATCGTGCCGGACGACTTCGTTGCCTCGAAACTCGGTTTCGCGCCCGACGGCGACAACGAGCGGGACATCCTTCCGGCCGTCACCGGCGGCAACGATCTGTTCGCCAATCTCTTGAGTCCCGACCCGGCGGTCCGGACCGACCTCGTTTCGTTTTCGTATCGAGACACCGCTTTTAACGGCACAAACGTGATTTCGTTGACAAACGCCGCCGCGGCGACCGGCGCCCCGTCGACGGTGCGGCTTCAGACGCAACCGAACAACGCCCAGAACACCTCGGCGTATGATCTTTACCTGGTCGAATCCGACAGTTCGCAGGTCGCGGTGATGGCCACCGGCCGGCCGGCCTCGAATCAAATCGACATCGCGCCGAACGACCCGCTGGGAATCAACCAACCGCTTGACGGTGTCGGTACGAATGTCAGTCTCTTGCGGAAATGCACCGCCGTCGTCACGGAAAACTGCACGACCTACGTCGCTTCGGTCAAGCGCTTTTTCTGGGTCGGCTATAAGGTCAAAGCCGACGGAACGCTGGTGCGCCTCGTCTTTGGGAACAATACGGGCGCGAGCGCCGCGGATCAGATCCAGGAATTGCCGATCGCCTACAACGTCGAGAACTTCCAAGTGCGGTACGTTCTCGAGGATGGTACCGTTCACGACGACCCTTCGGTCGGGCCCGACAACATCAGGGGAACCGCGGACGACGAACCGGCGGCATTCAATTTGGTCCGCCAGATCAATATTCAAATAAGAGTTCAGGGAACCGAAGACGACGAGCAGTTGGGCCGGCCCGAAACGATCACGCTTTCGGCCATCTTCAGCATGCGCAATCTTCAGTACGACGCCGGATGATCCGGGCGGAGAAAGACAGGCACGATTAAATAGCTGAAAAGGGAGTTTGAAGTATGAGAGGAACTTTTCCGGGGACGAACGAGCGCGGATCGGCGATGGTCATCGCGTTGCTTATCCTGACGTTGTTGTCGGCGTTCGTCGCGCTCGCCGTGACGCGCACGACGAACGAGACGATCGCGACATCCAATGACGCGGCGGAGTCGAAAGCGTTCTCGGCCGCGCAGGGCAGCCTCGAAGTGATGACCCGTAATTTCGACAAGATCTTCGACGAGAAACTCTCGCCCGCGCCCGCCGATCTCCAGCACGTGATGGATCTTCAACCGCCGGGATTCGACAACGCGTACGAGTTTCAGCAGGACATCCGGCAAACCAAAGCGACGGAAACAGTGGTGATGAGCGGCCAACTGCTGCAGGGCCTGAACGCGTTGCGGGACGAGTGGCAGATCCAGTCGACGGCGACCGAACAAGCGTCAGGCGTGCAGGTCGCACTCCAACGCAAGTTCTACAACAATCGCGTTCCGATCTTCCAGTTCGGAATCTTTTACGACGACGATCTCGAGTTCCATCCGGGACCTCGGTTCGACTTCGGCGGCCGCGTCCATTCGAACGGGAACCTGTTTTTGATGGCCCAGACGGGACTTTACTTTTCGTCGCGCGTCTCGGCGGTCGGCCAGGTTCTGACCGATGTCGGCCGAAACGGTCGGCCGTGGACGCAGTGGGACGAAAACGTCTGGATCAAGAACGGTTCGGGCACGTACGTCAAGCTGACGCACACGATGGGAAGCGCCGTCAAAACGCCAGCGAACGGCAACGCCGTCTTTGCAGATCCGGATATGCCGATCGTTTATCGGAACGCCGGCTGGAGTTCGAATATGGGTCTCTTTCAGGGAAACCTGATCTCGGACCAAAGGCGCCTTGACCTGCCGCTGAAGATCGCGAGTACGATCGACGGCAACGCGCTCGACTATATCGAACTCGCAAAACGCGGAAGGGACGTCGGCGACCTTTACAACGACGGCATCGGAGTCGTTCCTGTTACGGCCGCCGCGGCCGACTCGATTATCACGAGCAAAGAGCGCTATTACAATAAACGCGGATTGCGGATCTCGCTGGCGGACAGCAAAGCGAAGTTGCCCGGCTGCGCCTCGGGAAGCGGAACAACGCCGGTCTCGGGCGTGTGCGGCGTGCGGCTGGAC
>JBGSWK010000071.1:0-92791 GCA_041752475.1 Pyrinomonadaceae bacterium | reverse complement strand
ACGGCTCAGCCATCCCGAAAAGATGAAGGACGTCAGGATACCCGGCAAACCGCCGCAAACGGCCTGACCCAGCCAACCGGTTTTGAAAACGGGATGATACAGGGATGCGATATCATTTCCACAACTTTTGACACGGGCTCCTCAACAATCCGTTGTTTTACGTTGATCCACTTGGTTTGTGGGAAATGCAATATGAACCAGAATACAAAAAGAGGAAAGACGGAACTTATGACACAAGTAAAGTAAAGAGTATCAAAGTGTTTTTTGTTAAAACAAAAGATGACGATAATGCGGACTCTCTTCTTAAACACCTTGGCTTTAAGTCAGATGATAAGGGCTATGGTGATATGAAATCACAGATTGAAGGTGCAATATCTAATATGACCACTAGCGAAATGGGAACAACGGGAATATTGGCATCAAGTTTGAAAGGAAGTGTTGGAGGGGTAAATATTGGCGGGGCTTTCACTACAATTGGAAACTTACTCGGGGAACAAGCCAATTATGATGCAAGTCACCCTGGAAATTATTCAAGTAAGGATTCAAAAGGACCATCTTCTTCTAATCATGATTACGGGGATTGCACGGAAACAACTGCCCGATTAAGTTTTGGAGTGCCTCGAACCGATAGTCTCGCAAGTCTTGGAACTCAGGATGGACCTACCGGGATGGACGAAAGATTTATCGGCAGTGCAAGCCCACAAAATGGAAATCTAAGACTTTTGGATGCCATTCGTTACAATGGTAACGGCAATTCCGTCAACAGACATTATATGAGTGTTGTTTTTACTGGTGACGATGGAACTACTCAGGCTTTCAGCCGAAGTGGTAATGGCGGTAGATTTGAAGTTATTCGAGCAGATGCTTTCAATGGATCATCATACGGAAATATTGGTGGAACAAGTACAAAACATTCTGGATTTTATCGTCGTTAGGGAGGAAAAAATGATAAAAAGCTATTTTGTTTTCATCTTATTGTTTGGGACAGAATTCTTCTTAGCTAACAGTAGTCAGGTTTTTGCAAACGAATTGATAAAAGTGACTATCCAAAGCGTAGAAATGAGAGTTATTAAAGAGGATTCAAAAAGTGTCCAGCTAGAATTTTCACTTGATTTAACTATCACAAATACTTCCAAATCTGGTGTAATTTTATATGGAAAGGAGTTTGAAGAAATAAATTTAACTTTTTTCAAAATTGAAGAAAATAAAACAGAAATTGTTTTATATAATTTGGCGACAAGAGGCTCTAATTTTGTTTCCCCAGAAGTTTTGACATTACAAAAGAATCTAAGCATAGCGAAACCGCCATCAACACTTACGAAAATATTGAAAGATGGAGAATCGTATTCTTTTAGAAAGAAAACTGGTCGCACATTCTTCAAAACACAAATGAAATCCGATTCAAATGTGGCTTGGCAAGAACTATTAAAATTATCTCCCGTTTTTATGACGATTACCCTAGAAATGTTCCCACATTATTTAAACACAAAACCTAACGCTAATGCGTATTTTGCTTTTGGTAAGCATCTTCAAAAAAAATGGAAGAAATATGGATATTTTTGGTTTGATGATATAGTTTCAGAACCGATTTTGCTTGATTTGAATTCGGCAGTTGTGAAAACACACTTGAAACCGTGAGTATTTTCTAATACAAAGAGAAAAAGTTCATAGCATTTTTTACTTGACAGCCTTTCGAGGCTGTCATTTTTTATTAAACATTCGCCCATCGTTTCGTCGAATATCTGACTTATCGGAGCGAAAAACTAATCCATCGGCACGAACAAAGGCCTGCGGGGCGGATTCGTTTACCTAATGGCTGTTCTCGATCGGTTCAGCCGGTTATAATGGACCCCAATTTTCGGACAACTGAATAAGGTGTAAAATCGCTGTCGGCAAACTGGAGAAAGTAGATGCCGAAACAGCGGAAATCATACAGCGCGGAGTTCAAGGCGCGGGTCGCGATCGCGGCCATCAAGGGACAGGAAACGATCAACGAGATCGCTTCGCGGTATGACGTTCATCCGAACCTCGTCAGCCTCTGGAAGAAGCAGGCACAGGAAGAGTTGCCGGGAGTTTTTGCGGACCGGCGGGCGCGCGACGCGCGTGACGAAGAGGAGCTTCGCAACCGGCTTTATCAGCAGATCGGTCAACTCAAAGTTGAACTGGACTGGATGAAAAAAAAAGTGGGTCACTCGGGGTGAGGATGTGAGGGGCTTCGCCGAACCTGAAAATCCTTTGATCAGCCTGAGGCGTCAGAGCGAATTGTTGGGAGTGTCGCGGAGCACTCTCTACTACAGGCCGCAGGAGATATCGGTCTTTGATCTTGAGCTGATGAACCGGCTCGACGAGCAGTACACGCGAACCCCATTCTACGGGACGCGGCGGATGACGAACGTTCTCAGAGAACAGGGATTCGAAGTTAACCGCAAGCGTGTCATACGTTTAATGAGGACGATGGGGATCGAGGCGATATATCCGGGAAGGAATCTTTCGAAACCGGCGCCGGGCCACAGGATCTATCCGTACCTGTTGCGGAACAGGATCATCGATCGTCCGAACCAGGTTTGGAGCACCGACATCACATTCATCCGCCTGCGGGGCGGATTCGTTTACCTGATGGCGGTTCTCGATTGGTTCAGCCGGTTTGTCATCGCCTGGGAACTGTCGGTGAGCCTCGATGCCGAGTTTTGCGTGAGCGGACTTGAACGGGCGCTGGCGCAAGGAACGCCCGAGATCTTCAACACGGATCAGGGCAGCCAGTTCACGAGCGAAGCATTCACCGGAATGCTGATCGATGCGGAAGTGGCGATAAGCATGGACGGGCGCGGAAGGGCGCTAGATAACATCTTCGTTGAAAGATTGTGGAGAACGGTCAAATACGAGGACATTTATTTGAAAGACTATGGCAACGTTCCGGAGGTCAGAACCGGCCTGGATGCTTACTTTCGGTTCTACAACTACGAACGCGGCCATCAGTCACTGGCTACAAAACCCCGGCGGCGATCCACCTTAAATAAGACGTTTTCGTGTCTGGACAATGGGGTCCACTTAACCTTCGGCGTAATTGTAGCCACTCATCTCGAGAAAAGCCCCGGAATAGAGTTCGTGAAATGTGTCATAGGCGACCGCCATCGGGTTGTCGAGGTTTCGGACAGGTCGCTGGCCGATTTCGAACGGCAATTGCGCGAACCGATCGTTGCGTCCGTAGAAAGGAAAGTAGTTCCCGCCCAATCCTTCGACGACATCGCAAGGGCCGAACAGTCCCCCGAAATTGCAGAACTGCATCGCGCTTGCGGCTTGCGCGCCCGGGTAATCGTGCGAGTTCAGGAGATACTGTCCGCGTTCCGGCTGTTGCGGCAGGCAGAAATACAGAGCGTTCTTGTTCAGCGGATCCAGTTCAACGCCGGAAAAACTCGGAGAGTTCCGGTCTTTGTCGGTCGTCCTCCGACTGATCTTTGCCGGATCCCAATGTTCCCATTTCACGCTCTCGACCGGTACCGCGTCGTTGCTCAGCGTTTGCCTCGCCAACAAATCGGAACCGGCATAAACGAATGTCTGGCTCTTTTTGCCGTCACCCGCGACTTCCGTAATGATTTCACCCGATTTGACCGTCGAACGGATATAGTATTTCCGCGTGGGTTCTTTCCATTGATTGTTCTCGAAATCCCAAACCTTCTCGATCTTCTTCACCTCAAGTCCGTCACCATCGTAAACGCGGTCCAATTCGTATTCACCGTCATTCGGCAGATGCCTGACGTTGCGGCCCGCCGAATCGTACACCTCGGAAAACCCGTCCTTGTTCGTCGGGCGCCCGTCGGCGTCGTAGCGTTCCATGTGAAATCAAGTTCAAAGTTATCAGAATAACACCAATTCCGAGTGGTTCGATCATAAGCTAGGAAAACCTAAGAGTTGAACCGATAACCCTTCCCGATAACTCAAGATCGGGGATCGTCTCGGATCTAGGGTCGTCCTTCCACCTGATTAAGAAACTGCAAATACGTGTCACGAATTTCACGGGTCAACTTTGAGCCGTCATCGACTCCATTCAGATTTCTCAGGTTCTTCATCACGACACGGTTGCTTCTGGCGCAGCCGCATTCCTGCTGTATTCTTACTACCGCGCTTATGAGGTGCATCTTGTAATACCAATCGGTCGATTGAGCGATGCGCTCCGAAATCCGCACGACCTTTTTTGATCCTTCATACGCCAGATAGCCCTGATAGTTGCCACCCGCGCCTTCCGTGGCGTAAGCCGCAAACATGAAAACATCGATCTGGATATCAATCGGATACTCCTGGAATCGGTTCAGCTTCGCCTGATCGTCCCGGAGTTTCTCGATCTCCAGGAACTCCTTGGAACCCGGCCCCTCGGCCTTCCAACACCCAGTCGCGGCCAGCACCAAAACCGTCAGCGGCAACATAAACAAAAGTCTAATTCTCTTCATTGCGACTCCTCGCTACCGCGCCGACATAGCGGGCGCGCACGGACTCTTGAGAAAGAGCTTCGTGTCATTTAGCGTGGTCAATCTACCCATAATCTCTCTAGCCCGATTCTTCGCCTCTCTTTCAATGTCATTGTCGTATGCCGCTCGTCCCGAATCCTTTGCGGCCTTTGAGGCTTTCAAATAATTCTTCAACCACTGAGCAACGGCCTCTGCCTTTGTCGGGATACCGGGTTGACCCAGACTCACCGACGCATCTTCGCCGAAACGCTCCATCGTGGGACCTGTTGCAACCATCGATGCCCACATTTGAAGAAACTGATCAACGTGGGTTATTTCTTCAATAATCGTCAAGGTTTGCTCCCAGCTTGGATTTAATACATTCAAAGAGGATAGATGAAGAACATCTGTGCCTAAGGTCATCGCACTGGGATTCACACCATCGATACCAAGCTTTTCGCGAATAGTCCCTGCAAACTCGAGGGCATTTGTCACGACGAAATTGGTCGCGTCAACTGCATTGTAGGTGGTTCCGCCTATCACTACATCTTTGAACTCGTTTCTAAGGAGAGTCTTTACACAATTTGGAATGGGATCAAAGCTGCTCATTCCTAATCCCGACTCGCTCGCATCCACATAGCCCGGAACGTATGAAATGTCGACCGTCCAGATCTTCTCCTTCGGCTTCTTCTTTGGTTTCCACGAACTTTGAAGTGCGGACGCGGCGAGAATCAACAACGCCGACGGGCCGGAGGAAGCGGTGTGTGAACGTTCGTGATCGAGGTTGCCTGGATCCGGTTCGTTGTTCGGGTTTGAGAATCCGTAAATTTCGTCAAGGCCGGCCGAGAGATCCTGCAACACTCTTTGCTGGCATTCAAAAGGCATCGACCGGAAGCGTTCATTGGGATCTTCGGCCCAAAAGCTGTCCGGCAGATCGCATTGCCATTGGGGAAACGCCGAATTCCGCGCGGCGTAGTCATAACCCGGATCGTTGTCGAGATCGGGGTCGGCGCTGGCGACCAACTGTCCGAGCGGTTCGGTCTCTTCGGCCGCTTTTTCCCAAACGCCGTTCGCGCCGGTCCATCTGACGGTTGTTCCGGTCACTGGATCGGCCGTCGTCCATCGCGAACCCGCATTTGCATTCGCTGTTCCGATCAACGTTCCTCCCGCAAATACCTTCGTCCCGCCCGTGTAGCCGCCGATCGTCACAAGATTTGACCCGAGAACCGATGACCAGACCTGAAAGACCTTCGGCGTGGCTTCTAGCCCTCCCGACGGCGGATCGTTCCGCGGATAAGTCCGCCAGTTGTCCTTTTCGACAACCGGCCGGCCGTCGCCGTCAAAATCGTATGCCGTGACATGTTCCTGAACCATGTTGAGGTATCCGTTGAACCGCCCGAAACGCTGATCGAAATACTTCACGCGCCGGCCGGCCGCGTCGAAAGTGTTCGTCCCGGTCCCTTCCGGCATCGAGTCGATCGGCTGCGAGACGACATTGCCCGACGCATCGTATTCGACGAGAAGATTCTGAATTCTGCCGTTGACGTAGCTTTCGCCAAACCCGCCCGTCTGTCCCCAGTTTGTTACCTCTCTTTCCGCCATCATCGAAAAACCGTCGTACTCGATCGCCTGTTCGTAAACGCGCACGTTTCCGTTGTTGTTGCTTTGCCCCATACCGAATATGTGTCAAACGTTGCCGTCAAGAGAACGGAAAACCGATTCACCCATCCATCCAGGATTTGAGACGGTTGCTTTGACCGCAACCTTAACTGCAGAACGGGCGTGGACGAGGCTGTGCCGGTGGATAGCCAACCGGGATGGCAAATGTCTCAAACTCAAGTTTGCATCGAATGCCGCCAAATATGATCGTCACCAGATTCTTATCGATTCCGTTCTGGCCCTTGAGATAGTTTTTCGTCTCTTCAACCAATCGATCTGCTGCGGCCCGATCCGATTTCGGCGCATATACAAAAATGAAAACTTGTCGCGGTCTCGATTCACGCGTATACGCTAACGACAGGTAAAGGGCGTCGGGATTCCAGCGATCCGGCCGAGGAACTTCTCCACTCTGATAAGGATAATAGTGATCTGCGGCCGGATCGTATTTGGGAAAACCCGGACAACGTAGACTCGCTTCGCCTGATCTCGGAACAATCCGTACGGCATGAATCCGGGGTTTTTCGAATTCGTACCGCATTTCGTAATCGAGTCCGGTGCTTCGGTTAATAAAGTACTTGCGCGAGTCCAGTCCGAAAGATTCAAATTGCTTGTCACCCGACGGATCAAAGTAAGTGATCTCTCTTGGGTAGATCTTGAGCGACACGAGTGTCCCGGTCGGCACGTTCCATCCGTACTCATCGCACGGTCCGGTCGCGAATGTTGCTTTGATTACGGACTTTGATGTCTCAAACACGGCATCCGATGACGGAACCGCCGGCAATGCAAATTTACGGGCGATCTCTTCCCGAGTTGAAATAAGCGGAACGATTCCAGGAAAGACCTCAGCGGGAGCCTGTGCAAATGAGTTTGAAAACAAGCAAAATGCACTTACGGCAAAGACGAGTAGCGACAACATTACTTTATCGCTTATCGAATTTCTCAACATATGTACCAACCTCACAGTACTTTGCAACAAGTCGTTCAAGACCGGAAACCGAAGGATCGACTATCTTCGCCGCAGTATCCATTTCAACGTGGTTACCCCTTGTGGCCAATCGACCCTAATTATCGAGTCTACAAGGTTGCCGGCGTTGTCGGTCCGCTGAAGGCTCGCCAGCGACGGATCCTGATGGATGAACGTCAGTTTCTCGGTCGTCGTGCTGCCGACTGTCACAAGTTCCTGCTCGGCGAGCGTCGTCCCGTTCGCCGGCACGAAGGTTTTCAGTTTCCGCCCCGTCGGATCCGTCTCCGACAGGACCGCTCCCGTCACCGACGACCGCAGATAATAATTCGCCTGCGGCGCGGGATCGGTCGATTCGAAGTTCTTCACGCGCTTCGCCAGTCGCCCGTTGCCGTCGAACCAATCCCGCGTCGGCGCCATCGGAAGCCCGCTGTCGGGATCGAACTGCGACGTCTTGATCAGCCGTCCGGCCGCGTCGACCGTGTAGCTCGCCTCGTCGTCTACGGTAATGTTGCCCTCGGCATCGTAACTCCAGTACGGACTGCGGTTCGTGTTGTCGTAAGAATAGTTCGAGGTGTGCGGCGTGTTGTAATAGGCGCCGGAAAACTGCGTGATGTGACCGAAAGCATCGTGCGTGTAGCTCATCGTGTACGGAATGTTCATCGCGTTGTCGGTATCGCCGCGCGCCGGAGCACCGGATTTCGCCTGCCGTTTCCCAATCGCGTCCGGATCTTACTTCCGTTTCGATCGGTCAATTATCTCTTTTCGTATCGATTCAAAATCCATATCGATTGACCGATCAACGGCGTCGGCACCCTCGTCCGATACGATCTTAAGAGTCATCAGTTCCTCCAGCAGTTCCGCCCGTTTCGAAAAAACCTTCGTCTCGCTGTCAATGCGGTCGATCGCAATTATTAATAACAGCCGGAACAACGCCCTTTTCTCGGTACGGATCCGTGAAAAAATTGCAGGGATCCTCTTGTCGCCGTTGTTGATAATGTATCGGAGAAAATCTCCTTTACCGCCCTCGAAGGCGACCTGCGAGTACAAATAGATGTCGATCTGTTTATCGACCGGATAGGAATTGAACTTAACAGAACGAGCGGCACCATCTGATTCCGGGATCAAACAGATTTCACGATATTCAACCTCGCCCGGATCCTGTTGACCACCAAAGCAGGCCGATCCGAACACTCCGAGAAACCACACAATCATGACACTAGAAATAATACCAACCTTCATTGCGAACCTCCTCTTTCTTCATTTGGATTTTATCATTTCGGTCAACGCCTTTTCTTTCGTCGGACTTTAGCCTTTCGCCCCGCCTTCACAGCACACAAGTTCACACCTTTCTTATACTCCTTCGGATATCGCCTGGACAAGTCGTTTTCCCACCGGGCCACCTTTGCCCGTGCCTCGCGTTCGAACAAATTATCATAATAGCTGTCGCCGCCCTTCCTAACCGCCAAAGCTGAAGCGTTTGAGTATTGAATCAACCACTGAACTCTTGCCTCACCGTACATCGGATCGGGCTGCCCAAGTTTGCGGGCATTCATCGACATGGTGCTCCAGATTTGAACCATTTGTTCGGCATGAAAGAGTTCCTCAGCGATTATGAATTATCAAATGTCTTGGCCATTCTGCCGGCTGCGTTGTAGATTCTGTTGATTCCTTCGCCGCTCGTTTGACGCCCGTCGGCGTCGTACCCGAATCCGGCGTTCGTATTGCGGTTGTTGACGAAGGTGTAATCGAGCAAGAATTCGGGGTCTTCACAAGCGACGCCAGGCCGCGATTCGCCAGTCCGGTCCGTCAGATTCCCGAACGGACTGAAGTCACTTACATATGAACATATTTGATGCTCCTGAGCACCGGCTCTATCTTCGTCAGTATCAGTTCAAAATCCGAACTAATCAGCGTGATGTTGATGTTCTTGTAGCGCAACATGATTAGGGAGTCAGAATCATTTTCCCTAAAACCCTTCGTTTGATTCCAAAAGTTGTTTCGACCTACTTTTTGAACATTCTCAGGATAAGTCTCAGCGAGCGTAAGGAAGTCAAAATCTCTGGCAAAGGCTCTCCTGCTTTCGTTTCGCGTTTTGTGTTTACTAATTCGGACCGAAAACCAATCATCGTTTGTGAAGAAATAAAAATCGCATTCTCCCTTGCGGAAGTCGCGCGACGCAATCTTCGTGATTTGGACTGCCGCTGATATTCTGCCTTCTACCTCATCGCAGACAAAGAACTCGGTCGTTTTGTTCACCTGAGCAGTCGTCGAAATCACGAGCGCAAGCAAACACAACATGGAAAACACAGAATTTCGTAACGAACCCATAAGATCTCGGATTTCGGATTTGAGATTTCGGATTGTTTCGGGCATATCAAATCGACCTACTGAATCGCGATTCCGGGAAAACAAATTACCATCGCCGTCATCCGAAATCCGAAATCCGAAATCCGAATTCCAAAATCGTTTGGCGTTGTAGATCTTCTGCCCGAGCGGCTCCGTTTCTTCGACCGAGGTCAGCCAGTCATTGTCGATCTTGCGCCACGTCGCCGTCGTTCCGGTGACCGGATCGGAAGTCATCCAATGCGGGCCGGTCGCTCCTTCCTTGGCGATCACCGCGCCGCCGGCGAAGATCTTCGTCTCCCACTTCGTTTCGTCCGGCTTGACCGCCGAGGCGATTTCGGAATTCGGATTTGTGATTGCGGATTTCAACTGCGATTCACGCATCTCAATTGCTTGGTTTCCCGGTCGAACGAATCAGTTGCTTTGCGTACTTGACAGTGAACCCAAAATTCCCATTCCAAAATCGAATTGGTATTCCAGGCAGCATCGTAGTTGCCGCTGAACGAACTGACACAGGAGCATAAAACTACCTGTTCACTAGCGAGTCTCACTGCCATAGTCGAATTAAGATCGCGCTATCTGCTCAAAGATTTCGTCTATGGCGCGTCCCAGTTGGCACCAGAGTTCTTTGTCGAATAGACAAATGAGACGTCGCCGTCCCGCGTGATGAGCCAGCCGTTGCGCGAATTGCGAAATGCGATTTCCTGTGGCGTACCAGTCAGACTATCGGTCGTCATTTCCATCCACGATTTTCCGATGTCAATGGATCGAGATACGGAACCGCGATCGGTTACCAGCCAAAATTCGCCCCATTCCCCGACGAACATTTTATGGAATCCAAGCTCGTCGTTTATCCGCGTGAATTTCCAATTCTCCCCGCCGTCTTCGGTGATAAACGCGCCGCCCGGCGCTGATTTCGCCATTTGAGGACACAACAGCGAAAACCCAATGAATCCGTGATTCCCGGCGAGCTTCACGTCTCGGTATTCGACCTTGCATTTTGGCGAAGCGCCGCGCTCCGTTGCGAAGCGCTCGCTCACATCGCTCCAACGACGTAAGGTTACATCTGATTCGAACAGTCTTCCGTCCTCGGTCACGACCCAGCCCGTTTCGCGTCCGACAGAAAGCGAAATCAGCGAAGGTAACCCCGAAGCGATCGCGTCCCAACTGCGCCCGCAGTTTGTGGTCCGAAGGATTTCGCCATCGTCTGACGCCGCGAAGCCGGTCTTACTGTCGGTAAAGATCAGATCCTCAATGAAGCGGTTGCCAAGTTCCGACGCGACTTTCCATGACACGCCACGATCGCGGCTGGCGAGTGTCCGGGCCGTCGATCCGACGACGTTTGAGACCAGGATGGCACCGCCCGGCAACTTGAATGGTCGACCAAGAAAACCTTTGAATCGGGTCTCGCTCCAGGATCGCCCCGCGCTTGACGAGCGATAAATTGCGCTGTTTAGATCCAACCCGTTGCCTACCGCCAGCAGCTCATCTGGCGAAAGAACGGTCAAGCCGCCGACATAGCCGCGCAACCTCACCGGATCTTGCTGTGACTTAACCGGTACCGCGAATACCAAAACGAACAGGATCGTCGAAAATGTTAGTACTTTCGTCATCAGTCTCTCCTGACTCAGTTTGCTGAAACTGACAAGTCATTTCGCTTGTACCCCGGGGCACAAGAATCGAGAATAATCTGAGTGAACTCCGCCGAGTTGTTGATTTTGCCCAACGTTCCGTCGTGCTTCCATCCATTCAAATGCAGCGCTTCATGGATAAGTAGTATTGCGCGCGAGCGCTTGACGTCCAAACCGTCATTCTTCGTCACGGCTTCAAAGAAGCCAAGATTGAGGAACAAAGGGTACCCGTAGTTTAGGACAAACGACGCTGAGCCGGGAGAGCCCGCACCACTCTTTCCAGCCTTCCCCAAATCCGTTTTCTTAAACTGAGTTCGTTCTGCAACAAAGACATTGAATTCAATGTCATTCGATTCTGACTCTCGGTCTTTTGCGACCAAAGACCCAATCGTCTCCCTTAGACGCTTGAGATCAATTATTAAGGTCCGCTTTTGAAACGCAGCTTCGAGCTTCGAGCCACAACTATTTAACATTGACTCTGCATCTTTCTTTGCGGAGGTAAATACTTCAAATTCCTCTTTTGACAGCTTTCCGCCGGAAATGAACAAATTGCTATAGTCATTGTCAGTGTTCGTATCCGTCCACCCGGTTTCTGGCGGTTTGCCGATTCCGCTGCCTTTTTCGCCTCGGTTGCTGATGATTGCCGTCGACGTGTGGGTTTCGATACGGATCGGGTCATCGTCATCATCCTCGCCGGTCTGTTCGCCGGTGTCTTTGGTCGGTTTGCGGGTTGCTCCGAGCGTGAAATTCATCAGGCGGCTGAATGCCATGATATGGCGTGCCTCGTGACCGGCTGACCCGGTTGGAGTTGCCGGGCCGGCTGATCCCGTTGTATGTCCGGATACTTTGTTGGGATTCGTCTCGGGTTCCTCGATCACGTAATGGCCGCCTTCGAACGATCTCCGTTTGATCTCGGCAAACTGGCAATGCCAAGGCATCGCGTAGAAGTTGCCGTAGAACTTCGACGGCATCTTGCATTGCCACTGCGGGAAATCAGCGTTGCCGACCGAGTTGTCGTAGCTCGGTTCGGGAAGCGGATCGGGATCGGCGTTGTAGATCTTCTGACCGAGCGGCTCCGTTTCCTCGACCGAGGTCAGCCAGTCATTGTCGATCTTGCGCCAGGTGACGGTCGTTCCCGTGACCGGATCCGAAGTCACCCACTGCGCCCCGGTCGCGCCTTCTTTGGCGATCACCGCGCCGCCGGCAAAGATCTTCGTTTCCCACTTCGTCCCGTCCGGTTTGACCGTCGTCAGATTGCTGCCGAGCACCGTCGACCAGACCTGATACATCTTTGCCGTCGCGGTCAACGGCGACGACGGCGGGGTGTCGTTTACGTGATAGGTCTGAAAGCCTTCCTTCTCGATGACCGGCCGCCCATCACCGTCGAAGACGAATTCGCTTAAATGTTCCTGGATCATGTTCAGCACATTTCCGAATTTCCCCTTTCGTTTGTCGAACATCCGAGTCCGTCGTCCCGCGGCGTCGTAGTTCGTGTCGACATACGTATGCGGGTCCGACTGAACATCGCCCTGCCGGATAATGTTTCCGGCGGCATCGTAATTGCCGTTGAACGAACTGATCCGCCCGTTGACGTAGGTTTCGGCAAATCCTGAATCGTTTTCCCAATGATTGGTTTGTCTGTCATTCATCATCGAGAACCCGTCGTACTGGATCGATTCTTCATACACGCGCTTGTTCTGGTTGCTCGTCCCGATTCCCATACCGAACTGCGCAAACGTCAGACGCCCGGCGAAGTCGTACTTCATCGAACGGTCCCATTTGTCATCGAGCAAATCGTTCTTCGCCGTCACCCGCGAGTCGTTGCCGTGCGCGAAATCGGCCTTCATCACGAATCCGTTCGGTTTCGTAACTTCCGAATGATTGACCCGCAGACGGTTGTCGTAACCGAGCTTGATCTCGGGAGTCTCGGTCGGGAGCAGGTAATCCATCTGCTTGATCTGGCCGAACGCACGGTATTGGATGTTTCCCGCGTAGTTTCCGGTTGTATTGTCGGCGGTCGCTTCGCCCGTCACGCCGGTCACCCGCGCCGTTTTGTCGACCGCGTAGTTCTAATGAACCGATCGAGACTCCATGTTGGATCTTTGTCTCCAATCACCTTTCGCACAGCCTCGTTCACTTCTCGATGATCGTAAGTCGACCGATTGTCAGCGGCACGGAAGAGTGTGTCCGAAGGCCGCGAAATTTCGCTTTCCTTATCTCGAAAACCGGACATCGCGGGTCGAGCAAAACCCCTATTGGTTTTCGATATCGTTACCAAAGATCTTGGTCCAACCGCCGTTCGGTCCAAGGGAATAAATCGAATCCCTGGAAATAAGGAGCTTGAGATCTCGCCCGCTTGTCACAATCCGGTCGAAAAATGGTGTGCTGATGCCTGTATCGATCTCTTCCCATTTACCGTGTGCGGGGTCAAATTTCAATATCGCTCCGCGCCCATTCTGAATGAAATCAGTCCGCGGGTTGTGGAAGTAGCCGGCGGCAAACTCGGAATCGATGGATCTGTGAATCGACATTGCTTCAAAACCCTTTGGGAAATCCACAACCCGCAACCAATTACTGCCGCCGTCCAAGGTTCCGAATAAGTCTTGATTCGGATAACGCCCTGAGAGCAACCAACCGTTTGACGGATTTCCGAATGCGATACTGCATCCGTATTTCAAAGGTGTTCCGATTTGAGCTCGACTCCAGGATCTGCCTGCATCGACGGTTGTCAGGACGATTCCCTGCGAGACGTCGCATATCCATCCGCGATCGCCGAGGAACTGAAGATCGCCAACCAACGCTTGCGGATCCTCCTCTGCACCGAATAATCTACTCCAATTCAATCCACCGTCGCCGGAATGATAAAGCTCCGAACGATCGAGGAGCCAGACATTCTGACGGTCCGCCACCCAAAGATCACTAACATAAACAAACCGCTTTTCGGTAACAACTTGCTCCCAGTCCCTGCCCCCGTTCATAGTTTTCCAGAGGCGGTCCGTGTCGGTCGCGAGGACCCCAAATTGCTCGTCGGCGAAGGCTACACGTCTGACACCTGTCCGAACCTTGACGACAGCGGGCTTGCCTGAAGCCCCGTTCGGCTCTAGCCGGAAAAGATCATGGCCCATTGCGGTCGTGACCCAAATCGTCCCCGAATCAATCCGCTCAACACTGACAAAGCCCGGCACCTTTCGCCAATCGATATTCGTCGCGGGTTGTTGCGTTGATCTTGCGACACATGACGACATTATCGAAATCACGGCAAAGAGCACTGCGAATTTTTTTACTTTGCGTTCTTGAAGCATGCGTTGTAAATCTCCGAGTTATAAATGTTATCGTCATGGTACGACTTGTTTTCAGTTATGACTCTCACTTCGTGCAATAGGATTAAGGCACGCGTCAGGTTATCGTTACCCGATAAATTTGATGGGACAGCAAAACCCGCTGGGAACTGCAACATCTGAGCGAGATTCACCCCAACGGGGGTGCCATAGTTGAAAAACGACGGCCCAAATCGGGTGTATCCGGATCGGTTCTCACCGCGCCCACTACTGGCGAATGCGCTCAGCGTCGGATCATATTCGTACGAACGATATAGAAAATAGAACCCTTCTCCCACATCACCTTGCGTTACTGCACTGGCGTACTCCTTTCCTTTTGGAATCGACGTGTAATTCTTCTGAGCACGAGCGAACATATCCGTTAGGATGCTCTTCGGGTCGCCCTTTCCAGCCAATTCGGAATCACTTATTCCCTTTTGAACCGCTACTCCACAATTAGGATCTCCTAACACGGATTGGGCGATTGCGACGGCAGTCGTTAGTGTTGCCCATTCCTCTTCAGTAAAATTTCTTAATCCTCCACCCGTTGACGCGGCAGAATAGCTCGTATCCTTGAAGTCCTCCGGAATCGTCGAATCGCCACAACGGATGTTGACTTTGTAGTTTTCGAGGTCAACGTCGCCGTCGCAGTTGTCGGGATTCTGGGTCGGTACGGTCGTCGCGCCGTCGGCGGTCTGGTCGATCGGTTTTGCCGTCGAATGCGTTGCCTGATGCGTGACGATGCGGGGCATATCCTGGGCGGAATCGAGCGGCGGGTCATTGACGTGAATGAACGACGGATCGCCATCCTTCTTGTTCGGGTCCCAGATCGATTTGATGCTCGTTCCGTTGAGCGAGCTTTCGATCTCTTGGCGGATTCGGCATTCCATCGGTCGGACGTCGTCCGGCAGATCGCACTGCCATTGGGGAAACGCCGAATTCCGCGCGGCGTAGTCATAACCCGGATCGTTGTCGAGATCGGGGTCCGCGCTGGCGACCAATTGTCCGAGCGGTTCCGTCTCTTCGGCCGCCTTTTCCCAGACGCCGTTCGATCCGGCCCATCTGACGGTTGTCCCGGTGACCGGATCGGCCGTCGTCCAGCGCGAACCCGAATTTGCATTCGCCGTTCCGATCAACGTTCCTCCCGCGAATATTTTCGTGCCACCGGTGTAACCGCCGATCGTCACAAGATTTGACCCGAGAACCGATGACCAAAGCTGAAAGACCTTTGGCGTGGCTTCAAGCCCTCCCGACGGCGGATCGTTCCGCGGATAAGTCCGCTGGTTGTCCTTTTCGACAACCGGCCGGCCGTCGCCGTCGAAATCATATTCCGTGACATGTTCCTGAACCATGTTGAGGTATCCGTTGAACCGCCCGAAACGCTGATCGAAATACTTAACGCGCCGTCCGGCCGCGTCGAAAGTGTTCGTCCCGGTCCCTTCCGGCATCGAGTCGATCGGCTGCGAGACGACATTGCCCGACGCATCGTAATCAACCAGCGAACTCTGAATACGCCCATTGACGTAGCTTTCGCCGAATCCTCCGGTTTGGCCCCAGTTTGTAATCTCTCTTTCCGCCATCATCGAAAAACCGTCGTACTCGATCGCCTGTTCGTAAACGCGAACGTTTCCGTTGTTGTTGCTTTGCCCCATACCGAACTGATTGTGCGTCAGACGCCCGGCGAAATCATACTTCATCGAACGGTCCCACTTGTCGTCGAGCAGATCGTTCTTCGCGATCACCCTTGAATCGCTACCGTGCGTGAAATCGGCCTTCGCCTCGAAACCGCCCGATCTGGCGATTTCCCAATAGTCGGCCCGCAGACGGTTGTCATATTCGAGCTTGATCGTCGGCGCCGCGTCCGGAATCGCATACGTCATCTGCTTGATCTGACCGAAAGCACGATATTGGATGCCGTTCGCCCATTGTCCGGTTGGATTGTCGGCCGTCGGATCGCCGCTGACCGCCGTAACGCGCCCCGATTTGTCATTCGTGTAATTAATCGTATATCCAAATGGGTCCGTTACGGTTTTCAGTCCGCCTCCGATACAATACTCGTAACTCAGTGAGTATTTGTGATCCGGGACAGGCGCAGCCGGCAATAAATTGAAGTACTTCTTCTCGCTCTCCAATCTTGAAAGGGGGTCATAAAAATACCCTGTCGTACCTGTACCGTCGGTCATCTGTGTCCTGTTGCCAACGGCATCATAGTTAAAGCTGACGGTCGGCACGTCGGGAATCTCAGGATGGTTCGCCGGCGGATCATACGATATCTGAGTCGCCAGTCGAAGCTCGTTGTATGTGAAATTGGTGATCGCGCCGCGCGGGTCGATGGTTTGCTGGACGGAATCGTCCGCGTTGTAGATCCACGTCGTTTCGGTGTTTGCGTCCTCGACCGGGTAGTGCCGCGTTTTCATACGGCCGTGGCCGTCGTAGGTCACGGTGACGTCCTGATAGCTGGTCGAGTTGGCGTCGCCCGCGTACTGGCGGGTTTTTGTGATCTGGTCGCGGCCGTTGAAGGTCTGGACCGTCGTCGAATAGACCGCGCCGGTCCAGTTGAGGACTTCGGTCTTGTAGGTTCGGCCGAGAACGTCCTGATAGACCTTTTGCGTCCGGCGGGCGGTCTCGTTCGGGTTTGTGTCCTTTGGTACGACTTCGCTCTGGATCGTCGTCACCTGACCGCCGGCGCAGCCGCAGCCTTCGTAGCTGATCAGCTGATCCTTGCCGTCCGAGCCGGTCGAGTCGGTCGGGATGGTCCGCGTCGGGCGGCCCTTCCAGTCGTATTCGTTTTGCGACCAGAGCCAGCCGCGCGACGCGTCGTCGCCGGCGGGTTCGTAACTTGAGTTGGTCTCGGTCGGGACCGTCGAGCGCTTCAACTGTCCGAGAATATCGTACTCGGCGAGAGTCGCCGACCAACCGCCGGTCGATCCGGGATGCTCGGTCCGCGATCTTCTGACGCGCCCAGCGCCGTCGGTCCAGCTTTCGCTCATCACTTCGTCGTCGGCGTCAGCGCCGTCGTTGTCCGAATCGACGATCGTTGAGAACACTTTTGACTGGATGTTGTTGGTCGGATATTCGTAACGGGTGTAGGCGCCGGAGTTGACGACCGTGTTCTTCAAAAGCCGTCCGACGGCGTCGTATTCGCGCGTCGTTTCCTTGTCGGTCGTGTTTCCGGCGGGCGCCGGACTGCGCGCCCAGGCATTGGCGCCGGTGTCGAAGCGGTATTTCACCTCCGAGTAGTTGCCGGCCGGATCGAACAATCTGGTCGGATAGGCGTAGGTGTTGCGCGTGGTCGAAGTGTCGTTGAAGTTGTCGGCGTAGCTGATCTTCACGGTCCGTCCCAACGGGTCGATCTGCGCGACGGGAGCGCCAGCGATGTTGTATTTGATCTGGGATGAGACGGCCCCAGTCGTTCCGGTAACGTCGTACCGGGTCGCGGTCGTCAGATTCCCGCGCCCGACCGTGAACGACGCGCCGTAATTCGCCGTGTCGTGCATGATCACCGATGGGATGTTCTGTTCGGGGTTCGTATCGCTGAAATCTCCCTCGTCGAAAAGGTCCGGCCCACGGCTTTCCATTTTTCTTTATCGAACGCGGGCCCGAGATCCCGTTGCCAAACCGCGGGTGGTCCCGACTCGTGCGGGACCCGGCAGCCGGACGGTTTTTCTTGTTACACTTATTAATGGCTTTTTCGGCAGAAATCTTACTCACTTTCCTTGAAAAGGACGCAAAAAGTCCGGTTCCGGCGTGAGGAAAGACACTATTCATCGTCGCCCGGCGACCTCAAGTTTCATTCATTTAGGAGTTTACCTCGGCCGTTCACCGTTGGATCGGATTGCGCAGTTTTTTGCGTTGAATCAGAGCGGCCTGGCCAGCGAAAGGGAATTGGCGGGTTTTCGTTCGCGAGCGGTCGGAGTTTTCAAGGCTTCCCGAGTTTTCCTCTCGGATCGATGAAAACGGAACTCCTCGTCCCCGTTTGTCGTTCATCCAAATGCTGCGGGTTGAATGATGTGTTTCACTCAAAGGGGGTTTGTTTTTCGATAGCAATGATGGATAATTTCGAGATTGGCTCGGGGGACGTCAATCCAAAATCGAAAATCCCAAATCCCCAATCCAAAATCCTATGTGGTACTGGACGAAAATCCTGTTTCTGGTTCTGCTCGGCGCCGTCGGCGTTTGGCTGATCTATGAGGTCGTGACGTTCCCGTCGATCTCAAAGCTCAGGACCGAGAACCCTTCGACCAGTTCGATGATCGAATTCCGGCTTTCCGAGGCGCGGGCGGAGGGCAAGGAACCGCGCAAGTATATGATCTGGCAGCCGATCTCGCAGATCTCGCCGAATCTCCAGCGTGCGGTCCTTGCGGGCGAAGACGCGCGGTTCTTCGAGCATAACGGATTTGACTGGGACGCGATCGAAAAGGCCTGGGACGAGGCCGTCAAGGAAGGCGAGAAAGAGGCTAAGGAGGAAGGCGACTACGATCCCAACGACTGGATCCCGCCGATGCCTTCATTCAAACGAGGCGCCTCGACCGTAACGCAGCAGTTGGCGAAGAACCTGTTCTTGTCCGAGGACCGGAATTTTCTGCGCAAGGGCAGGGAAGCGCTTTACACCTACTTTCTTGAAAAGGAACTGTCGAAAAAACGGATTCTCGAGATCTATCTGAACGTCATCGAATGGGGCGACGGCGTGTACGGAGCCGAAGCCGCGTCGCGTGTCTATTTCAACAAGTCGGCGTCCCAGTTGACGCCTCAGGAAGCAGCTTATCTCGCGGGGATGATCCCGTCGCCGCTGAATGTCTTCAATCCGAAAAAGAATCCGAAGCGCCTTGCCCGACGGCAAAAGGCGATACTTCGCGGGATGAACTCTATCAAACTCGCATTTTAGGCTAATGCATCAGGCACTTTGGTGTCGGTTTTGAGGTTTATTCACCACATAGGCACAGAGAACACATAGATGCTTCGGTGAGATCATGATCAGGTATCGCGCGCTCGCCGGCCAATCGGCGGATTGGCGAACGATACGGGGAAGAACAGCGAAAGCCGGCATTTGCGTTTACAAATGCCGGCTTTCGCGCAAAGGCGCAAGGTGCGCAGGTAATTGACCTTGTCTGATCAGCAGGTTTGATCGCGCAATTAGAACTCAAAGGAGTCAATCGGCGATCCAGAAAGCTTAGGCCTTGGCCTTCTTAACCTTCGTCCCGCCTTTGATCGTCAATTCGTCGACGATCCATTTGGCGCCGCCGAATTTTTCCGTAACGAACAACACGTATCGAATATCGACGGAAATGGTCCGGCCATAGTTCGGGTCATAGAACAGATCGTCGCCCAACCCCTCGAAGTTGCCGTCGAATATGATTCCGACCTGCTCGCCATAAGCATTCAGGATCGGACTTCCGGAATTTCCGCCGATGATGTCGTTGGTCGATAGGAAGTTAACCGGAACCGAATCCCCGACGCCGTATCGGCCGAAATCCTTGTCCTGTTGGAGGTTCTTGAGCTTTTGCGGAACATCGAACGGGAAGACTCCGGTGTCTTTCTCGATCACGCCCTTGAGAGTCGTAAACGGCGTGTATTTGACGGCCTCACGCGGTTCGTATCCCTTGACGTTTCCATAGGTGAACCGGAGCGTCGAATTGGCGTCCGGATAGGGCGAATTGCCGCGCATTTCCGCCAGAGCCCGCTGATAGCTGAGCCGCAGGCCTTCGATCTCGGCCACGAACTTTCCGGCGCGGACCGAATATGCCGCGCGTTCGTCCGCGTGGGCGGCGGCAAGACGCGCAATGTCCGAATGCTTTTTCTCAAAGTCGGAAAATGACATATCGTAAAGCGAAGCGATCTTCTCAGCCGTATCGAAAGCGTCCGAATCAACGATCGATTTCGCGAACTCCTCCTCTTTCTTGCGCCGAACTGCGGTCTTTGCATCGCCGAACATTGCGTCGGCCGCCTCAAATCGTTCGTTCGCCGGCAATTCGGAAGATGCACGGAGAAAATACTTGAGCATCTCACGCTCAAGAAGCGGCTCGCGATCCTTCATCGTCGCATCGATCTCGGCACGTTTCTTGTCGGTCAGCTTCTGGTTCGCGCGCATCGCCGCAACCGCATCGAGGACCTGCTTGTAAACGGGCGCGTAAGCGGCACTCGGAAAAGTGCGCAGCAAGCGGTCGCGCGCACCGACGGCGTAAAAGTCATTGCTCACTCGCTCGAGATCGCGGAGGACGTCGCCGTATTTCTCGACGCGCTTGGCGTCGGCCTTGATCCACGCGGCGAGTTTTTCCTCCTCGGCCTTACGGGTAGCGGCAAAGCCCGAACGTTTGAGCGCGACGATCCCGCCCTCAAACACCTTGCGGCTGTTGTCGAGGTTCGCCACTTCGCTCTACAGCGCGACACGTTTTTGTTCGTCCTCGGCACCGACCATCCGCAAGGCATTGCTCCACGATGTCAGGAAATCGACGAGAAAAGGGAAGTTGGTTTTCTGAGAATAATCGACCGCCTGACTTTCCCGGTAGCGCGTCGTACCGCCCGGATATCCCATCACGAACACGAAATCATTTTCCTTCAGTCCGTCGAGCGACATCGTCAGGTGCTTTTTCGGTTTGAAAGGCACGTTGTTCGGCGAGTATTCGGCGCTCTTTCCGTCCGGCGCGACGTATGCCCTGAGGAACGTAAAGTCGCCGGTATGCCGTGACCACTCGAAGTTGTCGGGGTCGCCGCCGTAAAAACCGATCATTTGCGGCGGCGCGTAAACCAGACGGATGTCCTTGATCTCGACTGTCTCGTACAGGTAATAGAATAATCCGCTGTTGAGCATTCGGATCTGAACGACCGTGCCCTCGGGAACTTTCGCCTGCTCTGCTTCCTGGAGCGCCTTGACGTTCTCGGCCAACGCTTTATTGAGCGCGTCGCCTTTAAGCGCGTCCGTCCCCTTGGTGATCTTCGCCGTGACGTCTTCAACGCGGTTGGTGATGAAGATGCTGTAATCCTTCGCCGGCAATTCGTCCTTCATCGAATCCGACTTGTAGCCGTCTTTGCCGTAGTCCTTGCCCGGCGTCGATGCGGAAACGAGCGCGTCGAAACCGCAGTGATGGTTGGTCAGGATCAATCCCTGGGGCGAGACGAACTCGCCGGTACAGCCGATGCTGAGCCGGATGACGGCGTCGGAGATGTCGATGCCGTTCGGATCGTAGATGTCGCTCGGCTTGATCTTGAGACCTTTTTGTTTGAGCGGCAGCGTCGCGATCTTGTCCGGGGTGAACATTCCCTCTTCCGGCGCGGCGACGGCCGGCAGCAGAGAGCCAAAGAGTATTGAGATCGCCAAAATCAACGAAGTCGGATAACGAAGTGATATACGCATAAAAATATTTCCTTTTGTTCTTAAATTTGCGTTTGAACCCAGATTACGCCTTTGTAGTTTTTTCCCGCGAAACACGCGAAACACACGAAAACGCGCCGGAAAACAAAATCTTTCGGCGGTTTTCTCGTATTTCGCGCGCAAACCGGTTCTATTGTGCAATTCGGGTTGAGTGCAGGACATAATTCGATTCTATCGTAAAGCGGAAGAAAAATCACAAAACGAAAAGACGGGCCGTGATGGCCCGTCTTTCGGTAAAACCCTTTATATGGTGCCTAACCGAGTTTCAGATCGGTCGGTTCGGGCGGAAGGAAAAACCGCGGATTGATCGGCTTGTCGTTCAATCGAAGCTCGTAATGGAGATGCGGCCCCGTCGAACGGCCGGTCGAACCGACGTAACCGATGAGTTCACCGCGCGCGATAGTTTGTCCGACCTCAACTTCGACCTTGGAAAGATGGCCGTAGCGAGTGGTGATGCCGTTTCCGTGATCGATCTCGATCATATTGCCGTAGCCGCCCTGCCAGCCGGCTTTGATGATCGTCCCGTTGCCGGGGGCGATGACCGAGTCGCCTCGCTCGCCGTCGATGTCCATTCCCGCATGGAATTCGTAACTGCGGCCGCCAAACGGATTGCGGCGGAAACCAAACTCGTTGTTGATCTTGCCGAGGTGGGCCCACATCGTCGGTAACGATGCCGGATTAGCTTCGACCTGAATAGTCCTGAGCCGTCTTTCGATCTCTTCGTCTTTCGAATCTTCAATCTCCGATTCCGCCAACTGCAGGTCGGCATCAGGGCCGCCGCTGTTCACGGCGAAATCCCCATCGGCCTGCGGACGGTTGTAATCCCGCGATTTCGGTTCGGCCCGAACCGCAGCAACCGGCTGCGCAACAGACTGAGCCGCGATCGGATCATCATTTGCCATCACCGGGAACTTTGAGACGCTGAAGACGCCGACGGCCGCGACGGCCACCGAAAACAGTAGAACCGCAAATCCCGAATGCACCATCTGCTTAGAGATTTCGACCCTTCGAATATAAATTTTTGATTTAGTTGTGTGTGTTAATAAAAACTTGTAATACTTTTTGTTATCTTGCATTACGCTTTAATAGCTCCTTTCAATGATTTCGCGCCGAAAGTCCAGCGTTTCAGCACGCGGAATCACGCAAGAACAGCCGCAAGCGACTAAACGCGAATCCTTTTCGAAGATTCAAAGAAATCTCCGAATCAAGGGGGTGAAATTCAATTATTTGTTAGTTCTTAACGTAAAAGAATCGGTAAAAGTTAGCATACGCGCCGTCAACAATGCAAGCAGATAAACACAACCCCGCATTTTGCCGGCGCGCAACCTATCGGAAAACCTTCAAAAATCAAACTAATCGTCCGAGCGGCGGCTTTCGCGGAATGCGCGAAAAACCAACAGGCCGACCCCGACAAAAACGACCACGAAGCCGAGAAAGATTATGATCTTTATCGCCGTCGTGATGAAAGCGATCAACCCGATCATTCCCTTCAGGAAGGCAATGATCAGCGCCAGAACAACCAAAAGAGTGCTGCCAATTCCTGCGGCGGCTTTCAAATAAAACGACATATTTCAAACCTCACTGTACTTCACCACAGGACCGCTTGTATAAACACCCAATGCCGTCCCGTTCCTATGATAAACCACGCTCACCTGTTGCGCCAACTTCTGGATTCCGAGCGGACCGAATCATCGAACCGAGTATCGTACCGTTCGCTTCCGTATTCCGAGGCCGCGGTGATCAGTCCGGACGGTTCGTTTCGGGCTTGAAAATCCGGTTCCCGATCAGTCTTGAAAAAGAAGTTTCGCAGAATATAAAACCCGAGCCCGATCAGCATCACCGGCAATAGCCCGCGCATTAAAAACCGGACATCGAGAAAGAACATTACACCCAACCCGATCAATACGCCCGCCCAGATCTTAAGGTTTCCCGAAAATCGTTGCGAGAGCAATGTCTCGGCTGTTTCCGGGATCACGCCGCGCCGGATCATTCGCGCGGTCTTCCACGCGTCGACGGCCGAATAAAGCCACATCGCGAGAAAACCGAAGAAGAAAACGGCCATTCCGGTCTGAAGCATCAGTTGGATCAACCCGACGGAAGCGCCGAAATGGACCAGCGCCTTGACCGTTTGACCGTTGTACGCGGCTCCGAGTCCCGGACAAAATGAAAGTATGAGCGCGACGAACGGCGAGGTCTGCGACTGGACGAACTGCGAATAGTTTCCCTGATTTTGGTTGCGGAGCAACTGAACGCCCTGAACAATGCAGTCCTGGCAGTACGGAAAGCCCTTGATGCGATGGTCGCACGCGGGACACAGCGGTTTTCCGCAGCCATTGCAGTTCACATTTGCGGCGTTGTGACTGTGATAAGCGCAATTCATTTCTTGTTTTCCTCGTTGATCACGAACGTCCCTTCGACCGGTTCAGCCGAACGGTTCATTCCCGACCCTTCGTCAGCGCCCAAAACGATATCCGCACTCTGTTTGTACGTCTGCTCCGCGAGTTCGAAACTCCGGCGGTAAACGTCGGCCGAAACGGTTTGACTGAAGATGAACGCGGCAAAAATGAACATCATCACGACCGAGGCAAACTGCGGCAACGGCATCGGGAAACTCAGCCCGCGGAGCCATTCGACCGCTCGCGACGGCCAGGCTGCTTTTACCTCGCCGGCCCGTGCCGTTCCGATCGTCGCCTGAAGAATCCTGTCGTGAAGAGTTTCCGGAACCGGAAATTCTTCCATCTTGTAGGTGTAGCACGCAGCAATTGAACGCACGACCGCGCCCGGCAGATCCGTGCAACTGTCGCACAGGACCGCGTGCCGCTCCCAGCGATGAAAAAGTGTCGCCGGCAGGAACCCATCCAGATAGTCCGTCAGGTGGTCTTCGAAATGATCACAAGCCATCGCCGTCTCGGGCATTGTCATCGTCAGCACGCGCGCCTCGAGATGCGTCATCGATCGCTTCGGCGCGGCAATCTCGTGACACGCGGAAAGAGCGTCCTTGACCTCGTTCAAAAGCGAATGGCAGAGCGGGCATTTGAGCGCGTGCGCGGCGACCGACCGGTGAGCCGGGCGTTCCAGCGTGCCGTCGATGTATTCCGAGAGCAAGTCCTCAAATTGCGCGCACTCGATAATTTTTTCAGTTTCGTTTGTCATTTCGTAACCCCTTGTAAATCCTGAGTCCCGATCTATTGCCGGTTTGACGCGCCAAAACCGCGTTTTTGCCAATCCTCAAATCGTCACCACCCTCATCCTTCTGAGTATCTTCGCGAGTTCAATGCGTCCCCGATTGATCCGCGATTTGACCGTCCCTTCCGGGATCTTCAGAACATCGACGATCTCCTGATAGCTCAACTCTTCGAGATCGCGAAGGATAACGCAGGTTCGAAGATCGGACGGCAGTTTGTCGATTCCTTCCTGCACCTGCGACGCCAGTTCCATGCGCTCCATTTCCTTCTGCGCCGAGCCTCCGACTGAACGCAGATGAAAAGTATGATCATCGACGTCGTCGGCCATCGAGTCCTGCGGATTGCGCTGCCGGTGGCGGTAATCATCGATAATCAGATTTCTCGCCAGCCGCATCAGCCAATTTGAAAGATCACCCTGCTTCGGATCGTATTGCTCCAAGGTTCGATAGATCCTGATGAAAACGTCCTGCGTCAGGTCCTCGGCCGCCTCGGCACTCGAGGTGAACCGATAGGCGAGATTAAAGATCCGGCGCGAATACTGCGTTACGATCTCTTCCCAAGCGGAACCGTCCCCGGCGCGGCACCGCCGAACCAACTCAGCCCCATTAGTCTCCGAAGCTACCTTAAATGCTTCCAACGCTCTTTCTCCAAATCCAAATACCTTCAGCCAAAAGTGACAAGATTCGCGAATATCTTCCTGTCAAAAGACCCTACGAGACGCGTTCACCAAAAGTTCCGACTTATCCCGCGGCCGATAAACTTCTGCCTCGGCCTTTTCATTTTTACATTTTGCGCGCGTTTGGGGTAATCTTGTGTCTTTGTTTGTCAGCGGGTGTTTGCTTTGACCCGGCGACAAGCCATTTTGCGATAGAAGATCTTCCGGGTAAAGAGAGAGTTTAAGTTGCGCAAGTACGTCAAATTCATATTGCTCGCATTGTTCGCGGTCTTTTTGTTCTGGTTCTTCGGCCGGAATCTGGACTGGCAGGAGGTGAGCACGAGTTTGCAAAAGGCGCGGGCCGTTTACATCACGTCCGCGGTCCTGATCATCTGCTTCGGGTATTTTCTGCGTGCCGTCAGGTGGCAGCTGCTGCTTGAGCCCATAACCGAATGTTCGCTCAAGGAACTCTTTGCGACGACCACAGTCGGTTTTGCAGCGGTATTTTTTATCGGCCGGGCCGGCGAGATCGTTCGTCCGATGTGGCTTCCGATGCGCGACAAGCGGGTTCGCCCATCGGCCGCACTTGTGACGCTCGGGGTCGAACGCATTTTCGACCTTGCCGCGCTGATCTCGTTTTTCTCGATCAACCTGCTCTGGTTCAATACGCCCGTGGGTCGTGAACGCGAGGTTCATTACGTCGAGATCGCCGGATACGTGATGCTCGTCGGAGTCGTCCTCGGCTTCGCCGGACTCATCGTCTACCAACGGATCGCGCCGCGGGTCATCGAGTTTACCCGCCGGTTGATCGACCGGAAGTTCATTCCGAAACGCATCCAACTGATCATCCTCAGTGTTCTCAAACAGCTTTCGACCGCACTCGGGATTCTCCGTGACTGGCGCGAGATCGCCGGGATTACTATTTGGACCTTTACCTTGTGGCTCGCGATCGCCGTCCCGACGTGGCTCGTCCTGCTCGCGTTCGACCTGCCGCTGACGTTCAGCGATTCGTTGTTCATTATGGGATTTGCCGCGGTCAGTTCGGTGGTACCGACTCCCGGCGGCGCGGCCGGCGCGTTCCACACCGCAACGGCGGCGAGCCTGATATTCCTGAACGTGGAAAAGGAACAGGCGGCCGCCGTCTCGATCGCGATGCACCTTGTCTATTTTGCGCCGGCGGTCATCTTTGGACTCTATTATTTCTTCCACGGCGACATTTCGTTCGAACGAATGCGCAATCTGCTGTCGTCGGAACACGCCGTCGACGAGGTCGAGCACGAAAATGACTCCAAGGGCGCGGCCGGCGACGCACCGAAACCGGGTGAGGTGAGTTAATTCGGAAATCGGGTTAAGATATCGGCGGAACGGTTGCGATTTGCGGTCCAGGGCTAAAGGCCACTATTGGGAAGATCGGCATTCAGTGCCCAAGGCTCAAGGTTGGCAGGTACCAAAAATTCAGTGAGGCGGATTTCGGACGGCCCGAAATCGCAAATCCCAAATCGAAGAACATTATGCGTTGCCCATTCTGCGGACATCTTGAAGACAAAGTTGTAGATTCCAGGGAATCGAAAGAAGGCGACTCGATCCGCCGCCGCCGCGAGTGTCTGCTTTGCGCCCGCCGTTTTACGTCTTACGAACGGATCGACGAGATTCCCTATATGGTCGTCAAGAAAGACGGCCGGCGGGAAGCATTCGAACGAAACAAGATCATGGCCGGTTTGCTGCGGGCCTGCGAAAAACGGCCGATCTCGGCGGCGCAGCTCGAAGCGATCGTCAACGAGGTCGAGAAGAACGTCCAGGATTCACAGGACCGCGAGCTTTCGACGAGCGAGATCGGGAAGATCATCATGAAGCGGCTGAAGGCTCTTGATAAGGTCGCGTATGTCCGTTTCGCCTCGGTTTATCTTGAATTCGAAGACGTTTCCGAGTTTATGACCGAGCTCAAGGTCCTCGTGCGGTCGCGCGACAACGCCCCGGCGAAAAAGCAGCGCTCGAAATCAAAGAAGTAGGCGGCCGGTTTTCGCGGCGTTTTTCCGAATCGGAGCCGTATTTTCTGCTATTTTGCTCTTTCGTCCGTTTTTCTCTAACATTGAGTTCATGGACGAAATTGAAGACTTCTCCGAGAAGATAGTCGATCCCGACTCAAATGATCCTCAAATGCAGATCCCGTCGGACCTGCCCGTGCTTCCTCTGCGCGACATCGTCATTTATCCGTTTATGATCGTCCCGCTTTTTGTTTCGCGCGACCGGTCCATCAAGGCCGTTGACGATGCGCTGAGCCAGAATCGGATGATCATGCTTGTCTCGCAAAAGGACGTCGACAAAGAAGAACCCGAACAGGAAGACCTCTTCAAGGTGGGGACCGTCGCCGTCATTATGCGGATGCTCAAACTTCCGGACGGACGCATCCGGATCCTGATCCAGGGACTTTCGCGAGCCCGCGTCGAGTCGGTGAACACCGCCGGCGATTATGTTCGCGCCGGCCTGACGCCGATTCCGGAACCACTTCCGCCGTCGAACTCGCTCGAAGTCGAAGCTCTTGTCCGGAATGTCCGCGCTTCGATGGAGCGCGCCGCCAACCTCGGCAAGAATATCTCGCCCGAAGTTCTGGCGATCATCGCCAATCTTGAAGACGCCGGCCGTCTCGCCGATCTTTCGGCTTCGAACCTTGAGCTTAAAGTCGAAGACGCGCAGAGCGTTCTCGACAACTTCGATCCGATCCTAAGGCTCCGGCGCGTCAACGATCTTCTTAATAAGGAGATCGATGTGCTCACGGTGCAGGCTGAAATAAACACGCAGGCCCGTGCCGACATCGACCGTTGGCAGCGCGAGTATTTCCTGCGCCAGCAGTTGAAGGCGATCCAGTCCGAGCTTGGCGAGGGGAATGAACTCTTTGAAGAGATCGAGCAGTATCGCGACAAGATCCTGAAGTCCAAGATGCCGCCGCACGCCGAAGAAGAGTCTTTGCGGCAACTCAAGAAACTCGAGCGGATGCATCCGGATACCGCCGAGACGGCGACGCTCCGGAACTGGCTCGATATCATGACCGAACTGCCGTGGTCGAAATCGTCAAAGGATAATCTCAATCTGAAGAAGGCCGAGAAGATACTCGACGAGGACCATTACGGACTGGAGCGCGTCAAGGAGCGCATCGTTGAGGCTCTCGCCGTGCGCAAGCTGCGCGAAAAGCCCAAGGGGTCGATTCTCTGTCTGGTCGGTCCTCCGGGAGTCGGCAAAACTTCGCTTGGCCGGTCGATCGCGCGCGCCCTGAACCGTCAGTTCGTCCGCATATCGCTCGGCGGTCTGCACGACGAGGCCGAAATCAGGGGCCATCGCCGCACTTACGTCGGGGCGATGCCCGGACGGATCGTGCAGGCGATTCAGCAGGCGGGAACGAACAATCCGTTGGTCGTGCTCGACGAGATCGACAAGGTCGGCGCCGATTTTCGCGGCGACCCGTCGTCGGCGCTCCTCGAAGTTCTCGATCCCGAACAGAATTTTTCGTTTCGCGACAACTACCTGAACGTCACTTTCGACCTTTCTAACGTGATGTTTATGACGACCGCGAACGTCCTCGATACGATCCAGCCGGCTCTCCGCGACCGGATGGAAATAATTTCGCTCTCCGGTTACACCGAAGAAGAAAAGCTCGAGATCGCGCGGCGTCACCTGGTGCCGAAACAGGTCGAGGAAAACGGGCTCGAGAAGGAAGACCTCAAGTTCGAACGCAAGGCGCTCGCAAAGATCATCAGCGAATACACGCAGGAAGCCGGATTGCGGCAGCTCGAGCGCGAGATCGGCAAGGTCTGCCGAAAGGTCGCCCGCAAAAAGGCCGAGCTTGAAGATGCGTTTTTGCCGGAAAGAATCGCCGCGGCCAACATCAAGGAATACTTGCGCGCGCCGAAGATCTTTCGTGAATCGGCGCTCAAAAAGGATGCCGTGGGGATCGTTACCGGCCTCGCGTGGACGGCTGTCGGAGGCGATATACTTTTCATCGAAGCGCTGAAAACAAAGGGCAAGGGCAATCTCAAGCTTACCGGACAACTTGGCGAGGTGATGCAGGAATCGGCTCAGGCGGCTTTCAGCTACGCCAAGGCCCGGGCGGCCGAATTGGGGATCGATCCTGAAGATTTCGAGAATTACGACATTCACGTGCATATCCCCGAAGGCGCGATCCCGAAGGACGGGCCGAGCGCCGGGATCACGATGGCGACCGCGCTCGTCTCCGTTCTTTCGCAGCGCCCGGTCAGAAAAGACCTGGCGATGACCGGCGAGATCACGCTCCGGGGCAACGTTTTGCCGGTCGGCGGGGTGAAGGAAAAACTGCTCGCGGCGCGCCGTGCAAAGCTGAAGACGGTGATTCTTCCGGCCCCGAACGAGCGCGACCTTGAGGATCTGCCTCCGGAAGTTGCCGAGGATTTGACCTTTATATTTGTGGATAACGTGCGCGAAGTCTTCGCTGAAGCTTTGCTGGATGCGCCGAAGGTCGCTGAAAAGGTGAAGGTCCAGAGCGTCCGGTCGAAGCAGTAAAACAGGGTCCGGCGCGCGCCGGGGTCGGTATTTGCAGGTGACCGACGCGTTGACATACGTTTTTTCAAGTTGTAACGTGGAAAAGGTGCCCGCGTTACTTCTACTGACCGGGAACTTTTTTATAGGCCAGGCGTTAAAGGTTTAGCGCTTCGAACTTAGGTCGTCTCAACGATTCGCCCTAACCCCGGTATTTTATTTTAAGGAGTATAGACGAGCTTGACTAAGACACACCTTTTCAAGGTTTTCAGTTTTACCGCAATCATATTTTTTGGACTTAACGTTTTCGCGCAAACCGACGAATCGCGCCGCGCTGAGGAACAGATTCGTATCCTGCTCGACCGTTCGGGCGCAGAATTCAAGGCCGGGCTTGCCGCGCTTGAGGACAACCGCCGGCCGAACGCGCGCGACAAGTTCGACCGATCGATTGAGGTTTTTCTGATGTCCGGGATCAATCTCAACTCCAACAACAACGCCAAGGCGCGTGACTGCTACAACCAGTTGATCGAAACGATCTACAGGATCGAGTTTCCGACCGAAAAGCAACAACCCCAGATCCGTTCGCTTTCGGCTACCTGCAACTGGAACATCGAAAACATCGTTTCGGATCGCATCGCAAAGCTCGTTCTGACGGCCCCGGCCGCTGACACGAGCGCCACGACGAACGCGATCTTGCAGCAGGTTCCAAACGAGATGACGCAGGGCTTCGTCGAACAGAGGTTCGAACGTTCGAATCTCGATGAACTCGCGACGCTGCAGCTTCAAGACGCGGAATTGAACACCGACACGCCCGAAGCTCAGGCCCAGATCCAAAGCATCAGCTACGCCGTTTCGAACAATTCGCTCGGACTGAGATTTCAGGTTCACCCGATGATCCAGCAGTACGTCAACTATTACCAGGGCCGCGGACGTTCGACGATGGAAACGGGTCTTTACCGATCGGGGATGTTTATGCGGATGGCCCGGCGCATTTTCCGCGAAGAGGGAATTCCGGAGAATGTCGCGTGGCTCGGTCAGGTAGAGAGTATGTGGAAGCCGCAGGCCCTTTCGTGGGCGGCCGCTTCGGGTCTCTGGCAGTTCATCCCGGGAACCGGTTCGCGCTACGGTCTGCGCCGCACCGCCCATCTTGATGAACGAAACAGTTTTGAAAAAGCGACGCAGGCTTCTGCCCGCTATCTGAAGTTCCTCGCGAACCGTTACAACGGCAACTGGGAACTCGCGATGGCCGCGTACAACTCGGGCGAAGGCAACGTCGACCGCGCGATCGCCCGCGCCGGCGTCGCGAACTTCTGGGTCGCGTATCCGTATCTTCCGAAGGAAACTCGCAATTATGTGCCGAATATTCTGGCGACGATCCTGATCGCCAACAATCCGCGCGCCTACGGGTTCGGGAATGTTCGTCCGGCGCCGCAATTGACTTGGGAGACGGTTCTTGTTCCGCCGGGTACGAGTCTTTCGTTCCTCGCCCAGGTTGCGGATACTTCGGTGGATTACATGCGTTACTTGAATCCTGAACTTCGAACCAACGCGACGCCGCCGGAACCGTATGTCATTCGCGTCCCGCCGGGCAAGGGATCCGAGGTTGTCGCGATCTTCAAACGCGTTCCGCGAGCGAACCAGAACACCGCGAACCTAACGAAGTCGGTACAGGGCGAAACCTGGGACAACATTTCGAACCGTACGGGCGTATCGGTCGCTGATCTGATGGCCGCCAACAGCGGGATGAAGACTCCGCAGGGCAAGATCGTCATACCGAATTCGAACAACGTCCGGAATACTTCGTACCAGCGCCCGACGACGCCAAACAAGGCGGCTGCGGTTCCGAGTTTTGCGACGATCAAGTCGCGTGCCGGCGACACGCTGGCGAAGATAGCGTCGCGTTATGGTGTGTCGGCCGCCGACCTTGCGAACTTCAACGGGATCAAGTCGATCAATGAAGCGTTGCCTGCCGGTCGCGCGATCAAGATTCCGAAACGCTAGGCAATAGCCAAACCAGAAAGGCGGTCGCCGGTCACCGGCGACCGCCTTTTCGTTTTGGAAGCCGTTCATTAGGCCATTCCTACCCTTCGGCCCCCGGAATCGACCGCTCGCTCGATTCGTTTTGCAAATCCCGCCAAAGTCCCGTTTAATTGAGCCTGACTGATGCTTAATACCGCTCTGCTGATAAACTTGCTCGGATTTTCCGTCGGAATCGCCCTCTACGGACTTCTGCTCGTGATGGTCGTCCGCCATCGACGTGCCGGCGAACGCGCCGGGTTCGACTTTCTGCTGCTCGTTACGGCGACGCTCGGCCTGATCTGGAATCTGGGGGAATTCGCGGTTTTCATTCTTAAGGACTTCGGGACTGTCCCCGTTTCGCCCTGGCTTTTGGCCCTCTCTTATTCCGCGCTCGGATTCTTGCCTTCCGTTGTCGTCCATTCAACCTGGAAGAGCGCAGACGACGCGAGTTACCGGCTGCGCCTTCTGACGATTTCGGCCTACGCGCTAAGTTCGTTTGCAGCCCTACTCAATCTGATCTCCGTGATTACGTCTGGAGAGGCGCCTTCGCGAGCATCCCTGCGCATTCTGACCGTCGGCGCGCTTGTGATGCTTGTCGTTCTGCTCGTTCTGGCGTTCCGCCAGGCACTCGAGAAAAAGGCCGTTTGGGTCGCGGCGCTGCTCGTCTTCGCGGTCTCGGCGCTGCATCTGAGTTCCCACAACGATCAGTCGTCCTGGGTGGTTGAACTTGTGGCGCATCAGTCGTCGCTGCCGCTGGCGCTCGCAATCCTGCTGCAGGATTATCGATTCGCGTTCGCGGATCTCTTTCTGAAACGCGCTCTCTCGCTGATGCTTCTGGCGCTGCTTGCATTCGCGCTGTATGTTTGGGCCGCCGTTCCGCTGCTTGCGTGGCACGAGACTCACGACCGCAACGACGTGCAGGCGGCCGTGATCGTCCTCGGCCTTTGGATCGCCACCGCGCTCGCCTATCCGAAACTGCACGATTTCGCCGAGTGGCTGGTCGACTCGGTGATACTCCGCCGGACGGATTTCGAGATGCTCAAACTTGAGATCTCGGCCGCAGTCGAGAAGGAAGATGATCCGAAAGACATGCTCGACGCGGTTTGCAGGCGTCTTAAGGCCGCGCTTGGATCGGAAAGCGCCGAGTGGCGGAAGATCGATGATTCCGACGAAATTTTGCCGGCCGTAAGACTCGAACCTCGCCGTACCACGGTTTTTATCCCGACGGTCGAGGGCCCCTTTTTTGAGATCGACCTGTGGAACCTCGCCGGCGGGCGAAACCTGCTTTCAGACGAAATCCAGATGCTCGAAGCGGTCGCGCTTTTGGCGGCCCGCCGCATCGATTCGCTCCGCGTGACAAACGAGCGCTTCGAACTGGAACTGCGCGAGCAGGAGTTTTCAAAACTCGCCGCCGAAGCGCAACTCTCGGCCTTGCGGGCGCGGATCAACCCGCATTTCCTGTTCAATGCGCTGACGACCATCGGCCACCTGATCCAAACGGCGCCGGAAAAGGCGTTTGACACGCTGATGGGCCTGACCAAACTGCTCCGCGGAGTCCTGAGATCGACCGGAGAGTTTTCGACGCTCGCCGAGGAAGTGAAACTCATAGAAAATTATCTCGAGATCGAAAAGGCGCGTTTCGAGGAACGGCTGTCGGTGCGGATCGACGTTCCCGACAAACTCGGAACGTTTCGCATTCCAAGCCTCGTTCTCCAACCGCTCGTCGAGAACGCGATCAAGCACGGAATTTCGGAGAATAAAAGCGGCGGCGAGGTGTCCGTGTCGGCAAAACTTGAAACGGGGGAAGAATCGCGCGTTCTCGTACTTGAGGTCGCCGACACCGGTTCCGGCCGCGTCCCGTCCGGTTTTGAACGCGCGCAAGGTGTTGGTCTTGGCAGTATTCGCCAGCGGCTTGAAGCGCACTACGGAGCGGCCGCTGAATTCAAGATCCGCGGCGATCTGAGCGGAACTGTCGCGACGATCCTGCTGCCGATCGGGACGCAGACGCAGGCAACTGCAAAATAAAGTTTATGGAAAAGCTTCGAGTAATCGTCGCGGACGACGAACGTCCGGCCCGTGAATTTCTGAAATCGTTTCTCAAAGCGATGGACGACGTCGAAATAGTCGGCGAAGCGGAAGACGGCGGTGCGGCGATCGAATTGGTGCGCGAGCGCAGGCCGGACCTCGCGCTGCTCGATATCCAAATGCCGGAGGTTTCGGGGATCGACGTTGTAAAAGCGCTTGGGAGCGGGGAAATGCCGTTGGTCGCCTTCGTTACCGCATACGACGATTTCGCCGTTCAGGCGTTCGAACTGAACGCGATCGATTATCTGCTCAAGCCGATCGAAAAGACCCGACTTCGCGAAACCCTCGATCGTGCGTACGAACGGCTTGAGCACGCCAACTGGCGCGAAACCGAGCACGGGAATATCCGAAATGCGGTGCGCACCTACGAGGAATCGTCGCGTCCGGGTCATCTCGAGCGCATCCCGGTAAAACTCCGTGAGGACATCGTTCTGGTGCCCGTCGCCGAGATCGCCTCGATCGTCGCCGACGGTGAACTGCTGCGGATCACGACCGAATCAAATCAGAGGTTCGTCGTCAATTATCGACTCAAGGACCTGGAGTCGCGCCTTGCCCCCGAGTCCTTCGTCAGGGTATCGCGCGGGGCGCTGGTGTCGGTCGCGATGATCTCGAGCGTCAGCCCGCTTCCCGGCGGGACCTATCAGATCAACCTCTCGAACGGCCAGGAGATCTGCTCGAGCAGGCTGCAGTCGCGGATACTCCGTGAACGGCTTTTTAGACTGTAAGCGGCGCCCCACGGCCCCGATATGCCGTTCATTCCTTTATTTCGACCGCTTGTTAAAAATTTGTCCGGACCCTGTTTCGTATTTGATAACTTAAAGCGGTAGTTTTTCGTTAAGAAATACACGTACAAAACCTATGAAGGCTAACCGCTTACTTTTTGTATTATTTACTTTTCTGATGCTTCCGCTCGGCGCGTTCGCCCAGACGACGACCGTTTCGGGCACCGTCTCGCTTGCCGACGATACAGTCCTGCACGATGCAACGGTGCAGATCACCCAGCTCAAACGCAAGGTCAGGACCGACAACGACGGCAAATACTCGTTCGACAATGTTCCTCCCGGCCGCTATACCGTCACGGTGCACAATGACGGGTTCGGGGACGTGACAAAATCGATCGATGTCGCCGACCTGCCGGTGACAATGGACTTTACGATGGAGATCTCGACGCTCAAGGAAGAGGTGACCATTACCGCGTCAGGAACCGAGCAGTCGACGTTCGACGCAGTCCAGACGGTGGATACGATCGCTTCGAACGAGATCACGATGCGCAGCGGGACCTCGCTCGGCGAGGTTCTCGAGGGAGAAACAGGCGTTTCAAAGCGGAGTTTCGGCGCCGGATCGTCGCGGCCGGTAATTCGCGGGTTTGACGGCGACCGCGTCCTGGTTTCGCAGGACGGCGTGCGTTCCGGTTCGCTCGGATCGACGTCGGGCGATCACGCCGAAACGGTCGATACGCTCAACGTCGACCGCATCGAGGTGGTCAAGGGCCCGGCAACGCTGTTGTACGGCAGCAGCGCGCTCGGCGGCGTCGTCAACGCTGTCAGCAATCACGATGACAAGGCGGACGAGGGGTTCCGCGGATTCCTGACAGCTGTCGGCGCGACCAACGCGCCTCAGGGCGGACTGAGCGGCGGTCTCGAATACGGCTGGGAGAAGTTTCTCGTCTTCGGAAACTCCAGTTTCCAAAACGCCGGAAGCTATCGCTCGCCGCTCGGGATCGTTCCGAATTCTTCGAGCCGCGCACTGAGCGGAACATTCGGCGGCGGTTTTTACGGCCGCAAAGCGTTCTTCACGACGACCTTCAACTTTGACCGCCGCCGCTACGGCATTCCGTACGCCGCGTTCATCGAATCCGGCGGCGCGTCGAATGAAGACGAGATCGACATTCGTCCGCGAAGCTACAACATCAAATTCAACGGCGGATTCCGCGAGGTCGATTCGTTCGTCACGAGCGGGAAGTTCACCGTCAATATCAGCCGGTACAAGCACGACGAGATCGAGAATTCGACTGTCGGGACGACGCTCAGCAACAACACGATCTCCTACCGCGGAATGTTCGAACAGAAGGGCTACGGAAAACTCACGGGCCGATTCGGGGTCGACCGTTTCAGCCGCGACTACCTCATCACCGGTGACGAGCGCCTGATCGAGGGCAAGGTCAAGCACGACTCGTTTGCCGTTTTCGGTCTTGAGGAACTGAAGTACGACCGCGTCACCTTTCAGTTCGGCGGTCGCGTCGAACGCAACGCCTACAATCCGGAAAACACCGCGCTGCGCGATCGTTCGTTTACGGGATTTTCGGGCGGCGCGGGCGTCCGCATCGGGCTTTGGGAAAAGGGCGCCTTTGTTTTCAATTATTCGAACTCTTTCCGCTCGCCGGCGCTTGAAGAGCTTTACAACAACGGTCCGCACGTCGGAACCGTCGCCTTCGAGATCGGAAACGAGAACCTGAAACCCGAACGTTCGAATGGCCTCGATTTCAGCTTACGCCATCAAGGCTCGCGCATTCGGGCGGACTTCAACGTCTTCTACTATCGGATCAGCAACTACGTATATCTGGCGTACCGCGACGAGGACGGCGACGGTCAGGTCGATATCGAGGACAATCTTCCGGTTCTCGCCTACTCGCAGGGCAAGAGCCAGTATTACGGCGCCGAGTTTAGTTTCGACGCGGATGTCAACAAGTTCGTCAACGTCTTTTTCAACGCCGATTACGTGCGGGCGAAGCTCTTGGACGAGCGGCTGAACCTGCCGAGGATTCCGCCGATGCACGCAAAATTTGGGTTCGATTTCCGCGTCAAGGGCTTCAACGTCCGTCCGGAGATCGATCTCGCGGGCGCGCAGAAAAAACTCTATCCGCTTGAAACGCGAACCGCCGGATACGGCACGTTCAACATTGCGTCGAACTACATCATCGGCAAACCGCACCTGACGCATATTTTCAGTGTCAACGCGTTCAATCTGCTCAACAAGGAGTATCGCAACCACCTTTCGTTCATCAAGGACCTCGCGCCCGAGATCGGCCGCGGCCTGAAGTTCTCATATACCATTAGGTTCTTTTAGTCAGATTTTTAACTTTGAATAAACCCGGATTCCGCAACGGAAAGATTGCCCGCGAATTTCCGCGGATCCGCGCGAATAAGATTCTATCCGAACCCGCACGGGCAAACCGCTATTCAAAAGTTTGGCCCGTGGCCCGATTTCAAAACCCGCTTCTTTCGCAGCGCTTTGGACCAGATTTCCATTCGCGCGGATTCGCGGAAATTCGCGGGCAAAAATTCCCTATTGCGCAATTTGGGATAAATAGACGGCGTCGTTCACAAAGGGTGACGCCGTCTTTGCCGAATACCGGAGACTGCCGGGCGGCGCATCTCTTCCGTGCCGGACATCCGCGACGCAAGCCGCATTCGTTTGTCCCATATCGTAGATCAAATGTTCTTAAAACAACCGGAGTTTTTCCTCGTCAAACCGGGCCGCAAGCCGCATTCGGTTGCGCGAAATGAAAAGTTCAAAACGCAAATCGCAAATCGCAAACACCAACTGGCAAATCAAACATCCCGCAAAATCCCGAATTCTTCGCATTTTGAACGCGCACTTTTCCGAGATAGAATCTTCGGTATGCTTTTCTTCGCCGGTCGTATGGAACAGGTCCTATTTCTTTTCGTAGGCTTGCTGATGGTGATCGTCATTCCGCTGATCCTGGCCGGGATCGCCTTTTTCATTGTCAGACGCAACAACAAAAATCGCGCCGTTTGGAAATCCGCGGCACAGGCGATGAATCTGAAGATGCCGAACCCGAAGCAACTCAAGTTAAGCGGCCTTCACGACGGCTGTCACGCAACGATCGCGGTTGGTGCCCGTCGTTCGAACGAAAGCACCGTGTTCTTCACGTGGTGTGCCGCGGAATTCCCCGAAACGCTTCGGTTTCTGCTCGGCATCCGTTCGCCGAAGGGAGTCTTCACGTCAGTTTTCGGAGCGGACCGGGTCGAGCTCGGAGAACCGCTCTTTGACGGGGCATTCGCCGCCCGGTGCTACGATCGCGAGGTCTTGCGGCGACTTTTGCTTTCGGACTTTCCGACGGTTGGAGCGCGGAATTTGATGGACGATCTGCTGCTCGCGCTGCGCCGGTTTCCGATCATAAGCATTACCGACAACCAGGTTTACATCGAAACGGGCGGTCAAGTCGGCGACGAGGAGGAGATTCGCCGGATGCTGGGGATCACGAGCCGTTTGATCCGTCGATTCAGCGCCGCGCGTGCTGGTTTCCCGCTTGCTCCCTGGGAAGAGCGGTTATTTGCGGACTACGCGGAATTCGCGGCGGAAAACGATCTGATATTTGACCCGCTGAAACTCGTTGTCGAGGGATTCTACCAAGGGTTTCAAACCCGCATTTCGCTGGTTTCGGCTTCCGGCCGATGGCAGACTCGGGTCCGTCTGACGTTCGGCCAAAGCCTGATGATCGGACTGCGCCTTTTGCCCGAAAACCTTTTTCACAAGACCTTTTCGTGGCTTGGTCTCCAGGATGTTGAAGTCGGCATCGAGGAATTCGATGATTTATTCATCGTAAAGGCGAAGGATGCCGGCACGGCGCGCCGGGTGCTTAACCGGGAATTGTGCGATCAGCTTATCGGTCTTAACAAGCAAGCTTCGTCTTTCGAGATCGACGACGAAGGTCTTGTCGCGGCCTTTGACCGTCTGGCCGGCGACAAAGCTTCATTGAAACATTTCTTCGATGCGGCGGTTACGACCGCCAAAATGTTTGAACAACGTGAATCGCAAAACTCGTCGGGACCAGATCGAACTTCGGCAAACGCTCTCGGAACCTGAGAAGCGGGTTCCTGCCTGTTGAATCCAAGCTCCAAAAAAGACGAAGAGGCTGTCTGAAAAGTCAGTGACCTTGATCGTTTAGAGATCAGATCTTCAGCGTGTGTAGCACGCGCCAGGACGATAGCACCACGTGAAGCGAAGCGAAACGTGGTGGGCGGCACGCCGGAACAAAGCGTGTGTAACACGCGTAACTAGCATTTTTGCAAAATGTTACGCGTGTTGCACACGCTCCGTTCGGATATCGCGAACCACACCACGCTCCGCTTTCGCTACGTAGGGTGCTATCGTCCTTGCGCATGCTACGCACGCTGAGAAGACTTTTCAGACAGCCTCTCCTTTCTTGGGGGGTAGGGAGCTGAGTTATTGGGCCGATCCTTGCGGAGCGATGTCGCCCGGAGAACCGAAGCCGATCACATTGAAAGTGTTGTAATCGTTGGAACTTTCGAGATAGAACCAACCCGTGTTCGCGGCTCGCCATACGGCCGGATCGGTCTTGCCGTCCTTGTCATAATCTCCCGGGACGGGTTTGTCGCCCGCGACGCCGAGGTTGGCGAAGATGAACTGCCCGCGACGCCGAGGTTGGCGACGATACACTGGCCGGTCGATGGGCGCCATATCGCGAAATCACTGCGTGCGTCCCCGTCGAAGTCGCCCTCGATCGGGACGTCGCCATTGACCCCGAACGTCGTTCCGGTCAGCGTATTTGATCCGCTTTGCAGGACAAACCATTGGCCAGTTGACGGGCGGAACATCGTCCGATCAGCGGTTCCGTCGCCATCGAAATCGGAAGCATGCCACTGCGACGCACGCGGTTCACCGAGGTTTCGTTGTCCGGAATTTTAGCTTTTTGCGAAGTGTTTGGGAAGGTTTTCTAAACCATCCTAAAACTCGATCTCGATCCAAAGCTGTCCGACCGAATTGCCGACTCCGAGATGAAGATCGAACATCTTGATGGTCTTGCAGATCTGCATCATCACCTGGTCTCCGATCGCTTGGCCATATGCATCGCTCGCCTGCTTGAGCTTTGCGAGGAATTCGCGGATCATCGGGATTCCCGTCTCCGTTACATTCAATAGACCGTGGCAGAGGTACGTGCCGCCGACGCCCGCGACGGTCACTCCCATCTGATTTCGCACACCCGCGAGGTCGACCAGCATTCCGTCCAGAAAGCCCTTGAAAGCGGCAGTCGCGGCGTCTGCCGGACTCTCGATCCCGATTCCCCAAACCTGTCCGAGCGCCATTTCCGCCGGCCCGTTCAGTCCGCGAACGATCTCGAAGGCTTTCGCAAGCCAAACATCTCCTTCCGTCCATTGCGAGTAATCACGAGTAAAGCGCGTATTGCTCGTTGCTTTTAAGCTAAATCCAATCATCTTTGTGCTCCTTTCCGCGGTTCGACCAGCAGTCTTTTTCCGTCCGCTCCCTGACGCATCTTCGCAAGCAATGATCCGATGCAGATAAAGACCCGGCCCGCCGAATCCATTTGAAAATGACATTGATGCTCGGCCGCAAATCTGGTCAATGTTTCGATCTCCGTATTGAACAATCCGGCAGCTTCCGTGATCGCCACAAAATCGACGTCCTCACGACACTCGGTACAATGGACGACTTGGGTCCTCGCTCGCCTCGTGATCGATTGCACTCGTTCGTACTCAATAAAGATCTCGCGCGATTTAAGACTTCTCATAACATGTTGAATACGATCCAAAGCCGCCGCAGCCAAACTGCATTTTTTTTGCGTTTCGCCGGTTTTGAGTTAGAATCACTCGATTCCACTTCGGCGCGATTCAGTTTTATCGCGATTGCCGCCGCCGATTCTTTAGAAAGCGGTGAAGTTTTTCTGAAGAAGTTATGAAGACCACGAAATGACTGATTTTGCCAACGAGATCTACCGGTTCGGGAACTTCAGGCTGGAAAGCGGCGAGCGGCTTCTGTTTGACGGCCAAAAAACCGTTGCACTCGCGCCGAAGATCTTCGAAACGTTGCTCTTGTTGGTTCGCAACGGCGGCCATGTGCTTTCGAAGGAGCGGATGATGACGTCGATCTGGGAAGATTCGTTCGTCGAAGAGAACAACCTCGCCCAAAACATTTCATACCTGCGTCGCGTTCTTGGCGAATCGACCGAAAACAAATTCATCGAAACCGTCCCGAAGTTCGGCTATCGCTTCGTGGCGCGGGTCGACGTCGCGCCTGCGGAAGTCGAAACCCCGGCCGCCGAACGAATCACGGCGCGGGTCTTTGTCAGGGAACTCGATGAGCCGGAAACCGCCCGCGAAATTCGTGTCGAGACACGGACGGATCGTTCTGGCGAGGCAAAAGCGCTTCTACCGAGGGCTCCGGAAACGCGTTATGTGCAAAACGGCGATGTCAATATCGCGTATCAGGTCGTCGGCAACGGTGATCTCGACATCGTTTTTGTGATGGGCTGGGTCTCGCATCTCGAGTATTTTTGGAAACATCATCTTTTCGCATCCTTCCTTGGCCGCCTGGCGTCGTTTTCGCGACTTATTCTTTTTGATAAACGCGGCACCGGATTGTCCGACCGCGTCCCTTTGTCGCAGCTTCCGACGCTCGAACAGCGGATGGAGGACGTTCATGCGGTGCTCGACGCCGTCGGTTCGGAACGCGCGGTGCTGATCGGAGTATCAGAGGGCGGACCGATGTGTTCGCTTTTTGCGGCGACGTATCCTGAACGGACGTCGGCCGTTGTGATGATCGGCACCTATGCGAAACGCGTCAAGGACGTTGATTATCCATGGGGCGTTTCGGCGGACGACAGACAGGAGTTTTTCGACGTGATGCGGCGCGAGTGGGGAACTCCGGTCGGGATCGAGGAACGCGCGCCGTCGATGGCCGACGACGGTGAGTTTCGGACTTGGTGGGCCGAGTATCTGCGGAACGGCGCAAGTCCGGGGGCCGCGGTTGCGCTCACGAAAATGAACGCCGAGATCGACGTCCGCAACGTTCTCCCGCTGGTCCACGTTCCGACGCTCGTTATTCATCGAACGGGCGACCTGTGTTTGAAGGTCGAAGAGGGAAGATATGTCGCCGATTTGATCCCGGGGTGCAAGTACGTCGAATTCGACGGCATCGATCATTTGCCGTTCGTCGGAGATCAGGACGCGATTCTCGACGAGATCGAGGAGTTTCTGACCGGAATGCGGCAAGCCGAAACGATCGACCGCGTTTTGGCGACCGTTTTAAGCATTAGGATCATTAGTCTTCCGAATTCCGGAGAAACCGACTTGCTGAAACGCGCCAGCGTTTTCGTCCGTCGCCAGATCGAGCTGTACAAAGGCAGGGAAGTGTCGATCGATCGCGAAGGCGTCGTCGCCGCGTTCGACGGCCCGGCCCGAGCCATACGCTGCGCGACCGCTATCAACGAATCGGCGCGGCGTCTTAATTTGACGATTCGAACCGGGCTTCATACCGGCGAATGCGAGGTCCGGGGTGAAGAATATGCCGGAATCGCCGTGGAGCTGGCCAGTCTCATCGCAGCTGAGGCCGGAGACGGCCAGGTTCTCGCGTCGCGCACCGTCAAGGACCTCGTTGCCGGTTCGGGAATCGCCTTCACGGAGCGCGGGCTCACCGCTCTTGGCAATTACCCCGAACAGTGGCGGCTTTTTGTGGTCGCAAGCTGATCGTTCAAATCGGCGTTTCAGATATTTATTGACGCGGGATTGATCGTAGATTCATTGGGCGTCAGCATACCGATGCGGCGAGTTTTTCAGAAATCACGATCCGCGATCGTAAAGCACCGATTCTCCTCGTCTTCCCAAACAAAAGAAATTCCATTATCCTTTTCGAATGCCGACCGAAATCATAATTGTCCTTAGCTTGCTGGCGCTTGCGCTGGTGCTTTTCGGTTCGGAAAAACTGCCGGTCGATGTCGTCGGGATCGTTCTCGTCATCGGGCTCGTTATGTCGGGCGTCTTGACGGTAAACCAAGGACTGTCGGGCTTTGGCGACAATGTCATCGTGACGATCGGCGGTTTGTTCGTGCTGACCGGCGGGCTTATCAAGACCGGACTCGTCGACCTCATCGGCCGCCGGCTTTATGCGATCGCGGGCAGTAACGAGTTTATGTTGACCGCGCTGATAATGGGCGTCGCCGCCGTTTCCGCGTCGGTCTTGAAGAACACGACGACAACCGCGATGTTTCTGCCCGTCGTCATCGGACTCGCCGAACGCGCCAAGATCCCTCCGTCGAAGCTGCTGATGCCGCTGGCGTTCGGCGCGATCCTCGGCGGCAGCTGCACGCTCATCGGCACATCTACGAATCTTGCCGTTTCAGGCGCAATGCAGCGTTACGGGATGCCGGGCTATTCAATGTTCGAGCTGACCGCCGTCGGCGTCATAACGGTGGCCGTCGGGATGGTCTATATGCTGACGCTCGGGCGCAAAATGCTGCCCAGCCGCGGCGGCGAAGAGTCGCTGACCGAGCAGTATCACATCCGCGAGTATATTTCGGAGCTCGTCGTGTTGCCCGGTTCGCATCTCGTCGGGAAGACGCTTGCTGAAGCGGATCTGAGTCACGAACTCGACCTCAACGTCCTCGGCATCATCCGCGGATCCGAGGGAGAACGAATTCTGCCCGGTCCGCGCGACCGCATCCAGCTCAACGACCTGCTGATCGTCGAGGGCAAACTCGCGAATATTCTCAACGTCAAGACCGAGGCGGGCCTCGAGATCAAGGCGGACTTCTACGCAAACGATGACGTTTTCGAAGGCGCCGGCGTCGAGCTTTTCGAGGTTCTTGTGCTGCCGGACTCGCGGTTCGCTGGGCAGACGCTGCGTTCGCTCGATTTTCGGCGCGGCTACAATCTGACGGTGCTCGCGATCAATCGCCACGGCCAGACCTTTCTTGAAAAGCTGAGCGACGTGATGCTCGAGGTCGGCGACGTGCTCCTTGTGCAGGGAAGACGGCGGCGGGTCGGGCCGCTGGTTGTCGAAGGCCAGGTTCTGCTGCTCGAGGATCTTTCGGAAGGAGCGATGCGGACCGACAAACGCAAATGGGCGATTGCCGCCTTTGGCCTGTTTCTGGCGCTCTCGCTCTCAAAGGTCGTGATCGGGTTCGAAATTCCCCTGGCGATCGCCGTGTTGCTCGGAGTACTTCTCCTGCTGGCGACGAAAACGGTTCGCTACGCCGAGCTTTACACGCTGATCGACTTTCGCCTGCTCGTCCTGATCGCCTGTATGATGAGCTTCGGGATTGCGATGGAGCAGACGAAGACGGACGTCTTTCTCGCCGATCTGATCGTCAGATACTTTGAGCAATACGGCCCCGTGGCCGTTCTCGGCGGATTCTTCGCCCTGACCGTCGCGCTGACGGAACCGATGTCGAACCAGGCGGCCGCGCTCGTCGTCCTGCCGGTCGCCGTGAAGACGGCGATCGCGCTCGGCCTGAACCCGCGGACCTTCGCCGTCGCGATTACTTACGCCGCCTCGTTCTCGTTCATCACGCCGCTCGAGCCGGCCTGCATCCTCGTCTACACGCCTGGCCGCTACACGTTTATGGATTTCGTCAAGATCGGCACCGTCCTGACCCTCGTCGTCTTCGCCGTGACGATGTTCCTCGTCCCGATCTTCTGGAAGATGTGATCAGTAAACCGTAAGCGGTGAGCCGAGAGCAGTCAGGGACGGGAGCGCCAACGACGGGGTATCCGAACCACTGACGAATCAGAAATGAAGAACGATGAAATAACAACGAACAAGTGACAAAGCCTAGATTACAGCCGTTTTGCGCCTCTGGTGTCCGGACGCACGGAAACGCGTTGGAGTAGTTCTTAAAAACAATCAGCCGCTACACCGCATATTAAAAATCCCGCAATAGACTGGGTCCGTTTATCCCAAATTACGCAATAGAGTTTTTGCCCGCGAAATGACGCCAAAAAGCGCGAAACTGTCTTCTCGATGTGTCCGGCCCCGCCGAACTGATCTGGATCGCGTTAGAGTTTGAGATATTGTGGCGAGTCCGTTTATCGCCCAAGTTGCGCGAATTGACAATTGACGCGGTTTTCCAGGCCACCTCTTGATCGCAAAATCAATTTCGCGTATTTGGCGTATTTCGCGGGAGACTTTTTCCTCTCAAGAAACACAATTTTCAAGTGCCTGTGTTTCTTCGGCACGCCGTTCGCGAATCTGGCGAACGGACCGCCATTTCGTAATTCGGGATCAAATCTCTCAGACATCTATGTGTTCTCTGTGCCTATGTGGTGAAAAAACTCAGACGAAGAATATATGCCACCGGTGATACGAATCCGCGGAGTCTTTTGAAGCGCAAGCGAAAAGGCTCGGCGGCGCGGCATCAGAAGAATCCCTCAAGAAACACAATTTCAAGTGCCTGATGCAAAAGGATTTAACTTTGCCCGTGTTTCTTCGGCACGCCGTTCGCCAAATTGCCAAATGGACCGCGATTGCGTAATCCCGGTTTATAGGTTCATACCCGCACGGTCAGGCTACTGCTCACCCGACGAGCGAAAGTCGGCGTCGGTCACGTTGTCGTCGACGGAAACGATCCGCGTCGGTTCGGTGAAAACGTAACGACGCGACGCGACCGACACGATGTAGGATTGTCCGACCTCGATCCCTTCGAAGCGGTAATATCCGAAGTCGTTCGTTCTGAACGTCAGCGGCCGCGGCAAGTTTCCGCCCGTGATCGTCACAAAAACGTTTTTCAGTCCGGTTCCGTTCGGCGTCAGCACCCTTCCGCCCACGGAAACCGCGGCGGCGGTCGGCGCGAGTTGGGTGAAGTCCAGTCCGACGGCGTTCGATGTCAGCGCATCGACTGTTTGGGACGCCGGCGAATACGAGAATCCGTTTCCGAGCGGCGTAACCGAATAGCTGCCGTCGGCCGGTAGATCCGTGAAAACGTAATCGCCGTTTGCGTCCGTGACGGCCGACCCGCCGGCAGAACCGTCGATCTCCATCGTCAGCCCCGCGACCGCCGCTCCGTTCGCATCCGTCACGCGTCCGGAAATCTCAAAGAGCGCTGAAGTCCCTGTAAAGACGACCGAATTCTCACCGGTGAGGCCGACGAAGTCCTGACTGTACTCGCTGAAGAGGTAACCGACCTCTTTCGGCTGAACGGAGTAGTTCCCGCCGGCCGTCAGGTTGACGAAGCTGAAGATCCCGAATTGATCGGTGACCGCGGTTCGGTTTTCGGTTCCGGTAAGTTGAACGAACACGTCCGCGCGCGGATTGCCGTTTTCGTCTTCGACGAGGCCGGTGATCGAGGGCAATGCCGGGTCGACAAGCTCGCCCAAGACGAACGGGCTGAGCGTTGAGACCGACCCACAGACCGTGCGGGTCGCAAAATCCCTGCTCGTCGTTCGGTCAACCAACACGCCGCCGTCGTTATGGAAAAGAGAGAGCTGGTTGAAGGCGGCGGCCGTATATTGGATTGACGTTGGGACAGTGAGGCAAACCGTGACGGGCGACGTGTAAGCCGCGGTTGTCGTAATTTCGTATGCCTGCCCGCCAAGAGCGAAGCCATTCGGTGCCGTTCCGGCCGTGGAAGCCGGCAATGGTACAAAAGTCGTAATTCCGGGTGTCGATACACCGCCAAATGTTACGTTCACACCTCCGCCGCTGACGGCGACATTCGAACCGGCCGGAGTTAAAGACTCCAGATCCCGACCCCAATTTGCGAAAGCTAGTCGCCCTGAGTAAATAGTCGCTGTCTGGCTTCCCGTTATGGAGTTGATAGCAATGGTCCTTGCGGACCCATTTGCCAGTTCCCTTATCACGACCATCTTACTTCCATCAGGCGACCACCCGTGCCCGAGTCTCGACACATCGCTTCGTATCTGTGTCTTGCCGGAACCGTCCGCGTTCATAACAAAAAGGTCGTTGATCCGGTTTCCCGAACTGCTGCTCGACACATACGAGATCCTGCTCCCGTCATATGAAACCCTCGGGTAGTCATCGTAGATATTATTGTTGGTCAACTGCGAAAGACCGGTGCCATCCGTGTTTATCGCGTATATCTCTCGGTCATTGCCGTCGCTCGCCGAAAACACGAGTCTGCCTGAATTGATCCATCCCGGAGAGTTGGCTTCCGTGAGTGACCCTATCGGCACGTTCACGACACCACCGCCGGTGGAATTGATCGTGCGAAGCAATGAACTTCCACTCGTCCTCAAAATGTACGAAATTCGCATACCGTCCGGAGACCATTCGGGTGACAAAATGGCAGAACTTCCACCGGACGGTGATGTAACCATTGATTCCGAACTCCCGTCGGAATTCGCGGAATACAGAATATTGTCGCGCACGTACACGATCTTGCGGCCATCCGGCGAGACATCGGCCCGACTGGAGACGACGCGTGAAGTCAAATCGAACTTAAATGCTGTGCCGTTCGCGTTAACGCTGCCAACCCAGCCAGACGGATAAAAGAAAACTCTTCCTTCAAGAGGCGTCGACGGAATCGCGAAAAGATTGATCTGTTGATTTGCAGTTGTCAGATTCACGTCGACCGAAGGCGGACTGAATGTCCATCCCTCTTTGATCGGCGTAAGGGTGTACGTCCCGGGCAGTAAATTGGGAAAGACAAAAAAAGCACTTCCGTTGTAGGTACTGCTCGCGGTACCGCTCAGAATCACGGTAACGTCCGAAAGTGGGATCGGAACGCCGTTGACCATACCTATCAGACCGCCGGCAAGGGTGAATTTTGTCTTTGTTCCCGTAAAGTTCTGCCCCGTTTGGTTATTCGTCACCCCGGTAAGCGTTCGCGAGGTGGGGGCAAAGCTGTGATCGGATGCAGCCGGCGTCACCGTGTAATCAAATCCCGACGGAAGCTGGTTGAATGTGTAATTGCCGGACATGTCCGTCATTGTTGTCGCGTTTTGTCCACCGGAAATTTGAACCTGGCTATTCTTTATCGGGGCTCCCAGATTGTTTTGAATTGAGCCTGAGATCGAAACAATACTCTGGGATACGACGCGGCACGTTGAAAACTCGGACGTGTTGCCCTGCGAATCCGTCGCCGTCGCCGTGACAAAATGGCCGATCATCGTCGTCGCTGGAATGACAACGTTGAAACTCGAGAGGTTCGTCGCATCGGTCGAAACCGTCGATGAGCCGAGATAAACGGTACCCTCGCCGTAGCCGGAAGCGTCGCAGTTCGGGCTTGAGTAAAAGTCGAGCGTGTAGTTGGCCGAGGGCCTGCTGTTGAGCGTCCCCTGGATTGTCGTGTTGGCGCCGCCGAGCGCAAGCGCGAGAACGGGGAAGTTCAGAAGAGAATTCGCTCCACTGTCGGAATCGCCAGGATCGTTCGGCGTGACGCCGTTGGCGGACAGATCGATCCCGAGTCCGCCGTTCGAGTGAATCGAGTTGCCGCGAATAGAGGTTCTATTACCGGGAGACAAAATACGTATCCCCTCTTGCTGGTTGAATGCAACTAAATTACCTTCTCCGTTTGAGACGCCTCCGATTACCGAGGAATCGGAAAAGCTGACAATTCCGACGCCGTTTGGAATGCTCGTGATTCCGGTTGCATCGGTGCCGACGAGGTTGCCATTGACGATGTTTCGAGGGTCGTTTGATAGAAAGATCCCAACGTTTGTATTCCCTGATACGACGTTTCTCTCGGCGACGGTGTCGCCGCCAATTACATTGTCAGACGACCCGACGACGATTCCGTTGGTATTTCCGAGAGATGCAGTTCCCGCGAGGTTCGTTCCAATGTAGTTTCCTTCGACCACATGTCTGCCGGGGCCGTTCCTCGATGACAGTTGAATTCCGAAAAAGAAGCGATTTATGACCAACCCCTTGATCACACAATCGGAGCTGGTGATAAGGAGCCCGTAGCTTGGCCCGACGACGCCCGACCCGTTCAATTCGATTATAGGTGTGCCGGAAAAGCCCGGCTGCGTGGTTCCATCGATCGTCAGAGCCTCGGTTATGGTTGGAAGCTGGGTTCCAAGAGCGATCGAATATGGACCGCTGCCTGGGATGTCGAAGCTTATGGAGTCAGCGCCCGGAGTCGAATTTGCCGCAATTATGGCCGATCGAAGTGAAGCCGGACCGCTGTCGTTTAGGTTGCGGACGACAAATGGCGACAGCACGTCAAAGACCTGACTCGTGTTTCCCGCCAATCCAGGCGAAGTTGTCGTCAGTGTATAGCCATTGCCAATTCTGTCAATTGACAGATTGTCAAAAACAGCGGTTCCTGAAACCGCATTTCTTGTCAACGTTCCCGCAAGTACTCCGCCGGCCGGATTCATAGCGATTGCGATCGAAACGGAATTCGTGGCCGAAGTTACCAAATTTCCGAACGCGTCAACGACAGCGACCTGAATCGCCGGCGCGATTATCGTGTTCGCCGCGGCGTTCGACGGCTGGACCGTGAACGCGAGTCCAGACGGTGCGCCGAAAGTGATGTTGAACGCTCCGCTTGTCGCCGATGTCAGATTCGCCGCGGCGGCCGAAAGCGTGTAACCGGTTCCCACGCGGTCGAGGCTCAGGTCGTTGAAGGTTGCGATTCCGTTGACAGCGTTTCGGGTAACGGTTCCGCCGAGCGTGCTGCCGCCGGGATTGTTTGCGATCGAGATCGTCACGGCGTCGGTGGCGCCCGTGACCGTGTTGCCGCTCGGGTCCTGGACCGCGACCTGAACCGATGGCGCGATCGACTGTCCGGCGGTGGCGTTTGACGGCTGGACAACAAAGCCGAGTTGCGTCGGCGGACCGGCCGAAACGTTGATGGTTGCATCGGCCGTCGTGCCGAAACCATCGGTGACGCGGACGGTGTCGGTCACGTCGAACGTGTTTCCGGCCGTGTAAAGTCCGCTCGACGGGTTGATGGTCGCGCCGGAGTTGTTGACCGCAATGCTGAAAGTCCGGGGGGCGAACCCGCCGCCGGCAGTGAATGTCTGGGTTTCGCCGATGAACTTGTTTGCCACCAACGGCGAGATTGAAAGCAATGCCGGACATCCGGAATCGAACGTCCAATTGGCGCCGTTGTTTCCCGTATTTGTAGAACTGTAGGCGGTGATCGCCGACGTGCCGGCCATATCGCGGACGTCGGCGTCGACGATCCGGACGAGACCGTTGCCTGTCCAGGTTCGCTGCGTACCGTTTGCCGAAGATCGAATCAGGATCGCATCGGCCTCCGGGCAGGCCGCGCCGCCGCCCTGCAGGTCGACGGTGCCGTTGTTGACGAGGTTTCCGCCGAGCGTGATCGTCGTCGCCGAATCGTTGACGAGTCGCCCGTTCGCGCCGATCGTCACGGCGCCGGCGGTGACGTTCGTGTTGTTGCCGATGTAGAGCGTCCCGCTCGTGATGTTCAGAGGCGTCGTCGGCGAAAGTACCAGGCTGCCGCCGGCGTTGACCGTTCCCGACGGCTTATCGACCGTCAAAGCACCCGTAAAGTTCGGGCCGCCGTTGTTTGTAAAGGTCTGATTCGCCGTCCCACCGAAACGAACCTCGGCATTCCCGCCGTCGGCAGTGTTCTCGATGACCACGTCGCCTTTGGGAACAAATGCCCCCTGCCGTCCCGTTCCCGGTGCGCTGCCCGCGTTGACGCGTCCGTTGACGATCCGCAGCGTTCCGCCGACTTCCCAGTAATCGCCTGATTGCGTGAACTCTCCATTCGTCGACGCGAGGTTAACGGTCACGTTGTTGAAGACCTCCGTCCCCTCATTTCCCGGCGCATTGATCGAATATGAGGGATGCGGGCTGTCGAAGATAACCGTGCCGAGGCTATGCGAAAACGTGCCGGCGGAGTGTTCGAACGTAAAGCCGAAACTCGTTGTTTCGGCGGATGCGACGAACTCACCGCCGGAAAGCCTGAAGGCGCCGTTGATGTCGACGTTCCCGGCGGTTCCGGCGAACAATCCGCCCGACTGCTGAAACGCACTGTTTATCCCGGCGTTGATGGTGATTCCGCCGCTCGGCGGATTGAACGTGCCGCCGCTGATCGAGAACACGAGGCAATTCGTCAGGTCCATCGACTGGCCGCCGATAAAGTTGCCGTTCGAAAGCGTGAAATTGCCCGCGGTGTTCCAGGTGATCGTCCCGAATGTTCCAAACGTGCCGCCGCTTTGGGTGTAGGTCGAGCCCTGAACAGCGGTTGTATAACCGAAGATGAGATCCATCGGGCCGAGATCGATCGTGCCGTCCTCAAGCGTGATCGAGTCCGAACGGATCGTGCCGCCGATGCCCGGCGAAGTTATCGAGACGAGCGGGTCGCTGACAATAATGTCGGGCAGCGCCGTTCCGGGAAGGAGCGTTACGGTCCTGAATTCCGTGCCGTTCCGAAACGCGATCACGCCCGCGCCGGCGTCGTTGGTTCTTCCGAAAGTGTCGGCGATATTGACGGGGCCGCGCGCTTCGAGCGTTCCAGCGTTCAGCAGGCCGTCCGTCAGCGTCAGCGTGCCGGTGACGATATTCGTTCCGGTAAACGAGACGCCGACGTTGTCGCCCTTGCCGATCGTCAGGTTCTTGAAGGTCGTTGAAATTCCGGAAACGGCGCCGTTCGAAAAGCCGTTGAAATAGATCGTTCCGTTATCGAGATCGAGCGTACCGGCGGTGCGCTGGATGTTTTGGCTGACGACCAGCGTCCCGGTTGTCGAAACAAAAGTTCCGCCGGTAACGTCGACGACCGGGATGGTGAGCAGCGCGCTGCCGCCGTCAAAAGTTCCGCCGGCGATGGTCATAAACAGACCGACGTTGACCGTTCCGAAATTGGCGTTGAGCGCTCCGCCATTCAGATTGTTGAACGTCCCGTTTAGGTTAAGTGTGCCGCCGCCGACGTTGAGCGTACCGGCGTTTTGCGTCGAACTTCCGGCGACCGTCATCGAAATACCGTTCGAAAGAGTGATAGCGCCGGTGTATCCGGTGTTGATGTTGAACGTGTTGATGCTGACGTTCGTATCGACCGTCGCATCCTTTGTGCTGACGCCGCTGAATATGACCGTGTTCCCGGACGCCGGTACCTGGTCACACGTCCAGTTGGCCGCTTCGGACCAGTTGTTCGTGCTGCCGTCGCCGTCCCAGGTTTTTTGACCGGCGATGCACGGCGCGGCGACGCGAATCGTTGCGAAGGCAACGTCCGTCTTTCCGTCGGTTACGCGGATGACGTCCGTTCCGAGGGCCGCGCCCGCCGTGTATAGACCGGTCGCGGGATTGATGCTGCCGCCGGAGATGTTCGAAGCAAATGCGAAGTCATATGGCGGAACGCCGCCCGATGCCGAGAAACTGATCGTGTTTCCGGGATTCACGGTTTGCGAGACGGGCGAGATCTGAACGCCGCCGGCGACGCATTTTCCGACGTTGGCCGAATTGAAAACACTTTGAATTTCGGACTCGGTCAGCGCGCGGTTGTAGATCGAAAGCTCGTCGATCAAACCGCCGAAGACACTGACATTCGGAAGGTGTTGCCGGTTGCCAACGACGAAAATGCCGCCCGATTCGAATCCGAGTGTCGTTGTGACGAGCGTTTCCGCGGCGACGGTGCCGTCCAAAAATATCCGCATCGTCGTCCCGTCGTAGGTTGCGGCGACGTGGTGAAAGGCGCCGTCGGCGATGTTGACGTCGTCGATCAGATCCGCGCCGCCCGCGCCGCCATTGAGCGTAAAACGCAGCAGTCCGTCGATCATCCCGAATTCATAACCGGACAAGCCATCCGAGCCGGATTTCGCGGCGATGAACTTGCTCCCGGAAAATGGTGAACTCCTGACCCACGATTCGATCGTAAAGTTTTGAAGATTGAGCGACGCATCGTCGGCGACGGTGATGCCGGCAGTATTCTGGATGTCGAACCCTTTTCCGACCTTCGCGTCCGCGAAGCCGTTGCCGTTGGCATTGCCGTCATTGGCTCCGGCGGAGTCCGTCGCGTTGGTCTGGCCGCGATACCAGCTCACCAGGCCTGAAGGCGCGGGGAGGCACCCGACGATCGTGAAGTCGGCGTCCGAGATGTCGAAGAAGATGTTGCCGACGGCCTCGACTTTGATCCTTGCCGCGGTTGTCGTCACGTTCGGGATGGCAACGGTTTGCGAGCCGTCGTTTGGCGTTCCCGCGACGAGCGAATAGGGAAATGTCGCGCCGCCGTCGGTCGAAAGCAGAATGTTGACGGCCGCCGTGCTGACGGGCGCGCTGTTCGTGTTCGCGACGTCCCACGTTACGGTCATCGCGCTTTGCGGGGCGACGACGACCGGAGTGTTCGGAGATGTGACCAGAAACGGTCCGCTCGCGCCGTCGATCTGGACCGTAGAAGTTGCCGAGTTGACGGCTCCGGCACCCGAGCGGTTGTCGCGCACGACGACCTGAAAGTTCATCGTTCGAGTAATGGAAGGAAGGATCTCGTCGGTCAGACAGACGATGTTCCCGGGCCCGCAGCTGACGATCGGCGGCGGAACATTGGCATAATCTAGAATGTACTGAACCGATGGGAAAGTCCGTGACGGATTTGCGGTCGGGGGGTAGTTTCGAAAGATCGGCCGCGCGTTGCCGTCGGCGTCGTTGTCCTGCACATAGCCCGTCGGCGGCACGACGAACGTCGGTCCAAGATCATTTTCTTGCCAGTCATAGGTCAGCGTGTCGCCGTCGCCGTCGAGTGCGGCGGCGGTCAGCTTGAACGGAGTCTGTTTCGGGACATTGTACGGTCCGCCGGCAGTGACCGTCGGGATCGAGTTGCCGGTGACAAATCGGTCGGCGCAGACGTCGCCGCCGATCGCGGCGAACGACGTGATCTCGGCGATGCTCGCGCCGTGATAGCTCTCATTGTTGAAGCCATAACCCATAAACGTCGAACCGAGCGCGGGTTCGAAGGCCGTCGGCGGGAACCGCTGGTCGTTGCCGTTGTCGATGAATGAGCGATTGAACGTGTGGTTGGCGTTGAACTGGTGGCCGAGTTCGTGATCGAACGTGTCGAGATTGGTGTTCGTGACCTGCCCGGAAACTCCGAATCCTTTCAGCGACGGGTTGCAGGTCGCCGGCGTTGCCGCAACGCCGCCATTGTCCCCCTCGTAAAAAACGTGGCCGACGTCGAAGTTCGCGATTCCCAGTCGGCTGACGAGTTCGGGATGGCTCTGATTGATGATGATGTCTCGACTATTCGCGAAGGGATCGGTCGCCGGATTGGTGAATACGACCGCGGCATTCGATGCCGTCAGCAAGAACCTGATCGAGAATTCTCGTTCCCAGATGGCGTTCGTCCGGTTGAGGATCGACGTTATCTCGGCGAGCGCGCCGGCCACCGTTCCGCCGCCGTGAGCCTGCGTCCACTCGCCGTTGGCGCCGATCGCGATGACGTAGGTTCGCAGGGTCGAACCGGACGAAACATCCGCAGGCGGGTTTTCGCGGGTCAGACTCTCGGAAATCGAATCGACGCCGCAGGCAAAATCCCCCGACGATCCACGGTCCTTTTTGAAATAGCTGACATATAGGTCATCGGTCTGGTTTTTGAGCGGATCGATATAGACGACACCATCCGCGGAAAGCACGATCGCGTGAAAACCCGCCGGCGTGAAGTCCATTCGAACCGTTGCCGAGCGGTCGTCGACGCCCTGGCCGCGATACGTCTTGAGAAACGGAAACTCCTTCAGAAGCGGGGCCTCGACCGAAGGCGACTCCGCGACCTCGAAACGCGCGAACCCGCCGCCCGGCATCGGAAGCGCGACCAATGGATTCCGGACCGAACGCGAGGAGAGATCTTCGTTCGGCAATTGCGCCAGGAATTGCTTCATTTGACCTGAATCGAGTTTCAGCGCGCGGAAACGGACCGGGAGTTCATCGGCATTGGTTCCGGCCATCAAATCACTCTTATCGATATCGCGCCACATTCCGTCGGCGGGTTCGGTGTTCCTCTCCGCAAAAATTTCGGGCGCGACACCGGTTCCCGAAAGTTCGCTTTCAGAAGCGCCGGTCGATCTCGCGTTGAGCAGCGAAAATCCGACTGCGGCCAAGGCGGCGGTCAAAACGACGATCGTAAGAATGCTTTTCGTGGTTCTCATCTTTCTCTCCAAGTTGTTTCAAAAGCTACCGCGCTACCGAGATCGTCCCGACCGGGTCGAAACCCTGAACATTGCCGAAATCGTCGCGGACGAGGAGTTCGACGCGGAATGTCCGGCCGGCGGCCCGCGGCTTGAAACTGAGGCTCGGGCGGACGGTCGCGCTCGGGCCGGTCGGGCCGCTCCCGACGACGACGCTGTCGGCGACGAACATCTTTGCGAGGTTCGTGTCGAAGACCACATCCGCGCCCGGCAAATACGGATCGCCGTATTTCCGGCTGTTGACGTTGAATTGCCTGAAGGGCAGTTCCGTGCCGTTTTCCTCGAATTTGACCCACATCGCAGTGCCTTCGTCGTCGACGATGCGGAATTCGATCTCGTCGAGCAGCCGCCATCGTTCCGGATGGATCCACGTCAGATCGATCGTGAACCGTTCGCCGACGGTCGCCGAAACCGCGCTCGGACTCATCGAAGCGATCCCGACCTGCGGATCGTCATTGAGGATCGTGCCGGTCGCGAACAAGTTTTTCAGCGCCGCTCCGACCGGATTGCTGAGATTCAAACGAAATGTTTCGTTGGTTTCGAAGAGCTGATCGCCGAGAACATCGACCGTCACCGGGACGCTTCGCGGTCCGCCGCGAACAAAGGTGACCGTTCCGGAGTTGGCGGTGTAATCCGAGCCGGCGAGCGCCGTTCCGTTGGCAGTGGAATAGTTGACTGAAACGTTTGAAACGGTCGGCGCGAGCAGTTCGACGTTGAATTGAAAACGATTGATTCCCGAGTTCGTCTCAAGTTTCGAGACATTTCCGACGACGATCCCGTTCGCGACAGTGATGGTGACGGTAGCGGTTCCCGAAAAAGCGGTGCCGTCCGAGACCCTGAAAGTAAATGCGTCCTGTCCCACGAAACCGGAGGCCGGCGTGTAAGTTGCGATCAAACCGTTGATCGTCAGACCGCCGTTGATCGGCCCGGAAACGACGCTAGCCGTCAGCGGATCGCCTTCGACGTCGGTCGCGAACAGCTGGATCTGCGTTGCCGAACCGGTGATCAACGAGACCGTCCGGCCGGTCGCGACCGGAGCGTCGTTGATCGGCGTGACATTGATCGTAACGGTCGCATCGTTCGAATCGAACTGCGGATCGCGGGCCCGGAAGACAAATGAATCCGGACCGTTATAGTTGGGGACGGGGGTATAAGTCAGATTTGGGGCGACGCCCGAAAGCGTGCCGTGAGCCGGCGGCGACACGATCAGATAATTGAGCGCCGCGTTGTCGGGGTCGGTTGCCGAGAGTGCGATCCCGACCGTCTTGTCTTCTTCGACGGTTACGCTCTGGCCGTTCGCCCGCGGCGGCGTCCCGCCGACGTAAACGTTCGTCACCGTGCAGATCTTCAGTTCACCGTCGGGGATCACCGAGAAGTTTGGATTACATCCCGAATTGTAGACCGGAACATAATCGGTCGGGGGGGTTATCTCTCTGACAACGACCGGACCGGGCTCGAAACCGACCGTGACGCCGGCCGCGGAACCCGGAACGGACGCGATCAGCTGCAGGCCGTCGTAGACGCCGAGCGTGAAATCGCTTTCACGCTTCGGCCGGTCGGTCGCGACCGTGTTCTCGAGCCGTTTGATTATTCTGAATACCGACGAGGCGTTTTCACCCGTTGTCCCGCCGACATAGACCATCCGGATCTCGCAGGTGACCGCGCGTCCGGGTTGGACATCGTCGCGGCGGCAATCCGGTCCGTAGGTCGCGAAGTAATTCGGAAAGCGCGCGTCCCGGGCAACCTCAACGCGTATCTCGTTGCCGTTTGATCTCAGGTCGACCCCAAAATTCGTGCCGATCTCCGATCCCGGGCCGGAATGGATCGGTGTGCTCTGTCTGAACACCGTCGTGACGAAGTCGCCGGGTTGCGGAACAACCGGCGAAGGATCGCCCGTGCTGTCGATGGTCGTGACGACCCGGACGACGGAGTTCGATTCCGGCTGAGCGGCATAAATCGAATAGTTCGTGATCTCGCAGTCGTTGAAACGGATCAGTCCCTCCCCCGTGCAGCCGTTGCCGAATATCGGAAGATAATCCGGGAAAGCGCGGTTCGGCAATTCCGTTATTTCATAAGATCTGATGTTTGAGATCCCGACGAAGACGCCGTTTCCGGTGTCTCTGACCGTCTGTGTGAATCCGCCCGTTCTTCGGCTGATCTGAATCTCGAAGTTCTGCGGGTCGCTTGTTTCGCCCGGCCTGCCGGCGTTGACCATCGATTTGCCGATCCTGAGGACGCCGATCGGAGAGTCGCCGTCGCTGATGCTGACGAAGTAAAGCCGCACTTCGCACAACGTCATCCGTTCGCCATCGATTCTGGCCTGCGGATAATTTCCATCGCAGCTGACGACCGGAATGTACTTCGATAGTTGGGCGTTTCGCTCGACGCTCAGATCGAACGTCACGGTTCGTCCGGGCTGAGCCCGGACTCCGAGGTTCGATCCCGTCTCCGAACCCGCCAGCCGCGCGACAGTTTGTCCGGACGCGTCGAGCACGGTCGTCGGAAAATCGGAAACCTGCGGCAGGTTTCGGCGGTCCGGGTCGAAGCTCTCGATCGTCGTGACGATCTTTAGGACCGAGTTCGGCGGGTTTCCGTTCGATTTGTTCAGGAACGAATTGGTGACGACGCAGGTTCGCATCTGACCCGAACCGATCGCCGAACAATCGTCCGTATAGGTCGGAACGAAGTTCGGGAACGCGCTGTTAGGCACTTCGCGAACCTCATACGATGGGCTCGCGATGCCGATGTTGATTCCCGTTGCGGAGCCCTGAAACGTGGCCGTGAACCCGTTCGGACGGGTCAGCGTCAGCGTAAAATCCTCGGGCCGCGGCGGTACGTCGCCGCCGGTGCCGGTGTTGTCGATCCGTTTGATGACCTTGACGATCGTCGGCATCGATCCGCCCTCGTTGAACGAAAGATAGGTCATCGTCACGCGGCAGACCTTGAACTCGCCGGCGAACACCTCAAGCGTCCCGTCCCGGTAACAGTCGCCTTCGTAAACCGGCACGTAACTGGGAACGGTATCGACCAACGAAATGGAAATGTCCGTTGCCGAACGATCATCGGCGACAAGCGGGACGACCGTCCCCTGTTCCGAGCCGCCAAAGACAAAACGCGGCGCGTCGCCGGTTCGGGCGACCCCGAGGCGAAAGTCGGAAGCTGCCCGGGGCGCGCCGCTGTTTCCGCCGTTGTCGACATAGACGTCGACCCTGACCGCCGCGGTCGACGGGGCGGCCGCGGCGACCGAGTGACCGAAGAAGACGATGGCGGCGATCGCGATAATCGACACATGTTTAAGAGTGATCTTCATACTGATCTTTCCGGTTCTCATACTTGTTTCCGTGGCTTGCGACCACGCTCCGGCTCATACCGATGTCCGGCCAACCTTCAACGCCGCGGCAGAAAAGCAACTGCCCTTCGGGCGTTTCGAAGGCGTGGACCGCGTTCTCGTCGAGTCGGCGGATAACGTCGAGTTGTCGCATCTGAAGAAGCTCCGCCGCCGTTTCGAGGGTCAGGAATTCGCCGACCCGCTGACAGACGGGACACGTCCCGAAGGCCGAACGCCGCTGATGACGTCTCACAACAATGACCTCGCGCGTTTCGGTCGTGATCCGATATTTCTTTGATTTTGGCGACATATGATCTAAAATCAGCAAGCAAAAGCTCAGACCACCGCTTTTGTTATTGTTTTTGGCGAACTTGCCCTTTCGTTGAAGATTGGAGCGTATTTGATTAATGGAAAAGAGTCCTGAAGTTTTTCTCCATTAAATCTCCATTTTTTCTGCGGTGCACGTATGACCAGTGATTTCAACAACTTACGCTATTTCGACGGTTTCCGGCTCGATGCTGAACGGAAGGTGCTTTGGCACGAAGACGAGCCCGTTAATCTTGCTCTAAAGGAGATCGAGTTGTTGTGTTTGCTGACGGAAACTGTCGGCGAGGTGGTCACGAAGGACGAGATACTGGCACGGATCTGGACCGATTCGTTCGTCGATGAGAGCAACCTTTCGCGATACGTTTACCGTTTGCGGAAGATGTTCGAAGACCTCGGACATTCCGGCGGGTTGATTCAGACGGTACCGCGCCGCGGATATCGGTTTACCGGGACGGTTCGGTGTCCGGCCGGGGACGAACTTGTTTTCGAGCGACATTCGTTGACCGAAACACTGATCGAGGAAATCGACCGTTCGGCCGAACCGAATATCGAAACGCCGCGTTCGGCGAGGTCTTCGGTGCTGAAGATGCGCTGGCCTGCGGTGATCGGCGTCGGTTTGCTGGCGATACTGACTGCGGGTGCATTCTGGTATCTGAGATCGACGGATCGAAATGCCGGGACGCCGATTCGTTCGATCGCGGTCCTGCCCGTCAAGTCTTTTGCCGCCGATGGCGCGGACGGCGACCTCGGTTTGCGGATCACCGACGCGCTGATCACGACGCTCGGCGGTCTGAAGGAGATTTCGGTGAGCCCCACCGACGCCGTTGCCCGTTTTGCGAAGAGCGACCTCGGCGCGGTCGAGATCGGTCAAAAACTCGGAGTCGACGCGGTCGTCGACGGCCGGATTCAACGCGAGGGCGACCGGGTTCGTGTTACGTTCCAGCTGCTGAGAGTGACCGACAGAACACAGATCTGGTCGGAACAGTTTGACGGCCGGGCCGATCAGATCCTCGGGCTACAGGATCTGATTTCGTCACGGGTCCTCAAAAGTGTCAATCAGTTAAGCGACCACGAACTCCCGTTGCGGACTCGGCCAACCCAAGATCCGGAAGCCTACGAAGCGTTTCTGCTCGGTCGCCGTTTCGGCGCCAGAAGTGATCCGAAGCAACTTGAAAAGGCGATTTCGTACTTTCAAAAAGCTGTTGATCTCGATCCCGCGTTCGCCGCCGGATTCGCCGAAAAGGCGGATGCCGAGATTCGTTTGCACAACGCCGGGTTTACCGGTTCCGACGAGAGTATTTCCCGCGCCAGATCCGACATCGAACGCGCGCTTGCGCTTAACCCCGAACAGGCCGAAGCGTTTATCGCGCGCGGCTATCTGCGGATGATGGTCGATTGGGATTGGGACGGCGCCGATTCAGATCTCAAGAAAGCGATCGGGATCGCTCCGAATCTCCATCTCGCGCGGATGCGGTACGGTCTGCTGCTGACGGACCTGCGTCGATTTGACGAGGCCAAGGCGCAGTTTGAAGAGGCGCTTAGACTGAACCCGGTTTCGCCCGGAATGCGCACAAACTACGGCGTTGTTTATTTCTGTCAAAAGGATTTCGTGAGGGCGGAAGAACAGTTTCGCAAAGCGCTCGAGATCGATCCCGATTGGGTCCATGCGCATTGGTATCTGTCGCGGTGTCTTTGGATGCAGGGCAAGAAACGCGAATCGCTCGCTTTTATCGTCAGCGGCCTCAAACTGCAAAAACAAGAGGAACTGGTGCGAGAGGTCGAATCGATCGCGGCCGGCGGAACCGAGGAATCGGTCATCAAACATCTGATCGGAGTATGGAAGGCGGATGCCGCGGTTCAGGCTCTCCCGATCGCCACACGCTCGGTCGCCGTCGGCGATCTTGAGACCGCGCTTTCGAGTCTTGAAGTCGCGTACCGTGAAAAGCACCCTTGGATCGCGATGGTCGCCGCTCTGCCGGACTTCGAACCGCTCCGGGAACAGCCGCGCTTCCTGGCGATTCTCCGAAAGTTGAACCTTCCGTGAATATCCTTCTGCGTGGCAGGTGACGAATGCGGACGCCGCACGAAGAAAGCAGGGGTTGTTTAGCGGGGCGCCATCGATCGGAAAAGAGGCCCGATCATTGAATTTGAATTTCGGCTTGTGGTATTTTCCGGACAAAGACTCAGGGAGAAAACAGATGCCAAACAACAACAATAACGTAAGCGGCTTCGGACATTTGCCGACGCCCTCAGATGTTCGTTCCAACTCAAAAAGCGAACCTTTGCCGCCGACCCTTCAGCATCATTTTGAAAGAGAACTGCAGGCCGACCTGTCAAATGTGCGCGTCCATCAGGGCCACGCGCCGACGCTGCAAGGCGCGCAGTCGTTCACATCGGGGCAAGACATCTTTTTCGCGCCGGGCGCGTATCAGCCTCACACGGACGATGGGCGGCAATTGCTCGCCCACGAATTGACCCACGTTGTTCAGCAGAAGCAGGGAAAGTCGGGCGCGGAATAAGCACGAATCGGCCAACCGGGAAGTGGCACGGCGTTGATGATCTCCAAATCGGATTTCGGAACGGACGCACTCTTTTTAAGGGGCATTCGGACAAGGTCCGGCCTTACGAAAGGGAGTTTGTTCGGTCGGGCGCGAGCCCGACCCTGAACGAATTACGGTCTAATCGCCCGCCGCCGTTTTTTCCTTCAATCCGAACGACTCCCCGACCAGCTTGTCCTGTTCCAGATTGTGGATGGCGTAACTTCCGGTCGCCGGCGAGGCCGACGCGGCGCGGCCGACGTATTGCAGGCTCCGGTTGCCCTTGATCTCGCGGAGGCGGCTTTCGACGAACGTCCAGCCGCCCATATTTTGCGGTTCTTCCTGCGTCCAGACGACCTCGGTCGCATTTTCGTACGATGCAAACACCTCTGCCAGGCGTGATTTCGGGAACGGGTAAAACTGTTCCAGTCTGACAACCGCCGTTTTGCCGTCATCGGGCCGTCCGGCGTCGAGATCATAAAAGACCTTGCCCGAACAAACGACGATCCGCTGAACCTTTGAACGGTCCTCAACCCGCGCATCGTCGATCACCGGATTGAAACCGCCGTTCGTCAGTTCTCCGACGGTCGATGACGCGGCCGGAAGTCGCAGCAGCGATTTCGGCGTCATCACGATCAGCGGCCGGACGATCTCCTGTTTTACTTGACGGCGGAGCAAATGGAAATACTGCGCCGGCGTCGACGGGTAACAAACCTGCAGATTGTTTTCCGCGCAGAGCTGCAGATAGCGCTCGAGGCGCGCCGAACTGTGTTCCGGTCCCTGACCTTCGAAACCGTGCGGCAGGAGCATCACGAGCCGGCATTTCTGGCCCCATTTGTCCTCTGAAGACGAGATGTACTGGTCGATGATGACCTGCGCGCCGTTCGAGAAATCGCCGAACTGCGCTTCCCACATCACGAGATCGTTCCGCGCGATGCACGAATAGCCGTATTCGAACCCGAGGACGCCCATTTCCGATAGACTGCTGTCGAACACGTAAAATCTCGCCTTTTTGTTCGATTCGTTGCGGAGTTCGGTGAGCGGCGACCAGCGGTTCCCGGTGATCGTGTCGTACATCGAAGCGTGCCGCTGAGAGAACGTTCCGCGTCCTGAATCCTGGCCCGAAAGCCGGACAGCGGTGCCGTCGAGCACGAGCGTGCCGATCGAGACCGCCTCCGCGAATCCCCAGTCCATCGACACCTCGCCCGATCCCATCTTTGCGCGCCGCGCCAGTTGGCCGACCATTTTCGGGTTGATCTGGAATCCTTCCGGTACGAGCGAGATCGCATCCGAAACGGTTTTGAGCGCGTCTTCGGTGATCGACGTGTCGAGCACGCCGGACCCGTCCTCGTCTTCCGGGTAGGCCGCAAGTTTCGCCTTGTACGGCTTTTCGGCGGCGATCGCCTTGGCGCGGGCCAAGATCCCCTCGTATTCTTCGACCACCGAGTCGGTCATCGATTTCAGGTCATCCGCCGTAATGACCCCTTCGCGGATCAGCTGCTCCGCGTACAGGTGGCGGGTTCCGGGATGCGCCTTGACGCGCGCATACATCAGCGGTTGCGTGTAGCTCGGCTCGTCGCCCTCGTTGTGGCCGAGCCGGCGGAAACCGACGAGGTCGAGAACGACGTCCTTGTTGAACTTCTGGCGATAAGCGAGGGCGATCTGAATGACCCGATAAGCCGCCTCGGGGTCGTCGCCGTTGATGTGAAAGATCGGCGTCTGCGTGATCTGCGCGGCGTCCGTCGAATAGATCGACGAACGCGACATTTCGGGTGAGGTCGTGAACCCGATCTGGTTGTTGATGACCAGATGGATCGTGCCGCCCGTCCGGTAGCCGACGAGGTTCGCGAGCTGGAGAGTTTCCATCACCACGCCCTGTCCGGCAAACGCCGCGTCGCCGTGCATCAGCACCGGCAGGATCTTATCGAGCGCCTGTTCGCGCGGCCTTGTCTGACCGTTGCGAAGCTCGTCTTGCCGAGCGCGCACCATCCCCTCGACCACCGGGTTCACGAACTCGAGATGCGACGGGTTGCACGACAACTCGATGCGGATCTCGTTTCCGCTCTTCGTCACACGTTTCCCGACGGCGCCCTGGTGATATTTGACGTCGCCCTCGTCGGCGGGGAAGTTCGGGTGCGACGTCCCTTCGAAGATCGTGAAAATACGTTCCGCCAAAGTGTCGTCGATGATGTTCGAGAGCACGTTGAGCCGCCCGCGGTGGGCCATTCCCATATAGATCTCATCGACGCCGTGTGCCGAGGCACCCTCGACGAGCTGATCGAGCATCGGGATGACCGTTTCGCAGCCTTCGAGCGAGAACCGCTTTTGGCCGAGATACTTTTTATGCAGGAATTGTTCGAACTGTTCGGCCTCGATCAATTTTGCCAGAAGTTCCTTCTTTGTTTCGGCGGATAGCGGAACCGTATCGACGAACTGCTCGCGGACCTGCAGACGGATCCAGTCCTTTTCTTCCTTGCTCTGAATATGACGGTATTCCGTGCCGACCTTGCCGCAGTAGGCTTTTTGCAGGATCTCGAGAATGCGCCGCAGGGTCGCCGTTTTCTCGCCGTGCATCCCGCCGGTGATGAATTCGCGGTCGAGGTCCCAGATCGTCAGGCCGTAGTTCTCAAGTTCGAGTTCGGCGGCGCGGTACGACGTCATATTGAGCGGATCGACGTTCGCCAGGAGATGGCCGCGGATGCGGTAGGCGTTGATCAGCTGCAGCACGTTCGCCTGTTTTTCGGCCTGCTCGCTGGCGTGCCCGCTGCCGAAAAGCGACGGGTTGAAGTCCTCCGCCCATCGCATCGGTGGGTAATGGATGTCGAGATCGTCGAAGATCTCGTCGTAAAAGGCGTGTTTGCCGACGAGCAGTTCGTGGATCCGCGCGAGGAACATCCCGCTCTCGGCGCCCTGTATGACGCGGTGGTCGTAGGTCGATGTGACCGTCACCGTCTTGCTGATGCCGAGCTGCGAAAGGCCGGCAGGCGTCATCGCCGAGTATTCCGCCGGGTATTCGATCGCACCGGTGGCGAAGATCGCGCTTTGGCCCGCCATCAGGCGCGGGTTCGAGGCGACCGTCCCGATCGTTCCCGGATTCGTCAGCGAAACGGTCGTTCCCTGAAAATCGGGGATTTCGAGTTTTCCATCGCGCGCGCGTCCGATCTGAGTGTTAAACGCGCCAACGAACTGCGCGAAGTTCATCGACTGGCAGCCCTTGATGTTCGGCACGAGGAGACTGCGCGAGCCGTCCCTCTTTTCGAGATCGATCGCGATCCCGAGATTGATCTCTGAATTCTCAAGCCGCGACGCTTTGCCGTCGACGACGCCGAAACCGTTGTTCATCACCGGAAACGCCTTGACGCCCTTGATGATCGCCCACGCAATGATGTGCGTGAACGACACTTTGCCGCGTCCGTTGATCTTAAGGTGATCGTTGATGATGCGGCGGTTTTCTTCAAGGACCTTGACCGGAATGCTCCGGACGCTCGTCGCGGTCGGAACCGTCAGCGACGTCTCCATATTCTCGACGATCTTCTTCGACGGGCCGGTGAGGGGCTTGACCGTCGTATTGGGACCTATCTGGATCTCGGATTTTGCTTGGAGTTCCGCGTTCACGCGGCTTTCCGCCGGGAGTTCCGCGCTCACGCGGCTTTCCGTTTTTACTTCCGCGTTCACGCGGCTTTCGCCGACCATCTCCCCAAAAAACTCCTGCCAGGATTCGTCGACCAAACTCGGGTCGTCCTTGTACCTTGCAAAGAGCCCTTCTACATAACTCGCGTTCGCGCCGAAGTTTTCGGCGATGTATTCACTCGGATTGATTGCCTTTTCACTCATAAAATCCCGCTTCGTCCATTACGCTCAAATAAACAACAATCTTATCGCATAGCGCGCCAAAGTTGAAAATCAGCGGGCAAAACAAAGTATTTACAAACGAACCGCGCATCGACTAGACTTTAAGGCAGATATTTATCCTGCCTTCCCCGTAATCTGCACCGAAAGTGACCGAATTGTCGAGGGTTCGAGTCGAGTTCGCTGAAGTTTCGCAAGTTGACAAGAGGAATGCCCTTATGGAAAAACACGGAGTCTGCCGAACGATTTTGCGGCTCGCGGCATTGGCGGTAGTTTTGACCGGTGCCGTCGCCGTCAACGCTCAGGACGAGAATTTCGAATCGTCCGACCCGATCCTGATCAGCGAGAACGGAAACTTGCGGGCGCTGACCGCGAGTCCCGACAATTGGCGCGGAGGTCTGCCCGAACGGAGCGCCGCGTATTTTGCGCCCGGTTCGCGGGCGATCGTCTTCGTCGCCGGAATCGACGTTCAGAAAGACGAGGGGGCCGGTGCCTTCCGGATGGTCGCCGAAGACACTCGCGGAAAGCAGTTTCGGCTGGCGGTCGAGGAAATTCAGCCGTTGTTCAAACAGCCTTGGATCTACGCCCTGACGTTGCGGATCTTTGACGCAAACGGTTACAACGGCCAGCCGTTGCCCGACTCGGGGCTGCTGATTCGCGTTTCGTGGCGCGGAAACATCAGCAACCGTGTTCAGCTGGCGCTTGGCAAAGGCGTCGAGAAATTTCCCGAGTATCCGGGAACGGTCCCGACGCCGGCACCGGAGGTCCGCCCCGATCAGGCCGCGCTCTATTCGACCGTCGGCGACCGCCGGCGTTTTATGCAGCAGGCGGCCTTCGGTCCGGGCGAGGCGTTGGACGCGCGCCTGCGCCGCATCGGTCTGCGCCGCTGGATCGAGGAACAGTTCACGAAGCCGTTCCCGACCATCCCGTACCCGAATTTCCCGCTCAGACCGTTCGACGCGACCGTCGCCTGCGGCGTTTACGGAACCAGCCCGGAGGTCGACCTCTGCCACCGTAATCACTACTGGGGCTACAACAACCAAAAGTGGATGGTGCTCGAGGCGCTCTACGGCGAAGATCAGCTGCGACGGCGCGTTTCGTGGTCGCTGCATCAGATCTGGGTCGTTTCGCAATCGACGGTCTATCAGCAGCGATGGCTCCAGGAGTATATCGAGATCCTCGACCGGAACGCCTTCGGCAACTACCGCGATCTGATGGCGGAGATGACGCTCAGCCCGGCGATGGGAGAGTATCTGGATATGGTCCGCAGCACGCGGCAGAACCCGAACGAGAACTACCCGCGCGAACTTCTGCAACTGTTCACGATCGGTCTTTACAAGTTGAACCAGGACGGCACGTTGGCGCTCGACGGGCAGGGAAACCGCATTCCGACCTACGACCAGGACAAGATCAACCAGTTCACAAAGGTCTTCACCGGCTGGTCGCAGTGCAACAACAGCGGCAATCCGGCCTGCGCGAACGCCGCCGTCGGGTCGCCGAACTTTATCGATCCGATGTACCTGAACTTCCCGAACGATCACGATCAGACGGCGAAATCGCTGTTCGATTATCCGGGAGCCCCGAATCAGACGATCCCGGCGTGTGCGAACTGCACCAACGACACCGCGCGACGGGCGTACGCGACCGATTCGCTAAACAAAACGCTCGACAACATCTTTTATCATCCGAATGTCGGTCCGTACATCGGAAAGTTGCTAATTCAGCACCTCGTGACTAGCGATCCGAGTCCGGCCTATGTCGGGCGCGTCGCGGCGGCGTTCAACAACAACGGGAGCGGTGTACGCGGCGATATGAAGGCCGTGATCCGCGCGGTGCTGCTCGATCCCGAAGCGCGCGGCAGCCGAAAGACCGACCCGGCCTACGGCAAATTCCGCGAGCCTTTGCAGTATATGACCAATTTCCTGCGGAATTTCAATGTCCGCGCCGGATCCGTCTCGGCCCCGGCGGCGTGCCAAAACCGGAGCGACGGCGTTTTTGACTGGGTCACGCGCGAAATGGGTCAGGAGATCTGGGGTCCGCCGACCGTCTTCAACTATTTTCCGCCTGATTATGTCGTTCCCGGAACCGACATCCTCGGACCCGAGTTCGCGCTCGCCAATACCGGGACCTCGTTTGCGCGGATCAACAACATATTCTTCCTGTCGTTCGGCAATATCGGGTTTACCCCGGCGACGCCGTCAGACCCGTATCCATACGTTCCCTGCGGGACGTCGATCGACGTCTCCGAGGCGACGGGCTGGGCGGCGGCCGACGTCAACGGCGACGCGCTGATCGAGGGACTGAACACGAAGATGATGCACGGCACGATGTCCGAGGCGATGAAAACCAAGATCCGGACGGCGATAAACTTCAACGTGGCGGCGGATCTCAAGGCCAAGCAGGCAATTTTTCTGGTTGCGACCTCGTCGCAGTACCAGATCCAGAGATAGAGGTGAAGACGATGAACGAAGATCGAAGAGAGTTTTTGAAAAAATCGTGCTGCGCCGTGAGCATGCTTGGATTGGCGACGCAGGCGAGGCATTTCGGGCTGATGAGCGCGATGGCGCAGACCGCCGGGGACGATGCGGACCGGCTGTTCGTCCCGTCCGATTATCGCGCTTTGGTGTGCATCCTCCTCGCCGGCGGCAACGACGGGAACAACCTGATCGTTCCCAACCATTCCGATGCAAACGTGAGCAATTACTCGGCTTATGCGTCGTCCCGCGCCGCACAGGGACTGGCCGTCCCGCAGAATCAATTGCTGCCGGTCGCGGTTCCGCGGCTCGGAAACCTGACATACGGTCTGCACCCGAGTCTCGGAGCGGTGCCGCAGCAGGGCGGGATCAACAACGGCATTCACGGGCTTTGGGCGCAGGGCAAACTGGCGGTTGTCGCGAATACCGGAAACCTGATCCGACCGATGACGAAGACGCAGTATCAGCAAAACCCCGCGTGGCGTCCGTTTCAGCTTTTTTCGCATTCCGACCAGGTTCAGCAGCAGCAGACCTCGCGGGCCGATTCTCCGACGCCGGTCGGATGGGGCGGCAAGATCGCCGACCGCACGACCGCGGCGAACAATCCGGACGGTCAGATCTCGATGATCACTTCTATCGCCGGGACCCAACTGTTCACGCTCGGACAGACGACGACTCCGCTCGTCGTCAGGGACGCAAACACGCCACTCAACGAGACCCTGGTTTTGTACTCGCGGACGTGCTGCAACGATCCGTTCTCGAACGCGCGCAACGCGGCGCTCGCCGAGCTGCGCACCGTCGATCTCGATTCGCGCCTGGTTGACGCGACGAGCCACATCACCGACCAGGCGCAGACCGCAAGCAACGCCCTCGGCAGTTTTCAGGAGGTGACGGCGGCGTTTCCGAACACATACCTCGGAAATCAGCTCAAACAGGTCGCGCGGCTTATCAAAAAACGGAACGATCTGACCGTCAACCGGCAGGTCTTTTTCGTCGAACTCGGCGGATTCGACACGCACCAGAATCAGACGAACGGACAGAATGGCCAAACCGCGCTTTTGGCACAGTTAAGTCAGGCGATGCGAGCCTTCTACGACGAAATGGTCGTCCAGAACGTTCAGAACAACGTGACGACTTTTACACTCTCTGATTTTGGGCGGACGCTGAATCCGTCCGGTGCCGGTTCGGGCGTGGGCTCGGACCACGCTTGGGGCAATCATATGCTCGTTCTTGGCGGGTCGGTCGTCGGCGGCAACATTTACGGCAGCACCCGGCCGGACGGTTCGGGCAGTATTTTCCCGACATTGCAACTCGGCGGGCCGGACGACATCGATACGGGAACGGCGCCGCGCGGTCGCTGGCTTCCGACGACGGGCGTCGATCAGTACGCCGGAACGCTGGCCCGCTGGTATGGCCTGACGGATCCCGATCTGTCGTTCGTCTTTCCTAACATCGTGAATTTCCCGGTCAACGATCTCGGATTTATGTTGCCGTAAGCGTCGCCGGAGACTGCTCGAACACTCAAACCCAGCAAGGGCCGGATCCTTTTCGATCCGGCCCTTGCTGGGTTTGAGTATGCGAGGTGGTTGTCCACTTGTTACGGCGCGGGCTGCATGCACGCCGTGTTGTCCCCAAGATAGGTCGTTGTCGCCATGGCGCGGTACTGGTCGCCCATCAGAACGCCGTCGCCCATTAGAACGCCGTCGCCCATCAAAACACCGTCGCTGACGAGAACGCCCTGCGAGTTCGTAAACGGAGTCGGGCTGCCGGCCATATCTTTCGAACTGAGAAACAGCGTTCCGTCTGAAACGAGCACGCCCGAGTTTCTGATCGCGCCCTGGTAAAGGCTGACATTGCTGGTGGTCTTCGTCGATGCCTTCGAAAGCGTGGTGCCGGAAAAGACCGTTCCGTCGCCCATCAAAACGCCGTTGGCATACATGCCCTGCCATTTGGTCATCAGTTCATCACCGGAGAGGATCCCCCAGTTCGATACGACACCTTTGCCCCAAGTAATCGTCTCACCGGCAATAACGCTGGTTTGCTTCTTCGGTAAGCTGTTGGCAAGCATCGAGTTGCCGTTGGATAGGGTGCTCGGGTTGGTCTTCACAAGCCGTGCGACCCGAACCGCGCCATCGATGTTCAGCAGTCCGGCGCCTTGTTCCAAGGTGTTTGTGTTCGGAATGACCTGCGCCGTGTACTGCAGGATCGCCTTGACGAGATTCGGCGTCAGGTTCGGATTGGTGTCGAGCAGCAGGGCCGCCGCGCCGGAAACGACGGGAGCCGCCATCGACGTGCCGCTGAGATACATCAGCTTTTGGTTAGCGGTGGTTGTCGATGCCGAGACATTCAGGCTCGGGAACATCGTCACCAATGCGTTGTTCGGGCTTTGAGCCGCGATGATTTTGTTGCCCGGCGCCACGATGTCCGGTTTGATCAGGTTGTCGTATTTTCTGGCGCCGTTCGCCAACGTCACCCAGCCGCGCGTCGGGCCGCGCGAACTGTATGTCGCGACCTGATCGTCGCTGCGCCAGTCGGTCCCGAACGTGTTGACGGCGCCGACCGTGATAACGGAAGGCTCGATACCCGGCGAGTTGATGCCGCCGTACATCTTGCTGCCCCAGAGGTTCTTGCCCCAGTTGCCCGCGGACGCGACGACGACGATGCCGGCGTTGACTGCGCGGCGTGCCGCGAGGCAAAGCGGATCGTTGACATAACTGTCCGACGCCGGAGCGCCTAGGCTGAGGTTGATAACGCGGATGTTCGTCGCCGCTTTGTTTGCGATCGCCCAGTCGATGGCCGCGATCACGTTGCTCGTGTATCCAATGCCGAGTTGATTCAGGGCTTTGAGGCTGTAAACCGAAACTCCGCTGGCGATACCCTCATACGCCGCGCCGCCAAGCCGATAGTCGCCCGACAGGATAGACGCGACGTGCGAACCGTGTCCGAATTGGTCGGCGACGTTGTTGCCGCCGGTGAAGTCATAGGACGTTACCTTTGAAACATCATTCCAGTATTTGAAAAGATCGTGCGAGTTGTACGCACCGCTGTCTATCACCGCGACGCCGATTCCCGACCCGATGAGCCAGGTGTTCGGATCACTGTCGCCGCGATCGGAAATTCCGGTATTGTAGAGACCACCGGTCCATCCGACATGGCCGAGTCCCCTGACCTCGTTGTCGAGGCTGACGTATTCGACGCTGTCCGAATTCGCGACCTTGTTGACTTGCGATAATGGCAATCGTGCGCTGACCAACCCGAGCCGCTCGAAGTTCTTCGACATCGTTCCGCCGGCCTCGGTCAGGTCGGAAAGAATGATCCCGCCGGCCGTTCGATTGTTCTCGGCTTCCTTTTTGAAGATCTCTTCCTGTTCTTTGGTGGTAAAACTGTTGCCGAACATTCCGTTGAGGCCCGTTTCCGATTTCACGCGGATGATGACGCGGACGCTTTCGTCAGAACGCAAACCGTTTTGAGCGTCGGCGGCCATCTCGGACAGATCGGGTGAAACACGTTCACGCTTGGTCTGTAGAACCTCCGGCTGAACCGGCAGTTCGGCATTAACGCGAGATTGTTTCTGAGCGATAGCAGAAAGCGCACCCGCCTGGAGGCAGACCGCGGCAAGTGCGAACATTGACAATAATTTTCTTAGTCTCTTCATAATGGTAATCCTCCAATTCTGGAGAAATGACGCTATACAGTGGTGCAATGCCCGTGCCATTCCGTATTCAACGCAGTAAGTGCCATATTTACAATCAGTTATGGCTACTTTAGAAAAGAAGCGAAGAAGACGTTCGATCATTGTGACCGATTCAAGCCGATTATTTTCGGTCATTGTGACTTATCGCGAACTATGCATCGGCGGTCGATTCGGCAGATTGGCGAACGGCGTGCCGAACGGACATTTACTACGTCAAGTCCCTTGGCATCAGGCACTCGAAATTGTGTTTCTTGAGAGCAAGCTGTTTGCCCGCGAAAAACGCGCATGAATTTTCTTTTCCGGCCCGTTTTCGTAAATTTCGCGTGTTTCGCGGGAAAGAAGTTCTCTTCGCCGACGCGATCCTTCGGCGGAACGGGAAATCGAAAGGCAGCAAAAAGCCGGATCAGTCCGATCCGGCCTTTGACCATTTGGGGGCGCGACGTGGTTGTCCATTCGTTAGTAGTTCGCCGATGTCATCCCGGCCGCGTTGTCGCCGTAGATCGCGTTGGCCCAGTTCGGGTTGCCGTCGCCCATCAAGACACCATCGCCCATCATCACACCGTCGCCCATCAGGACACCGTTGTTCTTTATCGCGCCCTGATAAGTGGTCAGCGACCCCGAGGTTAATGCGGTCGAGCGCCTCAGCGTTCCGCCGGTAAACGGTGTGCCGTCGCCCATTATGACGCCGTTCGTATACATTCCCTGCCATTTGTTCATCAGGTCGTTGCCGTACAGAAAGCCGTAATTGGTGATCACGCCTTTGCCCCAGTACGCGTATTGTCCGGCGATAGTCGAGCGTTGATTCTTCGGAAGCGAGGCCGACAGCAGCGCCGAGCCGTTCGACGTCGGCAGCGTCGTTTTGAGGAGTTTCGCCAATTGGACAGCGCCGTCAACGTTGAGTTGCCCGGCTCCCTGGTCTAGCGTATTTACGTTCTTCATCCGCTGGGCAGAGTACATCAGGATCGCCTTCACGAGATTCGGCGTCAAAGCAGGCTGAATTCCACAAAGTTCCAACGGTTACGAGTTCGCTATCGCGGTTTCATAAAGCCTGCAAACAGAAAATGGTCGAGCCATTAAGACCCGACTTTGATTGTTTGCTTTTGAAGCCGTAGCGGGCGTTCGGGGAACAAATGATCAAGTGATCACCGCGGCCAAGCAGCCCGGGCCTTAACCAAGCAATGTCGATCCGCGGACCGGATTCTTGACCGTCAAACGAACCTCGACCGGAACGACGCGTTTGAATTTCATTCCCCATTTCTTGAATTTTCCGAAGACGAAGACCGTCCCGGTCACTTCCCACGTGGGTTTTGAATCACGAATCTCGCCGAGCGCGCCGCGGAGCGTCTGAAGCGTCCCGACAAAGACCTTGATCGGTTTCGGCAAAAGAAACGTCTCGTTCTTTTTGAATTCGAACGAAACTTCATAATCGTCAATGCTCACCGCCATTCCGTTGACCTTGAAATTATTGAAGGCGAGGAAGTCCACGGTTCCGCTGTGGCCGAGCGAGTCAAATTCGGCCATCACCTCAAGCGTGATCCCCGAAATCGACTTATCGGTCAGTTCCGGATCGCCGACACGTACCCGCGCGTCCGGCTTTTCGTCGCCGGCGGGAACGTCCCGGTTCGTCACCAAAACGTCGGCCTGATGGACCTTGTAACCGCGAATCTCGTCGGGCAGGTCCTGGGAATAGGCGGGAACCGAAAAAACGAGGCACGCCGCGAGCAGCAAGCAATTTCCAATTGTCCGTCTGAAACTCGTCGTCATAACTATTCGGGCAGCGTGATCTCAAAACGCGTGCCGAAGTCTTTACGTGAAATTAACGAAATTTTGCCGTTCAGTTCGGCAACCGCCGATTTTACCGCAAAAAGCCCGACGCCGCGGCCCGAATTCGCCGCGGGCGCGGAAAGTGTCGTGAACCCGGGTTCGAACACGATTCCGGTCGACGCATCGCCGATACCGACCCCGTCGTCGGCAACCGAAAGTTCGCAGCCCGACGCGCCTCGCAGAAAGGCGACCTCGATGCGTCCCGACTCCGGAATGCCGTGATCGACGGCGTTCGACGTTAAGTGAAGCAGAATTTCGAAGATCTGCCGCGAGCGGCCTCTCAGCGCCAGATCGTCGGCGAGAATGTCGAGACGTACTGTTTTTGCAGCCTCTTTGCGGAGCCGCTCGACGTGTTCGGCGATGCCGGAGAACAGCTCGAAGCACGAACTTTCCGGCGAACGGACATTGAGGTCCTCCGCCGCGCACCCGGTCGGGCCGACACCGGACGGACAGGACAGTATCAGCCCGAAACAGATACGTTCAGGACCCTCTTGGTCATTGGTGTTTGGCAGGACGGCAATGACCTCGCCGTCTCGCGAAAAACGGTGTCGCAGCGCGGCGAATTCCTCGGCGAAGGCATCCAACCGGACGCTGTCGCGAACGGCGAAGATGTCGCGTCCGTCCGTGAGCGCTGAAAAGAAGGCGGACTTCTCGGTTGTCGAAAGTTGTTTGAAGATTTCCGCGCGAAGGCGGCTGAAAAATAGGTTGGGCCCTGAGTTGAAATGCACGTTCGACGGACGGGATCGGGTCATCGGCTCGATTTTCGGGTCTGCCAGCATTTCGATCAGCCGGCCGAGTTGTTCGACGATCGTCACCCGTTGCCGGTCATCGGCCTCGCCGTCGGCGAGCAATGCTTCGAGATCGGCAGCGATCAACGCGATCTGCGGCAACCCGAACGTGCGCGACGTCCCCTTAACCGTGTGGATCAGCCTGAACGCGTCCAGTCGGACTTCTCTTGTGAATTCGTTCGAAATCCGGCGATTAAGCTTTGCAAGGGGCTCGGTGAGCTCGTTGAGAAAGTTTTGGCGAAAATCGTCCATTCGCTCGACTCTTCCTAACCTGAGGAAACTTGGGACATTTCACCGGATGACGGCTGTGTAGATTTCGGTTCGGCTTTTTCAAGATCCTGCTTGATGGCGTCGAGGATGCCGTTGATGAACTGCGTCGCTTCGAACGTGGAAAATCTTCTCGCGATCTCGAGCGCTTCGTTGATAACGACGGTGTGCGGCGTGTCTTCAAACAGGAACTCGTAAACGGCAAGGCGCAACACGTTGCGATCGACGATCGCCATTCGTTCTATCCGCCAGTGTTCGGCGCGCGTCTTGATGGTTTCATCGACGGTCTTGATCTTCTCAAGCGCACCGACGGCCAAACGGTTCGAGAAGTCCCGAAGCGACTCATCCACTTCGGTCTCTCCGATCTCATCCCAATACGCAACTGTCAATTCCTCGCCCGACGTTTTTGAAACGTCCGCCGCGAACAACATCTGAAGAGCACATTCACGAGCCTTGCGCCGTGTTCCCATAGATCCTTCGTATTATCAAACTACGTGCGGAAAAACCTTTTCCTTCACGTCCGCCGTTCTTTCGCCGTCGATCGCGCGGTACAAATTGACCAGCTCGACGGCCGACATTGCCGCTTCAAACCCCTTGTTCCCCGACTTTACTCCCGACCGATTGATCGCCTGCTCAAGCGTGTCCGTCGTGACCACTCCAAAGAGCACCGGCACACCGGTTTGCATCGCCGCTTGCGCAGTGCCTTTCGCGGCCTCGCCGGCGACATAATCGAAATGCGGAGTTTCACCGCGAATTACCGCGCCGACGCAGATCACCGCGTCGAATTTTCCGCCCCCGGCAACCTTGCGCGCGGTCAGCGGAAGTTCGAACGAACCGGGAACCTTGAAGATCTCAACATCCGATTCATCGGCTCCAAGGCGCTCAAGCGCGTCGAGCGCGCCCTCGACCAGTTTCGACGTCAGGAAATCGTTCCAACGCGCCGAAATAATCGCGAATCGAAAGCCCTTGGCGGTCAGCATTCCCTGGTGTATTTTCGGTTTCAACAGTTAACTCCTGATTGGCGATCCTGCGCCGTTGTTTCAGTATAGAGAACGCGGAATACGATTGACAAGTAGTAGTTTAATCCCAGATACGCATTAGAGAACTTCTTTTCCGCTAAACACGCGAAATACACGAAAACGTGGCGGAAATAGGATCTTTTGGTGTTTTTCGGGTATTTCGAGGGCAAACAGCTTTCTCTCAAGAAACACGATTTCAAGTGCATGATGCAAAAGTATTTGAAACAGTCCGTGTTTGTTCGGCACGCCGTGCGCCAATCCGCCGAATGGACCGTTATTGCGTAATTCGGGTTAATGCCCGCGCCTCACTCTGACAGGTCGGCGATGCCGATCCGCCCGATTTCGCGCAGCGACATCCCGCGGTTGATGACCAGGATCACGCCGGTCAGAGCCCAAAACAGAATCCGTCCCTTGCGTATGATCGCGAGGGTCACGCCGACTGCAACGCCGATGGCGAGCGTTTCCGTGACGAACTGGGCGCCCGCTTCATCGACGCCGATCATAAACGGGACGAGTTTGAAAACGATCGTGATCAAACGGCTGACCGATTCGAGGATGAGGGCATTGAAAAGGCTCGGCACCTCTCCGAGTTTCCAAAGAAGAAAGACGATCTCGAGGACGCCGAGAAAATGAAAGACGGCTTGCAGGCTGACGATCGGGAGAAAGCGACGCGGGTATCGGCGGTAAAAACCGTAGATCAGATTCTCGAAAAGGCGAACCTGCACCCGGCCGTGTTCGAGCAAACCGTGGAAGTGACCGCGGTCGTAAAGGCGCTCGCAGATCGCCGACGCAAAGTGCCATTGGCGGACGACCATCAGGACTCCAAGGATCAGAAGCAGCGCGATCCCGGCGAGCAAGCCGTCGATCGTGATCGCCCAACCGTCCGCGAGGTCGAAGGACCGCAGGAACGCGCCGGCCCCGAACGCGATGAACAATCCGGTAACGAGAGAATAAAAAAGATTTTCGGTGGCGACCGACGAGAGCCCGACGACGAGCGGAACCCTTTTCCGGACAGCGACCGCCTTCGATGTACCGGAAACGAGGATGCCGAGAGGAATGATGCTGCTCATCGCCTCACCGATGATCACCGCCGGGATCGTGTCGCGGAGCGTGAGCCGGTAGGGTTCGTGCACCGAGATCGCCCAAGCCCAGGCGCGAATGACGATGCGCACAAAGTAGATCGCGATCACGACCGCGAAGCCGCCGAACCCGATGCGTCCGATGCCCGCCAGAACTTCGCGGACACCGACGGCATATAGAAAATAGGCAAAAAGCGCGACACCGAGCAAAGTCAGAACTATCGCCGCGATCTTTACACGATTGAGGTGTTTCGAGGCGTTCGTTTCGGAACTTTGTTTGGCGCTGGTCGGATTCATCGTGGCGGCGTTCGCTTGAATGATGCTAGCTCAGTTGATCGTCTCACCGCAAACGACTTGTCCACCTGAATTCACTGAAACGAAATCCCCAAAGTTGGCGTAAGAACCCGCAGAAGTTAGCATAAAATCGCGGAGGTTGGAAAAAGTTGCCGGACATCGATCTTGACCTGACAATCGAAGCGTCGATCGCAAAGGTTTTCGCGGGCGTTTCGGAGCCGGAACTTCTCGACGAATGGTGGACCGAAACGTGCCGGGGGACGGTCTCGGTCGGCGGAGAATACGAACTCGGTTTCGGTCCCGAATACCGTTGGAAGGCGCGCGTTTCGAAACTCGATTCGGACAGGGAATTTGAATTGACGATAACCGAAGCATCGGACGACTGGATCGGTACGAAGGTCGGTTTTTCGTTGTCCGAAAGCGGTTCCGGCACACTGCGTCGATTCCGGCATGCTGGTTGGCCCGAAAAGAGCGCCCATTTTCGAAATTCCGCTTTCTGTTGGGCGCTCTATCTTCGAATACTGCGGCGGTTCGTCGAGCACGGAAAGCGAGTCGCTTACGCCGATCGTTACGCCGATTAGGGTATGACCGCGTCACCAATGGAATTTCTCGGGGCGAATCGCGCGCGTCGCGACGAGAAGGCGAACGTCGAACTCGCCGCGCGGATCGTCGCCGAGAGCGATCGAGCCGCGGTTCGCGAACTCGCCGCGAACATCGGAAACGCGAAAGTCGCGTCCGACATCATCAAGGTTTTGTATGAGGTCGCCGAACGCGCGCCGGAACTTGCGGCCGAGCACGTCGGCATATTTCTCGAACTGCTCGGGCACAAGAGCAACCGCATCGTCTGGGGCGCGATGACGGCGGTTGACGCGGTCGCGCATCTCGACCCGGGAGTTGTTTTCGGGCGTCTCGAATCGCTTCGCGAGATCGCGAATTCGGGCTCGGTCATTACCCGCGATCATTACGTCGGGATAGTGATCAAACTCGCGTCAAACGGATTCGCGGTCGGCGCGGAGATCGCCGAACAATTCGAAAGCTGCCCATCGAATCAGCTCCCGATGTATGCCGAACGCGGTTTCGAGGCGATTCGGAAGATCGACGCCAAGCGTTTTGCCCTCATTCTTGGCTCGCGCATTGGCGAACTGAAGACCGAATCAAGAAGAAAGCGGGTCGAAAAAGTAATCCAAAAGCTGGGAAAATAAGTGTGAAATCAGATCAAAAGACGTTTGAAAAAACCGAAAGGAACGAGGTCCGTCGCCTTGCAAAGCGCGGCAGTTATGACCGGGAAACCATTTACGGCATTCTTGACGCGAGTTATCTGTGCCACCTCGGATTCGCCGTCGATGGCCAGCCGTTCGTCATTCCGACGCTTTACGGCCGCGTCGACGACGACATTTACATCCACGGATCGAACGTTTCGCGGATGCTCGGCGAGGCTGCGGGGAAACAGCGCCTTTGCTTGACGGTGACGATCGTCGACGACCTGGTGCTCGCCCGTTCGGCGTTCCACCATTCGATCAACTACCGTTCGGCGGTCGTCTTCGGAACCGGCGAGGCCGTCAGAGACGACGAAGAAAAGATGGCCGCGCTCAAGGCGATCTCGGATTCGGTGCTGAAGGGACGTTGGGAAGACGCGCGCCTGCCGAATCAAAAGGAGTTGAACGTGACGACGGTGATCAGGATCCGGATCGAAGACGCGTCGGCAAAAGCCCGAACCGGAATGCCGATCGACGACGCCGAGGATATGGATCTGCCGATCTGGGCGGGCCTCGTGCCGGTCGAAACAAGCCTCGGCGTTCCCGTCCCGGACACGCAACTTTCGGACGAAATCGTGCTGCCCGATTACCTCGCTTGAAGGCTTGCGGCGTCTTATGATGTAATTACTAATACTTATTCAGACCATTTTCAAAAGGAAATTTAATATGAGCGCAACGCAATTGGAAAGAGAAGATTACACACCGGCTTTGACCGATCTTTCGGAAGAGGAAGAACTGTTTCGGGCGTCCGTCCGCGAGTTTGCCGAAGGCGAGGTCCGTCCGCGCGTCGAGCAGATGGAACACGCATCGAAACTCGACCCGGAACTCATCAAACAATGCTTCGAACTCGGCCTGATGGCGATCGAATCGCCCGAAGAATTCGGCGGGGCGGGTTCCACCCTTTTTAACGCAATTCTTGCGATCGAAGAGCTTGCGCGTGTCGATGCGAGCGTCTCGGTGTTCGTTGACGTTCACAACACGCTCTGCACGAACGCGTTTATGCGGTGGGGCAACGACGAGATCAAAAAGAAATACCTGCCGCAAATGGCGACGGGACGCGTCGGCGCCTACGCCTTGAGCGAGGCCGGTTCGGGATCTGACGCGTTCGCGCTCAAGACGAAAGCGGTCGACAAAGGCGACCATTGGGAACTGAACGGCCAGAAACTCTGGATCACGAACGGCAACGAGGCCGAGATCTTCATCGTTTTCGCGAACATCAATTTCGAAGCCGGCTATCGCGGGATAACGGCGTTCATCGTCGAGAAGGGCTTCGAGGGTTTCACCGTCGGCAAGAAAGAGGACAAACTCGGAATCCGCGCGAGTTCGACGACCGAGTTGATCCTCGAAAACTGCAATGTTCCGAAGGAGAATGTCCTCGGCGAGGTCGGCAAAGGTTACAAGGTCTCGATCGAAACCCTCAACGAGGGCCGAATCGGGATCGCGGCGCAAATGCTCGGCATCGCGCAGGGCGCTTTTGAGTGCGCGCTCAAATATACGGCCGAGCGCGAACAATTCGGCGCGGCGATCAACAGTTTTCAGGCGGTCCAGTTCCAGCTTGCGGAAATGGCGGTCGAGATCGAAGCGGCGCGGCTCGTGACCTACAACGCCGCGCGCTTGAAGGACGCCGGCAAGCCGTTTCTGAAGGAAGCCGCGATCGCCAAGCTTTACACGTCGCGCGTCGCCGAAAAGGTCTCGTCGAAAGCGATCGAACTTTACGGCGGTTACGGCTACGTCAAAGACTATCCGGTCGAAAAATTCTGGCGCGACTCAAAGATCGGCTCGATCTACGAAGGAACATCGAATATGCAGCTCCAGACGATCGCGAAGTTGATAATGAGCGGGAAATGATCAGTGGTCAGTGGTCAGTGGTCAGTGGTCGGCGGTCAGTGGACAATGGACAATGGACAATGGACAGTTCGTTTCTTACGTAAGTTAGTGAATTTAAGGTATTAATTTCAAGCGTTTTTGCTGAACTCCGCACTGTCCACTGTCCACTGTCCATTGTCCATTGCCCACCTTAAATTCACTAACTTACGTAAGAAACGAACTGTCCATTGTCCATTGCCCACTGTCCATTGCCCACTGTCCATTGCCCATTGCCCACTGTCCATTGTCCACTGTCCATTGTCCACTGTTTTATGTTGATCCGAACCGCAACATCCGCCGACGCCGAAATGTTGGCGGATCTTTCATTTACGACATTTTGGGACGCGTTTCACGATCATCCGAAGAACGCGCCTGACGATCTCGACGCGTATATGTCGGAAGCTTTTACCGCAACCCGTTTGGCGGCGGAAATCGCCGATCCGGACGCCGTTTTCTTCGTCGCCGAGATCGACGGAAAACCCGCCGGATACGCGAAACTCCTGTTCGGCAATATCGAAGAACCGGTTGCGGCGGCGCGGCCGGTCGAACTTTGTCGGCTTTATTCGACGACGGAGTTTATCGGCAAAGGCGTCGGCCAGCGGTTGATGGACGAATGCTTCAGTCTCGCCCGGGAACGCGGCTGCGATGCAATGTGGCTTGGCGTTTGGAAGTTTAACCCGCGAGCTCAGAGATTTTACGAAAAACAGGGCTTCCGGATCGTCGGCGACCACGTTTTCCAACTCGGCTCCGACCCGCAAACGGATCATCTGATGCAGGTCGAACTTTGATCGGTTTCGCAATAGGACAATTTGAGGCTTTTTGAAATAATGTCCCGATGCCTTAAAGTCGAACTTTGCGCCTCGGCGACTTTGCGGGAAGACCGACGCTTGCGTTTACGGATACGTGCGTTGCCGCAAAGCGCTAGGTTGCAAAGGTCGGTCCGTCTATTCAGATAAGCACCCTGCCGTGGTTTACTCGATTCGATCGTGCAATTCGGGATTATTCCAAAATAGCCTTCGCGCGCGCGGCCAAATCGTCGAAATGCCGGTCGAGCGCCGGATTGACACCGCGCAGTCCGGCAACTACTTTCTGTCCCCAGGACACGTATTCGACACGGCGTTCCTTCGACCAGTCGTGCGGCGGGTTCTCGAGAACATCGGTGATATTGCTGATCTTGTCCGCCAGTTTCACCTGTTTCGCGCCGTCCGAAATGTGCGGTGCGTGTTCGATCTGTTTCAGCTTGCGCTCGGCTTTCGGGAGCGACTTGTCGTCGGTAACTTCCAGCACGATCGAACAAACGCGTTCGCCGAACAACTCGGTCAGTTCTTCGGCGGTCGTTTCGGTATCTTCGATTGTGTCGTGGAGAATGGCCGCGATCAGAATTTCGTGATCGGTGACGTTTCCGATGCCGGCCAGAATGTTCGCGACTTCGAGCGGATGATTTATGTACGGCTCCGAGGCGGCGCCTTTGCGGGTTTGGAAGCGGTGCTTTTTCGCCGAAAAGCTCGCCGCCTCGAGGAGTTTGGAGTATTCGTTCATATTGCGATTGTAAATGGCAAATGGTTAATTGTTAATCGGCGAAAGCGCGCTGAATCAACAATCAACCATTTACAATCAACAATTATCTGATCAGCGGTTAACGACCTCGATCGCCAGCGTCTGCTGACCGGAAATGATGAACTCTGCCGGCGCGATCTCCTGCTCGGCGACGACTGACTGAACCGTCGGCTTGAATCCGCCGGCCATCCTATCGTTATTGAGTGTTGCAAGTACCGAAGGTGGCAGGTTGGGAAGTTCGCTGGCGCCGATCACGGCACCGTTCGTCGTTCTGAATGTTTGCAAATACAGCCGGTCGGCCTTTCGCATCTTGTTGATCGTCGCGATCAATTCCGCCGGAGACTTCGGAATAAACTGCTGTAGAACCGACGTTTGCTGAATCGCGTTACCGTCACCGACGGTTACCGAAATCGCGCCGGCGGGAGTGTCCGAAGGAATCTTGAGCGGAATTTTCTGAACGAAAACACGACCCGAAGCGGTTCGAACATAGGCTTGGACTTCCACCGTCTCTCCGGCGCGAACCCGCGTCCGGTCGACGGCGATCCGTTCGAGTATCGCCGACTTTGCGCCGTCAGTCGATGCGATCTTCAGTTTGATCCCGCTGATCTCGAGTCCTTCGAAATTGCTCTTCAGGAGAGCGTTGACCGGCAACGCGACCGACAAAGATGCGAACTGCGTCGCCTGCATTCCGCCAAGGCGGTTCGCGATCTTCACCGGTTCCTGACCCTCGATCTCGATCTCGCCGCTGATATCGACCATCGCATCGCCAAGGCTCCGTTCGTTGGAGATCAGCGCGTTGTAGACCGTGATATTCAGAAGCAACGGCGTCAGAAACTCGTCATTTACAACCTCGTAATTGAACTTTTCGATCTGGCCGCGGCTTGTTTCGTGTTCGATCTCAACCGGGATCATTTTCGGCGCAACTCCGAGTTTTCCGAAAACGCCAGTGGCGCGATCCTGAGTCATCGATCCGACCATCGCGTCGGGGACGGCGAGTTTGAAGGAGTTGTTGAGATTGGGAACGACGGTTACGACGTGCGATTCGGACATCGGCAGGTCAGAAGATCCGAGACCGAGAAACGGATGACCGAATGCGTAGATCTTTTCGCCGTCGCGAAACGTAACCGTTCCCGACGCAGCGAGGCTGAAATCGCCGCGCGTCAGTTGCATCGAGACCGAGTCGCCGCCCAGAAGCGTCTTTTCATCGGCGGGTTTTAGAGGAGTGATTCGCGCCGCACCACCGGCAGCCGCGACAGGAAGCAGGCCTGCTTCGATCAGTTGCGGCGCGAAAACCTTTAATGTCTCGGGAGAAAACCCGCTAAACGCGATCGGTGTCGCGATCGGCTGAAACGACTGTCCGGCGGCTGCCGCCATCGCGGAATTTCCGCCGCCCGCCGCCAGGAGTCCACCGGAAGTTGCCGCGGACCTCGGCAGTTCGGGCTTCCAATCGGTCGCCGCCAGTTCGCCAAAGGAAATCGAGCGCGGTTCGTTTGTCCGCGTCCGTTGGGCCTGATTTTGTTCGAAGATCCCGATCATCTGCGAGATCGGCGTGATGCCGCAGATCGGCTCCTTGGCAAACGGAAAACTGTATGAGATCGCGCCGACAAGTTTGCCGTCGATGTAAACGGGAGACCCCGACATCCCGGCGAAAACAAAGGTCCGGTCCGACTCTCCGCCACTGATGCGACCGATGATCATATCCTGTTTCGGACCGATAGCCCCGTTAACGACGCCGAGGATCTCGACATTGAATTCCTCAGAGACAGATCCGCGGAAGACAGTTCGCGCAGTTCCGCGCATTCCCTCGCGGAGGTCTTCAAGCGGGAAGAACCGCGTCTTGGAAGACGTCGGTGCCTGACTGAAAACTGAAGAAACAACAGCCGAAATCAGTACTAAAAGGGTCAACAGCGGCAATCTCATTGTCATTAAAAATATCTTCCTTAGCCAGTGGCGAATATGGTAACATTTTAGACAGCTTCCCGAAAGTCCTTTTTCGAGGACTATCACTAAGACACGCTGAACGGCTTTCAAGTTGCACTTCGAATTCGAAATCAATTCAAAACAGAGCTAGTAATATGGCAAGTACAAAACGGCTTTTCAAGAGTTTTTCCCGGCTTCTGCTCCCGGTTATCCTGCTTCTCGTCGGAGCGGCGGTCGGCTCTTCGGTTTGGCTCGTATTTCAAACGTCTCAGGCACCCAAGAACACGTATCTGATCACGCCTGAAAAATACGGTCAACTCAGTTCGCGCGGTGCGCAGATTACCGATGAGCAGTGGCAAAACGCCGACGGGACCAACTCGCGCGGATGGTTGCTGCGCGGTGCGCCCGGATCGCCGGCGATAATTATGCTCCATTCGTACGGCACCGACCGTTCGTACCTGATAAATCTCGGCGTTCGTATCAACGAAGCCACCGACTTTACGATCTTGATGCCCGACCTACGGGGTCACGGCGAAGCGCCGCCGGTGCGGTTTTCGACGCTTGGCGGGTGCGAGACCGAAGACGCTGTTTCGGCGGTGACGTACCTGCGCGGCCTGAAAGTCGACGAATCGACGCCGCTGGTCGGGGCCAATATCGGTGTTTACGGAACTGAAATGGGGGCTTTGGTCGGTGTGATGTCGGCTTCCAAAGACTCCACGATCTCGGCGATCGCCCTCGACTCGGTGCCCGAAAGTTCGGACGCTCTGTTGTCGATGGCGATCGGCAAGAGATTCCCGTTCGCAAGTTCGATCACCTCGCGATTCGCAAGATTCGGTGCACCGCTTTTCTTTTTTAACGGCTGCTACCGGAGCGAATCGGTGTGTTCGGTCGCCCGCGGCCTCGAAAATCGCAACATTCTGCTGCTTGCCGGTGGAGACAACTCCGAGCTGCAGGAATCGACCAATGCCGCTGCAAAGTGCTTTCCCAACTCGTCCAGGGTCGAGTCGAAGACCGACCTCTACCCGTCGGGAACGAATCTTGTCAATGCATCGCTGCAGCAGTTCGAAGAATATGACAACCGCGTCATCGAATTCTTCAAGCAGTCGCTTGGGGTTCCGGCACCGACTCAATAGTCGACCTTCTTTTTTGAATGACCGTTTGTCCGCGCTATCGTCTGGATATGCGCGGACTCTTCCATTTTACCCACGGTTCCCGCGAGAATCTCCTGCAAACGTTCGAGCCGGTCGACCGTCGAACTGGTTTCGAGCATCGGGAGTTTCATCTCAACCGGAAGGTTAAAAGCGGCGGTGATCAGGAACGACATCGTTTCGGGGTCGCTTTGCGGGATGTCCGGCAGCGGACTGCGCTGTCCGCTGAGATCGTGCGCCGCACGCGCGATTCTTTTGAACATCAGGAAAACCCGGTCCGCAAGCAGTTTGAGCCCCGGAGAATCATCCGGCTCGTCCTCGAAAAACTCGACGTCCGCGACGAGATATTCGTCGTTGGTCTCGGCGTATTCAAGGAGCCGGTAACGCATTAGGCCGGTGGTGACGATATTCGTGCGCCCGTCCGCCAGCATTTCCGCGTCGCGGACCTCGGCGACACAGCCGGTCGAACCCGGCTCCGGACGGGTCACAAAGCCCTGATCGGAATCGAAATGGCTGACGCCGAAAAGGTTCCCGCTCGATTCAATGTCCTTAAGCATTTGCCGGTACCGCGGTTCGAAAATATGAAGCGGCAGCAACTCGTTCGGCAAAAGAACGAGCGGCAACGGAAAGATCGGCAAGAACCGAACGCCCATTAGTTTTTCGGAGATGTCTGACATGGTTTTCTAAAGCGCTTTGAGCGCTATGAATTCGGCGATCTTCTCCGGCTCTTCATCGGTCAATACCATCCGCTTGGCACCGATCACCGCCTCGGCCATCGACTCCGCCATTAGCTTATAGCGATTGTCGTTGCGGATCAGGTCTTCGATCACGCGCCGCTCAAACGTCTCGCGCGAGACGTCGTCGTCAAGGTCCGCGGCGACCGCGTAATCTACCGGAACGGTGTGATTCTTGAGCCGCACGTGGAGCGCGCCGGTTCGTTTCTGGATCTCATCACGCATTTTCTGAGTCTCGAGCAGGGAATTCGGAAAGCCGAGCTGTCCCCGGAGCGTGACCTCGATGATCGGAGCGGGTTTGCCGTCCTCGGCGGCGCGGGCTTCGGTATCGACCTTCGCAAAGACCCCGTCGGTGATCACTTTCGGGTCGTCGACGCCGGAAACGTCGAAGTCGAGCCGCTGGAACGGTCGCTGATGATAATCGCGGACGTGTGTCGCGTTGACCTCGTTTTCCGGGCCGATCTCGACCAGCCAGGCGCCGCGCGTTTCGCGAAATTCGTCGATCTTGGTGATCTCAAGCGACCCGGGATTGAAGGCCCAGTTGTCGATCTCGAAACATTTGTGGGTGTGGCCGATGGCGACGTAGTCGGTCACCGACTTCAGTTCCTTGAGATTTGCGAGCGTCAGCGCCGGGATCGGATGGGTCTGATGGCCCTCGACGTCGGTGTGGAGCATCAGAATGTGAAAAGCGCCTTCGCGGCGGCATTTCCCGAGCGCTTCGGTGAGCATCGGGATCGCCCAATTGGCCGACGCGCCGTACCACGCGGATCCGAAGATCCGCACGTTCCCGATATCGAGATAACCGCCGCGAACATAATTCTCCGAGTCAAGATCCCACGGTTCGTAAACGAAATTACCATCGACGTTTCTGGGTTCGAGCAGCTTCATCAATCCCCAACTCTCGAGCGAGCGCAGCCAGCTGTATTCGGTGTCGGTGTGCTTCTGGTCGTGATTGCCCTCGATCGAAACGACCGGAATGCCGTGATCCTTGAGCAGGCTGAGTCCCGCGAACGCATAGTTCATCGTCTCGGGCGGAACCTGGCGCTTGTGAAAAAAGTCGCCTGCCATCAGGACGAAATCGACCTCTTCGTCGATCGCGTAACGCTTGAGAACGTCGATCCAGGCATCAAAAAAATCGCGCTGACTCTCCGGCAATTGATATCGGGTGCAACCCAAATGGACATCGGCGATGTGCAGAAATTTCATATTTTGGGGGCGGCCGTTTGGAGTCCCGTTTGGAGTCCCGTTTGGAGTCCCGCCTTCAGGCGGCCGCTTTCGACCCGCGACTCACGCTGATCTCCACGAAAACCGAATTTCGTTTCGTTAATTCTAATGTCTCGCGCCAAAACTTCAAAATCATTTTGGAGGGGTTGCGCCCCTCATGCAATGTTCGCTGCGCGTTTGATATACTTCTATCCAAACAGATCAAGGGCGGTGAGGAAATCGATTGTCGCGGGTCGAAAGCGGCCGCCTGAAGGCGGGACTCCAAACGGGACGCCAGACGGGACTCCAAATACTTATGCAAAAAGTAATTATGATCACCGGCGCTTCGACCGGCATCGGCAAAGAGACGGCGAAGCTGTTTCAGTCCAAGAACTGGCGCGTGGCCGCGACGATGCGGACGCCGGAGAAGGCGGAGGAACTGCAGCGCATCGCCGACATCGAATGTTTCCCGCTCGACGTCACCGACAACGATTCGATCAGGTCGGCGATCGCCGCCGTGCTCGAAAAGTTCGGGCGCATCGACGCGGTCGTCAACAATGCCGGCTACGGCTTGGTCGGCGCTTTCGAATCGGCGTCTGACGAGCAGATCAGGCGGCAGTTCGAGACAAATGTCTTCGGCCTGATGAACGTCACGCGCGAGATCCTGCCGTATTTTCGAGAGCAGAAGCGCGGGACGATCGTCAACATCGCTTCGGTCGGCGGCCGCATCACGTTCCCGCTTTACAGCCTCTATCACGCGACGAAATGGGCGGTCGAGGGCTTCAGCGAGTCGCTCCAATACGAACTGGAACAGTTCAACATCCGGGTGAAGATCATCGAACCGGGGCCAATCAAGACCGATTTCTACGATCGTTCGGCGGACATCACCCGCAAGGAGGGATTGGCCGTTTACGATTCGTTCATCGACCGCGTTTTGCCGAATATGCTCAAAGCCGGCGAAACCGCGCCCGACGGCCGTGTCGTCGCGGAGGCGGTCTGGAACGCGGTCACCGACGGCTCGAAACGACTGCGTTACAACGTCAACACCAAAGGAATGCTCTTCGCGCGGCGCTTCCTTCCCGAGTGGGCGTTCTTCAAGGTCATCAAGGGAGCGTTGGTGAAGTAGTGAACAGTGAGCAGTGAGCGGTGAGCAGTGAGCGGTGAGCAGTGAGCGGTGAGCGGTGAGCAGTGAGCAGTGAGCAGTGAGCGGTGAGCGCCGACCGCCTAGCACCGCTCACTGCTTACTGCTTACTGCTTACCGCTCACTGCTCACTATTTCCCCTTTTCTGTTAGCCAAATTATGCAGAACGTGCGATGATGCAATCATTATTGTTTTTTTACAACCATCCGGACTTTTCGTTCCCCTAAATTTAAGTACGAACGCCGAAGCGGTCCTTTCGAAGGAGTGGCCTTATGAAGATTTTACTTTACAACCCTGACAACGGGATCACCCGCAACTTTATGCCCCATTTGTGGATGTTCTTGCTGCAGTCGCTGACACCGAAAGAGCATCAGGTTATTCTCATCGACGGCAACGCCAAGGCGATGACGCGCGACGAACTTGTTCAGTTTTGCAAGGATGAGAACATCGGACTCGTCGGAATCGGCGCGATGACGCGTATGGTCGCCCGCGCATATCTGGTCGCGGATTCGCTCCGCGCAGCCGGGATCAAGGTCGTGATGGGCGGGCCGCACGTGACGGAATGCCCGGACGAGGCGCTCGGACTCGACGGCGGTCCGCAGCACGCGGATGCAGTCGCCCTCGGCGAAGCGGACTCGTATTGGGCGCAGATCGTCGAAGACGCCGCGAACGGGGAACTAAAGCAGCGCTACCAACCGGCGCTCGACCCGAAAGGAAACGACATCAAGCCGACGCTCCAGCCGTATCCGCGTATCCCTTGGGAGACTCTCGATCTCGAACAGTTCAGTCTCGTTCCGAAATTCCTGCAAGGACCGATGTCGCGTCTCGGCGCGGGATGGGGCAAATTCTTTGTCGTGCCGATCGAGACCGGCCGCGGCTGTCCGTACGGATGCGAATTCTGCACGGTGACGGGATTTTTCGGCGATTCGATCAGGTTCCGGACAAACGAAAGCGTCGTCGAGGAATTGCTGCGTCTGAAAGCGCGCGCCAAGGAAGAAAAAGGCCAGATCGCGGTCTTTTTTATCGACGACAATCTCGCGATCAACAAAAAGCGCCTCAAAGGCCTTCTGCGCGATATGATCGCCGCCGGCGCGACGCTGCCGTGGGTCGCGCAGATCAGCGCTAACCTGCTGGCCGATGAGGAGCTCGTCGACCTCATCGCCGATGCGGGCGGGAAATGGATCTTTATCGGGATGGAATCGATCGATCCCGCAAATATGGCCGACGTCAACAAGACGTTCTCGAAGCCGGCGAATTATCAGGCGGTGCTCGACGGTCTGCGGCGGCGCAACATTTACGCGATCACTTCGTTCATTTTCGGGATGGACAACGATACGGTCGGCGTCGCCGACCGTACCGTCGGCGAGATCGAGTCTTGGTCGCCCGGACTTCCGGTTTTCGGCCAACTGACGCCGTTTCCGGCGACTCCTTTGTACGAAAGGCTCGAAAAGGCCGGCCGTCTCCATCGTCCGAAGCACTGGCTGGATTTCGCTCCGTTCGTGATGGCGCACAATCCTTTGAAGATGACGATCGATGAAGCAAAGACCGAGACCTTCAACGCCTGGTCGCGCTCGTACAGCCCGGAACGAAACGCCGAGGCCATCGAATTGATCAAGGACGCGCCGATCCAGGTCCGCATCAGCCATCTCGTTGCCAGACTGTTCTTCCGCGGCATTTATTTCCCGCAGATGGGCAAGACGGCTTGGATCAAACTCCTTCTGCAGAACCGCCGGACAATCTTTTCATTGACGAAGGAAGGTCTTCGCACGTGGCGCGAAGCAAAACGCCGCGGGAAGGTGAGCGGCGAAACCGTGCCGACCGTCTAGCATCGGGTTTGGATTCAAGGTTCATTTCGGGACCTCAGTCTGACCGATCTCTTTTTGGAGATTTTTGGTCGTGTCTTCGGCGACGCTCGGAGGCGCCGCCAGTTCGTTCGTATCGTAAGCGTTGCCCCTAAAGTCCAGCGGCGGACGATACTCGGCCTCGGTGAGTGATCGAAGGTTTTCTGCCGCTCCCGACAGCACACTCGTTTCCGCGCCGTTAACGGCTGATCGGCCAACGACTTCGTCCGGATCGTCGCGGCCGAAAAGGGACGGCATCATCATCCGGATCGCGCCGCCGATAATGAAGACGAGCACCGCCAGCGCGAAAAAGACCTTCGACACGGGGACGAATTCCCGGAGCATCGCGAGCAGAAGTATCACGATGAAGCCCGAAAGGACCAACATCATCCCCTGCCGGGCGGCCTTTCTCGATTCCATCTTCCGTTTCTTCGAATTCGACTCGCGAGCCTCGGGGGCGAGCAGAGCCTTGACGTCGCTGATTTCAAGGCCGCATTTGGTGCAAAAGCGGATCTCGTCCGAATTCTGCCGATGACCGCATCTTGGACAGTGCATAATAAACCTCGCGTCGAACAAACATCTTGTACGGGCACCGCCTGATCCCGGTTTCCATAATTCGCGCGCAATTGCTGTGACTCAGGATTATAGCAGAGACGCCGACGGGCCCGGGAACGGTCGATCCGGACCGTCCTTCGGGCGCTTCGAACTTCCGGTACATCCTGTTAGAATTCGAGCACGATGACCTATTTCAGCCGGCAATTCTTCGTCTTTTTCGAGGCCCTCCGCGTCAATAACAACACCGAATGGTTCCGCTCCAACAAGTCCGTCTACGAGAAGGATGTCAAGATTCCTTTCGAGCGGTTCATCCAGGACCTGATCGACGAGATGCGGAAATTCGACCTCGGCGTTCCGCTCCACGCGAACGAGGCGATCCTCCGCATCAACCGCGATATACGTTTTTCCAAAGACAAGTCTCCGTACAACCTGAACCGCACGGCGCTGATCTCGGCCGGCGGCAAACGGGACAAGAGCTATCCCGGCATCTATTTGCGCTTTTCGACGGAATCCGCCGGAATAATGGGCGGCTGCTACGGCCCGGACACTTCGCAGATAGGCCGAATCCGCAACTACATCGCAAAGCATCCGAAGCGGTTCGAAGATCTCGTCACCGATCCCGAATTCGTCGAGAAGTTCGGCGCCGTTCGGGGCGAGGCCGTCAAGCGAATCCCGGCGAACCTCGCCGACGCGGCAGCGCGGACGCCGTTGATACTCAACAAACAGTGGTACTTCGTCGCCGAACGAGAACCCGAGCTGCTCCTGAGCGAAAACTTGCTGGAAGTGGTTATGGATCATTACCGACGCTCTCGGAAATTCAACGATTTTCTGATCGAGGCGATGAAATGATTTTCTGATCGAGGCGATGAAATGAAAGGCCCGCGACCGGCTTCCGGTGATCCGCGTGAACTTCCTGTAAGTTCTTGCCTGTCGGCGCTTAGGCGCTGAAAGGAATTCGACGAGAATGGCATTGGTAACAGGAGACGAAATGTTATGCGATTCAAAAATACAGCCAAGGATCTGAAATTGTACTTTGTCACCGGAACGCAGACCGTTCTGATGTCGTTCGATATCGACAAGCAAAAGCTCGGGACCGACTTCCTGGGGTTCAGCGTCAAGCGTGAATCCCCAGGGAAACCGGACAAGTTCATCAACGGTTCGAAGCACTTTGACTCGCTTCAGAACGACACCGATCCGGCGGTCAAAAACCTGTCGCTGGTCCAGACGTTCTACTGGCAGGATTACACGGTCGATCCCGGACAGACCTACACCTACACGATAAGTCCGATGTTTGGAACGCCGCTCAGCCACGTGCCGAATTTCGAGAACTCGATCACGGTGACGACCGAGAAACTCCAGGACGGGAAGCATTCGGTCTATTTCAACTTCGGCGTGACTGGCTCGCAGGGCTACGCAAAAAACCCGGTCTTCGGCAACAAGCCGATCAGCCAACTCAGCGGCCAGGCGCTTGAAAAGGCGCTCGCGTATCTCGGCCGGGAAGTCTGGACCGACGGCCTTCTGAAGTTCGTCCGCCAGGCGACGGATGACACGTTCACGATCTGCGGTGCATTCTACGAGTTTCAGTATCCCGGATTCCTCGACGAATTGAAGGCGGCGAGCGACCGCGGCGTCGACGTCAAGCTCATCGTCAGCGGGAAGGACGACCAGTACGAGGACAAGACTTACAAGAACGGCACCGTCCGGCGAAACAACAAGTCGATGATCCACGACGCCGGGCTCGACGCCCGCGTTAAGACCCTCCGGACCAAACCGAGCCAGCCTCACAACAAGTTTATGGTGCTCCTAGAAAACGGTACGCCAAAACAAGTCTGGACCGGTTCGACGAACATCACGCTGGCCGGCATCTTCGGGCAGTGCAACACCGGCCATTGGGTCGTCGACGACGCGATCGCCGCGAAGTATTTCGCATATTGGACCGCGCTCGACGGCGACCCGACGATGGGCTCGCTCGCGAAAGCCATCGCGAACATTCAGCCTGACACGGATCTGATCAACCTGCCGCACGGCGATTACGTCTTTTTCAGTCCGCGCGATCTGCCGAAAAAGACCGGCCAGAAGCCGGCGCATTTGCAGAGTTACGCGGACCTGATCGACAGCGCGAAGGAACTGGTCTGTATGATCTTTCCGTTCAATATGGACGATGTCTTCGGGACCGTATTCGGGGACGACAAGGACTATCTGCGCCTGCTCCTGTTCGAATCCGCTTCGGACGCAAAGAACGTCAAAAGCGACGATTTCGACGTCAAGGTGACGGCCGGGGCGATATTCGACAAGGCCGAAAAGGACTGGGCGAAAGAGATCACGACGAAAGCCACGACCGGCGCCGGAATTCTGTATGTCCACAACAAGTTCTTCATCATCGACCCATTGTCCGACGACCCGGTCGTCCTCACCGGCTCGGCCAATTTCAGCGCGAATTCGATCCAGAACAACGACGAGAACTCGCTCCTGATCAAGGGCGACAAGCGCGTCGCAGACATCTACCTGACCGAATTCGACCGCCTCTTCGTTCATTTCTGGCCGCGTTATCTGCGGATCATCAATCCCCAAAAAGACGGCTTCAAACGCCTGCTCGACGAAACCGGCAAATGGTTTGAAGACTATTTCAAACCCGACTCTTACGCCGGCCGCAGAAAGCAGCTTTTCATCGATATGAAAGGCGCGACGCCCGGCCCGTAACGCTAACGTAATCGCCGCTCCTGCGGCTTGCCGCCCGGATGTGCGTACAAGGCCTGTGCCTTTCCGGAGCGCTCAACTTAAGACGCGGCTATGCCGCCCCCAGTCGCCGTTTGCGGCATAGCCGCAGTGGGCCGGCTTCCGCCGCCGGAAAGGCCAAGGAGGATGTCTCAAAAGTCCCTAATGTCGCCGAAGGAGACAAAGAACATAGCGTAGGGTGAAGTGAAGCGAAGCGAAACCCTACGTGACGTTGCATTCCCGTCTTCGTCGCTGTAAGTGACCAACAATCATCGATTTATGTTCGTCTCCTTCGGAGACCGAAGACGAATTCCGATCCACTCGTAGCGATTCTCGCTACGCTATGTTGTCCGTCACCTTCGGCGACATTAGGGACTT